>JAYTRC010000074.1:0-211724 GCA_043746355.1 Lacisediminihabitans sp. | reverse complement strand
AATCGAGACGGCCTGGCACAATCACGGGCGGTGAGAGCCGGGCGACGCGTGCCCCGCGTTGCACCCTCCCCGTTCGTAAGCTTTACTAACAAACATGGAGCCAACGGAACGACCGGCGCCCAAGCGCTCGGGGCCCAACTACACCAAGCGCACGGCTGGTTCGTTCGCGACAGGGCGCGTCCTGCGGCCGAGTACGAAGGTGCTTCCTGAGCACGCTCGCGGCCATAATCGCGCTCTGGTGCTGCAGACTCTGTACTCGGCGGCGGGCCAGAGTCGAGCGGATGTCGCCCGCAGCACCGGGCTCACCCGCGTCACGATTTCCGACCTGGTTACCGAGCTGATGGCCGACGGGCTGGTCGTCGAGAAGGGCCAGCGTGAGGGTGCACGCCTGGGTAAACCGGCGACACTTCTCGACATCGACCGAGGCGCCTTCCAGATCATCGGCATCGACCTCAGCGAGTACGAGATTTTCAAGGGTGCAGTTCTCGACCTCGACGGAACTATCCTCAGCAGAGCCGATGTTCCACTCGCGGGCAGCACCGGCCAGGATGCCCTCGACAAGGTGAGCGCGCTCGCGGCATCTCTCATAAAACAGGCAACGGCACCGATCCTGGGAATGGGGATCGGGTCACCCGGTGTCGTCGACCTCAGCGGGGTCGTGCTCACCGCGCCCAACCTCGGGTGGGAGGGGGTCGAGCTGCAGTCGATCATGGCTGAGCGATTCGGGCTGGCCGTCGTTGTGGCCAATGATGCGAACGCCGCCGTACTGGCCGAACACAGCTTCGGCCACGCAGACGGCGACATGATGCTGATCAAGGTCGGGCACGGTGTCGGCGCCGGGCTGCTGCTCGGCGGGGGTCCGCTCTTCGGCAGCCGGTTCGCTGCTGGCGAGATCGGTCACGTCGTTGTCGGCACCGATGGGGGCGACCTCTGCAGCTGCGGAAAGCACGGCTGCCTGGAGACCTGGCTGGCAAGTCCCCGCCTCGACGAGAAGCTCGAGCGGGCTCTGTCCGATGAGGAGCGCACGCTCATCCTGCGGCAGGCGGGGGAGCGGCTGGGCATCGCCCTGGCGCCGATCGTCGGGGCGCTAAACCTCGTCGAGATCGTGTTGACAGGGCCGCCACGACTGCTCGACGGGGAGCTTCTGCAGTCGACGATCGACACCATCCGCCGCCGCACGATGGCCGAATTCCACTCTGAGCTGGTGCTGCGGATGACCACGCTCGGCGACGACATCGTCTTGCGCGGGGCATCCGTCATGGTGATCTCGGCCCAGCTCGGCGTGTCCTGACGCGTGTCTTTCACGTGTAAACACCCTGTTACAACATTTGTTAGGGGTCTTGACGTAATTCGCCTGAGGCGTGATGATTCAGAGGTCCCTCGAACCGGGGGTCTCAAAAAAATCACCCCACCAAGGGAGAACATCCGTGAAGAAATCTCTGAGGCTCGGGGCTGTGATTGCTGCCGCAGCTGTGACGACTCTCGCCCTCACATCCTGTGGCTCAACCGGCGCATCGAGTTCGACATCAAGCGGCGGAGTGTCGTCGATCAAAGTGGTCATCGCCGAGTACAGCAAAGATCACACGAAGGCATTCTGGGATGCCTTCGCGACCAAGTACGAGAAGACCACTGGCGTGAAGCTCAACCTGCAGATCATCAACTGGAACGACCTCGACCAGCAGTCTTCGACGATGGTGCAGACCGGCAACGTGCCAGACATCCTCAATGAGAATGCATACGCCAGCTATGCCGCAGACGGTCTGCTCTACAACTCAGACGAGGTGCTTCCGGCGGCGACGAAGGCAGACATCATCCCGGCGTTCGTGAAGAGCGGAACCTACAAGGGCAAGTTCTATGGGATGCCCGACCTCTCGTCTGCCCGTGCGCTGTTCTACAACACAGCCATCTTCACTAAAGCCGGTATCTCGAAGGCGCCGGCCACGTGGGACGAATTCACCGCTGACGCGAAAAAGATCCAGGCTCTCGGGGACGGTTCGGTCGGCTACGCACAGCCGCTCGGGCCTGAGGAGGCGCAGGCCGAATTCGCGATCTGGCTGTTCAACAACGGCGGCGACTTCAAGAAAGACGGCAAGTGGACGCTCAACTCCGCGGCCAACGTGAAGACGCTCGAGTACATGCGTGACCTTTCGGTCAAAGACACTGTGACGCAGAACAATCCGGGCAGCACCAACCGCACGGACGGCGCTTTCTCGCTGTTCGAGCAGGGGAAAGCCGGAATGGTGGTCGGGTTCAGCCCGCTGCAGGGCGCGCTCGACACCCAGTACACCGGCGTGAAGTACGCGATCGCGCCGATGCCGTCTGGTGACAAGGCCGCGCCGCAGACGTACGGCGTCACCGACTACCTGATGTCGTTCAAGAAGAAAGGCAACCAGGCCGCAGTCAAGGCCTTCTACAAGCTCTACTACTCGCCGAGCGAGATCAACACCTGGATCAAGGCCGAGGGATTCCTGCCGGTCACGACGACAGGGCTCAAGGAGTTCAGCAGCGACCCGAAGCTGAAGGTCTACCTCGATACCCTGCCGAACATCCACCTCACCCCGACTGACGACCCGGAGTGGGACAAGATCAAGCTCACCATCCAGCAGAACATCGGGCTCGCTGTCGCTCCCGGTGGTGACCCGCAGAAGTTCCTCAACGACCTGCAGGCGCAGGCCGAGGCGGGCAAGTAGTGGTCGGGGGCCGGCTGCGAGCCAGGCGTCGCGACAGCGGCACCGCGAGCATCGCCGAGGCGTTGCTCTGGCTCGCGCCGGCCCTCATCCTCATCATCGGCGTGGTGCTGTACCCGGCGATCACGCTGGTCGCCACGTCGTTCGGAAAATATTCGATCACCGGATTACGCACCGGCAGCGCTGGCGTCTCGAACTACGTCGGCTTCCTCACCAGACCAGACCTGGCCCGGGTTGTCGGCAACACGGGCATCTGGGTCTTCGCGGTGGTAGTCCTCACCATCGTGGCGAGCCTCGCTCTCGCACAGTTTCTGTCGAAGAGTTTCTTCGGTCGTCGTGTTGTGCGCTGGGCCGTCATCGTTCCGTGGGCGGCTGCCCTCGTCATTTCCAGCCAGCTGTTCCGGCTGATCTACGACTACTACCACGGCATCCTCAACCAGCTTCTGCTGAGCATCCACCTCATCCAGAAACCAGTCGACTGGCTCGGCGACCCGCATTTCACCATGATCTCGATGATTCTCGTTGGGGTATTCGTTTCCATACCCTTTACGGCATATCTCTTCGTGGCCGGGCTCAATGGCATCCCCGGGGATGTCTATGAGGCGGCCCGCATCGACGGCGGGCGTCCCTGGCAGATCTATCGGCAGATCACCCTGCCGCTGCTTAGGCCGGCCATTCTCATCGGTGTGGTGCTGAACATGATCTACGTGTTCAACTCTTTCCCCATCATCTGGATCTTGAACGGATCGAACCCGGGGTTCGGCAACGACACGATGATCACCTACATGTACAAGCTGGCATTCAGGAGCGCCCAGCACGACGTCGGCCTGGCCGCTGCAGCCGGTGTCTTCAACGTGATCGTCATCCTCATCGCGGTCGCGATCTATCTGCGTTTCGTCAACTGGCGGGAAGGAAACGAGTCATGAGTGTCGCATCCATTCCCCGCCGGAGGCTTCGCGGCTGGAAGAGCGCGCGTCGCTGGGTGATGCCGATCGCCGGGCTCGCGGTCATCGTGTTCTTCGTGGCGCCCTACCTCGTCATGCTGCTCGACGCGCTGCGACCGAGCGGCGAGGTATTGGCCACGCCGCCGACCTTTTTCCCCAAGACCTGGACAGCGAATGCCTTCGTGCAGGTGGTCTCGGATCCGGCCTTTCAGAACTGGCTGAAGACGTCTATCGTCGTCGCGCTGTCTGCGACGCTCATCGTGATCGTCGTCGCTATTCCGGCGGCGTACTTCACCGCCCGGTTCCGGTTTCGGGGGCGGATGCTCTTCCTCGGCCTCGTGGTCGTCACCCAGATGTTCGCGCCGACCAGCCTCGTCGTCGGTATCTACCGCGAGTTCTACGACCTCGGGTTGATCAACACGTACACGGCGCTGATTCTCACCGACGCGGCATTCAACATCGCCTTCGCGCTCTGGATTCTGCAGGGCTTCTTTGCTGCTATCCCGAAAGTCATCGAGGAGGCCGCCGCGCTCGACGGCTGCGGTCGCCTGTGCACGATGTTTCGCGTGATGCTGCCCCTGACGCTGCCCGGCATCGTCACCGCAGTGACGTTTACCTTCATCGCTGCGTGGAACGAATACGTGGTCGCTTTGACTTTGATTCAGGATGACTCGCTCAAGCCGCTGACAGTCGGAATCAGCTCGTACGTCACCGCATACCAACAGAACTGGGCCCAGCTGTTCGCCGCGTCCCTGATTGCGATTGTGCCGGTCGTCATCCTCTTCGCCCTCATCGAGAAGCACCTCGTGGGTGGCCTCACCGCAGGCGCGATCAAATGATCGAGATGTCTCGTGGATGACGCGGGGGCGCGGCATTCGTCCACCATCATCGTGCACATGGGCCGCCCGGGTGCTGACCGGCAGAACGCAGACCGCGCTACCGACGGGGCGTCCCGCCCCACTCCCCAGGCGCTCCTCGACCCGCTCGAAGCTGCCGCCACAGGAACTGCCGCCACAGGAACTGCCGCCAGACAAACAGAGAGCACGGACCCACAGTGAGGATCGGCGTAGACATCGGAGGCACCAAGACGGATGCCGTCGCACTCGACGAGACGGGTGCTGTGGTCGGCGAGCAGCGACTTCCGACCGGGTTCGGTGCTGAAGCAGTGCTCGAGTCGACCGTCGATGTTGTAGCACGGCTGGCGGCGCAGGCGGGCGTAGCCGTGAACACGTTTGAGTCGGTTGGGGTCGGCATCCCCGGTGCAGTCGACATAGGCTCCGGGCGCGTAATGCATGCGGTCAATTTGGGTCTCAACGGGCTCGACCTTGGTGGTGAACTGTCGTCGCGGCTCGGCGTGCTCGTGCGTGTCGAAAACGACGTGAACGCGGCGGCGGTCGGCGCCTTCCACCTTCTCGGACACCCCGGAACGCACTCGATGGCATACCTCAACCTCGGCACGGGTCTCGCGGCGGGCCTGGTGCTCGGCGGGCAGTTGTGGCGCGGCTCGCGCGGAACAGCCGGGGAGATCGGGCACATACCGATCGACCCGAACGGTCCGCTCTGCACCTGCGGCCAGCACGGCTGTCTCGAGATGGTGGCGTCGGGGTCGGCGGTCGCACGGCAGTGGCCGGGCGATCATCCACTTCCCGTCAAAGCCCTGTTCGAGGCGGCCGACTCCGGTGATTCGCTTGCGATCGAGGTGCGCCAGCGCCTGGTCGATAACGTGGCGGCGGCAGTGCGGGTGCTCGTGCTCACCGTCGACGTGGACGCCGTCGTGATCGGCGGGGGCATCACCTCGCTCGGTGAACCACTCATTGCCGGCGTGCGCGCCTGCCTCGACTCCTGGGCCGCGGTGTCGCCGTTCATCGCGTCGCTCGAACTGTCGGCGCGAGTCGAACTCGTGCCGCCGGGGTTCCCCGCTGCAGCGGTCGGGGCCGCGCTGGTGGGCATGACTTCGATGGGTGTTGGCTGATGGCTGAGGTCGTCATCCTCCCCACTGCGCTCGAGGCGGGGGAGCTCGGTGCAGAAATCATCGCGTCGCTCGTCGCGGAACGGGCGGATGCTGTACTGGGCCTCGCAACAGGATCGACGCCACTTGTGGTCTATCGCGCCCTCCAGCTGCGGTCGCTCGACCTCAGCCGGATTCGCGGTTTCGCTCTCGACGAGTACGTCGGCTTGCCGAACGGGCACCCAGAGAGCTACGGCGCAGTCATCACCCGCGACGTGGTCGTACCCCTGCGCCTCACTCCATCCCTGGTTAGCGTGCCCGGCCATCTCGGCCCGATCGAGACCGCCGGTGAAGACTACGAGCAAGCGATTATCGCGGCAGGCGGGATCGACCTGCAGATCCTCGGGCTCGGAACAGACGGGCACATCGGGTTCAACGAGCCGGGGTCGTCGTTTGAGTCGCTGACCAGAGTCAAGACACTCACTCAGCAGACCCGACTCGATAATGCCCGGTTCTTCTCATCGTTAGATGAGGTGCCGGTCAACTGCATCACGCAGGGGCTCGGCACGATCCGGCGGGCGCGTCACCTTCTGCTGCTCGCTTTCGGCGAGTGGAAGGCCGCAGCTGTGAAAGCCTCGCTGGAGGGACCGGTGACGGCCAGTGCTCCGGGATCCGCTATCCAGTTGCACCCGCACGTCACAGTGCTGGTCGACGAGGCCGCGGCGTCGACGCTGTCGAACGCGGACTACTACCGGTACGCCTGGGCGAACAAGCCCGAGTGGGAGCGGCTGTAGGGCGTAGCGGGTCGAAACCTCACTGGCTCGATCCGCTTTGCCGCTAAAGCCGCCGGCCCGCCGCCCAGACCTCGGTGACCTGCCAGTCGTGATCGAGCAGCACGGCATCCGCGGCGAAACCTGTGCTCAGGTACCCGTGCCTGTGCTCGAGCCCGAGCGCCCGCGCCGGGGTTGCGGTCATGGCGGTCACCGCGTCGCGCGGTGCGACGCTGGCCTGGGTGATGGCGCAGCGCAGCGCGACATCCTGCGTCAGGGTTGATCCAGCGATCGTCTCGGTTCCCGAGAGCACAGCGAGCCCGTCGCGCACGGTCACGTTGAGGCTGCCGAGGCGGTAGTGCCCGTCATCAGCGCCTGCTGCGGCCATCGCGTCTGTGACGAGAGCAACGCGGCCGGGAGCCGCGGCGAACGTCATGGCAGCTACCTCCGGGTGCACGTGCCTGCCGTCGAGGATCAACTCGATCGTCACCCGGCTGTCTTCGAACGCCGCGACGACGGGGCCGGGTGTGCGGTGGTGGATGCCCGGCATGGCGTTGAACGCGTGCGTCAGGATGCGCGCCCCCCGATCGAAGGCGCGCTTGGCCAGGTCGAAATCGGCCTCGGTGTGGCCCAGGGCGACCGTGATACCGGCCTCGACGAGCACATCGATGGTGTCGAACGCGTTCGGAAGTTCCGGTGCGATGGTGATCTGGCGCAGGCTGCCACGTGCGGCGCCGATGAGTTGCTCGACGTCGTATGGCAGTGGCTCGATCAGAAACTCGAGGTTGTGTGCTCCTCGGCGAGCCGGCGCGAGAAACGGCCCCTCGAGATGGGACCCGAGCACGAGAGGGTCGACAGCAGCGATGTCGGCGATGGCACCGAGGCTCGCCATGAGCTCGGCGAGTGGGTTGGTGACCAGGCTGAGCACGGAACGGGTGGTGCCGTGGGCACGATGCGTTGCCAATGCCGGCACGATGGCCTCGGGCCCGTCGTCGTACGAGAATCCGCCTCCGCCGTGCCCGTGCAGGTCAATGAATCCGGGAACCAGCCAGCGCCCGCCCACGTTCACGGATTCGTCGGAATCAGGATGCCGCGGGCCCGAGCCGGTCGCCACGATGCTGTCGTCGGCCACGAGCATCCAGAAATCGTCAACCTGGCCATGCGCGTCGAGCTTCTGCGCTGAGTGAAACAGGATGCTCGTCACTCCCCCAGCGTAGCGACAGCCCTCGAGTCGCATGTTCGGGCTGTCTAGCGCGCTGCACCAGTCCGCAACATGCAACTCGACGAAAAAAGTGCAGGGTCAGCGGGTGCTGGCGAACTCTCGCCGACCGTTGACGAAACCGCTGACCGCAGCGATCACCCCAAAGACCAACCCAACGATGGGGTAGCCGAGCATGAACCACGCGCCGACCGCAGCGCCCATGACGAAGATCTCGACAAGTACCTTGCCGACCGGGTCAAGCGGCAGCACGGCCTTCGGTGAGCGGAACAGGGCCCAGACGAGCGCCGCGAACAGGGGAGTGCCGATCATGAAGAAGACGCCGGGGATCGGGAACGGCCAGGCCACGTATCCCCAGAAGCCGAGCGAGAACAGGGCGAAGAGTTCGAGCAGGAAGCGGAGGGCGTCGTTGGGGGCTATGCGTCGGTGAGGTCTCGACGAGCTCGACCCGGCTTTGGCGCTCATTTGAAGATGATGGTGCGTGCGCCATCCTGCAGCACGCGGTTCTCGGCGAACCATTTGACGGCCTGGGTGAGGGTGCGGCTTTCTTCGTCCTGACCAATGGCCATGAGCTCCGCCGGCGTGCGGGAGTGGTCGACGCGCACCACGTTCTGCTCGATGATCGGGCCCTCGTCAAGGTCGCTCGTGACGAAGTGGGCGGTCGCACCGATCAGTTTCACGCCGCGGGCATGTGCCTGACGATACGGGTTCGCGCCCTTGAAGCCGGGGAGAAAGGAGTGGTGGATGTTGATGATCCGGCCGTTAAGCCGCGTGCAGAGTTCGGGCGACAGAATCTGCATGTAGCGGGCGAGCACCACGAGTTCGATGTCGTTCGCCTCGACAGCTTCGAGCACTCGCGCCTCAAATGCTGCCCTGTCGTCTGGCGATGCGATGGGGAGCGCCTCGAACGGCACGCCATAGAACTCGGCCAGCCCCCCGAGGTCGGGGTGGTTGCTGAGCACGAGGGGAAGCTCGATCGGCAGCTGGCCGGCGCGCTCGCGGAAGAGCAGGTCGTTGAGGCAGTGAGCGGCTGTCGAGACGAGAACGAGGGTGCGCAGGGGGCGGCCGACGACATCCAGTTTCAGCTGCATGCCGTATCGCTCGGCGATCGATGCCAGGGCGCGCTCGAACGAGGAGCGGTCGATCGAGGACTCGACCTGGAGGCGCATGAAGAAGGTGCCGGTGTCGTCGCTCGAGAACTGCTGGGACTCGGTGATGTTTCCCTTGGCTTCGACGATCGCACCGCTAATCGCGTGAACGATGCCCGGCTGATCTGCGCAGGTGATGGTGAGCACCCAGTGGGTCGAAGGTGTCGTCGGGGCGGCAATGGTCACGGCATCAAGAGTATTCTGCTTGGTGTCGCGGCGCAGTCCGTCGTGGCCCGCGGGCGGCGCACGACCCACACTTTCGAGAAGGATGCCCGGTGCCCGCGCCCAGGACCGCAAACGCCGCTTTTCCCCTGGTCGGACTCATCGTACTCGCCGGGGCGATTTTCGCGTCGGTGACGAGCGAATTTCTGCCGACCGGGCTGCTGCCGGATATGTCTCGCGACCTGCACGTCTCGGTATCGCAGGTTGGACTGTTGGTCAGTATCTTCGCCGGAACCGTGGTTGTCTCGACGACGCCCCTCGCGGCGCTCACGCGACGGTACTCGCGTAAAGCGCTCGTGATTGTCGTGCTGCTGGTCAACGCCTCGGCGGGTGTGCTCGCCGCGATCGCGCCACGCTACGAGGTGCTGGTCGGCGCCCGAGTGCTCGGCGGCCTCGCCCACGGCCTGTTCTGGGCCGTCGTCGGCGCCTATGCAGCGCACCTCGTTCCGAAGCACCAGATCGGTCGGGCTGTCGCCATCACGGCTGGCGGTGGCACGGTCGCGTTCGTGCTTGGCGTACCGATCGGCACTGCGCTCGGGCACGCGCTCGGCTGGCGGCTGGCGTTCGCGTCGATAGCCGTGGTAATGGTTGTGCTCACGGTGCTGGTTGCGCGTTTTCTGCCTGCAGTCGAACATCGGGTGACCCTGGCGACCGGTGAGATAGCCATCCCCGCCCGGCGTGATCGAACCCTGCCGGCGGTGATCGTCGTCTGCGTGCTCATCGTGGTCGTGGCCTCCGGGCACAACCTCTATTACACCTACATCGCTCCCTGGCTGATCGGAGTCACCGGCTTCGATGAGTCGGCAGTCGCACCACTCCTCTTTCTCTACGGGGGAGCCGGGGCGATCGGGCTTGCGCTCGCGGGCCTGCTCTCTGACCGCTACCCGCGCCGCGGACTGCTGATTCTGCTCAGCGGCATGCTGGTGCCGGTTGCCGCTCTCGCGCTGTTCCCGCATGTTTCCGGTGTGGTCATCGCGGCGATTGCGGTCTGGGGCACTGTGTTCGGCGGGCTCCCCTCCCTGTTGCAGACGCGGATGATGCACGCAGCGTCAGCACGCGTGCGTGACCTTGCGGCCGCATTCTTCACGACATCCTTCAACTTCGCCATCGGTGGTGGCGCCCTGCTCGGTGGAGTGCTGCTCGACCGCTTTGGTCTCGGGTTGCTGCCGGTCGTCGACCTCGCATTCATCGTGGCCGCAGTTGCGCTCAGCCTGGTGACGAGCGCGTGGCTCGATGCGCGCGAGCGGCGCGGCTGAAGTCTTGCGCCGCAGCGTGCCGCTGGAGTAACCTGATCGCCACGGACTGAACAGGTCTGAACAGGTATCATTCCAGGGGAGAAATCGTGACCACGACCGATAAGCGGGCAGCCGCCCAGCGCGGCATCGAGACCAACGGCATCAACACGATCACCGAGTCCGAGCGGAAGGGCAGAGCGAGCAGTCTGTTCTGGCCGTGGTTCGCCGCGAACGTCTCGGTGCTCGGCATCAGCTACGGCTCATTCGTGCTCGGTTTCGGCATCTCGTTCTGGCAGGCGACCCTTGTCGGCATCATCGGAATCGTCGTCTCCTTCCTGCTCTGCGGTGTGATCGCGCTCGCCGGCAAGCGTGGCTCTGCGCCGACCATGGTGCTCAGCCGGGCGACCTTCGGCGTGCGCGGCAACCGCGTGCCTGCAGTGCTCTCCTGGATTCTCACCGTGGGCTGGGAGACCGCGCTGACCTCTCTCGCGGTGCTCGCCACCTCCACCGTCTTCACCAGGCTCGGGTGGGATGGGGGGGTGCTCACGAAGATTGTCGCACTCGTGATAGTTGCGGCACTCATCGTGGCGGCGGGGGTCGCGGGCTTCGAAGTGATCATGAAGTTGCAGCTGTGGATCACCATCGTCACGGGCGTGCTGACAGTCGTATACATCGTGCTGGCGCTGCCGAGCATCCACCTCGACCAGGTCGGTGCTCTTCCGGCCGGTAACGCCGAGGCCGTCATCGGGGCGCTCGTCTTCGTTATGACCGGCTTCGGGCTGGGCTGGGTCAACGCCGCTGCGGACTATTCGCGCTACCTGCCGCGGGGCACGCGCAGCCGCGGCGTCGTCGGCTGGACGACTTTCGGCGCCTCGATCGCTCCCGTCGTGCTCGTGATCTTCGGGCTGCTTTTGGCCGGGTCATCCAAGTCGCTCAACACCGCGATCGCCGCCGACCCGATCGGCGCGCTCACCTCGATTCTTCCACTCTGGTTCCTGGTTCCCTTCGCCCTCGTCGCTGTGCTCGGGCTGGTCGGAGGCGCTGTGCTCGACATCTACTCGTCCGGTCTCGCTCTGCTGAGTGCCGGCATCCGGATTCCGCGGGCCGCTGCAGCCGGAATCGATGGTGTGGTGATGATAATCGGCTCGGTTTTCGTGGTCTTCGTCGCAACCAGCTTCATCGCCCCATTCGAGGCGTTCCTGGTGACGCTCGGCACCCCGATCGCGGCCTGGTGCGGCATCATGGTCGCCGATGTGATCCTGCGGAAGAAGGCGTACGCCGAGAAAGACCTGTATTCGACTAAGGGCCGCTATGGCGACGTGCGCTGGCTGCCGATCGCGCTCATCGTGCTTGGCACCGGTCTCGGCTGGGGGCTCATCACCAACACCTACGGCGTGCCCTCATGGCTTAACTGGCAGGGCTACCTGCTCGGGCCGTTCGGCCTCGGCGGGCCAAAGGGTGCGTGGGCATACGCCAACCTCGGCGTGCTGGTGTCGCTGGCGATCGGGTTCGCGGGAACGCTGGTCTTCGGTCGCGCGGCGATCAGGCGCCAGGAGGCGTTGCCCGTTGAGTGACCCATGGCTCGTCGTCATCGACATGCAGTCGGTCTTCGGAGACGCGGGGAGTGAGTGGTTCACTCCCGGCTACCCGGCGATCGAACCGACGGTGTCCCGCCTCGTCGAGAAGTTCGGCGAGCGGGTGATCTTCACCCGGTTTGTCGCACCCGAGACGCCGAGCGGATCGTGGGTGGAGTACTACGAGCAGTGGCCCTTCGCTCTCGTTCCGCACGACGATGCGATCTACGACCTGATGCCGGCCTTCGCCGGAAGGCCGGGGCACGTCATCTCGCGAACCACCTTCGGCAAGTGGGATGCCGGCCTGGCGGCGATGCTCGGGCCCTACCCTTCGGTGGTTCTGGCGGGTGTCTCGACGGACTGCTGCGTGCTCTCGACGGCGCTCGCTGCGGCCGATGCCGGTGCGCGGGTGCGAGTGGTGTCGGATGCCTGCGCCGGACTCACCGACCTCGACCACCAGCGCGCGCTCGACACCATGGCGCTGTACAGGCCGCAGATCGAGGTAGTCGCAGCAGAGTCAGTGTTGACGTAATGGCCGTGTCCGGACTCAAGCACGAAGAGATCGCCCGCACGCTCGCGAGCGAGATCCGCGACGGGCAGGTGCCCTTCGGTCGACAGCTGCCCGGCGAGACCACGCTGGCCGAGCGGTTCTCGGTGTCACGCAATACAGTGCGGGCCGCGCTCACCGAACTGGGTCGGGCTGGCCTCATCCGCACCCGCTCCGGCAAGGGCTCTTTCGTGACATACGACGGACGTCCGCTCAATGTGCGGCTCGGCTGGGCCCGCGCGCTCGAGGCGCAGGGCGTCGTCACGCGGGTCGAGGTCGTGCGGGCGGAAGAGATCGACGACGCGGGGCTCGCCGCCGAACTGGGCGAGCAGTCGACGCGCTTCATTGCGATCGACCGGCTGCGGTCGATCGTCGATGGTCCGCTGATTTCGTACGAGCGGTCGCGCGTGCCGGTCACCCCAGCGATCGCGAAGGCTGTCGCGGCCGGGCGCGCCGCCGGCTCACTCACCAGCATGCTGTTCGACGCGGGCCTGGTGGCATCGACCGGCCAGCAGTGGGTGGAGGTGAGGATGCTCGACGACTCGGATGCCACGCTGCTCGAACGCGTCCCAGGGGCCGCCTTCCTCTGGTCGCGCTGCATCACGCGTAACGCAGTCGGCGAACTCGTCGAGCACGTGGAGAGCCTGCTCGACCCTGCGCACTTCCGGCTCTACTTCCAGTTCTCGGCCCAGGAATGAGGGCCCAGGAATGAGGGCGCAGGAATGGCTGCAGGCACGGTCACCGACGTCTTCCCCGCGTCGGCTATCGTGACCATCGAGCGGGTGAACCGGCTTGACCTGGAGTCGATCGTCGACGGGTTGCGACGTCGGTGCGTTCCTCGCTGTGCTCGCGGGCGTCGAGTCGTCGAAGTCGGCTCCATAATCGCGCGGGTATGGCCAATATCGACGACTCGGCGCCCGCTTCGCCCACTGCCGCAGAGGTCGACGCTTTGCTAGAATGAGTCTGTCGCAACTGGCGTTCGGATGGGCACCCATCAGGGAGTGACTTGGATCGTATCGGCCGTTCGCCTGGGCCGAGCGGATAACGTGTTTCTATCCGTCTGCATCTAAGGAGACAGCCAATGCCCTCAGTGTCAACATCCAAACTGCCCACAACTTTCACCGATCCGCTGTCGAGTGTCGATCCTGAGATCGCAGCCGTGCTCGACCAGGAGCTCGGTCGCCAGCGCGACACCCTCGAGATGATCGCGAGCGAGAACTTCGTGTCGCGGGCTGTGCTCGAGTCGCAGGGATCCGTGCTGACGAACAAGTACGCGGAGGGCTACCCCGGTCGTCGGTATTACGGCGGCTGCGAGTTCGTCGACATCGCCGAGAACCTCGCCATCGAGCGCGCGAAGAGCCTGTTCGGCGCCGGGTTCGCGAACGTACAGCCGCACTCGGGAGCCTCAGCCAATGCGGCCGTCCTCGCCGCCATCGCCAGCCCCGGCGACACGATCCTCGGCCTCGAGCTGGCCCACGGCGGCCACCTCACCCATGGCATGAAGCTCAACTTCTCGGGCAAGCTCTACAACGCGACCGCATACGGCGTCGACCCCGAGACCTTCCGCGTCGACATGGATGTCGTGCGCGAGAAGGCACTCGAGTACCGCCCGAAGGTGCTCATCGCAGGCTGGTCCGCATACTCCCGCCAGCTCGACTTCGCCGCCTTCCGGTCGATCGCCGATGAGGTCGGGGCCACCCTCTGGGTCGACATGGCGCACTTCGCCGGTCTGGTCGCGACCGGCCTCCACCCGTCGCCGGTGCCCTATGCAGGCGTCACATCGAGCACCGCGCACAAGACGCTCGCCGGGCCGCGGTCGGGGTTCATCCTGTCGAACGACGCCGACCTGGCGAAGAAGCTCAACTCTGCAGTCTTCCCTGGACAGCAGGGTGGCCCCCTGATGCACGTGGTCGCGGCCAAGGCGACCGCGTTCAAGCTCGCTGCCGAGCCCGAGTTTCGCGACCGCCAGGAGCGCACGGTTCGCGGCGCGCAGATTCTCGCCGAACGCCTCACAGCGCCCGACGCCAAGGCTGCTGGCATCGACGTGCTCACGGGTGGCACCGAGGTTCACCTGGTGCTCGTCGACCTGCGAACATCCGCGATCCACGGAAAGGACGCAGAAGATATCCTGCACTCCGTCGGCATCACGGTGAATCGCAACTCGGTTCCGTTCGATCCGCGACCAGCCATGACGCCATCGGGTGTTCGCATCGGTACCGCGGCTCTCGCAACGCGAGGCTTCGACGATGAGGAGTTCACCGAGGTCGCCGACATCATCGCTACCGCTTTGAAGCCGACTCCGGATGTCGAGGCTCTCCGTGCGCGTGTGCTCAAGCTGACCGATGGTTACCCGCTCTACCCGGGTCTCACCAGCCCCGGCACCTGGGCATGACAGCAGTCCGGATCGACGGGGTCGCCACCGCGGCTACCGTTCGGAGTGAACTCGTCGACCGCATCGCAGCGCTGAAGGCTCGCGGTATCAACCCGGGGCTCGGCACGTTGCTCGTCGGCTCCGACCCCGGGTCGCTTTCGTATGTCGCGGGCAAGCACCGGGATTCGATCGAGCTCGGCATCGAGTCGGTGCGGGTCGACCTGCCCGAGACTGCGACCGAAGACGAGGTGCGCGCGGCGATCATCGCGCTCAACGAGAATCCGCTGGTCACCGGCTACATCATCCAGCTTCCGCTCCCCGCAGGCATCGACGAGAACGCGATGCTCGAGCTGATGGATCCTGCAAAGGATGCCGACGGCCTGCACCCGATGAATCTCGGTCGGCTGGTGCTCGGTGTTGCAGGCGAGCTGCATTCGCCGCTGCCGTGCACGCCGGCAGGCATCGTCGAGATGCTCACCCGCTACGGCGTCGACATCCCGGGCAAGCGGGTCGTTGTCGTCGGCCGCGGACTGACTGTGGGTCGACCGCTCGGGCTCCTCCTGACGCGGAAGGGTGTGGATGCGACCGTGGTGCTCGCGCACTCCCGCACCGTCGACCTGGCCGATGAGGTGCGCAGGGCAGACATCGTGATTGCAGCCGTCGGAGTGCCAGGCCTGATCAAAGCCGACTGGGTGAAGCCGGGTGCTGCGGTGCTCGACGTCGGGATCACCCGGGTGATCAACCCCGAGACCGGCAAGGCGAAGCTGATCGGCGACGTGGATCCGGGCGTCGCCGAGATCGCCGGATTCCTGTCGCCGGTGCCGGGTGGGGTCGGTCCGATGACGCGCGCCATGCTGATGAGTAACGTCGTCGAGGCTGCAGAGCGGTTGTGAGTAAGCCGACTCGGGTTTTGCTCAACGCGGACGGCATCGCACGGCGTGAGCAGGCCCGGGGCGACGTGCGGTACTTCCACTCACGACAGCACACGAAACATGCCGGGTAGCTGTCGAGGCTGGTTTTCGTTACCGGATAACAACTACGGGATGATGCGCGCGGCGCGATACCGCGCCACGTAGTCGAAGAAGCTGGAACGCGTATCGCGGGAAGCGCGGAAGCCAGCGGTGCGACTCTTGTTCATGTCGGTGAGCACCTCGATGTTGCGGCCGAGGTCGCCGTCGCTGTGCCACCAGGATGCGACCCGGCTGATGTCAGGCTCGACCAGGTTGTGCTTAGCTGCGATGGACTTCCACAGCTCTGCGCTCTCGGCCATCGCCACCTCCAGGGTGCGCGGCTGGCCTTCGAAGCCCTCCCACGTGACGCCGAAGTGTTCAGCGATCTGGGGCCACAGCCAGCGCCAGCGAAACACATCGCCGTTCGCGATGTTGAACGCCTCATTGTGGCCTGCATCATCCGTCGCCGCCCAGATCATCTGCTCGGCAAGCAGATCGGCATCCGTGACGTCAGTAACGCTGTTCCACTGCATCTCAGATCCAGGGAACACGAACGGCAGGCCCTGCTCTCTGCAAATCGTCGCGTATGCGGCGAGCGTCAGCACCATGTTCATCGCATTGCCCGTGGCGAAGCCAAACACCGTGTGCGACCGGTGCACACTCCAGCCGAATCCGTTGCGCTCGGCCGACGCAAAGAGCTCGTCCTCTTGCGCGTAATAGAAGTTGGGGGAGTCGAGCCGAGGCTCCTCCTCACGGAAAGGAGTGTCGGCCATAACGCCGGTCGCATAGGCCTCGAATGGGCCGAGGTAGTGTTTCAGGCCGGTCATCAAAGCAACATGCTTGACTGACTTCTGCGGCTCCAGCGCAGCAAGCAGGTCTCGAACGGCGCCACCGTTTACGGCGATGTTCTCAGCTTCGGTCGCTTGCCGCGACCACGCGGTTATCGCAACGAATTCCGGCCGCACGTCGCTCAGCACCTCAGCGAGCCCCGCCGCATCCGCAAGGTCGGCACGAAGAGGAGTCACGCCAGGAGCAGCTCCACCGCTGCGCGAGAGGCCGAAGGTCTCCCAGCCCTGGGATGCGAGTTGGGCACTGAGCGTTTGGCCGATGATTCCTGTTGCTCCGACGACGAGAGCGCGTCGCTTTTCGGTGGATGAAGCGTCGGGAGAAGGCACCTCAGTGGATGACAGTTCAGTGGATGACAGTTCAGTAGATGACATGGGTTCCCGTTAGATCAATGATTCAAGTGATGGGCGGTTAGCAAGGTATTCGGCGACAGCCACCGCGTGCTTGTCCGTCTCGGAGTACGCCTCCTCGACGAGCTCGAGCGTGATGCCGTCAGGGTCGCGAAAGTAGACCCAGCGCCATCCGGCAAGCGTTCCCTCGTCGACCACATTCAGGTCAGACAGAAACCGAATGCCCTTCTTCTCGAGCTCGGCTTTCGTGGCGGCCGCGTCATCCACCCTGATTCCGATGTGCATCGCGCCGAGTCGATTCTGCGGAGCCGGAGCGGTATCGCCCTCCGGTCGGTTGCCATATTCGAGAAGCTCGAGCTGGGCGCCACCGATACGCAGGTTCACCTGGCGGAGTGATGCACCGGGAACACCGACACCCCTCGAAAGGCCTTCGCCGTCGAACCATGGGCTCGGCTCGCTGACGAACACTGCGCCAAGCAGGTCGTGATAGAAGTAGATCGACCGATCGAGATCTTTGACGATGATGCCGGTGTGATGAATGCCGGTCAAAGACATCTCATACTCCTGTGTATGTTCGGTGGTCGCGCAGCTGGGGCCAGCGATGCACTAGCCACACTACTGTTCTCTCCTTGTTAACGCTATTCGTTCTGTGCAGTGATGCTTGCCGATTGTGTGTCTTCACCCTCGTAGTACGGCCCTGCGTGTGTATATTTGACACAACTCCGAGCCGGAGGCGACAGGGTGTCCGACACGGTTGAAAGGTTTCCATGGACAGTTTGGGCTTGCGACTCAAGGACATCCGGTTGAAGGCGGGCCTCACTCTCAGGGAGCTGGCGCGGCAGGCCGATGTATCCCCATCGTTCGTGTCGCAAATCGAGAACGGCAAGTCCCAGCCGTCTGTCGCCACCCTGTACGTGTTCTCGCAGTTGCTCAACGTGTCGGTTGACGAGTTGTTCGAGCAGAAGGACGAGCACGGAACTGCCGCACCGTCCCTCTCCCAGGAAGACGGCTGGGAGCCCGGAGGGCCGAAGAACCCCACCAGCGCCTGGCCTCCCAGCGCATACTCGAACCGAGTATCTGTCGTGCATCCTGCCCACCGTCCCCACCTGGTCATGGCAGAGGGGGTCGAGTGGGAGAGACTGGCAGCCACGCCCGAGCACGCGGTCAACTTCATGAAAATCACCTACGCGCCAGGGGCGACATCGACCGCAGGTGGCGACCTGGTGAGCCACGAGGGTTATGAGTACGGCTATGTGCTCACTGGCCAGTGCGAGGTGACGATCGGCGACGAGCTCTTCCTGCTCAACGAGGGGGAGTCCCTCGGGTTCGACTCGGCGATTCCTCATGTGCTGCGCAACCCTGGCGACACCGAGTTCCAGGGCCTCTGGTTCGTGCACGGAACCACTCACTGAGTTCGCTGTGGAATTGACAGTGCGTACGAGACGGCATACGTTGCCTGTTAACGGGTACTAAACAGCGTTCACTTTTAGCGCGACCCTTCACGACGATGTGCGCCGATCCTGGTCGGCGAGGGAAGGGGCTTCGCTCCCATGGATCTCGGTAATGGCCTCGGAATTCTGTCCTACTCGACCCTCGTGCACCCCGGGGATACCTGGGCCGAGATGCGCGACAGCCTCGAGACATTCGTGCCCGCGGTGAAAGCCAGAGTGAGTCCGGATGCTCCCTTCGGAGTGTCACTGCGCATTTCGGCAGCGTCGGCGGCGACTCTGACCGCCGACCCGGCAGAGCGAGCATCCCTTGCCGCTTTCCTCGCCGACAACGACCTCTATGTCTATACGGTGAACGCGTTTCCTTATGGCCCGTTCAAGGGTGCAGAGGTAATGGAGCGCGTCTACGAACCGGACTGGTCGACGGCTGACCGGGTGTCGTACACGAGTTCGGTGGCCGACATCCTGGCCGAGATCTCGCCGCCGTGGGTGTCGCCGAGCATCCAGACCGCCCCGCTCGCGTTCGCGCCCAATGTCGCAGACGACCGCTATATCGCCACCTTCACCACGAACCTCTTCACTGTCGTGGCCCATCTCGTCGAGCTCGAAGCCCGCACCGGCCGCAGGGTGAAACTGGCGCTCGAGCCAGAACCAGCCTGCTTTCTCGAGACCACCGCTGAGACTGTGGCGTACTTCACCGACCGGGTGTTCTCGACGGCGGGTATCGCCGAGCTCGCGAAGCTCGCGTCCCTTCCGATGTCAGAGGCCGAGGGGGCCATGCGCCGCTACCTCGGCGTGGTCTTCGACATCGGCCACCAGTCGGTCGGCTTCGAAGACATCCCAGCCTCCCTCAAGGCACTTGTCGACGCGGGTATTCCGATCTTCAAGCTGCAGGAGGCCGCTGCCCTCTGGGTCGAGGAGCTGACACTCGACAAGGTGCCGGCGCTGCGGGTGTTCACCGACACGATCTACCTCAGTCAAACAACGTTGCGTCGCGATGGGGTCGTCACCAAGTACCTGAACCTCTCGGAGGCGCTCGACGACTTCGAAAAAGATCCGCGGCCGGCGGAGATCCGCACTCACTTCCACGTGCCCGTCTTCCTCGAGGAGCTCGGGCCGTTCCGCACCACCAGGTACACCGTGCAGGAGGCGCTGGCAGTGCACAAGCAGACACCGCTCTCTGACCATCTCGAGATCGAGACATACACCTGGGATGTGCTGCCGGCCGCCCTCAAGACCGGTGACATCACCGACTACGTGACGCGCGAGCTCGAATTCGTGAAGGATGAGCTGCTGAGGCACTGAACCGAGTCCAGCGCGCCCCGAAACACCGCAGGCAGAGCTAGTTCGCGAACAGGCCAGGGTGATTGGCTAACTCCAGCCTGGTGCGACGGATGTGACCGGAGAGGATGCGCTCAGCGTCTTCGCTGTCGCCGCGCAGAATGGCCCCGACGAGAAGCTGGTGTTCGTAGTGAACAGCACGATTTCCGTCAGGGCTGACCGAGGTCGTGAACGCGCGGCGATAGTGCTGCGTCGAGTTCCACAGGCGCTGCACCATCTCCCCGAGCACCGACGTCTCAGCCCCGCTGTACGACAGCAGGTGAAACTCCCGATCGAGATGAAGGAAGGTCTCGACCGCGCTGCCAGCGTGCATCTCGTCAGCCAGGGCAGCCAGTCGCGCAAGGGTCGCTTGGCCGAGATTGGGAAGGCTGTACCTCAGCAACAGCGGCTCAATTCGCTCGCGGATCTGGTAGAGCTCCTCGCACTCCGCAAGACTGAGGTGAGCAACCCACGCTCCGGTATTCGCAACGAGAGTGACGAGACCGTCTGACTCGAGGATGCGCAAGGCATCGCGCACCGGCAACCGGCTTGCGCCGAACTCGCTGGCAATATCTTCCTGCCGAATCCTGGCGCCCGGTGTGTACTCACCCCGCAGAATGGCATCACGCAACTGGTCGGCGATGCGCTGCCCGGCTGCGCCGTCACGCGCAGTGGAAGCAGCCATCCTCGATCCTTCCGGTGCTCCGACAGTCACTCCGACGGTCGCGCCGGATGCCACAGTTTAACGGGCGCACCCGTCTCGTAGGCCTTGCCCCCCGGATAGCTGACCAACTCGAATTGCATGCCCCAGGGGCTCAGGAAATATACCCAGCGCTGACCGGTGCTATGACTCGAACTGGCGGTCGGATAACCCAGTACCCGAATTCCGTTGGCCTTCAGGTGCGCGACGGCGGCATCGAGGTCATCGACGTAAAAGGCGAGGTGATGACCGCCAATGTCGCTGTTCTTCGGTTCAGGAGCCGCGCCGTCGGCTGCATCGAACTGGAATATCTCGAAATTCGGCCCGAACCCGCAGCGGTAGAAGCGCAGTTCCCGCATCACCGTTCGAGGGTCGACATTCATGTGGTCGCGCATCCAGTCATCGTCAGGATGCGCAAAAGGGCCGAGCGTGTAAATGTACTCGCAGCCGATCACATCGACGAAGAAGGCGTGCGCCTGATCGAGGTCGGGCACGGTGAACCCGATGTGCTCGGTACCTCTGAGCCCTGGCAATCCGGTCATGCACAACTCCCTTGTTCGCGCGATTGGATACAAACTAACGTAATTAGGATCGATATACCTAACCTCTCGCTAATAATTGGTTGCTTTGGATGCAATCTCGGGATACTCTGAATCAGCTTTGCAGTTGGCACAGTGCCGACCTGACCACCGGAGCGCGACCGACGGAGACCGCGAGACAATGCCGAAACGACGACGTTTGGAACCAGGATCACCCTGGGTGCGCCTCGACACCACCGCGGCAGACTGGAAAGCTGCCGACCCCGCA
Organism: Lacisediminihabitans sp.; assembly: GCA_043746355.1. GTDB lineage: Bacteria > Actinomycetota > Actinomycetes > Actinomycetales > Microbacteriaceae > Lacisediminihabitans. Next base: position 190,638 of record JAYTRC010000074.1, on the reverse strand, counting down.
CTGCTCGGTACGATGCTCAGCCAGCTCCATCTCATCCGAGCATTCGAAGAGACAGTTCTCGAGCTGGCGGGTGAGGGCCTCGTGCACGGACCAGCGCACTCCAGCATCGGGCAGGAGGGTGGAGCGGTCGGCTCGATAGTCGGATTGACGACGCAGGATGCGGTCACCGGCTCGCACCGCGGACACCACCAGTTTCTCGCGAAGGCGCTCAATCACGTGTCGGGGGGAAACCTCGACCCGAAGAGCCTCGTTGACGACAGCATCCAGACCGTGCTGCAGCGCACCCTGGCGGAGATCCTCGGGCTCGCGCAGGGCTATTGCCGCGGGCGTGGTGGATCGATGCACCTCCAGTGGTTCGAAGCGGGTGCGCTCGGAACCAACGCGATCGTCGGCGGGGGAGTTCCGCTCGCGGCAGGCAACGCCTGGGCTCAGAAGCACAGCGGCACCGATGACATCACGGTCTCGTATTTCGGCGATGGTGCGGTGAACATCGGGTCGGTGCTCGAGACAATGAACCTTGCCTCGGCATGGAAGCTGCCTCTCACCTTCTTCATCGAGAACAATCTCTATGCCGTGTCAACCACAGTCTCCGAGGCCACGGGTGAGCAGAGGCTCTCAGCCCGCGGCCTCGGGTTCGACATCCCGTCCTGGCAGGTCGACGGAATGGATCCACTCGCAGTGCACCTCGCGATGAAAGAGGCGGAATCGATCATGCGGGCCGGCGGTGGTCCGTCGGTCATCGAAGCTGAGGTCTACCGTTTCTTCCACCAGAACGGCCCGTACCCAGGCAGCGCTTTCGGGTACCGCACCAAAGAAGAGGAAGCGTCCTGGCGCGCTCGCGACCCTCTCGATCGCGTCGCCCGCGAGATGAAGACGCTCGGGCAGATCGACGATGATGGCATCGCGTCTGTGCGCAAGCAGGCGCAGGACGCACTGTTGCGCGCCGTCGGCCAGCTGCTCGAGCCCGACCCCGAGCACTCGGGCAAGCGCAGAATCATCCCAGCGCTGTGGCCCGACACCGACTTCGTCAATGTGGGGGTTCGCGGCGATGCGAGCGAGCTGAACGACCTGCGCACCCTGGAACCGACCACGTACACCGGCGACACCGAGTCGAAGAAATTCGTGGATGCAGTGGCCGCTGTCATGGACCGCCGCATGGATCAGGACGAACGCATCATCGTGCTGGGCGAAGACGTCCACCGACTGAACGGTGGCACCAACGGCGCGACGAAGGGGCTCGCGAAGAAGTTCGAAGGCCGGGTGCTCGGTACTCCGATCAGCGAGAATGCCTTCGCCGGACTGGGCGGGGGCATGGCACTAGACGGACGGTTCCGCCCGGTTGTCGAGTTCATGTACCCGGACTTCATGTGGGTGGCAGCCGACCAGGTATTCAACCAGATCGGCAAAGCGCGACACATGTTCGGCGGAGAGAATCCAGTTCCGCTCGTGCTTCGCACCAAGGTGGCTATGGGGTCGGGCTACGGCTCGCAGCACCTTATGGACCCGGCGGGCATCTTCTCGACCAGCCCGGGCTGGCGCATCATTGCGCCGTCATCTGCCGCCGATTACATCGGACTGATGAACACCGCACTCGCCCTCCAGGACCCGGTGCTGGTCATCGAGCACGTCGACCTCTACGGTGAGACTTTCGACGTGCCGGCTGGCGACCTCGACTATTTCATTCCTCTGGGCAAGGCAGCGCTCAGGCGCAGCGGCGAGGATGTCACCGTCATCAGCTACCTCTCGATGGTCAAGCACGTGCTCGAAGCGGTCGAGCAGACCGGCGTCGACGCCGATGTCATCGATCTGCGCTGGCTCGATCGTGCCTCCATCGACTGGGAGACGATCGGCGAGAGCGTGAAGAAGACCAATGCGGTGCTGATCGTCGAACAGGGCGCGCGCGGCACGTCGTATGGTGCCTGGCTCTCGGACGAGATCCAGCGTCGTTTCTTCGACTATCTCGACCAGCCAATCGAACGAGTTACCGGAGGCGAGGCAAGCCCGAGCATCTCCAGGGTGCTCGAACGCGCGGCGATTGCTCGAACAGAAGAAGTGGTGGCAGGCCTCGAGCTGGTCGCGCGCGCGATGGGTTCCCGCTGATGGCAACAATCGTGAGGATGCCCGAGGTGCTCGCGAACGCGAGTGAAGCCGCCCTGCAGACCTGGCTGGTCAAGATCGGCGACGCCATTTCGGTCGGCCAGCCCATTGCTGAGATCGAGACGGAGAAGGCGAACGTCGAGTACAGCGCCGAGGTCGAGGGCACGATGCTGCGCCTGCTGGTCGGCGAGGGTGATTCCGTACTGGTCGGGGCTCCGATCGGCGTGATCGGCGTCGACGGAGACGACGTCGACCAGATTCTCGCCGGGGCCGCGGGCGACCCGCCGTCGGCGACCGAGGGGTCCGAAGATGCAGCGCCCGCGACAGTGACGGCAGCCGCGACAGTGACGACAGCCGCGACAGTGCCAGGCGCCCCGGCGTCCGTGGCTCGGCCCGCCGATTCCGGCGAGCGTCTGTTCGCCAGCCCTCTGGTGCGCAGGCTTGCCCGCGAGCGGAATGTCGACCTGGCGTCGATCACCGGAAGCGGACCGCACGGGCGTATTGTTCGCCGTGACCTGGAGAAGCCCAATGTACAGAAGGCAGACCTCGAGCAGCCGGTAGCCGGCCCCGAACCTGTCGGTGAGCGCGCGACATCCGCAGCACCGGTTGCCACCGAGGGCGAGTTCACCGACATCCCGCATACCGGGATGCGACGCGCTATCGCCCGGCGCCTCACCGAGAGCAAGTCGACTGTGCCGCATTTCTATGTCGTGGCCGACTGCCGGGTCGATGCGCTTCTCGAACTGCGCGCGAAGGTGAATGAATCGGCTGAACGAAAAGTGTCCGTCAACGATTTCGTGGTGAAGGCAGTTGCGAAGGCTCTCGTGCAGGTGCCTGAGGCCAACGTGATCTGGACTCCGGATGCCTCGCGCCGATTCTCGTCCGTCGACCTCGCGGTCGCTGTCTCAACCGACGGCGGCCTGCTGACCCCGGTGCTCCGCGACGTACAGGCGATGGGAGTCGCCGCGATCAGTGAAGCCATCGCCGAACTCGCCGGGCGAGCGCGGTCCGGCAAGCTCAAACAGCACGAGCTCGAGGGTGGCAGCTTCGCTATCTCCAACCTCGGTATGTACGGGGTCGACGAGTTCTCGGCGATTCTCAATCCGCCCCAGTCAGGCATCCTCGCTGTCGGCGCTGCAAAGCAGCGGGCGGTCGTCGACGACGGGCAGGTCGTGGTTGGCAACGTGATGACCGTCACGCTCTCTGCCGATCACCGGGTGATCGATGGCGCGCTGGGCGCGACCTGGCTCGCCGCCTTCGTCAAGCTGATCGAGAACCCGCTGTCGATTCTGCTGTGAGGGCCGGAGTGCCCAGCGTGGCGAGGTAGCGTGGCAGCATGGTTATGTCCAGCGGTCCGGATCCGGCTCACGCGTCAGAGCACCACCGGCTGACTCGCCGCTTCGTCGGCGCGATCACGGGACTGATCATCGGCGCAATTGTGACCCTCGGCCTCATCGCCGTGAGGTATGCGGCAACCTCCAGTACCGAACAGGCCGTGCTCCTCGTCGTCCTGTTCGTCTGCCTCGTGGCAACCCTCGCCTCTGCGGGATTCGCCGTCCGGTTCGCCCGAGGCATCAGCAAGCTCTCCAAGAGCTAGCGCATCAGGTCCGGGGGCTGGTGTAGAACTCGCGATCCTGGTGTTCGGAATCCGCGATGAGCGTGGTGCAGTCGCTGCTGCTCGCTCTCGGCGTCGCCTATCTGCTGCACGGCCAGACCGTCCTGACGCACTTTTTCGTGCACCAACACGCGCGTGTGCCATGATTTAGAAACTTCCCGGCACCCACTCACCAGTTCAGCCCCTGCCGTATAGGCGTCCCTTCGGCTACAGCTTCTCGAACCCGAATTCCGAAAGTGAACACATGCCAACCCCTGGCCTGAGTGACCCGCGCGTGCAACGCACGCGCGAGTTTGTGCTCGAAGAGGTTCGGCAGATGCTCCGCGCCAATCAGGCTGTCAATTTCAGCGAGCTCTCTCGGCGCGCCCGAGTGAGCCGTCGAACCCTGTACGACCACTGGGGAACTGTCGAATCACTGGTGAGCGACAGCCTGAGGAGCCTCGAATTCGAGTACCCGGAATTGTCAGCGGACTCATCCACCGAACAGCGCGCCTATGCCTACCTTGAGAATCTCTCGTCACAGGCTGACCGTAGTACTGCCACCGCGTTTGCCTGGATGCTGGCTTCTGCTGGCCGCGATGCCGGGTCGGCCAGCGCGTTCGAAAAAATCGCTGTTCAGATACGGATGTCTTTCAGACATCGGGTCGGGCCCGCTACGGAAGACCAATTGCTGCAGATACTCTCGCCGATCGCAATGACGATTCTTGTTGGCGCCCCGGTGAGCGAAGACCTCCTCCACTCGCTCGCGCTCCGAACCGCCGAACTGCTGGATGCCACAGGATAGAAGCCATCATCGTGCCGCCTGCGTCACGGCCCGCTAATCACACCCTCTCGCGCGGGGGCACCCCCACCGGGTGCTCCGCCGAGCCGGTAGAACACGAACGGCACAGTTGACAGCACGCAGCTGATCGCCGGGATCACAGTGATCGACACCCACACGGTCTGCTGCATCGTGTTCGTGACGTGTACCCCCTCGTGATATCCGGCGAGCACGATGAACAGCCCGAAGACGAGCACGGCTCCCGCCGCCATGAGCTTCGAGACGAACGTCAGGGTTGCGAATGAGATGCCGTCGTTGCGCAGGCCGGTGCGCTGCTCGACATCGTCGACGGCATCCGCGATCAGGGTGGCCTGCACTACCAGGAAGATCCCGAGCGTGAGCCCGGTGAGGAAGATGAACACCATCACCGCGATGAGGTTATGGAACCCGGCGAAGTACATGAGCAGGTACAGCACGGCACCGGCGATCGAGCTCCAGATCGCCAGCATCCTGCCCGTCGTCCGCTTCAGGAGCACTGGTGTGATGAACGCGGCGACGACGATTCCGACGATGATCGCGGCCCCGATCAGGGTGAAATAGCTCTCATTTTTATAGGCGATGACCGCGAAGAGGGCGCCGCCTGCCTGAACTATGTTGCGGCCGAATCCGAGGATCGACCCGATCAGCACCATGAGAAGTGGGGTGTTCCTGAACAGGGTGCCGAACAGCTGGCGGGCGGTGAGCCTCGCATGCTCCTCGGCGATGGGGCGCTCGCGTACGAAGAAGAACGCAAGCAGGTAGAGCCCCATGCCCACGATGGATGCGATTAGCACCGCCAGCGACCAGCCGTTCGCCGTCGAGCTCTTCGAGAAGCTGAGGGCGAGCACGAACCAGGGGATGCCGAGAGTCGCGAGCCCGAGTGCGATAGCACCGAAGGCGCGTACGTTCGACACGACCCGATTGCGGGCTGCGCCCTCGCCGAATGCAGAGCCGATGAGCCCCCACAGCGGCACGTCGCAGAACGAGTACGCGACGCCCCACAGCAGGTAGCAGACTCCGAAGAATGCGAGCTTGGGGGGCTCAGCGGTGTTCGGCACGGAGAACAGCAGCGCTGTGAGAATGGCCACAGGAGCGGCCGAGAACAGAATGAACGGGCGCAACTTTCCCCACCGGGTCCTGGTTCGGTCGATGATGCTGCCGACGATGGGGTCGGTGATCGCATCGAGCACTTTCGCGCCGGTGATGATCGCCGTGACGACCGCGATGCCCTGCACGCTGATGTGGGCGTACTGCACCAGGTAGACGAGGATGAAGGTGGTCACGATGGTGAGCACGGCATTCTGCCCGAACGCGGCTGTCACGATCGCGGTACTCTGCGTTCTCGTCGACGGGGCCTTGGGGAATGACGCATTGCTGATGGTGGTCATCTAACTCTCCAGGTGGATGGTGACGATCTCGAACGGGCCGAATTCGAGTTGGCTGAGGTCTGCTGCCCCGAGCGCATTCTCGAGCAAATCGGTGAGCTGGGCGGCCGAGTGGTCGAAGGTGGTCGTCAGAGACACCGTGGTCGCACGGCCGAGGCTCTCGTAGAGCCGAAGCACCACCCCGTTCCCGTTCTCGGCGGGTTTGATCGTTTCGATGATCACGCCGGGGTCGTCGACGGACGCCACACTGTCGACTTTCTGCGCTGTGACGAGGAGCGGGTTGTTGAGCGTGTACCCCTCCCGAATGACCTTGGCCAGGTCATCCGCCTCGAAGGGGCAAAAGGCGTAGCTGAATCGGTGGATTCCGCGATCCGCTGTTTTATCCGGGAAGGTGGGCGACCGCAGCAGGTTGAGGCTCAACAGCCCCATCTTCGCGCGGTGCCCGTACTTGCTGTCGTTGAGCAGGGCGAATCCGCCGCTGTCGTCGCGGGTCGCGATCCACTTGTGGGCGCAGGTCTCGAACTGCGCGGTTTCTACCGCGTTGTTCTCGGTGGTCACGCGTTCAATGTGGCCGAACTGGATCTCGCTCAGGGCAGTGTTACCGAAATGCATCGGCCTGAACTCCGCGCGCAGCATGCGGTGCTTCTGGTGCCAGTCGACAGTCGTGTCGAAGCGCACCACGTCGCTGCCGGCCTCCATGACGATCGTCTGGTCGATGGTGACCTTCGGCGAGCGATGCACCTGCCTGCGTCGCACGGTCGGGCCGTCGATCGTCGTCTCGACGTGGGCGAGCTTCAGCGTTAGTGGGGCGGTCTTCGCGTAATCCTGCTTGATGTCCCAGGCGTCGAATGGAAATTGGTATGGGTCTCGAAACAGCACGAGTCGATTGAGCCCGCCGGCGGAATGCTCCACCCCTGCAGCGTCGATACACGAGACGATCTCACCCGAGGTGCCGAACCGCAGCGTCAGCAGCCCGTTCTGCATGGTGTCAGCGGTGAAGCCGAGCTCGGGGAACACGGAGGCGAGCGTTAGGGGCGCTGCCGAGTATGGGGCGACATCCGCCTCCCACCACGTCTTGTCGATCTTCAGGTGGTCGCGGCGGGCGTGTCCGGTGAGGTTGAGCGCGCTCCGGGCGCCGCTGGCGGGCAGTCGCTCGACGAGGCCCGTGCAGTATTCGTCGAGGGCCAGTTCGATACGTCGGTAGGTCTCGACAGCCTCGCGATTGACCCGTTCGATGGACGACCCGGGCAGGATGTCGTGAAACTGGATGAGCAGCACGTCACGCCAGTGCTGCTCAAGCACCCTTCGGCTGTCGTCGCCGGTCATGGCCGCGAGCGCCTCTGCGTTGTGGAGTTTGCGTTCGATCAGCCTGTTGTATTTCTTGATGGAAGCCTGGGTCGTATACGTGCCCTGGTGGGTCTCGAGATACAGTTCGCCGACGTGGGTGTGCTCGATGTCGAGTTTCTCGAGTCGGCGGAAAAACTGGTCTGCCGTTGAGAACTCCACGCGCGGCAGGCCCCGGAGGTCGTGCTCGCGGTCGAGCAACTCGAGGTGGATCTCGCCGGGGCCGCCACCGCCATCACCCGATCCGTAGACCAGCAGGGCTGTGTTGAGGTCGCGTTCCGGATAGTTCTTCAGGCCCTTCAGCAAGCCGTCGGCCGCTGCACGGCTGTTATAGTCGCCCTCTGGCGGCATGTGCACGAGCACCGTTGAGCCGTCGATGCCTTGCCAGGTGAACGTGCGATGGGGAAAGTCGTTCACCTTGTTCCAGGCGAGCTTGATGGTCTGAAACCAGTCCATCCCGCTCTTTTTGAGAATCTGCGGCAGGTTGCCGCTGTATCCGAACGTGTCGGGCAGCCAGCACAGCCGCATGTCCGCTGGGTGCTTCCCGAACTCGTCCTGCAGAAATCGGCGACCGATCATCGACTGCCGCACGAGTGATTCCCCGCCGGTGATATTCGTGTCCGGTTCGACCCAGAATGCTCCCTGCAGTTCGACCCGGCCGGCAGCGACAGCCGTCTTGAGTCGTTCGAACAGGGCGGGCTGCTCGTCTTTCATCCACTGCAGCTGCTGGGGCTGGCTCGTGCCATAGAGGTAGCCGTCACGCTGCTCGACGGTGTTGAGCGCTTTGGTATAGGTGCGAGCAGACTTGCGATGGGTCTCCCGCAACGGCCACAGCCACGCCATGTCGAGGTGGCCGTGCCCGATCGCGCTAAAGGTGAACTCGCTGTCGGATGCGGTCGACAGCGGGCCGGCGAGAACCGCCCTGGCCGCGAGGATGTCGCCGGCCGAGAAGCGGGCGAACGCTTCGCGTAGCTTCTGGCGCAGCTCGGATTCCACTGCGGCATCCTCTGTGGCGCCAGCAAGCACGAGCAGCGCGAGGTAGTCGTAGTACAGGCCGAACGCGTCGTCGTCGCGAACCGCCAGCCTGGCACCGTGATAGACACCGTTGCCGTATTCGTAGAGCAGGAAGCCGGTGTAATTCACGTCCACGTAGAACTCGACGATGCCGGATGCCAGGTCGACGTGCTGCACCGGCCGGTACTTGCCGCCGCTGTGGGGGAGGTCCCCCTGCAGAAATACAGTGCTGACCGAATCGAGGATGCCGCCATCGGCCGAGTATGCGAGACCTTCACCACGAATCCCGAGCAGCACGACCGCATTTTCGGCGCCAGCTGGCACCGTTCCAGTAATCCGGATCCAGGCGCAGTCGAGCTTCTTTCCCCAGGCAGCACCCGGCCTCAGTGGGCTGAAGGCGGAGTGGTCGAGTTGCGTGAACGGGATGGGCTCGGCCGAACGCACTATCGCCGCGTCGAGTTGCGCGATCGGCCGGTATACGCGCTTCCTGATTCGCAGGAGCCGTCGGTATTCCGCCGGCTGCTCGGCTGCGAGCCCAAAGATCCAGGCGGCGAAACCACGCATGCGACTCTCCCCCTCATTGGGTGCTCATCTGGCGTTCATTCCCGTGCGAGTCGCCAGCCTATCCGAGAAGAAATCAAGGCCTGCCGCCGAGCTATTTTCGCGGCTACGGTGCTGATCAGACCGGCCAAAACTGAGATCGGCCAAAGGAGCGAAAAGTGCCCACCCAATCGAAAACCAGAACCACCGAGTCCATTACGCGCCTGATTGTCATGCTCGTGGCGGGCATAGCGGCCGCGGTCGCCGCCGGCCTAACCATCGGCTGGCAATGTGCACCCACCGTTGGCTGGGCGGTCGCGTGTCTCATCTATGTCGTCTGGGTCTGGGCGGTCGTCGGTCGGCTTGACGAGAAACAGACGAGGAGCAGGGCCACCCTCGAAGACCCGACCCGTGGCGTCTCCGAACTGCTGACCCTCGTGGCGAGCGTCGCGAGCCTGGCGGCCGTCGTCATCCTGATCCTCGGGGCGAAGAACGCCAAGGGAGCAGCAGCAGTAGGAATCGCCCTGCTCGCCGTCGTGAGTGTTGGCCTGTCGTGGACCCTCATCCACACTCTCTTCACGCTCAGGTACGCGCGGCTGTATTACGCGGGCAAGGAGGGCGGCATCGACTTCAACCAGAATGAGCCGCCCCGGTACGTCGAGTTCGCCTACGTATCGTTCACGCTCGGGATGACCTACCAGGTCTCAGACACCGACCTGCAGACGTTCGCGATCCGCTCCACTGCCCTCAGACAGGCACTGCTGTCGTACCTCTTCGGCGCCGTGATTCTGGCGTCTGTAATCAACCTGGTGGCGGGCCTGGCGCACTAGCAGCGCTCGTGCTCGCCGTAGCTCTCTACAGGTTACGCTTGCGCACCGTATTGCGTCGCACGAAGCCGATGATCAGCGTCACTACGAACAGCACGATGCCGATGAGGGCCAGCCAGAGCAAGCCCTTGATGGCAAAACCTACGATCGACAGGATTACCCAGAGGGCCAGCAGGATGACGACAAGAATGATCATGTCGCGAACTGTACGCTGCACTTCGAGGGAAGGGCAGGTGCTGGCCTCTCACTCCGGAGCGATGCCGAATGCGATGGCGAGTTTCTCGATCTTTTGAGCCCGGCCGAGGCGGGGGAGGTCACTGCCGTCCCTGACCACGCGTCCGCGTGCTTCGAAGTCGGCCAGAAAGTCTCGAGCCCAGGTCACGTCTGATCTCGTCGGGCTGATCGACTCGTTGATTACGGCGATCTGGCCGGTTTCGAGGCACAGTTTGCCGGTGAGCCCGAGGGCGACAGCCAGTGCAGACTGGTCACGCAACACCGAGTGAGCGCTGCCAACGGTCGGGCCGTCGATGGGCCCCGGGAGGTTGCCTATCCGGCTCGCTACGACGAGCCGCGAGCGGGGGTAGGCCATAGCGAGGTCATCTGAACTCGTGCCGGTGTCCCGGCGGTAGTCGCCGCTGCCGAAGGCCAGCCGGAACGCACCGCGGGCGCGAGCGATCGAGGTGGACTCCTCGATGCCGAGCGCGGACTCCACGAGCGCGAGCACCGGGGTCGATCCCCCCAGCCGGTCGAAGGTCTCGGTGACGTGTTCCCCGGCTTCGGTCTTCGCCAGCATCACGCCAGCCAGGCCGGGGAGGCCTTTGAGGGCATCCACGTCATCCGACCAGAATTCGGTCGAGCGATCGTTGATGCGCACCCAGGTGGGCTTCGACGAGCTGAGCCAGGCGGCCACCTGCTTCCGCGCCGATGCCTTCGCCTTCGGGTCGACGGCGTCCTCGATGTCGATGACGACCTGGTCGGCCTGGGATGCCCTGGCCGAGTCGAATGTGTCTGTTCTGGTGCCGTTCACCAGCAGCCAGGATCGGGCTATCTCCGCGCCGGGCGCAACTTTTACTTCGCTCACCAGCCCACACTACGACGGCTGGTATGCCCTCACAGACCAAGCCCCCTGGCAATGAGCATCAGTTGCACCTCAGACGTGCCCTCGCCGATCTCGAGAATCTTGCTGTCGCGGTAGTGGCGAGCCACGGAATAGTCGTTCATAAAGCCGTTTCCGCCGAAGATCTGGGTCGCGTCTCGCGCATTGTCCATGGCGGCTTCAGACGAAACCAGCTTCGCAATGGATGCCTGCTTCTTGAACGGCTTGCGGGCCAGCATGAGAGTCGCGGCGTCGTAATACGCGGTGCGCGCAACATGCGCGCGCGCCTCCATCCTCGCGATCTTGAACGAGATGGCCTGGTTGGCGGCGATCGGGCGGCCGAAAGCCTCCCGCTGTTTCGCGTATTTCACGCTCTCGTCGACGCAGCCCTGCGCTGCGCCAACGCCCAGGGCCGCGATCGCGATTCTGCCCTCATCGAGAATGCTGAGGAAGTTCGCGTACCCCCGACCGCGCTCGCCGAGCAGGTTCGCTTCGGGAACACGAGCATCGACCAGGGTCAGCGGATGCGTATCAGAGGCGTTCCAGCCGACCTTGTTGTATGCGGGCTCCGCGGTGAATCCTGGTGTGGATGTCGGAACCAGAATCGTAGAGATCTCTTTCTTCCCGCCGGGGTCGACATCGGTCACCGCCGTCACCGTCACGAGCCGGGTGATCTCAGTACCGGAGTTGGTGATGAACTGCTTGTTTCCGTTCACCACCCACTCCCCGGTGTCGAGGATTGCCTTCGTGCGGGTACCGCCCGCGTCGCTGCCCGCGCCAGGTTCGGTGAGGCCGAACGCAGCAAGGCTCTGGCCGCTGGTGAGCTGGGGTAGCCATTCCTGTTTCTGCGCTACTGTGCCGAACCTGAAGACGGGCATCGCGCCGAGCGAGACTCCGGCCTCGAGTGTTATCGCCACGCTCTGGTCGACTTTGGCGAGCTCTTCGATGGCCAGGCAGAGGGCGAAATAGTCGCCACCCATCCCGCCGTACTCCTCGGGAAATGGCAGGCCGAACAGGCCCATCTCGGCCATCCCCGCCATCACTTCGTATGGAAAGGTGTGGTCTGCATCGTGCTGCGCCGCTACCGGAGCGACCGCGGTTCGAGCGAAGTCAGCTACCGACTCCGCGAGCTGCCGGTACTCGTCTGGCAGGGCGCCGGTGGAAAGGTAGTCGGTCATCGTTGCCCTCCTCGCCAGTTGGCTACTGACTGTTCCGAATTTAGGTTAGCAATCATTAACTGGTTAGCCCACTGGTTGATCCAGCACCGTGGTCAGAAGCGCCAGCCCGCAGCGACCTTCGCCCTGATCGATGCTTTCATCGCGCGAGAGTTCTAAGCTCGAAAGGGGCACACCCTATAACTTCTCAGTGCGGAGAAACGATGGACCTACAGCGGGTTGACGACAGCTATTCGCAGGGCGAGGCATCCCCGCCACTACTCGAACAGACGATCGGCTCGAACTTCGCTGCGACGGTCGCAGGCAACTTCGATCGCGAGGCACTGGTCGACGTGGCCAGCGGGCGCCGCTGGACGTACGGAGAACTGGCCGCAGAAGTGGACGCAGTCGCCCACGGCCTGCTGGCGCTAGGAGTGACCACGGGTGACCGGGTCGGCATCTGGGCGCCGAACTGCGCTGAGTGGATCATGGTGCAGTATGCGACGGCAAAGATCGGCGCGATCCTGGTCAACGTCAACCCCGCATACCGCGCTCACGAACTCGGTTTCGTGCTCGCCCAGTCTGGCATCCGAACTCTGATCGCGGTGCCGCACTTCAAGGGCTCGAATTACGAGACCATGATCCACAGCGTCTGGGCAGAATGCCCTGACCTGGTCGATGTCATCCTGATCGGTGAGCCGTCTTGGCGTTCATTGCTCGAGGCCGGTCGGAGCGGCGAGGCAGCAACCCTCGATCGAATCGGCGCGACCCTCGCACCGGGCGATGCCATCAACATCCAGTACACCTCTGGCACCACCGGGTTCCCCAAAGGCGCGACGCTCTCCCATCGAAACATCCTCAACAACGGCTTCTTCGTGGGGGAACTCGTGCACTACACGCGCGACGACCGCATCTGCGTGCCGGTGCCGTTCTACCACTGCTTTGGGATGGTGATGGGCAACCTGGCCTCGACCAGCCACGGCTCGTGCGTGGTGATTCCGGCGCCGGCGTTCGACCCGAAACTCACTCTGGAGGCAGTCGCGGCAGAGCGTTGCACCTCGCTCTACGGGGTACCGACGATGTTCATCGGGATGCTGAACGAACCCGCTTTCGAGAGCTTCGATCTGTCGTCGTTGCGCACCGGCATCATGGCAGGCTCGCCGTGCCCTGCTGAGGTGATGAAGCAGGTCATCGACAGGATGGGGGCGAACGAGATCTCGATCTGTTACGGAATGACCGAAACCTCGCCGGTCTCGATGCAGACCAGAAGCGACGACTCGTTCGAGGTGAGGGTCTACACCGTCGGTGGGGTTCATCCTCACCTCGAGATCAAGATGATCGACCCGGAGTCCGGTGGCGTGCTGCCCCGCGGCGAGATCGGCGAATTCTGCACCAGGGGCTACTCGGTGATGCTCGGCTACTGGAACCAGCCTGACAAGACCGCCGAGACGATCGATCGCGAGGGCTGGCTGCACACAGGGGACCTGGGGATGATGGATGCCGACGGCAACGTCAGCATCACGGGTCGCATCACAGACCTCGTGCTTCGTGGGGGAGAGAACGTGTATCCCCGCGAGGTCGAGGAGTTTCTGCTCACTCATCCCGACATCCTCGACGTGCAGGTCATCGGAGTGCCCGACCCGAAGTACGGCGAAGAACTCATGGCGTGGATCCGCATGAGACCGAACGCAGCACCCCTCGATGCCCCGGCGGTGAAGGGGTTCAGCACCGGAAGGCTCGCGCACTACAAGATTCCGCGCTATGTGCTTATCGTCGACGAATTTCCGATGACGATAACCGGCAAGGTGCGGAAGGTCGAGATGCGTGAATCAGCGTTGGAGCTGCTGGGTCTCTAGTCGAGTACGCTTCGGATCAGGCGGCCGACAGAGTCGTCAACCGTGGTCGCTGGGAGTCTGATGGCGCGAGGTCTCCTGCAGGTCTACCTCGGCGCAGCCCCGGGCGTCGGCAAGACTTGGTCAATGCTCGAAGAAGGTCGCAGGCTGCAGGAGCGCGGTCACGATGTCGTCGTCGGGCTCGTCGAGACCCATGGCCGCGAGGCGACGGAACGCATGGTCGACGGACTGACTGTGCTGCCGAGGGCGCACATCGCGCACCGGTCGGTAAAACTGGACGAACTCGACATCGACGGCCTTCTGGCGCGTGGTCCGCACTGGGCACTCGTCGATGAACTGGCACACAGTAACGCGCCAGGGTCGTCCTATCCGAAGCGCTGGCAGGATGTGCAGCGGTTGCTCGATGCCGGCATCAATGTCATCTCGACCGTGAACATCCAGCACATTGAGTCACTCACTGATGTCGTGCACTCGATCACCGGCGTGGTGCAGCGCGAGACGATTCCCGACTCCGTGCTGCGGGCGGCCGACCAGATCGAGGTGGTCGACCTTGCGCCGGAGGCCCTGCGAGCGCGTCTCGCTGGCGGCCTGGTCTACCCGGCCGGTTCGATCGATGCTGCCCTGGCCAATTACTTCCGGCTCGGCAACCTCACCGCCCTTCGCGAACTGGCGCTGCTATGGCTCGCCGACGAAGTGGATGTCGCACTCCAGGCCTATCGCTCCACGCACGGCATCACGGGCAAATGGGAGGCCAGGGAGCGCGTCGTCGTTGCTCTGCCCGGGGGTGAGGAGGGGGAGACCCTGGTGCGTTGGGGAGCCAGGATCGCCGCGCGGTCGAGCGGCGGCCAGTTGTTCGCGGTGCATGTTGCCAGCCCTGACGGCCTCGCCGAATCCGACCCTGCCGCCCTGGCCGCACAGCGCGCCCTGGTCGAGAGCCTCGGGGGCACATACCACCAGGTGCTCGGTGACAGCACCTCGACTGCCCTCGTCGACTTCGCCAGGGGGGTGGATGCGACGCAACTCGTCATCGGCGTCTCGCGACGATCTCGGCTCACAGCATTTCTGACCGGGCACGGTATTGGTGCCACCGTCATCCGGGCTTCGGGCGACATTGATGTGCACATCGTCTCCCACGCTTCAGAAGCAACGCTGCAGTTGCCGCATTCGCGGCGCTCGCTCGCCCTGAGTCGCATTGTGACCGGCTTCGCAATCACCGTATTCGGCCTGCCGCTGCTCACCTGGTTTCTCGCCGCCGTCACGACCGGCGACACGCTCGTAAGCGACGTGCTCGCCTTCCAGCTGTTGGTCGTCATCGTCGCGCTCGCCGGAGGCATCTGGCCGGCGCTCGCCGCGGCACTACTGGCCAGCTTCAGCGTGGACTTCTTTTTCGTGCCTCCGCTCTACCAGTTGCGAATAGCCGACCCCTCGCACGTGGTCTCGTTACTGATCTTCCTGGTTGTGGCAGTCCTGGTCAGTGTCGTGGTCGACCAGGCTGCGTCGAGAAGCAGGGCTGCACGGCGTTCTGCCGCAGAGGCCGAGACCCTCGCGACCGTCGCAGCGAGCATCATCCGGGGTGAGAACGCGGTCGAGGCGCTTGCCAACCAGCTGCGCGAATCATTTGGGCTGACGAGTGTGGCCGTGGAGCATAGCGGCGAGCTGGTGTATGAGACCAGCGCAGCCGAGACCGCCGGAACACAGTCGGCGGGTGCGGATCCTGAAACAGTCATCGACCTGGGTGAGGATGGCCGGATCGTGCTGACCGGGCGTGACATCCCGGCGGCAGACCGCCGTATCCTCGCCGCATTCGTCTCCCAGATCGGGGCGTCGCTGGAGCAGCGCCAACTGCGGTCGCAGGCCGAGGGCATCCGTCCGCTCGAAGAGACTGATCGCCTGCGTACAGCCCTCCTGGCGGCGGTCGGACACGACCTGCGCACTCCGCTCTCTGCGGCGACTGCGGCGGTGTCGAGCCTTCGCAGTACGGATATCGAGTGGAGCGATGACGACCGGGCTGAACTGCTCGAGACCGCAGAGGTGTCCCTACACCGACTCGCCGACCTGGTCGCAGATCTGCTCGACGCCAGCAGGATCCAGGCGGGGGTCTTGCCGATCTCCCTTTCGGCTGTCGGGCTCGACGAGATAGTTCCCCTCGCCCTCGACGAACTCGGCCTTCGGAGCGACGAGGTGACTGTTGACGTGCCGCCGGACCTCCCAGCGACCCTCTGCGATCCAGTGCTCGTACAGCGTGTGCTGGTTAACCTGCTGAGCAATGCGCTGCGGTATGCGCCGGCAGGCCAGCCACCGATGGTGTCCGCCAGCGCATTCAGCGGCCGGGTCGAGTTGAGGGTGATCGACCGTGGGCCGGGCATCCCACACGCCGAACTTGCGGAGGCATTCCAGCCCTTCCAGCGGCTCGGCGACACAGACACCACGACGGGAGTCGGCCTGGGCCTCGCGCTCTCCCGTGGTTTTATTGACGCAATGGGAGGAGACCTGCTTGCTGAAGACACTCCCGGCGGCGGGCTCACCATGGTGATCTCGCTCCCGGCCGCGGACGAGGTTGCCAAAGACAGGACAGCTGAGGGAGCAGGCTGATGCGCATCCTCGTCGTCGATGACGATGCTCAGATATTGAAAGCCCTGCGCATCAACCTTGTCGCTCGCGGGTACGAGGTGTCCGTTGCACGGTCGGGGCCCGAAGCGCTCGAGGTCGCGGCGACGACCAAGCCCGACCTCGTCGTGCTCGACCTCGGCCTGCCCGGCTTCAGCGGCATCCAGGTCATCGAAGGCATTCGCGGCTGGGCCCAGATGCCCATCCTGGTGGTCAGCGGCCGGTCAGACTCCGCCGACAAGGTCGACGCCCTCGACGCTGGTGCAGACGACTACGTCACCAAACCGTTCATGATCGACGAACTGCTCGCCCGCATCCGGGCTCTCACCCGGCGGGGGGGCAGCGAGACGGATGGCCCGGTCACAGGGTTCGGTGACGTCACGGTCGACCTCGCAGCCCACACGGTGACGCGGGCGGGTGTGCCGGTGAAACTCACGCCGACGGAATGGCACATCCTCGAGGTGCTCGTGCGAAACCCGCGGCGCCTGGTGACGAAGGCATTCATCCTCACCTCCGTCTGGGGGCCGGGATACGAGAAGGAGCACGGATACCTTCGGCTCTACCTCGCACAGTTGCGCAAGAAACTCGAACCGGAACCCTCCAGGCCGAGGTACCTCATCACTGAGGCCGGAATGGGTTACCGCTTTTCGCCGGAGTGATGTGCAACTGTTCCTGGACTATGCCAGTTCCTGGCGAAGCCGGATGAGGCCGTCGCGCACTCGCGTCTTCACTGTTCCGGCGGCGACCCCGAGCATCGCGGCGGCTTCCGTCACGGTGAATCCCTGCTGGTAGCAGAGGTTGATTGCCTCCCGCTGCAGTGCGGTGATTTGTTTCATAGCCTCGGCCACCCTGCGGTGCTCGAACCAGATCTCAGCGGTCTCTGCGGTCGCGTCATGATCGATCGCGAGATCGCGCCGACCGACCCGTTCGTCCCTGGCCCGCGAAGCCTGGCTCGAGCGAACCCGATCGACCGCGCGACGGTGGGCCATCGTGAGGGTCCACGACAACGCTCTCCCCTTGCCGGTCTCATACCGGGTTGCGGTCTGCCAGACCTCGAGAAAGACCTCCTGGGTTACCTCTTCGGATTGCGCCGGGTCGCGAAGCACACCTCGCACGTGACCGAACACCCGTGAACCCAGGTGAGCGTAGAACTCGGTGAACGCACGGTGGTCACCCTGACCTGTACGTTCCAGTAGCTCATCGAGGCCGGGTTGATCCACCGGTTCGAGAGGGTCGATCACAGTACTCATTGGTGCCCTCCGCTGCAAAGGAAACGAAGTCACCGGGGCCCGGGGCAACAACATCACACTATGGCGATGCTTCGTTGAGCGCCCGGGGGTTGTATTTAAGCTGTCCCCGCGATATGGCTTCAGTCAAGTTCGCGTGCGTGCGCCCGCACAGCGGTAGAGTTCGGCCTGTCGGGCCGTTGACCGACGACATGGGCACACCTGGCAGCGATCGGCTAGCTAACCTCACCGCGGGTGAGCAGGCCAGCTCGCTCCGGGTGTGAATCGAACCACTGCCCCACATACCAGCACATCGGCACGATGCGAAGAGTCGTGTTCGCCTCCACATCGTCGACAGCGTAGGCGACTACCTCTCCGGCCAGGCCCTGTCCGCGATGTGTCGGCTGCGTGTATGTGTGGTTGAACGAGATGGCGTCGCCATTGATTACGTAGTCGGCCGTGGCCAATAACTGCCCGTCGAGCTTCAGGGTGTATCGCCGGGAATCCGGCTCATGGGCGAGTACTTTTGCCATGCTTTCGAGCGTACGCCCGCTTGTGCTCGCTGCGGTCGGGACGACTAGATGCTGAGGCGGATGAAGACGGGCGAACCCCACAAGGTGGCCACATGCTCGACGTACCGACCCCAGGTTGGGGAGTTGTACATGCCGCCGGCACCGTCGTAGATGCCGATGTGGCGCCCGGGCCACCAGACCAGGTCACCCGCGACTGCCTGGGACTGGTCGATGCGCACGCCGAGAGCCGCCTGGTGGTCCGCGCCGCGCGGGAGGCTGATTCCGAATCCGGCGAAGACGTACTGTGTGTAGCCGTCGCACGAAAAGCTGGTGGTCGGGCTGTTGCCCTCGCCGTAGGGAACGATACCGACGAACTGCGCTGCATATTGCAGCACTGCCGCGCCGCTATAACGCTGCGATGGCGGGGTAACGCCGATGTAGCGGTTGACCGAGGCTGTAGAGATCTTTGGCTGCGGTTTGGTAACGGTATAGGTGTCACGGGCCGAAGCGGTAACGACGACCGCCGAGACGACCGATACTGATTGAACGGCTGTGGAATGGCGCAGAACGAGTGCTGAAGACGCGCTCTGGTCGGCCGAGGAGCCTAAATCTGCGTAGGCCGGTATGGCGGCGGTCGCGATGATTGCACTCGCGGCGGCGATAGCCCCCAGCTTTGCGATAGCTCTGGTCATTCGTAAAAGACTACTTCACGCTGTCAAGTTGTCGTTTATCGACGTTCTCTAGAGCCGCCACCCGATTCGCGTATCGGCTCCCGTCGCATGTGTGAATGGCCGTCGCGTCTTGCACTGTGCGCAGGTTGTACGCCGCACAGTCCTGGAACGTCGCGATGCTGATCGCGCGCTGCGATCGCTGGAGGACTCCTTGTGACGGGCCGTCGGATCCGATCCCGGCGCGATGCACCATCCATTCGATGTCGTTCGCCTCATCGGCGAGGTAGCGCATGACGGCCTCATTGTCCCTGTGCTGTCCGTCGAAGCCGCGAGCGATGGTGTGGCGGATGATCCAGAGCACGAGCGGCAACCGGCGGTGTGGTCTGGCGCTCAGCCCACCGGCCTGATGGAGAAACCGTGAGACTCCGGTGCGCCGCATCGCCGGAACGAGCTCCCGAACGAGGTCGGCGACGATGGTGTGCTCGCGTTGCTCCGCCGCGTTTCCGAGCATCGAGACCACGAAATCCGCTCCGGCGACGAGTGCGTCGAGGTCTGGGACGGAGGTGATGGATCCTTGGATGACCTCAAGATTCGGGTCGGTCATGCCGAACTTCGCGGGGTTGCGTGCCAGGGCGCGCACGCGGAGTCCGTCCTTCAGCGCGAGACGCACGAAGTGCTGTCCCGTCTGGCCGGTGCCGCCAAAGACCAGGACTCTCTTCTGTTGACTCATGGGATAAACCTCCTCTTCTTGTTTATTTGTTTATGCGGATAGGGACTGAGTCGACGTCAGATTCGAACGACAAGCTTCGTGGCGGAGATGCCGACCCTCAGCCGGTCGAGCGCTGTAGGGATGCTCGCGAGCCCATCCCCGACAACCGTCGCGACGGGCTCGGCACGGTACGCGCCACTCGCGAGGGCCGCGGGCAGAAAGTCGCGATAGATGGCCGGCCCCACTTCGTTGTCTTTCAGAGTGCCACCCCAGATGGTGCTGACAGTGACTCCGCGACGTCGAGCAAGCCGCGCCCGCACGTTCGTGATCGGAGTGGGATGCGCGGACGACACGCGCTTCGAGCCGGGCATGCGGGCCGCGATCTCGATGGTCGGCGACAGCGACCCCGAGCCAATCGCCAGGACGCCCGCGAGCGACTGGTCTCCGATCGCGGCGGCGAGTTCATCCACGACGTCAGATCCCGTGCGGTCGATGACCGCAGCCGCTCCGAGCGAACGCAGCCAGTCAAAGTGCTGCGGCGATGACGTCGCAACGACGCGGTAGCCCGCGTTTCGTGCAAGTTGGATGGCGTTGATACCGACGCTCGTCGACGCGCCCCACACCAGCACTGTCTCGTGCCGGTCGGTGGGGCTCGCGGTCGGGAGTGCGAGCGCAAGCTGGTCTCTCTGAAACAGTCCGCACGACGCCGTGGACATCGCGAGCGGTAGCACGGCGGCCTGCTCGAACGAGAGCGAATCCGGGAGCGGTGCGACCATGTGGGCCATGAGCACGACGTAATTCTGAAACGAACCCTCTGCCGGGGTGTTGCGGGACTTCTCCGATCCGACCGCATGAGCCACCACTCGATCGCCGATGTGCAGGCGCGTCACCCCGGCGCCGACCTCGACGACCTCGCCCGCAACATCCGATCCGATGACCGCGGGAAACGTCAGCCACGGCAGCACGAATCGATAGGCGAATCCCGGCATGGCGTCGACGAAGTTGACCGCGACGGCCCGCGTTCGCACGACGACCTCGCCGGTGTTCGGGGTCGTATACCTCGCGGAGCCGACGGCTAAATTCCCGCCGCGTTTGGGCAGCCACAGTGCCTGGTTGGTGTAAATCATGATCCTAGTCTAGACATTGACTAGAAAGTAGTCAATGCCTAGATAGCGAGGGATGCTCGGCTACAATGGCGGCATGTCCGAGCTGCCCTTCCATCACGGTAACCTGCGGACGGCCCTGCTTGACCGGGCCGAGATGGCGCTTCGGACCAAAGGCGTCGAGGAGTTATCCCTCCGCGAACTTGCGCGCGAGATCGGCGTCAGTCACGGTGCTCCGCGCAGCCACTTCATCGACCGAAAGGCCCTGCTCGACGCACTCGCGGAACGCGGCTTTCTCGAGCTCGCGTCCGCCATGCGAGCCGGCGCAGACAGCCGCACCGAGTATGTGGAAAGCCTTCGGGCAGCCGGCCAGGCCTATGTCGACTTCGCTGTCGCCAACGCCGCACTACTCGACCTGATGTTCGCAGCCAAGATGGACCAGCCGCCTGAAAGCCTGCTTGCTGCCGCCGAGACCCTGTTCTCGACCATCAGCGATGTGATGCAGGCGGGCGTTAAGGCCGGTGTATTTCGCGAGGCGGACATCGAGCGCCTGACGCTGCTGATGTCAGCGACCATGCAGGGCATCTCGACCTTCGTCGGCGCCGGTCGCACGTTACCCGCGGGCAGCGACCAACTCATCGACGACGCGATCGCGCTCTTCCTGGGTCGGCCGATCGATTAGCCCTATCGAGTGCGAAGGTCGTCGCGCGATCAGGGTATTTGCGCTGGCAGCGTGGATCGCTCAGCGTGGCTGGTACAGGCGTGGACACATTAGTCCCTCTAACTGCCTCGAAAATCTAAAGCTTTTCAAGGCAAGCAAGAGCCCGTCAGGGGCTCCGTTGAGAGTGGCGGATTTCCGGGAGTCCATTTGTCTTGGAAACATGCCTTACCGTGAAATGTCTTTCGCGCGGCACCTCTAGTAGTTTCTGAGGCAGATTGGTCCCGTGAGACATCTCGGGTACACGCGGGTCAGCACCAGAAGCCAAGACGCCACGTTGCAGTTCGACGCCCTGGTCAAATCGGGTGTGCAGGAGCGGGACATCTTTGCCGACGTCACCTGGGGCAGTCGGACCGCGATCTCACGCCCCGGGATGAAGAAGCTCCTCGAGCAGCCCAGCCAGGCGACACCGTCGTCGTGTGGCGGGTCGATCGCCTCGGAAGATCCTTGATCGATGTGCTGAACACGGTGAAGCCTCATGGACGTCGGGGAGGGGAAGGTCTGCGTCGATCTCAGCCAGCCGCCAGATTTCCCGATCACTGTCGACCAGGTGCACTCTGACTCGGAGGAGAGCCGGACCAGTCCTTCGTGCTGCTCGTGACACCGTCCCGGGATTCTCCCACAGCGGGCAACCCGAGCTGGCATGGCCCGGATCGGGGGCGTCTGGAAAAAGCTTGGCACGAAGCACTTTCGGCACAGTTGATTGGAGCGACTTGACCAGACGTCCCTCGCACTCGGCGCGCCGGCGAATCGCCTCGGTCATAGGCAAAGGGCATCGCTTCGAGGGCAGAATTATTTGCCCAGCGCTGCACTTACCTGCCCGCGCAGTCGCTTGCCAGGTGCCCTGGACTCGCTTACATTGGCCAGCGCCTGGCCATCGATCTCGTGGGGCGCCGGCAGACCGGCGTTGTGGAATGGATGATCGCTGAGGAGACTCTCGATGAACTCGGGCTCGGCTACCTTGCTGTGGAGCGGACGCGGCGACACACTGACTGCGCGGACCCCGACGGAAACGTGATCCGCGTGTCACCGACCGATTGAGTAGAAGGCATAACAACACCGTCTCGGTAGACGATCCTCCATCGTGCTGGGAGCAGCAGCTGTAGACGCTGATAACGAGTGCTGCGGCTGCTCAGCGTGCCTGAGGAGAGACGGGCCCTTCGGGAAGTCCGGTGGCGCTGTCGAATGCGGTTTGCAAGTCGCCGAAACTTGGGGAGCCAATCTGTGATGCCCCGATCCTTCCGTTGTCGATCGACTCGCATCCCGTCGTGTTCCACCAGAGGTTGACGTCGGGGTGGTGCGGGTAGGAGAAGGCGAGGATGGCAAAGGCGCCCGTGTCGTCGGGGCAGCTGACGGAGCCTTTGGGCTGCTTAAGGGACAGGTGCTGGACGGCGTCGGCGACGCGTCGTGCCTTGTTGGTGTTCAGCGTCATCGCCAGGTGGTTGCTGGACGGGTTGAGTGGCCCGCTGTAGGCGCAGACCAGCCCGGCATTCGGCGAGACACCCGCAGGTAAGAGACTTGAGTCGCCGGGGTCGGCGTTGCCAACATCCCGGGCCTTTGTCACAGCTGCCGGGCAGCCAGCTGCCACGGTGAGGCTGACTGTTGGAGTGCGTGGAGAGTCCCAGGACCCGTCGTCAGCGCAACCTGCCAGCAGCAGGCAGGTGCCGAAAATTGACAGGGCAGCGACCGCGATCCGTCCTCGACGCATGCGCCTCCGATCGTCGTGCTGTACCAGTGACCTGACACTATCCGTACCATCAATGATGGAGGCGGGTAGGTCGACTGCCCAGACCAGACGCTCGCTCCGCGCGGGAACCTTTCGACGTGGACGGCGACGAAGCTGCACGGAAGACTCGCCCGCGCGGTGACGACGTCAACGCTCTTATGGACTGCAGACACAGCACGAAGCGGATCCGCTTGTTGAGACGCAATTAGAGGGTCATGCCGAGCACAGATCGCACGGCAATACGTCCGCCGTGGTCGTCGTCGCGACGAGTCATCCCGATCTTCTGCGCGACCCTTTCGGAGGCCGTGTTGTCGGGATGAATGATCGCGACTAGCTCGGCCGCGTCGAGTTCAGTTCGAGCGAAGTCGCGGCATACGGTCGCAGCTTCGGTTGCGTAGCCCTGCCCGTGGAGCACAGCGCGCACGTGGTACCCGACTTCGAGCATCCGGACGCCGTTGACCTCTTGCCACGTCAGTCCGCAGTCACCGACAAACTGTCCTGCGTGGGTTTCGATTATCCAGAGACCAAAGCCGTGGATGGCGTAATTCTCCTGGTTCCAGGCAATCCATTGAGCGGCGTCGTCGCGACTCTTCGGCGCCGGGTAGAACTCCATGACCTGGGGGTCACCGAGCAGGTCAGCCAGGTCGTTGAGGTCGGCCGGTGTCATCTCGCGGAATCGGAGCCGCGCGGAGGGGCCGGGGAGCATGGCAAAACCCTATCGGCAGCCGATCGGCTACCGGACGGTTGTGTATTTGTGGTGCGCCTTGGCTGGTGCACCTGGGTTAGCGTCGACGTGTGATTACTGAGCCGCGCCGAGGTTCCCGCCCGAGCGTGTCTGCCGAGGGGCCTCAGCGTCAGCTTGACGACTGCTCAACGCCGGAGTTGTGGGGCAGCCTCGTGGCTCGGGTTTTTGCACTGCCCGACGTTGTCGAGGGGCACAGTCAAGTGTCACCCGCGTCGTCCCGGGCCGTGTTCCTCCACGATCGCAAAACCGCGGTTGTGCCATGGACGTCACTCGCGCCGCATGGTCGGCTTGAACCCGTCCATTTACATGGCGTCGATGACACGTCGGTCCACCTCTGTCTGCCTGCAGCTCGTGGAACGGAGCTGACCGCGCTCGGGTGGGCAATCCCGCACCAGTACGAGGACTTTGGTACCGAGTTCCTCGTATACGGTCCGCGCAACGGGTCGGAGCTCGACGTTGTTCTATCCATCGTGGAGGAAAGCATCGCCTTCGCGCGCGAGCCGGGCAACCAGCAGCCCGCGCACACTCCTGGCCTCCTAGGCAACCACTGACCATGCTCCATCTGGGCATGCTCCGCGACGACCTCAGATGGACCCGGTAGCCGATCGTTCAGCGTGCGAGCGGGCGAAGCCGGTCATCCGGTTAGTGCTACGGGGGCATGGGTCCAGAGGATCCGGGTGACAAGTACCCTTGACAAAAATGAGGCCCAGCTCCAAGATAAGAGCCATGACAAATAAACTTGACAGACAGGACCTTAGTGAGGGCGACCGCGCCAGGTCTCGTGCCTATCAACTCGAATTTTGGTTGGGCATAATCGCATACGCGGTGGTGCTCTCCAGCGTGTTGCTGTGGGGTGGCTTAGACGGCGATAGTCCGTGGCGGTTCCTGTGGGCGGTGCTGCCGGTGCTCCCCGCGCTCTGGATCGTGTGGGCGGTTGTACGTCACGTGCGACGGATCGATGAGTACCAGCGACTGCTCCTGTTGCGGGGGTTCGCCGGGGGATTCGCTGTTGCCATGATCGTTTCCGTCACGTTGGGTTTTCTGGAGATTGCAGGGCTCAGGGTTCCTGGCTTGGGGTGGATCACTTACGGTGCGGGGATGCTTGGTTGGATTGTCACCGGCACCGTCGTTGGAAGACGATGAAAAACCATCTCAAGACACTGCGTGAGGGTCGTGGTTGGACTCAGGGGGCTCTCGCTGACCAGCTCGGCGTTTCACGACAGACGGTGAATGCGCTGGAAACAGGCCGATACGATCCCGCTTTGCCGTTGGCCTTTCGTATCGCCCGGTTATTCGCTCAACCCATTGAGTCCATATTCACTCCGCCCGAGGAATCAGACGTGCCTGCACGAAATTGAACTGGCGACGAAATCAGCCACCCTCTGAGACGTGGACCGGAGAAGATGACCAGTCCTTATCCTCCCTACCGCTTCGATGTCCGCTCAGGGATCCGCTTGCCTACGGGTGACCCCGCCGTATAGCGATCACAGAACACCGCCGCCGAGCGATCAAAGTCACACACTTACGACACAAACACCCGGATTCCGCGCCACACTTGACGAATCTCGCGACACGCCGAAAACACTAGATGTTGTGGAATGACAGGAGTGTCATTCCGGTTATATAGTGAGAACCCACCACGGCGCCGGGTTAACAGCCGGTGACACGGTCACCAATTTTGCACTTTTTGTATATCGATCAGAGGGGGTCCACATGGACAACAACAACGACTTCGTCGGCGGCTACGCAGTGCCCGTCGACCCGATGGACGATCTTCAGTGCGACAGCTGCCAGTAGGCGGTTGATTGTTCTGACGAATCCACTCGGATTCGTGCAAAGCCCCGGTTGGCCCTAGGCCCCCGGGGCTTCGTCGTTAAAGCGTCGTTAAAGCGTCGTTAAAGCTTTGTCGTTAAGCTCGACCCTGTGCCAGTGAATCCCGAGCTCGCGGGGCGTGTGTTTCCGTCTACCGAGCCTTACCTCGTCGGGCGCGAGAAGATCCGGGAGTTCTCCCGGGCCGTGTTCGCGACCAGCCCTCTGAATTTGGATGTCGCGGCTGCCCGCGCCGCCGGCTACAGCGATCTCGTCGCCCCGCCGACCTTCCCGATCGTCATCCAGGAGGCCACCCTGCAGCAGCTGCTGAGCGCGGAGGATGCCGGCATCGATTTCAGTCGCGTCGTACACGGCGACCAACGCTTCACAGCGACCCGTGCGATCGTCGCCGGCGACCTGCTGACGGCGACGCTCACGGTCGCGAGCGTCAAGTCGCTCGGCGGCCATTCCATGGTCACCGCAGAATCCACCATCGTCGATGAGTCTGGCGCCCACGTCGTCACCGCGATCTCGACCCTCGTGGTTCGGGGCGACGAGTGAACCCCGCTGAGCTCAGCGTCGGCGACGTTATCGCTGAGCGCTCTTTCCCTCTCACGCGCGATTCACTGGTGCGCTACGCGGGGGCATCCGGCGACTTCAACCCGATCCACTATCGCGACGATATCGCGCAGTCGGTCGGCCTCCCCGGCGTGCTCGCCCACGGGATGCTCACGATGGGCTTCGCAGTGCAGCCGGTGGTCGACTGGATCGGCGACCCCGGCCGTGTGCTCGACTACCAGGTGCGCTTCACCCGCCCCGTCGCCGTCGATGGGGCCGACGGTGCGACGGTGAGTGTCATCGCCAAGGTCGGCGCACTGGAGGGAGCTGATGCGCGCATCGACCTCACCGTGTCGTTCGACGGTTCGACGGTGCTTGGCAAAGCCCAGGTGCGAGTTCGGCTCAGCTGATGGAGCTCTCTTCCCTCACCACGCTCAGGGTCGGTGGCCCCGCTCTGCATTACTGTGCGCCGACAACGCCACAGGAGCTCGTGGCAACCGCGCACGAGGTGTGGGGGAGCGGCGACGAGTGGCTTGTGGTGGGCGGCGGGTCGAACCTGGTGGTTGCGGATGAGGGGTTCGAGGGCAGCATCATCCATGTGCTCACCAAAGGTATCGAACGCACCGGAGACTCCCTCATCGTGCAGGCCGGGGAACCGTGGGATGCCGTTGTGGCGTTTGCTGTGGAGAATGGCCTCGCCGGCATCGAGGCTCTATCGGGCATCCCCGGGTCGTCTGGAGCAGCGCCGATCCAGAACATCGGAGCATACGGCCAGGAGGTGGGCGATCGGCTGGTCGCCATTGATTTCGTCGAGTCTGAGACGGGCGAGCGGATGAGGCTCGACTCGACCGGACTCGAACTGGGGTACCGCACGTCGTCGCTCAAACAGTATCGCCGCGGCCTCGTGGTCGCCATCGAACTCGAACTCACCGCCGGCGGCCTGAGTGACCCGGTCGTGTACCCGCAGCTGGCGTCGGCTCTCGGAGTCGAGCTGGAGGCACGACTGCCGATCGCCGAAGTCCGCAGCGCAGTGATCGCCCTGCGTGCGTCGAAAGGCATGGTGCTCGACCCGGCTGATGCCGACTCGGCGAGCGCGGGATCGTTCTTCACCAATCCCATAGTGAGTGCCTCATTCGCGCGCGACCTTCCAGCCGAAGTGCCGCGCTGGCCCGCTGAAGACGGCGTGAAACTGAGCGCTGCCTGGCTCATCGAACACGCCGGCGTCGCAAAGGGATTCAGCCTGCCCGGCTCGCACGCCGCGGTCTCGAGCAAGCACACCCTCGCGATAGTCAACGCGGGTGGCGCAACGGCCGCGCAGGTCGCAGAGTTGGCCCGCTACTTGCAGACCAGGGTGCTGACCGCCTACGGTGTCATCCTTCAACCCGAGCCGATCCTGGTCGGGCTGGCGCTCTAACGCTCTACCGCGCGAGCAGCCCGAGCTCCATCGCCAGCGTCACCGCACGGGTGCGGTCGCTCACGCCGAGCTTCTCGAACGCGTGCAGCAGGTGCGTCTTCACCGTGGCCTCGCTGATGAACAGGTTTCTGGCGATCGTCGGATTGCTCTGGCCCTGGGCGACGAGTGCAAGCACCTGGGTCTCACGATCACTCAGGCTGATCGGAGCCGGGCGGGCAACCCGCCGCACCAGCATCGCAGCGATGGACGGCGCCAGAGCAACCTCGCCGCGAGCGACCGAACGGATGCCGGCCAGGATCTCCTCCTGCGGTGCAGCCTTCAGCAGATACCCGCTCGCCCCGGCTTCGATCGCGGTGAGGATCGACTCGTCACTCTCGTAGGTGGTGAGCACAACGACTTTCACCGAGGGTGCAGCGGCGAGGATGCGGGCCGTTGCCTCGTCGCCGTCGAGCACGGGCATGCGCAGGTCCATCAGCACGAGATCCGGTACCAGTGAGAGGGCGAGCTCGACAGCCTCACCGCCGTCGGCTGCCTGGCCGACGACCTCGACATCCTCAGCCGCGTCAAGCAGCGCCACGATGCCGCTTCGAACGATCGGATGGTCGTCTGCGACCAGAACCCGGATCATGCGGTCACCGTGACTGTTGTGCCGGGATGCCCTGCCACGACGATGCTGCCACCGACGAGGGCGAGCCGGTCGTGCATGCCGGCGAGGCCGAAACCGGTACTCGGCAGGGACGGATCGAACCCGATCCCGTCATCCTTTACTGTCATCGTCGGGCGACCGTCTGTCATGGTGAGCACGATCGCCGCCGCACGGGCCCCGGAGTGCTTGCGCACGTTCGCCAGCGCCTCCTGGGCGCAGCGAAGCAGCACGACCTCGGTATCCCGGTCGAGTTCCGGCATCGTGCCCGTGACGCTCACGGCTATGCCGGTCTCCCGTTCGAACCGGCTGACGAATCGTTCGAGCGCCGCAACGATGCCTGCGTCGAGTTCGACCGGTGCGCCCGCTGCCACCAGCGTGCGGGTCTCGACAAGTGCGTCCCGCGCGCTCTCCTCCATGATTCCGAGTTGCTCGGCGAGTGCATCCGTCTCGCCAGCAGAGAGTTCACGCTGGGCCCGCTGTGACAGCATGACCAGGCCGGTGAGGCTCTGGGCGATGGTGTCGTGGATCTCGCGCGCCAGTCGCTCACGCTCGCTCGTCACGCCGGAATCCCGGTGCAGCGCAGCAAGCTGGTCCTGGGCGGCAGTCAGCTCATCGAGCAGGCGCAGGCGCTCGTGGCTGAGTTCGTCGATCCGGGTGATCCAGAGGCCGAGGGCGAGGCTTCCGACCAGCGAGATCGCTTCGATCACCGCGGTCTGCGCGATCGAGTCGGGAGTGACGCCGATCGAGACCAGGAAGCCCACGCTCACGGCGAGGGCGAGGGCACAGTTCGCGACGATGGCGCGTCGGGTCGATTCGATCGTGCACCACAGCAGCGGAAACGAGATCGCCTGAATAACGGCGAGGTTGGGAGAGCAGGCAACGGCGGTGCCCGATCCGAGAATGATAGCGAGGGGGAACACGATGCTGCCGCCGCCCAGCCGCAGTGCGCGCCTGCCGACCGCGAAATAGGCGATACCGAAGAGGCCGAGCACGACCCAGGCCCCGATCCGCTGCCCGCCGCTCGGTGCCCAACTGAACCCCTCGATGAGGGCGAGTAGCGCGAGCGTAGCGACGACGAACGCGTTCCACCAGCGCTGTCCAGTCATGCGCCCAGCCTGCCACGTCATCTCGCTCAGGAGTCCTTGCGAATCCAGCGGAAGGTGAACCGCGCAGCCACCAGCCCGACGACGAGCCAGATGGCGAGCACGATCGCGACACCGCCGAGGTTCCACTCTTTGCCCTGCTCGAGCACGGCGAAGCGGTCGGGCAGCAGCACGGACCGCATTCCCTGCGCCATCCACTTGAGGGGAAAGATGGATGCCACGTTCTGCAGCCAGGTCGGAAGCAGCGAGAACTGCAGGTACACCCCGCTGATGAACTGCAGGATCAGCACGATGGGGATGATCACGGCCGTCGCGCTCTTGCCGCTGCGGGGGATGCGAGACAGCGCGATGCCCAGCACTGCGCAGGTGGTGATGCCGATCAGGTAGACCCAGACGAGGGTGCCCCACTTCTCCGCGGTCGTGGGAAGCACGACCCCGAACGCGAAGTGAGCGATGAGAAGCAACAGGATGATCTGCGCAATCGAGGTGACGAACACCTGGCCGATCTTGCCGATGAAGTACGAGACAACCGGGAGCGGCGTGCCGCTCAGCCGCTTGAGGGTGCCGTCGCCGCGCTCCACCGCTATGTCGACCGCGAGGTTCTGGATGCCGCTCAGCAGGATGCCCGCCGCGATCATGCCGGGCAGGTAATACGCGGCGGCACTGAGCGCGGTGCCATCAGGCTGTTTGCCGAAGTTGCTCGAGCTGAATGCCACCGAGAAAATCGTGAGCATGACGATCGGGAAGAGGAAGGTGAAGAAGATCGTGTCACCCTGGCGAAAGTAGATTCTCGTCTCGTAGCGGGCGCGGTCGAAACCAAGGGTGATGGCGTTCATGCGTTGTCCTTTTCATGCTGTCCCACCAGCTGTAGGTAGATGTCTTCGAGGCTGGGGCTAACCACCTCGAGGCGTTCGGGCTCGGCTCCCAGCGACGCGTAGAGCCGGGAGACGACGCCAGCCGGTTCGGTCGTTCGCTCCTCGTGAGCGCCGCTGGCATCGTGCCAGCGCACTACCGGGATTCGGGAATCCGGGCCGCCGATCTCGTCGATCTTGCCGATGTCGATCAGCTTGCCGCCGTCGATCACTCCGGCGCGGTCGCTCAGTTGTGCGGCCTCGTCGAGGTAGTGGGTGGTGAGCAGGATGGTTGTGCCTTCGCTCTTGAGCGAGCGGATGAGGGCCCAGAACTCACGTCGTGCCTCAGGGTCGAACCCGGTGGTCGGTTCGTCGAGAAAGAGCAACTCTGGCTTGCCGATGATGCCGAGCGCGACATCCACTCGTCGACGCTGGCCGCCGGAGAGCTGCTTGATGCGGGTCTTCGCCTTCTCGGTGAGACCGACAGCCGCCATGACTTCGTCGACGTCCCGGTGCTTCGGGAAGATCTTTGCGAAGTGTGAGAGCTGCTCTTGCACGGTGACATTGCCGCTCTCGCCGCTGGACTGCAGCACGATGCCGATGCGCGCCTTCCACGCCAGGTTGCCGTGCTGCGGGTCGATGCCGAGCACTGTCGCGGTGCCGCCGGTGCGATCGCGATACCCCTCGAGGATCTCGATCGTGGTCGACTTGCCCGCGCCGTTCGGGCCGAGCAGCGCGAAGGTCTCACCGCGCTCGATGTCGAAGCTGACCCCGTCGAGTGCGGGGAAGCTGCCGTAGCTCTTGCGGAGGTCCCGGACGCTCACGTGCGTCTCGGTCATGCTGCTGTCTCTGTCATGTCGCAATTCTGGCGGCTGGACCCCGCTGGTGGCAGCGGTGTACCGGCTACTGCAGCATCCACCGACCGGTTGATACTGCCCCCTGGAAATGTCGCTCAGAAATGCGGGCGCGAGCTGATCACCGTCTGGATGCGCGCACACAACTCGATCGGGTCATCCAGGTCGTCCGCATTCACTTCGATGATGAACCAGCCGTGCGGTGCCCTCGTGGCACTGCCACGTGCGCAGTCACGGCGGCCTCGAGCCTCGAAGGGAGCGGCACAACGCTCCTCGACTCCGATGACCGCGCCGTTCTGAGAGTGACGAGAGCTTCACCCGTCGTGAATGCTCCCCGCCCCAGGATCGTCGGAAGTGGTTTCGGCCTGCGCATTTTCAGATACTGCCGAAAGCGGCCCCGCGCGTGAATTCTTTCCCCAGTTCCTCACCGATAGGCTGGCGCAGTCGCGCGAGAAGCCGACGGGCAGTCCCGTCTTCGCTGTGACCGGTGAGGTTTGCGTGGCTATCCGCTTCCTGGGGTCGTACTCAGACATCCTGCGCCGACCAGGCAGCGCGCGGTTTGTGATCGCCGGCTGGTTCGGCCGACTCTCCCGCTCCACCACCAGCATCAGCACAGTGCTGCTGGTCTCGGATGTCACCGGCAGCTACGCGCTCGCCGGCGCGGTCTCGGGCACGATTGTGGTCGGCATCGCCGTGGCGAGCCCGCTGTGGTCGCGCGCAATCGATTCCCGCGGGCAGACCAGGGTCGTGCCGGTCAGTCTCGTCGCATCCGTACTATCGGCGACTGCCTTCGCGCTCGCTGTGGTTCTGCAGGCCCCCACCTGGACCTGGTTCATCGGAGCGTTCGCGGTGGGCGCATCTGCCCTCGACTACGGAACTCTCGTTCGTGCGCGTTGGTCTGCGCTTCTCACCTCTCCGGCCGAACGGCACACCTCGCTCGCGCTCGAGTCGGTATGTGACGAGTCCGTCTATGTCATCGGTCCGCCACTTGTGACGTTCCTGGCCGCGGTTGCCGGGCCGCTCACCGGCTTCACGGCGGGCATCGCGGTGACTATCGCTGGCGGCATGGCCCTGGTGCTGCAGGCAAGCACGGCACCGCCGGTGATCGCCCGCGAAGTGGTCCGGCCGAAGAGTGTCGGCTGGCTGCCGGCCGGAGTGCTCCGGGTCCTGCCGATTTATGTCGGTATCGGCCTGCTATTCGCATCGGTCGACGTGTCAGCGGTCAGCGTCGCTCGGGCAGCGCATAGACCATTTCTTGCCGGAGTGATCGTTGCATGCTTCGCCGTTGGCAGCGTGATCGCGGCCTTCCTGTTCGGACCGATCAGTGCGCGCTGGCAGCCGGGTCGGCGGTTGTTGCTGGCCGCGCTGGCGTTCGCAGCAGTCGTGCCGGCGCTGCTGGTGGTGCACGACATACCATTGCTTGCCATCGTCATCCTGGCGGCGGGTTTGGTGACGAGCCCTGTGCTCATCTCGGCGATCTCGTTGATCCAGACCCGCACGGAGCCGCATCGCCTCACCGAGGCACTGACCTGGCCATCGATCGGCCTGTCGCTGGGGCTCACAGTCGGAGCGTCCCTCACGGGCATTGCCATCGACCGCTTGTCACCGTACGAGGGATTTCTGGTCGCAGCCCTCGGTGCGCTCGTGGTCGGCGTGTTTGGAATTGTGGGAGCAGTGGTTGTGCACGGCAGGTCTCGCAGCGAATGGTGGAGCTGAGGCTAGGGGATACTCGCTGGTTGCCCTGGTATGAGAAGAGAGCGGGCAAGGAGCGGATTATGACGCGGCTGTCGCGAAAAACTTTTGCCAGTGGCATCCTGCCCCGTTTCACGGGCTTTGCGCCCCCTCTGCCGGTCGCATACACTGGCCTGAGGTAGTTGAAATCTGCCATCATTTTCCATGCCCAAATGTGCTGTACGACGGCCTGGCGGGTGCGGTAGCGGCAGATTTCGCAGCCATAGGGCGGTGGCTCAATTGGTAGAGCAGCGGTCTCCAAAACCGCAGGTTGCAGGTTCAAGTCCTGTCCGCCCTGCAGCTCTGACGGTTCACGCCGGCAGACAATCCGGAAGGTAGTAACCCAGTGGCGAGAAAAGTCATCGACGAGCCGAGCGAGGACGTCGTAGCGAATGCCAAAAAGGACCGAGGCGCAAGCCGCGGGCCCTTTGGTCGCCTCGTCGTCTTCCTGCGCCAGGTGATAAACGAACTGCGCAAAGTTGTAACGCCAACCCGCAGGGAACTATTCGGGTACACCGGCGTCGTGCTGGTGTTCGTGGTGATCATGATGGCGGTCGTCTACGGTCTCGACCTGGTCTTCGCGTTTGTCATCAACTTCGTGTTCGGTAACGCCACCACTAAATAGGCCAGAGCTCGCTCCCGAGCCAGTGACGGCGCAGAGGCGCCGGAGCACCACCCAAGAAATGGAATGAGTATCACAGTGTCAGGAACAGAGCGCGACGACATCGACCTCGCGACCGCTGCCGAGCAGTCCTCTGAGGAGGACGAAGCCCAGGAGGGCAACGAGCTGGCTGCAGACGAAGCATCCGTCGAATCCGCTGAGACCCAGGCGCTGCATATCGTCAGCGAGGGTGACGACGACGACATCGACGATGTGGAGGTGGACCTCAACGCCGCGCTCGACGCTGTCGAGGGCGCGGTCGATCCCGAGGCTGACGCGATCGTCGATGACGCGCTCGACATCGACTCGCCCGACGAATCAGAAGCCGCCGCCGAGGCCGCTGAAGACGAGGCGACCTTCGACAAAGACGGCGTCGAAGAAGAAGTCGTGCCGTTCGACGATGCATTCGAGGCAGAGATCGAGTCAGAACTCGCCGAGCAGGCCGCTGTCGATGAGGCCGAGCCGGCTGATGAGGCCGAGGTCGACCCGTACGAAGAATTCCGCAAAGAGCTCAAGTACGCGCCGGGCAAGTGGTACGTCATCCACTCGTATGCGGGTTTCGAAAAGCGCGTGAAGCAGAACATCGAGAACCGTAAGGTGTCGATGACAATGGAGGATTACGTCTTCCAGGTCGAGGTTCCGATGGAAGATGTCGTCGAGATAAAGAATGGCCAGCGCAAGCTCGTCAACCGTGTTCGCATTCCCGGCTACGTGCTGGTGCGCATGGACCTCAACGAAGACAGCTGGTCGGTCGTGCGTCACACGCCGGGCGTTACCGGATTCGTCGGCAACTCGCACAACCCGACGCCGCTCCGCTTCGAGGAAGCATTCAACATGCTGAAGAGTCTCGTTCAGATCGTGGAGGCTCCGGTCAAGGCTGGCGCAAAGGGTGGCAAGACCCAGGCGCGCTCGATTCCGCAGGAAGTGGACTTCGAGATCGGCGAGACCATCACGATCAAGGAGGGTTCGTTCGCGGGCCTGCCAGGGTCTATTAGCGAGATCAAGCCCGAGAGCGGCAAGCTCACCGTGCTCGTCTCGCTCTTCGAGCGCGAGACTCCGGTCGAGCTCAGCTTCGAGCAGGTCACGAAGCTGTAGCGCCGTTTTCGTAAGTCGGCTCGTCACTTCTTAGTGGCGGGCCGATTTTCGTTGGTACCCGGCTATCGCCGCCGCGAATGTTTCGCTTCGTACCGATCGTTCTACCGCGCGCTCGAACAATCGGTACAACATTGAACAACCACCTGCTCGCGGGGGAGATGTCGCCCCACCGAAACTTCTGCCACGTGGTCGCGATTGAAGCGGGAGGCATGGTCGCCGACGAAAACCTCCGGGCTGTACCGAGCCTCGGCGAGCACAGAATGGATGGCGACCAGGGTGGCCGCGTGATGGGCGTTGACCGCTCGCTGCTCGAACTCAGCGGCGGCGAGCGCGGTGTCGATCCGCACTCGGAACGGGTCTGCTCCGAGTAGTAGCCGAGTGCTTCCATTCCTCTATCTAATTGGTAACCACTAACATTTCGCGTAAGGTAAAGAGGTTGTCCCCGACTCGCGAAGGGGACCAAACACCGCATCCACTCGGATGTCGGGAGCGCCATCATCCGATGGCTCGATAAAAAGGAAAATAATGGCACCGAAAAAGAAGGTCACGGGTCTGATCAAACTTCAGATCCAGGCCGGCGCCGCGAACCCAGCACCGCCCATCGGGCCCGCGCTCGGCCAGCACGGCGTTAACATCATGGAGTTCTGCAAGGCGTACAACGCCGCGACCGAGTCGCAGCGCGGCAACGTGATCCCTGTAGAGATCACCGTCTACGAGGACCGTTCATTCACGTTCATCCTCAAGACCCCGCCGGCAGCTGAGCTCATCAAGAAGGCCGCTGGAGTCGCCAAAGGTTCAGGAACCCCGCACACCACGAAGGTCGGACGCCTCTCTAAGGAGCAGCTCCGTTCGATCGCCGAGCAGAAGATGGTCGACCTGAACGCGAACGACGTGCAGGCAGCAGAGAAGATCATCGCGGGCACCGCTCGCTCGATGGGGATCACGGTGGACGCATAATGGCCAAGAAATCGAAGGCATACCTCGCCGCCGCAGAGAAGATCGAGGATGGTCGTTTCTACACGGCAAACGAAGCGGTCGGAATCGCTCGCGAGACCGGCTCGAAGAAGTTCAACTCCACCGTCGAGGTCGCGCTCAAGCTCGGGGTAGACCCGCGCAAGGCCGACCAGATGGTTCGCGGAACGGTCATCCTGCCCCACGGCACCGGCAAGACCGCTCGCGTCATCGTGTTCGCAACCGGCCCGGCCGCTGACGCAGCGATCGCTGCCGGCGCTGACGAGGTCGGCGGCGACGAGCTCATCGAGAAGGTCGCCGGCGGGTACACCGCGTTCGACTCTGCGGTCTCGACTCCTGAGCTCATGGGCAAGGTCGGTCGTCTCGGAAAGGTTCTCGGCCCGCGTGGCCTCATGCCGAACCCGAAGACCGGCACCGTGACCCCGGATGTGGCCAAGGCCGTCACCGAGATCAAGGGCGGCAAGATCGAGTTTCGCGTCGACAAGCACTCGAACGTTCACTTCATCGTGGGTAAGGCGGCGTTCAGCGCCGAGCAGCTCGAAGAGAACATCAAGGCTGCACTCGACGAGATCTCGCGCTCCAAGCCGAGCTCGGCGAAGGGCCGCTACATTCAGAAGGGCACCGTGACGACAACGTTCGGGCCGGGCATCCCACTGGACGTCAACGCACTGTAAGTACCTCGCAAAAAGGGGTCGGCTTCGGTCGGCCCCTTTTTCGTACCCCGAAAGCAGCAGATGACCGACGTACGGATGGCGGGGCCGGATGACGCGGCCGCCCTGCACGCGCTGGCAGCAGACACCTTCCCGCTCGCCTGCCCACCGGGTACCTCGCAGGCAGCGATGGACGACTTCGTCGCCACGCACCTCTCCGAGCACCGGTTCGACAAATACCTCGCAGACCCGTTCCGCGAGCTCTACATCGCAGGCGATTTCGCCGGATACACGATGCTCGTCTACGGCGAGCCCTCTGACGCCGATGTCGCAGCAGCGATCACCACGCGCCCGACGGTAGAGCTGAGCAAGTGCTACGCGCGGGCCGCCCACCACGGCCAGGGCGTTGCAGGCGCGATGATCACGGCATCAGTCGAGGCTGCCCGGCAGAGGGGAGCGGCAGCGATGTGGCTCGGGGTCAACCTCTACAACGCCCGCGCCAACCGCTTCTACGAGAAGAACGGCTTCGTCATCGTCGGGCGCAAGATGTTCATGGTCGGCGACGAGCCACAGGAAGACTTCACCCGCGAAAGAGTGTTTTAGACCAGATCGGATACGGTGACGACCAGCTTGCCGCGGGTGTGTCCGCCCTCGATGACCTCGTGCGCTTCGGCCAGATGATCGAGGTCGAAGACCCGATCTACGTGCACCCGGATGTCACCGGAGTCGAGCAGCCGGGCGATCACCGCGAGCGTCGAACCATCGTCTGAGACCTTGTAGGTGGTCGCCCGCACACCGGCTTCGGCAGCGTCGTCGAGCAGGGTCGGCCAACTGCCGCTCGGCAGATTGATGATCAGGCCTCCCGGTCGCAGCACCCCGAGGGAACGGGTGCCGGTGGCATCCTGCACGTTTCCGATCAGGTCGACCACGACATCCACGGCGCTGACCACCTCTTCGAATCGGGTGGTCGCATAGTCGATGACTTCAGCTGCGCCCAGTTCTCGCAAAAAGCTCGCATTTTTCTGTGAGCCTGTCGCGATCACGTGGGCCCCGAAGTACGCGGCGAACTGCACCGCGAAGTGCCCGACGCCCCCGGCACCGGCGTGGATGAGCATCCGCTGGCCCTCGTGGGCTTTTGCCACATCCACGACCATTCCCCAGGCGGTAAGAGCTGCCAGCGGAACACCGGCAGCTTCGGTGTGGGAGAGGCGCGGCGGTTTGCGGGCCAGGTTCATGAGAGGCACAGTCACATATTCCGCGTAGGTTCCAGGCACACGCGGCACCGGAACCATGCCGAAGACCTCATCGCCCGGCTTGATCGCGCAGGCTTCGAACGGGGTCTCGATGACCACTCCGCTGAAGTCTCGCCCGAGGATGGCAGGATAGTTGGCGATCTCGGCGGCAGTGCCCCCGCCCGCTCGCGTCTTCGCGTCGATCGGGTTGATGCTCGCCGCGACGATCTTGACGAGCACCTCCGCGTTGATCCTGGTCGGCCGGGGAACGTGCGCCATCGTGAGCACCGCCGGTCCTCCCGTGGCCGCGATCACCATCGCTCGCATCGTGGTCATGCGCCTAAGTAAAGCTGGCCAATGATTCGCCGGTGTTACGGCGGTGTCAACTGGAAGCAAACTATGCGCCGGCCATACGATCGACGGATGACCAGAGGCGCGAGAATCGAAACCCTCACAACCCTTGTCGGCTGTGTCAGCGTGGTTCTCGCCCTCGCGATCATCTGGGTGGCGCGGCTCTCACTCGACCACGACGTGTACGTCAGCGAACTCGGTGCCGCCGGTATGCCCACGGCAAAATGGTTCGAGGGGGCCCTGCTGTTGATCGTGGCCGGCGGGTCGCTCATCGGCTGGGCCGCACGCGACCTGCGATCATGGCCGCGGCTGCTCGGGGCCTGGATTCCCGCGGTCTCGCTCTGGGTCGCATCCGGCTGTTTCCTCGTCGCATCACAGGTCACCTGCACTGCCGGTTGCCCGGTGCCATACGGACCGAGTTTCACCTGGCAGGATTTCATCCACACCACCCTCGCTGTTCTCGCTTTCGCGGCCGCCTGCTGGGCGATGGTGCAGATCGCGTTCGCTCGCGGGCACCGTGCGATCGCCACGATGTCCCTGGTGGCTGCGATCGTTGTCGCGCTGGTTGCAGGGGCGGGAGGACTGTTGTCGCTGCTGAAATTCCAGGTGAATTTCGGATCACGACTCGAGCTGCTCGCCACCACCGTTGCACTCGCCTGGCTGGCTACTCTCGGCGCGTCCCTCGCCGCACAACTGGTGCGGGTGAAGTCAGTTGCGGTGCCGGCGCACGATGTCGAGCACCTGGTCGGCTAGGCGCACGAGCTGGTAGATCTCGTTCTCGTCGCGGTCGACCCAGCGAAACCTGGGCTCCGCAGCGATCGGAACGAAGTCACTGTGCTGTTCCCAGACGACGAGGGTGCGCTCTGCGCCGAGCACGTACTGCTGCCACCAGACCTGGCGGAGGTAGCCGCGCGGAATTGATCGCCATGCATGGCTGGTGGTCTTGATCTCCGCGAGTTCGAGCGACCCGGATGCCGTGACCGCGAGCCCGTCGGGCGTGGCGAGATGCTCGGTCTCACCGGCCGCATGGAAGAGAGCATCGCTGGCTACGATGCCGTAGTGGGATTCGACCCAGCGAGCAATTGCAGGCTCACGCTCGCGGCCGTGATCGGTGTAGGCATTCCCGCCGAAGCTGCTGCCGTTGATCTTGTCGTAGGCGACGGAGTGCACAGACTTCGGGCCAGACAGTCGGGCGACGTCGGTTGCCGTGACCCCTCGGCTGCGGGCACGGAGCCAGCCGACCCGGTCAGCCGACCTGGCGACGATGCGAGAGCGGTGATCCGGCGCTGGCTCATCCCAGAGGTCGAGCGTTGGCTGGATGACGGTCACCAGCCCATTGTCTCCCGCCAGAGCGTTAGTTGGTCGCGCTCGGGTTCGGCACGCCGCCCGCGCCACCCCGACCGAAGCGACCCGCGCCTGCACCCTCGGAGATCGACCGGGCTGTGACCGCCCCGCTCGAGTCTGCCTGGCCGATGACCGTGATCGTCTCGCCAGTCTTGAGGGCACCGACAGTGCTCTTCGTCGTCTTAGTGACGGTGGTCGTGCCCGACGTTGTCACCGTGGTCTGCGTGCCATTGGTCTGCTTGATCACAATGGTGCCGCCGCTGACCGACACTATCGTGCCAGCGGTGAACCCGCCACCGGGGAAGCCACCTGCGAACCCACCGCCTGCTCCTGGCGCTCCGCCCCCCGCGCCCCCTGCACCGCCGGCGCCTCCGCCCCCGAACTGGCCGCTGAATCCGCCGCCAGCGCGAGCGTTGGTTGGGGCGGTGGCGTGGCCGATCAGGATTCCGCCGAAGAGCCCGATCACGAGGGCGGCAACGGCGCCGAGCACGGGTGTGAGCCAGGCGCGGGACTTTTTCGCGACGGGTGCGGGGACTGGCGCTTGAGCCGAAGGCTCGGCTGCTGGTGGCTGGGTACTGTCGGTCATTTTTCTGTCGCTTTCTGGTTGGTGACTAGTTGGCCCGAAGAGCCTGGATGGGACGCATGTTCGCGGCGCGAGCCGCCGGGTAGACACCGAAGAAAATTCCGATGGCAACGGATACGCCGAGGGCGAGAGGTATCGAGTATCCGAGGATCACCGGTTGGGTGCCGTAGATCTGGAACTGCGCTCCGATGACTGCGACGATGATTCCGAGCAGGCCGCCGAGCAGGGTGAGCACGGCCGCCTCCGTGAGGAACTGGCCAAGGATGGCGTTCCTGGTGGCGCCGAGAGCCTTGCGGATCCCGATCTCCCTCGTGCGTTCCGTGACCGTGACCAGCATGACGTTCGTCACGCCGATGCCGCCCACCAGGAGGCTGATGGCGGCGACCGCCCCGAGCAGCACTGTGAAGCTCGACGCACTGGACTGGGCGGTGGCAAGCAGAGTGCTGGCGCTGTTCACGGTGAACGGTTCATTCGTGGTGGTGCTACCGAGAAGCTGGTTGAGCATCACCGTGACTTCGCCCTCCGCCGCAGTGACGGCATCCGAACTCGTCGCCTCGACGGCGAGCGTGCTCACGGCGCCGTACCCGGTGAACGATTCCTGGATGCGCGAGATGGGCGCGATCACCACGAGGTTGGGATCGTTGAATCCGGTGCTGCTTTGACTCGCGAGGATGCCGACAACATCGAACGGACTGCCGTCGATGAGAATCTGCTGGCCGAGTGCAGAGCCGGTTGGGAAGAGCGTCGTCGCGAGTTCAGAGCCGATGACTGCTGAGCGTGTGCCGTTCGTCACATCGTCGTTGGTGAATGAGTTACCGGATGCCACCGTCGACGTCGAGACCCCGCCGAAGTAGTCCGGAGTTGTGCCGATGATCGAGACGCTCGTCGACGACGTCGTCGTGGACGAGACGGTCAGGCTCGTGTTGACCTCTGGCACGACCGATTTGACGTGGCCGAGCCCCGCGGCTGCGACCTGATCGCCGACAGTGCGGGTGATCTTCTTGACGCTCGAAGCCGTACTGGATGCGCCTCCGCCGGCGCTTGCGCGAACCGTCAGCGTGTTCGTGCCCAGGTTGGCGATGGCACTCTGCACACGCTGGGCAGAGCCGTTGCCGACCGCGAGCAGCAGGATGACGGATGCGACCCCGATGAGAACACCGAGCAGCGTGAGCGCCGACCGTAGTTTGTTTGCCGTGATTCCGCGCACGGCCGATCGTAGAATCTCGAAGAAACTCATTTCGCTACCCGCTTCTTCGTGGTGCCTGTCACTTTGTCGGCAATAAGCAGCCCGTCTTTCACGGTGAGCACTCGATGTGCGCGACTCGCGACGTTCTCCTCGTGGGTGATGATGACGATCGTCCTGCCATTGGCCGCGAGCCCGTCGAAGATCGAGAGGATTTCCTCGGTCGCCTCGCTGTCGAGGTTTCCGGTCGGCTCGTCTGCCAGGACCAGGGTGGGGGAGGTGACGAGCGCCCGCGCGATTGCTACGCGCTGTTGCTGGCCACCAGAGAGCTGCTGCGGTTGGTGATCTGCGCGGTCGGCAAGTCCGACCATGGCAAGCGCCTCGAGCGCGCGCTCCCTTCGTTCCTTCCGTTTGACGCCGCCGTAGATGAGCGGAAGTTCGACATTTCCCAGCGCATCCATCCGCGAGACGAGGTTGAACGACTGGAAAATGAAGCCGACCTCCTCGTTTCGCACCCTGGCCAGCGTGCGCTCGTCGAGCTCGCTCACATCCCGACCGTTGAGAAAATAGTGGCCGCTCGAGGCGACATCCAGGCAGCCAAGAAGGTTCATGAGAGTGGACTTTCCTGACCCAGACGGACCCATGATCGCCACGTAGTCCCCCCTGGAGACTTCGACCGAGATGCCGCGGAGAGCGCGCACTGCGGCCTCTCCTTCGCCATAGACCTGGTGGATGTCCTCAAGCGCGAGGACGGGAACGTCGATCACTGGCCGGCGCCCGGAAGGCCGCCGCCACCGGTGCCCCTGAACCCGCCGCCGCCCGCGCCCCCGCCAGCTCCGCCGAACCCGCCGCCGCCCCCGAAGCGGCTGCCCGTGCCGGTGCCTGTCGTGCCGGTCGTGGTGGTCGGGACGACAATTCCGATCACGATGGTCTGCCCGACTTTCAGGCCCGACTTGATCTCGGTGCCAGAGTCACCGACCACGCCGAGCGTTACCGTGGTCGCCGTAGTTGTGCCGTTCGCGACGACCTTCACCGTCGAGACACCGTTGGCTGTCGTGATCGCGGCGGTCGGCACGTAGAGCGCATTTGCGGCGGAAGATGCCGTCGTGATGGCGACGTCAGCGGTTTGCCCGAGACGGAGCCCTGCAGGAATGCTGTCGAGTGTGATCGTTGTCGCGTAGGTGACCACAGAGTTGCTCGTTGTGCCGGTGGGGGCGATGGCAGTGACCTTTGCGGTGGCCTTCAGGGTCGAGGCTGCCGGGAACGTGACGGTTGCAGCCTGACCGACGCTGACCTTGGAAATATCGGCCTCAGCGATGTTCGCGGTGACTATTTCCGACGAGGTGTCGGCGATCGTCGCGAAACCGGAGCTCGACGACGAGCTGGTGGTCGAGCTTCCAGAGGATGCTCCGCCGGCCGACGACGAGGCCGAAGTGGATCCGCCCCCTGAGGCCGAACCGCCGACGACGCCCGTGAGTGCGACGACCAGCCCGCTGATCGGCGAGCTGAGCGTCGCGTCACCGAGATTCGCCTCGGCGGTGGTGAGGGTGTTCTGCGCGTTCGTCAGGCTGGACTGGGCGGAGAGCACCTGAGATTTTGCGGATGTCGTGTTGCCGCCTGGCGCGGTCTGGGCGTCTGAGTACGCCAGGTTCGCATTGGCGAGAGATGCTCTTGCGTTGGTGACGCCAGCCGCCGCGGTGTTGACCGCCTGCTGAAGCGACGTCGTGTTGAGCGTGCCGAGTACCTGCCCGGCTGTCACTGTCGCTCCCAGCGATGTGTTGACCGTTGAGATAGTGCCCGATACTCCGAACGACGCGTTCACCTCGGTAACGGGGGCAATTGATCCTGTCGCCGTGATGGTGCTGCTTACCGTTCCCTGCTGCACTGTCGAGGTCAGTTGCGTCGAAGATGACGCGTTCGATGCGGCAAAAGGATTGGTCAGCACGAGCACGCCGCCGACGATGAGCGCGACGATCACGACCCCGAGAATGACGTTGATGAGGACTCGTCTGCGAATAGGCATACGCAGAAGGTGCCCGGCCAGCCTATGAGTCAGATAAGAATGGGCTGCACGCTGGTGGGGAAGAAATGAGATCCCTCCTTGGGGATCTGGCGTGCCCATAGACGATTCATAGGAAGGTGGGCAAAGTTAGGTTCGTGACACTAGACAAGTCGAACGCAACAGCAGCGCCAGCCGCACCGAAACTCCGCAGGGCAGACGGATCACCCGTACGCGTCGTCGTCGTAGACGATGAGGCGACGCTGAGCGATCTGCTGAGTATGGCCCTGCGGTATGAAGGATGGGACGTCAAGACAGCGAGTGAAGGGCGCACGGCGATTGGCATCATCCGTGAATTCCAGCCCGACGTCGTCGTG
The DNA here is from genome assembly GCA_043746355.1 of Lacisediminihabitans sp. GTDB lineage: Bacteria > Actinomycetota > Actinomycetes > Actinomycetales > Microbacteriaceae > Lacisediminihabitans. Next base: position 147,484 of record JAYTRC010000074.1, on the reverse strand, counting down.
CTGGACGTCATGCTGCCCGACATCGACGGGCTTCAGGTGCTTAAGCGACTTCGCGATGACGGGCACGACACCCCCATTCTCTTTCTCACTGCCAAAGACGCCCTGGACGACCGGATCGCCGGGCTTACGGCAGGCGGGGACGACTACGTCACTAAGCCGTTCAGCCTGGAGGAACTAGTGGCCCGCCTGCGCGGCCTGATCCGTCGGTCGACTATCGTCATCGCAGACTCCGCAGACCCCCAGCTCCGCGTCGGTGACCTCGTGCTCGACGAGGAGAGCTATGAGGTGCGCCGCGACGGTCGTCTCATAGAACTCACCGCGACCGAGTTCGAGCTGCTTCGCTTTCTCATGCGCAACCCGCGCAGGGTGATGAGCAAGGCCCAGATTCTCGACCGCGTGTGGAGTTACGATTTCGGCGGCCGTTCGAGCATTGTCGAGATCTACATCTCATACCTCCGCAAGAAGATCGATGCAGGCGAAGAGCCCATGATCCACACCGTGCGTGGCGTCGGGTACATGATCAAAGCTGCAGGATGACGACCGCGGCTCGCCGAGCTCCATGGTCGCTTCGGCGCAGACTTGTCGTCAGCATCATTGCGCTGCTGGCAATCGGCGCGGTCACCATCGGGCTGGTGAGCGCGTTGACGCTGCAGGGCATCCTCATCCAGCGACTCGACAACCAGCTCACTTCGGCGTCTAACCGCTCTCGGGAGTTCACGCGGCAGAACCCCAATTTCAACGACAACAACCAGCTGGCGTTCGGTAACCCCGGCGGTCCTGTGCAGGCGCCTGAAACCGTCATCGTGCGAATTGTCGGCGGCACCGTCACGAGAGCCAGCTATTACGACCTGTCTGGCACGCTTCATCACCTCACCGCGGTGCAAGACAAAATCGTGCTCGCCCTGCCGTCGGATGGCTCAGCACAGACCGTGAATCTGGGGGGCAGCCTCGGAAGCTACCGCATGATCGTCACAACCACAGGCGACGGCGACCTGATCGCGAATGGCCTACCCCTGACCGATGTGAACACGACGGTCTACCAACTGCTCGCCATCATCGGCGGCATCACGATCATCGTTCTCGTGATCGCCTTCTGGGTCGGCAGATGGGTGGTTCGCATCGCGCTCACCCCGCTCGAACGAGTGGTGACGACAGCCACCCACGTGTCTGAGCTTCCGCTCGATCGCGGCGAGGTCGCGCTCGCCGTGCGCGTTCCCGAATCTGACGCAGACCCGCGCACGGAGGTCGGGCAGGTGGGGGCCGCCATCAACCGGATGCTCGGCCACGTCGCATCCGCCCTCTCAGCCAGGCAGGCAAGCGAGAACAAGGTGCGGCAGTTCGTCGCTGACGCCAGTCACGAACTACGCACGCCGCTCGCCTCCATCCGCGGCTATGCGGAACTGACCAGGAGGGGTGACTACGAACTGCCGCCGGACGTCGTGCACTCGCTCGGTAGGGTCGAGTCTGAGGCTGTGCGCATGACCTCCCTCGTAGAAGATCTGTTGTTGCTGGCGCGACTGGATGAGGGCCGGGACCTCGAGAGTGCCCCGATGGATCTCTCGACAGTACTCATCGACGTCGTCAGCGACGCCCACGCTGCTGGGCCTGATCACACCTGGGCGCTCGACCTGCCTGAGGAGCCGGTCACGATTGCCGGCGACCAGGCCAGACTCCACCAAGTGTTCGCCAACCTCCTCGCCAATGCTCGAGTGCACACCCCTGCGGGCACTGCTGTGACGGTCGCGCTCGCGGTCGGAAGGGCAACCGCGATCGTGACGGTGAAGGATGACGGCCCCGGTATCGCAGATGACCTGCAGCCGGTGCTGTTCGAGCGTTTCGCTCGCGGTGACAGCTCCCGATCGCGGGCGGCAGGCAGCACCGGGCTCGGGCTCGCGATCGTCAGCGCGGTGATCGAGGGCCACGACGGTTCCGTGCGGGTTCAGAGCTCGCCGGGTGAGACGGTATTCACCGTCGAATTGCCGCTCGCGTAATCTCACGTCTGGCTGATGCAGGCGAGTTGCTGGGCGTTTCAGACACGGCGAGGTGACACACTGGGCTCACCCGAAGCACTGTAAGGAACCCCGATGCGCACTGCGGTACTCCGCCGGTCCTCTTTCGTCGTCGCCATTGCCGCTGTCCTCACGCTGCTCGGCGCGCAGGCCGCACGTGCTGTCGACGAGCCGACGGTGCCTGAGCCGGTAGCAACCTACTTCTCCTCCGGGCTCATTCCGCGCCTCGCCGACCTGTACGGTCCCGGCAAGACGGCAGTGTCCGGGATCGTTTTCGACACCACGGCCAAGGTGGGCGACATCCATCGAATCTTCGCGTGGACGGCAGGTTTTCTCGCCCGTAAACGAACAAGCACCCCGATGGAGCTGACGAACAACTGGGTCGCACCTGTCTCGGTGAAAGGCCGGTCAGTGGGCCTCGCGACGGTCTGGATCAACCCGGCAAACGACAATCCTGAGCTCGCGAACTTCGACCTCGGCCCCGGTCTCGTCACAGCGCTCGCCGTGGCGCCCAAGGGTGACGTGCTCATTCGTGACGACTCCCATTCAGCCTGGTTCGCAACCGACGGCACCAAGCTCGTTCCGCTGGTCTCCGGCACCTCGGGCGTAGCGTCCCCGACGACGATCACGGCATACCAGAGGACATTCCCGGCGGTTGCTCCCGCCCTGCCGGTGTCGCCTGCGACAACCAACCAGGGGTTGCTGATCGCCGGACTCGTGCTGTTCGTCGTCATCATCCTGCTCGCCGTCTTCGTGCTGCTGCCAGGGCGCCGGCGTCGTGCGCGAGGCGGCGCGGATGACCGGGACGAACCCCCACTCTCGAAGAAACCGGCGATTGCTGAGCCGCCTGCTGTTGCGCTCGTTGTTGCTGAGCCGCCTGCGGCTACTTCAGCTGAGAAGCCTGCCGCCGTGCCCAAGCCTGCCGCCGTGCCCAAGCCTGCCGCGAAGAAGCCGATCGCTCCCGAGCTGGCGCCCGAGCCGGCGCCGGCGCCCAAGCCACCCGTGCGCAAATCTGTCGCGCGCAAGCCTCCGGCCGACCAGCAGAAGTAACTTTCGCTGCCGAAAAGGTAAAATTGGCTCGAAAACGGTCGCGTTAGAGCCAACTTCGACGACTCGAGGCCGGCGCGAGACTGACGTCAGCTCAAGGATGTAGCGCCGGTTTGCGAGAACGGGCATCCGTCGCGTACTCTAAACGGAGCCAAAGACCGCAGGTTATCGGTGTGCACGCAGAGATGTGGGCACAGCCGTACAAGGTTCGCACGGTGCTCGAGAGAGCACAGCTTGAAAGAGCACAGCGAAGACCAGCGCAGGTGTGTTGAGAAACGTTCCGTTTGCTCCGTGCGCTTGCGCCGGAGCATTTTTCGTTAAGCGCACTCGCGGTGTCTGGCATATGACACACAACAAATTAGGAGCCACATGGCGAACAAGGAAGCTTCGGTTGCCGAGCTGACGGATTCATTCCGCAACTCGACCGCCGTTCTGCTCACCGAGTACCGCGGGCTCACTGTCGCTCAGCTGAAGACGCTGCGCACCACACTCAGTGAGAACGCAACTTACGCCGTGGTGAAGAACACGCTGACCAAGATTGCGGCGAACGCTGCGGGAATCTCGTCTTTCGACGAAGAACTCGTTGGTCCGTCAGCAATCGCATTCGTGCACGGTGACCCTGTCACCGTTGCGAAAGGTCTTCGCGACTTCGCCAAGGCAAACCCCCTGCTCGTCATTAAGAGCGGTTACTTCGACGGTAACCCCCTCAGTGCAGCAGAGGTCATCAAGCTCGCCGATCTCGAAACCCGTGAAGTGCTGCTGGCGAAGCTTGCCGGCGCAATGAAGGCTTCGCTGTTCGGCGCTGCATATCTGTTCAACGCACCGCTGTCGAAGGCCGTTCGCACGGTCGACGCGCTGCGCGAGAAGCAGGATTCCGCCTCCTAGGGTCACCTGGGCTGCGCGGATTTAAACACAAGAATCAAGGAGAAAAATTATGGCAAAGCTGTCAAGCGACGAACTCATCGAGGGCTTCAAGGGCCTCACGCTCATTGAGTTGAGCGAGTTCGTCAAGAAGTTCGAAGAGGTATTCGAGGTCACCGCGGCTGCTCCCGTTGCAGCTGCTGCTGCCGGTGGCCCCGCGGCTCCGGTCGAAGAGGTCGAGGAGAAGGACTCGTTCGACGTCGTTCTCGAGGCCGCTGGCGACAAGAAGATCCAGGTCATCAAGGAGGTTCGTGCGCTCACCAGCCTCGGACTCGGCGAGGCCAAGGCTGTTGTCGATGGCGCTCCGGGCAACGTGCTCGAGGGTGTCAACAAGGAGACCGCAGAGAAGGCCAAGGCTCAGCTCGAAGAGGCCGGCGCCACCGTCACCCTCAAGTAGTTCGCACACCAGCACCGCACCCGCGCGGGACATGCCTGTAACCACATGGCATGTCCCGCGCGGGCAGTTAACACCGGGCGCACCCTCGGATCAGGGAAGGACGGCCGGCGCTGGCAGGGGCAGCTTTGGGGTACGGCCCCACCACATGGTGACCCCTCATCGAGGATCGGCCAAGGGGTGAGTGCGGGTTAGAAGGGGGTGATTTCGAGGTGGAGGCCGAGCTCCCTGAACCGTCGAATGGCCTCTTTGCGATTGGTCGCGTCCAGCTTGCGGTAGATGCTTTTGACGTGAGTTTTGACAGTGTTCGATGAAATGAAGAGTTCCGCAGCGATCTGGTTGATCGTCTTGTCGAGGGAGAGTTGCCTTGCGATGTCGAGTTCGCGTGCGCTCAGCGGCTCGACAGCACCGAGCAGAGGCGAACCGTGACCCGACTGGAGTTCGTCGAGGATGCTGTGCACGGCATCCGGCTGGCTGCGATCGGTGGCTCGTCCGAGCATCCGTTGCATGGTCTCGGGCGGGATCATCAGGAACGGCGTTCGCATTTTCTTCTGGCTCGCTGAGAGCAGCGCTCGGTCGAAAGAGACATCGGCGACAACGGTATTGCCGAGCTCGTAGTTCGCGGCTGCCTTGAGTAGCTGCACATCGATGAGGGTGCGGTTGGAGTGCAGATTGCCGAGCTCCTCGCAGCTGGTGAGAGCCTCGAGGGTTCCGGTGAAGTCTCTGGCTGCGAAGCGGATGCCCGCGATGAATCGAGCGGAGCAGTTGGCGTGATTCGGGGTCGACTCGGTTCGCTCGAAGATTGCGAGAGCCTCTGTGAGTTCACCGAGGTGCATGAACAACACTCCGCGCATCCCCTCGCTCATCGTGCGAACTCTCGGCGGCCCCTCCCACTCTGCGCAGACCTCGATTGCATTCGCCAGGTGGTCGAGGCCCTCGATGTGCCTGCCACTGATCACGGACATGGCGCCTATCGCATAGTGACCGAGCGCCTCCCAGTCGCTGTTGGCGCTCGCGACGGTGACGACGGGTGCGAGCGCCAACGCATCGTTGAGGCGATTCTGCTCGATCGCGACCAGGAGTTCTGTGATGATCGCTGCCGCACCGAACCGGCTGGTGACCAGCCCGGTCTCACCACTGGCTGCCCGAGCTCGCGACGCGAAAGTGAGTGCTTTGCTGAATTCGCCGGCCGTGTACTGCTGAAAAGCTATGCCCGCGCAGCATTCGACGAATTCGGATCGGGTGAGCTCAGGTTCGAGCCCGAAGGCGAGCCTCAGGTGGGTGATCGCGCTGCCGTAGCGCCCGAGGTGCACTTCGATCAAGCCGAGCTGCAGTGCAGTCTTCGCCTGCGCCCGGACTCGAAGCGACGGGCGCATGGTGAGATCGTCTTCGAGCATGAGGCGGACGCCCTCTGCCCGTTCGAATGCAGACTGGAATCGCCCCATTGCGCGGAGCGCAGCCGAGTAATGCAGGTCTATCCCTGCACTGGTCGACACCGCTCCGTCTTCGTCTGCCGCGAGGAGCGCGTTCGCGCTGCGAAACCAGGGGAGCGCAGCAGACCTGCTCTGGGTGCCGAGCGACCGGTAGCTTGCCCCCATCGCGGCGATGATCCAGGGGTCATCCGTCCATTCCTCGTGTGGGATGCCCTCGATGATGGCCCGCAGGCGAACTCCGTCTTCGGTAGACAGCGTCGGCCACGATCGGGCAATGACGGCCAGCGCCGCCCTGTCGTTCCCTGTGGCGCGCTGCTCCTCGACCGCGTTTTCAAGCGCTTCGAGGTCGCCAATGTCGTGCATAATCCCCCACGCCACGTTGGGTACGTTCGGCCGGTCCATGGACTTTTCCATGGCGGGAACCCGCAGCTTGTCCTTGGATAAAAGCGTACTTGCGCGCCCGACGATGTGTCCACCATAATGAGGACTAGGTCCACCGTTAGGGGGACCCAACCCGAGAACTTCATCGGTCGTCTGATCACTCCAGTGCATGTTCCAGACAGTCTTACCCTCTGTCTGGCCCTGGGCACCTCGCACTGGAGACGACAGTCAACCGGCCCCCGAAGGTCGGCAGCACTCAGCCGGTCGAGCAGTTAAAGCTGATGGGCGTCTCCGCACTGCGGGGCCGCCCATCAGTTGTTTACCCCGCTGGTTCGCCGCCCGCGATTGCGCCAACCGCGAATCCGGAGGCCGAGGTCATCCGCTCGACCTAGGGTAAATAGGTGAGTGGAATGCATGGCGGTGGTGGCCGCATGAGGGGCCGGGTGAGCGGCGGCGACGCGGATGCCCAGCGGGCGTTCAACGCCGAGGCTCCCACCATCCCAGACCTGTTGCCGCGAATCGCACGGCTGTTCGAACCGCACCGCACCGCACTCATCGTCACGGGCATCCTCGTCGTTATCGGCGCAGCCCTCAGCGTGCTTCCGCCGCTGCTCACCAAGCGTGCTTTCGACGCCGGGCTCTTCCCGAAGGGTGGGCATCCCGACTTTCCGGTGCTGCTCGAGATCGTCGCCCTGATGATCATCATCTATGTGGCATCTGCGGCCCTTGGCGTCTGGCAGACCTATCTCACAGCCACTGTCGGCAACCGGGTGATGGGGTCGATGCGCGTCAGCCTCTTCACGCACCTGCAGCGGATGGAACTCGCGTTCTTCACCCGAACCAAGACCGGCATCATCCAGTCCAGGCTGCAAAACGATGTCGGCGGCGTCGCCAACGTGCTGACCAACACGATTTCGAGCGTGCTCGGCAACACCGTCACAGTCATTGCAGCTTTCGTGTCGATGCTCGTGCTCTCCTGGCAGTTGACGATCGTCGCGATCATCCTGATGCCGCTGCTGGTCATCGCCCAGCGTCGGGTCGGCAGGGTTCGGGCGAAGATTGCAACGAAGACTCAGGAATCGCTGAGCGACATGACCGCGATCACCCAGGAGACGCTCTCGGTCTCGGGCATCCTGCTCGCCAAGAGCTTCAATCAGCAGCCCACTGAGATCGGCCGGTACTCGAGCGAGAACGACAACCAGGTGAGCCTGCAGGTGCGGGAGCAGATGAGCGGCCAGTGGTTCTTTGCCATGGTGCAGATCTTTCTCGCCATCATCCCAGCGGTGATCTATATCTGCGCCGCGTGGCTGTTGCTCGGTGGCGACACTGCCATAACCGCAGGAACCATCGTCGCGTTCACCACAGTGCAGGCGCGACTCATGTGGCCACTGCTCGGGCTCATGCGGGTCGCACTGGACCTGCAGACCTCTCAGGCACTGTTCGCAAGGATCTTCGAGTACTTCGACCTGAAGCCCGCGATCGCTGACGCGCCGAACGCACACCAGGTCGATGCTGCTGCGCTCGGTCGGGTCGAATTCGACGACGTCGTTTTCTCATACCCCGACGCGGGCGAAGGTACCCCACCCACCCTCAAAGGCATCTCGTTCGACATCGAGCCCGGCCAGTTCGCCGCCTTTGTGGGCCCATCCGGCGCTGGCAAGACGACGGTGTCGTACCTCATCCCGAGGTTTCACGACGTGACGACTGGCCGCATCCTGTTCGCCGGCGACGACATCAGGCAGCTCGAGCAGGAATCGCTCATCGCCAACATCGGCATCGTGAGCCAGGAGACCTACCTGTTCCACGCGACGATCGCCGAGAACCTGCGCTACGCGAAGCCAGGAGCGACAGACGCTGAGCTGGTGGATGCTGCGAAGGCGGCGAACATCCACGACACCATCGTCTCGTTCCCCGATGCATACGACACCCTCGTCGGAGAGCGCGGATACCGGCTGAGCGGGGGAGAGAAGCAGCGGATCGCGATCGCTCGCGTGTTGCTCAAAGACCCCCGGGTGCTCATCCTGGATGAGGCGACAAGCGCCCTCGACTCGATCTCGGAGCGCGTCGTGCAGAGAGCTCTCGATGCGGCGTCGCAGGGCAGAACGACCATCGCAATTGCGCACCGCCTGTCGACGATCGTCGGCGCTGACGTCATCTTCGTGGTCGACGGTGGCCGGGTTGTCGAGCGAGGCACGCACGACGAGCTCATCGATGCTGGCGGCATCTATGCGCGCCTCTACACCGAGCAGGTGACCCAGCCCTGACCTGCTCGCCACCGCGTAACAGCCGGATGGGCGCGGTTAGGCTGGCAGCATCATGAAGTTTGCGAACAGTGTCATCGACCTCGTCGGCAACACACCACTGGTGAAGCTCAACAGCGTCGCTTCCGGCGTAGCCGCAACCATCCTGGTGAAGGTCGAGTACCTGAATCCGGGCGGCTCATCCAAAGACCGAATCGCCACCCGCATCATCGACGCTGCAGAGCGCGACGGGCTGCTGAAGCCGGGCGGCACCATCGTCGAGCCGACATCAGGCAACACCGGAATTGGTCTCGCGCTGGTCGCCCAGCAGCGCGGTTACCGGTGCATCTTCGTGCTGCCAGACAAGGTCGGTGAGGAGAAGCGCAACGTTCTTCTCGCCTACGGGGCCGAGGTCGTCGTCACCCCGACAGCCGTTGCCCCAGACAGCCCTGAGTCGTACTACTCGGTGTCAGACCGGCTCGCCCGCGAGATTCCTGGCGCTTTCAAGCCGAACCAGTACTCGAACCCCAACGGGCCACTCAGTCACTACGAGACCACCGGCCCCGAGATCTGGCGCGACACCGACGGCACCGTCACCCACTTCGTTGCAGGAGTCGGCACCGGGGGGACGATCAGCGGAGTGGGTCGGTACCTCAAAGAGGTGTCGAACGGCGCCGTGACGATCATCGGTGCAGACCCGGAGGGGTCTGTCTACTCCGGCGGAACCGGCAGGCCTTACCTTGTCGAAGGCGTCGGAGAAGACTTCTGGCCGGAGGCGTACGATCCGAGCGTCGTCGATGAGATCATTGCATCCTCCGACGCTGAGTCCTTCGAATTCACGAGGCGGCTGGCCCGCGAGGAGGGGCTGCTCGTCGGTGGATCGAGCGGTCTGGCGGTGGCATCCGCCCTCAAGGCAGCGCGTGATTTGCCCACCGACGCCGTCGTGGTGGTGCTGCTGCCGGATGGCGGCCGTGGCTACCTCAACAAGGTCTTCAGCGACCGCTGGATGCAGTCGTACGGGTTCACCCAGATGTCGGGTGAGAAGACCGTCGCCGATGTCATCAGCGGAAAAACCGGAGTACTACCGAGCCTGGTGCACGCGCATCCATCAGACACCGTGCGCGACGCGATCGAGATTATGGGCAAATACGGGGTGTCGCAGATGCCGGTGCTGAGCGCAGAGCCGCCCGTCGTCATCGGTGAGGTCGTCGGCGCGCTCGATGAGCGCTCGCTGCTCGACCAGGTCTTCACAGGCGACGCAGCCATGACCGATCCGGTGCACAAGTTCATCGGGCGGCCCCTTCCGCTCATCGGCATCCACGAATCCGTGACGGCTGCCCGCGCTGCACTCAGCACATCGGATGCCCTGCTCGTCACCGAAGACGGCAAGCCCGTCGCGGTGGTCACGCGGCAGGATCTGCTCACCTTCCTCTCCGAGTAGAAAGCTCCCAATGCCACAGGCTCGCCCCAACCAGCACTTCTCCACCCGCGCCATCCACGCCGGGCAGGCCTTCGACCCGACGACCGGCTCGGTCATCCCGCCGATCTACCAGACCTCCACGTTCGTGCAGGACGGCATCGGCGGGCTGCGCGAAGGGTACGAATACGCCCGCTCGGCCAACCCCACCCGATCGTCGCTTGAAACGCTCATCGCCGATCTCGAGGGAGGCGCTCACGGGTTCAGCTTCTCGTCGGGGCTCGCAGCTGAAGACACGCTGCTCCGCGCCATCCTGAAGCCAGGAGACCACGTAGTGATGGGCAATGATGTCTACGGCGGCACCCACCGTCTCGTCAATCGCGTATTTGTGCCGTGGGGAATCTCGCTCGATACCGTCGAGATGACCGACCTCGACGCGGTGCGAGCCTCGATCACCCCCGCGACGAAAGTGCTCTGGGTCGAGACTCCGAGCAACCCGTTGATGAAGGTGAGCGACATCTCTGCCCTGGTCGAGATCGGGCACGCGGCCGGCGTCACAGTCGTCGTTGACAACACCTTCGCATCGCCGTATTTGCAGAACCCCCTCGCCTTCGGGGCAGACGTCGTCACCCACTCGACCACGAAATACCTCGGCGGCCACTCCGACGTTCTCGGCGGGGCACTCGTCATGAACGATGACGAGCTCGCCGAGCAGGTCGGTTTCCTGCAGTTCGCGGTCGGACCCGTCTCGGCACCGATGGATGCCTGGCTCACCATCCGCGGAATCAAGACCCTCGCGGTGCGCATGGAGCGCCACTCGTCGAACGCGCAGGCGATCGCTGAGCGCCTGGTCGAGCATCCGGCGGTCGCGAAGATCTACTACCCGGGCCTGCCGGGTCATGCCAACCACGAGCTCGCAGCCCGTCAGATGCGCGGATTCGGTGGCATGATGTCGGTCGCTCTCGCCGCTGGCCCAACGGCCGCGCGTCGGTTCGCGGAGTCGACGCACCTCTTCCAGCTCGCCGAGTCGCTCGGCGGCGTCGAGTCGCTCATCGGTTATCCGTCGGAGATGACCCACGCCTCGGTGAAGGGCACAGCGCTCGAGGTACCCGAGAACGTGGTGCGGTTGTCGGTCGGCATCGAGGGTGTCGACGATCTGCTGGCCGACGTACTTGAGGCGCTCGACCGCTGATCCCACCCGTGATTGTTCCATTCGGTACCGATTGTTCCTGCGCGAACTAGAACGATCGGTACCGAATGGAACAATCGCGAAGGCGGCTCAGCTGAGGATGTCTTTGCTCGCCAGCCTGCCGTAGGCGAGCCCGCCGAACACCACGATGTAGCCGAGTTGCAGAATGGCGTTGCTGCCGAACGAATCCCACGAGAGGGGTTGCCGCAGCAGGTCGGCGTATCCGAGCCAATAGTGGCTGAACAGCCACGGATGTAGCCAGTCGAGTTGAGACAGCGAGTCGAGCACCTGCGAGACGACAGAGAGCACGATAGTCGCGGCCATCGCGCCGACCGGAACGTCGGTGAGTGTGGAGAAGAAGAGGCCGATCGCTGACAATCCGAGCAGCGAGACAGAGACGTAGAGGGCGATGAGAAGCGCCCTGACGAGCCCCTCCCCGATGCTGACCGTGTCGCCGGAGAGCAGGGTAATCGGCCCGACGGGGAACAGTGCGATCCCGATGAGCACCCCGGCGAGTGCAACAGCTAGGGTGGCTGCAACGCAGAACACTGCGGCCCCGATGTATTTGACGATCAGCAGTCGCACACGACCGGCCGGGGCGACCAGCAGGTAGCGAAGAGTGCCGGCGCTCGCCTCACCGGCGATGGTATCCCCGGCGACGACCCCGACGGTCAGCGGCAGAAAGAGCGGCACCGCCAGCGTCAAGCCGGCCAGGGTGACGAACAGGCCGTTCTGGCTGATCTGGTCGACGAAGGCGACGCTGCCGGCACGCCCCGGATGGGATGTCACCCGCACAGCCACAGCGACCAGGATGGGCACAGCGGCCAGCGCAGCCAGCAGCGCCCAGGTGCGGCGGCGTCGGAACATGACAGATAGCTCGGAGCCCATCAGCGCGAGCCCGATCGTCTTCCCTGGCAGTGTGTTACGTGGCACCGGGTTACTGGGCAACGTCAAACCCCTCACCGGTGAGCGAGACGAAGCGGTCCTCGAGGCTGGGCTGGTCTACCGAGAAACCGCGCACGCGAACTCCCGCAGCAACGAGCGCTGGCATGATCGCGTCGATATCCGAACCCGCTCCGACACTGGCAACAATCGCGTGCGTATCGCTCGCCGCCGTCAGCCCGAGCGTCTTCAGCGCGGCGATAGCCTTCGCAGCATCTGGCGTGACGAGTCGGATGCTCGGCTCCCCGGCATCCCGAAGCTCATCCAGTGTGCCCTGGGCGACCAGGCGCCCGGCACTCATGATCGCAGCATGCGTACACATCTGCTCGATCTCGGCGAGGAGGTGACTCGAAACGAAAACCGTGGTGCCCTCTGCTGCGAACGAACTGACGAGGGCGCGCACTTCGCGGGTGCCTTGCGGGTCAAGGCCGTTGGTCGGCTCGTCGAGCACCAGCAACTCGCGGGGCGCGAGCATGGCGTTTGCGAGACCGAGCCGCTGCTTCATACCGAGCGAATACGCCTTGACTTTCTTGCCGGCGGCCTGGCTCAACCCGACCCGGTCGAGCGCTGCGTCGACCCGGGCAGAGCGGGTTCGCGACGAGACATGACGATCAGCGGAGTCGAGCCTGCGCAGGTTGTCAGCCCCGGAGAGGTACGGGTAGAAACCCGGGCCCTCGACGAGAGCGCCGACCCTCGGCAGCACGCTGTGCAGGCTGCGAGGCATCCCCTCGCCAAGCACGCTGACACTGCCGCTGGTCGCTGAGGCAAGCCCGAGCAGCATGCGGATCGTCGTCGTCTTGCCCGAGCCGTTGGGCCCGAGAAACCCGAAAACCGACCCGGTCGGAACCGAGAGGTCGACAGCGTTCACCACCGTCTGGCTTCCGAAACGCTTGGTCAGGCCATGCGTTTCGATTGCGTTCACTTCTGTGCTGCTACCGCGATCAGTCGATCGACGGAGACGCTGCCGGCGAGCACCCTTCCGTCGGTCGTGATCAGCACATTGGCGAGGGAGGTGTGTAGCACGCGCCCTCCGGCCACAGCCGTCGTGAGTTCGGAGAACAGCTTCTGTCTGGTGAGTTTGCTCATGGACGTGCTGGAAGAGGCGCTGGCTGCCGTCTCGACCACGGCATCCCAGCCGCTTCCGACGACGGTCGGCTTCGCGACAGAGGGCCGTGCGCTCACGGTGGGTTTAGGGGCCGTCGCGCGCTTCGGCGCGGACTGCTGGGTGACCTTCGCGCCCTTCGGCGCAGTGAAGTCGAACAGGCTCGCGGCAGGGGCCGAGAGGGTGATACTGCGGAACGAGACGCCGATGGCCGGGTCGTGCTGTCCGCGCGCTGTCGCCTCGACGGCGAGCGGGAGCCCGGTGGCCGAGTCGACCGAGATCGCGACCGATCCGATGAGGGTGTCTTTCGCCTTGGGGGTGAGCACGAGAGTGTATGTGCTGCGGCCGGCGACCTGGGCGTTGGTGCCAACGCTCAGCGCGGTAGACGAGGTGAGACGCGTGACGAGTGCGTGCGCGATTTCAGCGGGGGTCTGCGTCTGGGCCGGCGCCTTGGCGTCACTGCGGGCAGCTAGCGTCGCGTGCGTCACGGTGTTCTTCTTCGAGTCGTACTGCCACACGTCTTTGCCGTTTCGAATGACGTCTTGTTCGGCGAGGCTCGACACCACCTGTACGCGCTCTTTCGTCGTGCCGTCGACGTAGATTCTGGCGGTTTGCGGTGACGAGAGGAGGCTCAGAATCGATGCGACACCGGCGGTGCTCGATGACGAAGAAGCCCCGCCGATGCCGCTCGGCAGTGAAGGAAGACCGAGGTTCGACGTTGTGACGAGCTCCCCCGAGAATGCGTCGACTTTGCTCGAACCGATCATCGCCAGCACCTGCTCGGCGGACTTCGGCGCGAGCGCGCTGGCCGCATTAGCGGCGATGGGTACTGCGATTGCTCCTGCTGCCACGACCACGACGGCGATGCCAGCCGGGATCCACCTGCTGAATGAAACGGACATGACTTGAAAATACGCTCTTTTTCTCCCAGTTGGCTGCGTGGGGCGTACTCCGTCCGGATGATCTTTCTAGAGTGGATGACCGATGAGACCCCGATGAAGACGGCGGCGATTTGCTCACCGATCGGCTCGGCCGCCCGTTCCGTCGCGAGCACTGGCCCGTCGCGAGCACTGGCTCACAGACAAGAAGTAGTTCACGAAATACGTACAGCAATTGCCGGGACTTTCCTTATGCAGCTCATAAGTGAGCCATGGGCGAACCCGAGCACCGCTCGCTTTCATCTCGACCTGCAGCAGATCATGCCAGGCCAGGTGGGCTCGTCGTCTTTGCGCTCGCCTGAGCACTGACGGAGTAGGGCGGCGGGTGGGGGGCATAATGGTTGCGCTGTCCACCCCACCCAAGCCACCCCCACCGAAGCCGGGTACCACCGCCATGGAGCCAGAGAAGGTTCGAGCGCCGAACATCCGCGATGTCGCGCGCCTGGCGGGAGTCTCGTACCAGACCGTCTCGCGCGTTCTCAACAACTCCGAGGCGCTTCGACCGAGCACCAAGGAGCGCGTACTCCAGGTAATCGATCAACTCGGCTACCGGCCGAACCAGGCCGCCAGGGCGCTGGTCACCAGTCGCTCGAGGACCATCGGCGTGCTCACCTCCCAGACGGCGCACTACGGCTCAGCGACCAGCCTTCACGCCATCGAGGAGGCGGCGCGCGAGGCCGGCTACGTGATCAGCACGACGAGCATTGCGACGAGTGACTACGAATCGATTCGCGACAGGCTGGAATACCTCGTGAACCAATCGATCGAGGCGCTCATTGTCATTGCCCCGCAGGTGCGAGTGTTCGACGCGATCAAAGAGCTGGAGATCACGATTCCGCTCGTGACTCTCGATTCGACGAGGCGAGACGAGCACAGCCTCTCGGTCGACCAGATCTCAGGCGCTCGACTCGCGGCCAAGCACCTCATCGGACTCGGCCACCAGCACATCCTCCAGCTGGCTGGCCCACAGGACTGGATCGAAGCCGAAGCGAGAATGCGTGGATTCATCGATGAGATCGTCGACTCAGACCTCATCGCATACCCGCCCATCCTCGGCGACTGGACAGCGGATTTCGGCCACTACGTCGGCCGCGAGTTGCTTCGGCGCACCGACTTCACCGCCATTTTTGCAGCGAACGACCAGATGGCGCTCGGCCTCATCCACGCCTTTCGAGAGGGCGGCCTCGACGTGCCGAGAGACATCAGCATCGTTGGTTTCGATGACATCCCGGAGGCGGCGCATTATTGGCCGCCCCTCACCACGGTTCGCCAGGACTTCGCCGAGATCGGGCGGAGATCGATCGCCCTGCTCCTCGGTGAACTCAGCGGGGCTCGAGGGATGAGCCACGAGCAGATTCTTCCCGAACTCGTCATCCGCAACTCGACCGCTGCCCCGGGCCGCGCACTTTAGCGTTCAACCTTCTCGTCGTAATTCAAATGTTGCGTTAATTTCTTGACTGCAAGGGTGACGATGATGCAAGGTCGAGTTCATGCCTGCATCGTCGCAACCGCGCTCGCCCAGTGCGCGCAACCCAGGCTCGCAGTCCGCCCTTCGTAACCTGAACCAGCAGCGCGTCGTCGACACTCTCCGCTCGAGCGGGCCGTCGACCCAGGCTGAACTGGCCAGGCAGACCGGCCTTTCGACCGCCACGATCTCCAATCTCGTTGGCGTTCTGGCGGAAGCTGGCCTGGTCGAAACCGAGCCGACGACCAGCTCGGGCAGGCGCGCCCTGCTTGTTCGACTGCTCGACAGCAGTTCGGTTACGGTTGGCATCGATTTCGGTCGGCGGCACCTTCGAATCGCAATAGCGACCCTCGGTTACACGGTGATCGCCGAAGAGAACGTCGAGCTGCCTTTGGGTCATCGCGCAGAAGAGGGCATCGACAGGGCATCCCAACTGCTCACAGAGATGCTTGCGGCGAACAGCATCCCAGCCTCGGCTGTGCTCGGTGTCGGCGTCGGCATTCCCGGTCCGATCGACCGCAGAAGCGGCCGCGTCGTCCAGGGCGCAATCCTGCCGGAGTGGGTGGGAATTGAACTCACCGACCTCGAACATCGCCTTCACTTCCCCGTCGTATTCGACAATGACGCAAATCTTGGCGCGCTCGCGGAAGTGACCTGGGGCCCGCACAGCCAGATCGAGAACCTGGTCTTCGTGAAAATCGGTACGGGCATCGGGTCAGGCCTCATTCTCAACGGCACGCCGTTCTATGGTGCTCTCGGCGTCACAGGGGAGATCGGTCATGACACGATCACCGACAACGGCGTGGTGTGTCACTGCGGCAACCGGGGATGTCTCGAGACCGTCGCATCCATTTCGGTGATGCTGCAGTTGCTCAGCCGGTCTGGCGTCACACGAATTCCGGACCTCGTGCAGCGAGCGAGAGAGGGCGATTCGGCGACGATACGGGTTTTGGATGATGCGGGCCTCGCCATCGGTCGGGCACTCGCCAGCGTGGCCAACCTCATCAACCCTGAGGTCATTGTCATCGGAGGACCCCTGGCAGAATTGGGCGACATCTTCCTTGCACCGATAGAACGCGGGCTGGTTCGGCACGCCGTTCCAAGCGTCGGAGTGACAACCACCCTCGTTATGTCGTCGCTTGGGGAGAAGGCCGAAGCGCTGGGTGCAGCTGCTCTCGTTCTGCAGCAACGGGGGGCGCAGAATGCCTGAGGCCCACCGAGTGTGCGAGATGTTACCTGTTCGTTGTGTTCACAACTTGACGACAAGGAGCAAACGAGGGTTTAGTCTTGTTAGCGGGCATTTTCCCGCCCCCTTACGAGACAAGGTAGTCCGGCGTTGATAACAGATGCGCTAGCCGCACGTGTGAACGTACACATCCCGCTGATTAGTGGCCTCCGCACCCTCGCGAAGGAGGCCCGGTCATGACTACGGTCGCACCCGCATCATCCACTCCAGCCTCGACGACGCCTGTCATCCTCGAGATGCGCTCGATCACCAAAGAATTTCCTGGAGTGAAAGCACTCGACCGGGTGTCGCTCTCGGTCAGGGCAGGCGAGATCCATTCGATCTGCGGTGAAAACGGTGCGGGCAAGTCCACGCTCATGAAGGTGCTCTCCGGTGTCTACCCCTATGGCACGTACAGCGGCGACATCGTGTTCCAGGGCAAAGAGATGCACTTCCGCGACATCGGGTCGAGCGAATCGGCCGGCATCGTGATCATCCACCAGGAGCTCGCGCTCATCCCGCAGCTCTCCATCACCGAGAACATCTTCCTCGGCAACGAACCGCGCCGCTTCGGTGTCATCGACTGGGTCGCGGCCAAGAAGCGCGCGATCGACCTGCTCGCCCGAGTCGGGCTCGAGGACGACCCAGACACCCAGATCAAGAACCTCGGTGTCGGTAAGCAGCAACTCGTCGAGATCGCCAAGGCGCTGAATAAGTCGGTGAAGCTCCTGATTCTGGACGAGCCGACCGCCGCCCTCAACGAAGCGGACTCGCAGCACCTGCTCGACCTGATCCTCGGCTTGAAAGGCCGGGGAATCGCATCGATCATGATCTCGCACAAGCTCAACGAAATCGAGCAGATCTCCGACTCGATCACGATCATCCGTGACGGCAAGACGATCGAGACGCTCGACGTCAAGAAAGACGGTGCAAACGAAGACCGGATCATCCGCGGGATGGTGGGTCGCGTGCTCGAGAATCGCTTCCCGGATCGCTCCCCAGACATCGGTGAGGTGTTCTTCGAGGTTAAGAACTGGACCGTGCAGCATCCCCTCACCGCAGAGCGCATGGTGGTCAAGAACTCGAGCTTCTTCGTTCGTCGTGGTGAGGTTGTCGGGTTCGCTGGCCTCATGGGTGCCGGTCGCACCGAGTTGGCGATGAGCCTCTTCGGCCGCTCATACGGAAACTTCATCTCGGGCCAGGTCTTCATGAATGGCAAAGAGATTCAGTTGCGCACCGTCTCGGAGGCGATCAAGAACGGTCTCGGCTATGTCAGCGAAGACCGCAAGGCGCTCGGGCTGAACCTGCTCGACGATATCCAGGATTCGGTTGTCGCGGCGAAGCTCTCGAAGATCGCCAAACTGTCGGTGATCGACAAGGTCGAGGAACATACCGTCGCGGAGTCCTATCGGAAGAGCCTTCGGATCAAGACCCCGACGGTGAATGAGGGCGTCAACAAGCTCTCGGGCGGCAACCAGCAGAAGGTCGTGCTGGCGAAGTGGATGTTCACTGACCCAGACTTGCTCATCCTCGACGAGCCCACCCGCGGCATCGACGTCGGTGCGAAGACCGAAATCTACGGCATCATCCGCGACCTCGCGGCCAGCGGCAAGGGCATCATCCTCATCTCGTCGGAGCTTCCGGAGCTGCTCGGTGTCTCGGACCGCATCTACACGATCTTCGAGGGCGCCATCACGAACGACCTTCCCGCCGACGAGGCAACGCCCGAAACTCTCCTGAGAAGCATGACTTCCGCGAAGAAGAAAGTTAACAGCTAATGAGCGCAACACCCGAAGCCCCGAAGACGGCCGGCTTTCACTTCCGCGACCTCGGCAAGATGTTCGGCGGGGCACAGGGCACCGGTCGTCAGGTCGGCATTCTCGGTGCACTCGTCGTCATTGTCATCTTCTTCCAGATCGTGACCGGCGGCCTCACCCTCAACCCGATCAATTTGATCAACCTCGTCAATCAGAACGCATACGTGCTGATTCTGGCCATCGGCATGGTGATGGTGATCATCGCCGGCCATATTGATCTCTCGGTCGGATCCGTTGCGGCATTCGTAGGAATCGTCGTCGCGACCTCGATGGTCAGCTGGCATTTCTCGCCGTTTGCTGCCGTGATTCTCGGCCTGGTTCTCGGTGCGGTAATCGGCGCCTGGCAGGGCTTCTGGGTCGCATACGTCGGAGTGCCCGCCTTCATCGTGACCCTGGCCGGGATGCTCATCTTCCGCGGGGCGAATCAGTTCTTCGGCGCCTCAAACACGGTGACGACGCCGGACTCGTTCAATACCCTCGGGCAGGGGTCGATTCCTGACTTCGGTGCCGACTTCGGCTTTAGCAACGGCACGCTTATTCTCGGCCTCCTCGCGATCATCGGAATCGTTATCTCCGAGTTCCGCCAGCGTCGCACGCAGACTCTCATGGGGGCAGAGAAGGCCCCGATCTGGGTCAGCATCGTGAAGCTGGTCGTACTCGTCTTTGTCGCAGGCGGCGCTACCTATCTCTTCGCCACCGGCCGTCCGGGAACCAGCTATCCGATTTCGGGCATCATCCTCGGCGTGCTGGTGCTCATCTACTCGTTCGTCACCCGCAACACCACGTTCGGTCGCCACATCTACGCCGTCGGCGGCAACTGGCATGCAGCCGAACTCAGCGGTGTAAAAATCAAGCGAATCAACTTCTTCGTGA
Organism: Lacisediminihabitans sp.; assembly: GCA_043746355.1. Lineage (GTDB taxonomy): Bacteria > Actinomycetota > Actinomycetes > Actinomycetales > Microbacteriaceae > Lacisediminihabitans. The sequence continues at coordinate 128,091 of JAYTRC010000074.1, read as the reverse complement.
TGATGAACATGTCGGTTCTCGCGTCGGTGGCCGGAATGGTCGGTGTGGCACGCGCCGGGGCGTCCGGTCCCGGTGACGGCACCGGCTGGGAACTCGACGCGATCGCGGCCGTCTTCATCGGTGGCGCGGCGGTGGCCGGTGGAATCGGAACCATCGTCGGATCGATCATCGGTGGTCTTGTTATCGCCGTGCTGAACAACGGCCTGCAGCTCGAAGGAGTCTCGAACGACAAGGTGCAGATCATCAAGGGGCTCGTGTTGCTCATCGCCGTCGGCATCGACGTCTATAGCAAGCGCTCCGGGAGACCATCCCTCATCGGCATGTTCACCCGCAACCGTCGAGCATCTGACGATGCCACCGCCTCTAACGCACCGCTCAATCGCCCATCCATCGCCCCCACCGGGGAAAGCGCCGAAGACTCCTCGCGCCCACAATCCACTACGCCGAACGCATAGCAGCGCCGACGTAGTCACCGGGGCGGTTCATCCGTCCCACCGCATTTCCACTGCACCACCTCACAACACAGAAAGCGAAAAAAATGCGTAAATTCGTCATCACGACGGTTGCAGTAGCCGGGGTTGCACTGATGGCCCTCTCGGGCTGCTCATCGCGAACCTCCACCGCTGCAAGCACCACAGGGTTCAAGGCTGGATCGACAATCGGCGTCGCTCTCCCCGACAAGACCTCGCAGAACTGGGTACTCGCTGGCCAGCTCTTCACGGACGACCTGACGCAGGCCGGCTTCAAGGCCGATGTTCAGTACGCGCCCTCTGCCAACACCGCGTCGGAGCAGGCCGCCCAGGTCTCGACCATGAACACCAAGGGCGCGAAGGTCCTGATCATCGGTGCCTTCGACGGGAAGCAGCTTGGTGCGCAGGTTAAGGCGGCACACGCAAACGGTGCCGTCGTCATTGCATACGACCGCATCATCCAGGACTCGAAGGACGTCGACTACTACGTTGCCTACAACAACGAGAAGGTTGGCGAGCTGCAGGGCCAGGCCCTCCTCGATGGGATGAAGGCACGTTTCCCCGACGCCAAGACCTACAACATCGAGCTGTTCTCGGGTGCATCCACCGACCCGAACGCCGCGGTGTTCTTCGATGGCGCGATGAAGATTCTGCAGCCGAAGATCGATGATGGAACGCTGAAGGTCGTTTCTGGCCAGACCGCCATCGCCCAGACGCAGACCACAGGCTGGCTCGCAGCCAACGCGCAGACCCGTATGGACACTCTGCTCGCTGGTAACTACAGCAACAAGGTGCTGAACGGTGTTCTTTCGCCGAACGACACCCTGGCCCGCGCCATCATCACCTCGATCCACGCGGCCGGCAAGGACACCCCCGTGCAGCCCGTCGTGACCGGTCAGGACTCTGAGACCGCGTCGATCCCGCTGATCATGTCGGGTGTGCAGTACTCCACCATCAACAAAGACACGTCGAAGCTCGTCGCGCAGGCCGTCGCTATGGTGAAGCAGCTCGCCGCAGGTAAGAAGGCGACGACAAACTCGCCCGCAACGGACAACGGCTCGGTCAAGGTTCCGACCTACTACCTGGCGCCTGTGCTCGTCACCGCGAAGAATGCAGCAGAGTCCTACGCGAACAACCCGACCCTCGAGGCACTGACCAAGTAGTCAGCTCCCGACAGTCACCTGGTCGGCCCTCGCCTCACGGCGGGGGCCGACCTTTTGCGTCGGCGGGGGTCGTTCGGGGCAACGGGCCGCGGTTCCGGCGTTGGTGGCGCGCACGGGTTGGGTTGGGTGGGCGCGGGCGTGGGCGCGCGATGTGGCAGGGGGCGGATGTCGCGGGTTACGGCCCTCGGCGCTGATGGGGCTGCCGTCGCGCAAGTTTGCGGCGCTGATGGGGCTGCCGACAGGCCGCGCTTGGCGGGACGTTGTGCTAGTTCGTCAACGGTGTGCTGGTTCCGGAACGCACATCGTTGACGGGATCGCTCAACGTTGGCGTCGGGGGCGGAGGCGGAGGCGGGGGCGGAAGCGGGATCGCACAACCTTGGTGTCGGCGGTGCGAGCGGGAGGGCGTGACCCGATCGTGACCCGATCGGAGCGGACATGGTGTTGACACGGGCGGCGCCATGAGTACGATTGGTAAAAATGTGAGCGATAACATTTTGTGAAATGTGAGCGATAACATTTTCGCTGGTCGTCATCCGCGCGACCGATAACCACAGCATGACCGTCAGACAAAGGAGTTCGAAGGTGCCCACCGCAACGCCCGCTGCCGATCGTTATGTCGTCGGCGTCGACTTCGGCACCCTCTCAGGTCGCGCCCTCGTCGTGCGGGTGGCAGATGGGGCCGAACTGGGCACCGCGACCTTCGACTATCCACACGGAGTGATGGATGCCGTGCTCGCCACGACCGGTGCAGCACTTCCTCCCGACTGGGCCCTGCAGGTCGCCGCAGACTACGTCGAGGTTCTCAAGCACGCCGTGCCAGCCGCGATCTCAGCTGCTGGCATCGACGCGGCGCAGGTTATCGGCATCGGCACCGACTTCACTGCGAGCACCCCGCTGCCGGTCACCGCAGACGGCACCCCGCTCAGCGACCTATTCCCGGATCGGCCCCACGCATACGTGAAGCTCTGGAAGCACCACGCCGCGCAGTCCCAGGCCGACCGCATCAACGAGCTTGCCCGGCAGCGGAACGAGAGCTGGCTTTCGCGCTACGGCGGCCTCATTTCGAGCGAGTGGGAGTTCGCGAAAGGGCTACAGCTTCTCGAAGAAGATGCTGAGTTGTACGAAAAGACAGCCCACTGGGTCGAGGCTGCAGACTGGATCGTCTGGCAGCTGACCGGCAGCTACATCCGCAATGCGTGCACCGCCGGCTACAAGGGAATGCTGCAGGACGGCGAGTATCCGAGCCGCGACTTCCTCGGCGCGCTGAACCTCGACTTCGCAGCCTTCGCTGACGACAAGGTGGCCCACAAGATCGGCCAGCTGGGAGACGCCGCGGGCACGCTGAGCGCGGAGGCTGCAGCCTGGACGGGCCTGCCCGAGGGCATTGCAGTGGCGGTCGGCAACGTCGACGCGCACGTGACAGCACCGGCTGCGCGAGCTGTCGAGCCCGGCCAGATGCTTGCCATTATGGGAACATCCACCTGTCACGTGATGAACTCCGACGTGCTGCGCGAGGTCCCGGGAATGTGCGGCGTTGTCGATGGCGGCATCGTCTCGGGCCTCTACGGATACGAGGCCGGCCAGTCCGGGGTCGGCGACATCTTCGCGTGGTACGTGAGCAACCAGGTTCCTGGCAGTTACCGTGACGCAGCGGATGCCCGGGGCATGAGCATCCACGAATACCTCACCGATCTCGTGCGCAACCAGCCGGTCGGAGGCCACGGCTTGGTGGCACTGGACTGGCAGAGCGGCAACCGTTCGGTGCTCGTCGACCACGAACTCAGCGGGGTTGTGGTCGGTACAACGCTCACGACCAGGCCCGAGGAGATCTACCGAGCGCTGTTCGAAGCGACCGCGTTCGGCACCCGCACAATCGTCGAGACCTTCAACATGGCTGGTGTGCCGGTGACCGAGTTCATCGTCGCGGGTGGCCTGCTGCGCAACGACTTTCTCATGCAGGTCTATAGCGACGTGCTGCGGATGCCAATCTCGACTATCGCCAGCGACCAGGGCCCAGCGCTCGGGTCGGCGATTCATGCGGCAGTCGCTGCTGGCGCATACGACGATGTTCTCGCGGCTGGTAACGCCATGGGCAAACTACACCGGGCGGTATACACGCCGAACCCCGAAGCGGCCGACGCGTACGACCTGCTCTACAGGGAGTACACGCTGCTGCACGACTACTTCGGCCGCGGTGGCAACGACGTGATGCACAGACTGGCAGCCATGCGTCGGGCAGCGTTTGCTAAAAAGGTGGTGACCGCATGAGCATCGACGAGGTGCGAAGTGACGTGGCAGCCTTGCACTCCCAGCTGGTGCGCTACAACCTGGTGATCTGGACAGGCGGCAACATCTCGGGCCGGGTGCCCGGCGAAGAGCTATTCGTGATCAAGCCATCCGGTGTCGAGTACGACGACCTGACAGCGCAGAACATGATCCTGTGCGACCTCGACGGCACCGTCGTCGAGGGTGAGCACTCGCCATCCAGCGACACCGCAGCGCATGCATACGTCTACCGGAATATGCCGCACGTCGGCGGGATCGTGCACACCCACTCGACCTACGCAACGGCGTGGGCAGCGCGCGGCGAGGCGATCCCCTGCGTGATCACCGGGCAGGCCGACGAGTTCGGTGGCGAGATCCCGGTCGGGCCATTCGCAATCATCGGCGACGATTCGATCGGACGTGGAATCGTGGCGACCCTCTCCGGTCACCGCTCCCGGGCTGTACTCATGCAAAACCACGGCGTCTTCACCATCGGGGCGAATCCACGGGACGCGGTCAAGGCCGCCGTCATGGTCGAGGATGTCGCCCGCACGACCCACATCGCGCGACAGCTGGGTTACCCCATCCCGATTCCGCAGGAGTCGGTCGACGCGCTGTTCGCCCGCTACCAGAACGTCTACGGGCAAAACCCGACGGGAGCATTGACATGAGCCGAAGCATCGTTCCCGACCTGAAGTCCTTCGAGGTCTGGTTTCTCACCGGCAGCCAGGGGCTCTACGGCGAGGAGACCCTCGCGCAGGTGGCCGAGCAGTCCAAGGCGATCGCCGACGTGCTCGGCGCACCGAAGAACCTGCCGGTGACCGTGGTGTGGAAGCCGGTTCTGACCGACAGTGACGCGATCCGTCGCATGGCTTTGGAGGCGAACTCGGCCGACAGTGTGATCGGCGTGATCGCCTGGATGCACACATTCAGCCCGGCGAAGATGTGGATCACCGGGCTCGACCTGCTGCGCAAGCCCTTGCTGCACCTGCACACGCAAGCGAATGTCGAGCTGCCCTGGGACAGCATCGACATGGATTTTATGAATCTCAACCAGGCGGCGCACGGTGATCGCGAGTTCGGTTACATCCAAACCCGCCTCGGTGTTGCGCGCAAGACGGTAGTCGGCCATGTGTCGAACCCGGCGGTCATCGCGCAGGTCGAGAGCTGGGCGCGCGCGGCAGCCGGCTGGGCCGCCACTCGCGAACTGAAACTCGCCCGGTTCGGCGACAACATGCGCTTCGTTGCCGTGACGGAGGGCGACAAGACCGAGGCTGAACTGCGCTTTGGCGTGCAGGTGAACACGTGGGGCGTCAATGACCTCGTCGAAGCCGTCGATGCTTCGAGCGAGCAGGATGTCGACGCTCTCGTCGCCGAATACGAAACGCTCTATGACGTGGCTCCTGAACTCAGAGCGGGGGCAGACCGCCACGATTCGCTTCGTTATGGTGCTCGCATCGAGCTGGGCCTCAGAAGCTTCCTCGAGGCTGGTGGTTTTTCCGCATTTACCACCAGCTTCGAGGATCTCGGTGGGCTGCGCCAGTTGCCCGGGCTCGCCGTGCAGCGACTCATGGCCGACGGCTACGGGTTCGGCGCGGAGGGCGACTGGAAGACGGCGGTGCTCGTGCGGGCAGCCAAAGTCATGGGTGCTGGCCTGCCCGGCGGTGCGTCCCTCATGGAGGACTACACCTACGACCTCACCCCGGGTAGCGAAGTGATTCTCGGCGCTCACATGCTCGAGGTCTGCCCTACGCTCACCACATCGAAGCCGAAACTCGAGATCCACCCACTCGGTATCGGCGGGCGCGAAGACCCGGTGCGTCTCGTCTTCGATACCGATCCAGGCCCCGCCGTCGTTGTTGCCATGTCAGACATGCGAGACCGCTTCAGACTCGTCGCGAATGTAGTCGATGTTGTCGCGCTGCCGCATCCTCTCCCCAAACTCCCCGTCGCCCGCGCGGTCTGGAAACCCCAGCCAGACTTCGCGACCAGCGCTTCTGCGTGGCTCATCGCCGGCGCAGCACACCACACGGTCATGACCACAGCGGTCGGACTCGAGGTGTTCGAAGACTTCGCGGAAATCGCGAGGAACGAACTCGTCGTCATCGACGAGCACACCACCATCCGGGAATTCCAGCGAGAACTTCGCTGGAATCAGGCGTACTACCGGTTGGCGCAAGGCATCTGACAGTGTCGTCCATCAGTAAATCGAAAGGAACCACAGTGAAGGCTCGAAAGATTCTCATCGGCGTCGCAGCCGTAGGACTCGCACTAACTCTCGCGGCATGCTCAGGCGGCCGTACCACCGGAACGACCTCCGGCTCAACCAATAACAAAGGGGCCCTTGTCGGCGTGGCAATGCCCACGAAGGTCTCGGAGCGCTGGATCAAAGACGGCGACGCCGTCAAGGCCGACCTCGAGAAGCTCGGCTACAAGGTCGACCTCGAGTACGCAGACAACAAGATTCCGCAGCAGGTTCTGCAGGTCGGGAACATGATCACGAAGGGTGCGAAGATTCTCATTGTCGCGTCAATCGACGGTGGATCACTGAGCGACCAGCTCGACGCTGCGGCCAAGGCCGGCATCAAGGTCATCTCGTATGACCGTCTGCTCACCGGTGACAAGAACGTCGACTACTACGTCTCGTTCGACAACTTCAAGGTCGGTGTCGACCAGGCGAACAGCCTGCTCACCGGCATGGGGATTCTCGACGCCAACGGCAAGCGCACCGACAAGAAGGGCCCGTTCAACGTCGAGCTCTTCGCCGGAAGCCCCGATGACAACAACGCGACGTTCTTCTTCAACGGCTCCATGTCGGTGCTGCAGAAGTACATCGATGACGGCACCATCGTGATCAAGAGCGGCCAGACCGGCTTCACGCAGGTCGCAACCCTGCAGTGGGACCCGGCGACAGCCAAGGCTCGTATGCAGAACCTCGTCGCCAAGTCGTACTCCGACGGCGCGAACGTTGCTGGCATCCTGTCTCCGTACGACGGTCTCTCGATCGGAATCATCTCGGCGCTCCAGGGCGCCGGATACGGAACCGCTTCGAAGCCCCTCCCGGTGATCACCGGACAGGATGCTGAGGCGGCATCGGTCAAGTCGATCATTGCCAACCAGCAGTACTCGACCGTTTACAAGGACACCCGCAAGCTCGCCGACCAGGCCGCCGTCATGGCGAACGACCTGCTCACCGGCAAGACCCCGCAGGTGAACGACACGAAGAGCTACAACAACAAGGTCAAGGTAGTTCCGACCTTCCTGTTCCAGCCCACCGTGGTCACGAAGGCCAACTATGAAGACGTTCTTGTGAAGAGCGGCTACTACACAGAAGCCGACCTCAAGTAGGTTCGTCTCCATCCGGGCACTGGCGGCGGGAAACCCCGCCGCCAGTGCCACCATCTTTCATCGCGGAAAGAAGCTCAACCAGTGATCAACAACATCCTCGAGATGCGTAACATCACGAAGACCTTCCCTGGGGTAAAGGCCCTGCAGGATGTGTCACTCGGTGTGGAACGCGGTCATATCCATGCCATTTGCGGTGAGAATGGCGCGGGCAAGTCAACACTGATGAAGGTGCTGAGTGGCGTCTACCCGCACGGCACATACGACGGTGAGATCGTCTTTGAGAACGAGCCGGTCTCGTTCAAGAGCATCAATGACTCTGAGGCTGCCGGCGTCGTTATCATCCACCAGGAACTCGCTCTCAGCCCATATCTCTCTATCGCCGAAAACATCTTCCTCGGCAACGAACAGCAAACGAACGGCTGGATCGACTGGAACAAGACCAACCTCGAGGCAGCAAAACTGCTCGCCAGGGTCGGCCTCAAAGATAATCCCATCACCAAGATCACCGACATCGGTGTTGGTAAGCAGCAGTTGGTCGAGATCGCGAAGGCCCTGTCGAAGCGGGTCAAGCTGCTTATCCTCGATGAACCGACGGCGGCGCTCAACGACGAGGATTCCGCCCACTTGCTCGACCTGATCAAGCACCTCAAAGAGCAGGGCATCACGTCGATCATCATCAGCCACAAACTGAATGAGATCAAAGCGATCGCGGATGAGGTGACCATCATTCGAGACGGCAAGACCATCGAGACCCTTGATATGCACGCGGACGAAATCACCGAAGAGCGCATCATCAAGGGCATGGTCGGCCGCGACCTCGAGAGCCGCTTCCCTGAGCACACCCCGAACATCGGCGACGAGCTGCTGCGGGTCGAGCACTGGAACGTGCACCACCCGATTGACATCGGCCGTCTGGTTGTCGATGACGCCCACATCACCGTTCACGCGGGTGAGATCGTCGGTATCGCCGGACTGATGGGCGCGGGGCGAACCGAGCTGGCGATGAGCGTGTTCGGGCACAGTTATGGAACCAAGATCACCGGGAAGGTCTTCAAGCGCGGCGTCGAGATCGACACCAGCACTGTGCCGAAAGCGATCGAACACGGCATCGCTTACGCGACCGAGGATCGCAAGCGCTACGGACTCAACCTCATCGACGACATCACCAGGAACATTTCTGGATCCGCGCTCGGAAAACTGGCCGGGTTGTTCGGATTCGTGGATGGTGACAAAGAAACGAAGGTCGCTGAGGGCTACCTGAAGAGCCTGAATATCAAGGCCCCGAATGTGGATGTCATCACCGGGAAGCTCTCCGGTGGCAACCAGCAGAAGGTGGTCCTGTCGAAATGGATGTACTCAGACCCTGACGTTCTCATCCTCGATGAACCGACGAGAGGCATCGACGTCGGCGCCAAATACGAGATCTACACGATCATCAACAGGCTCGCGGATGAGGGCAAAGGCGTGATCATGATTTCGTCTGAGCTGCCTGAACTCCTCGGCGTCTGCGACCGCATCTATACCCTCGCCGAGGGCAGAATCACAGCCGACGTTCCCCGCTCGAAGGCGACCGCGGAATATCTCATGCAGCACATGACCAGAGAACGGGAGACATCCAGCAATGAACGCGCTTAAAACGGCCCTGCAGTACCTCGCAGGCCAGCTTCGTCAGGTCGGCCTCTTTATCGCCCTCATCGTCATAGTGATCTTCTTTCAGGTCACAACGAGCGGCATCACCCTTCGACCGATCAACGTCTCGAACCTGGTCATCCAGAACAGCTACATCCTCATCCTCGCCATCGGCATGGTGATGGTGATCATCGCCGGTCACATCGACCTCTCGGTCGGTTCTGTCGTCGCCTTCATCGGCGCCATGGCCGGGGTGATGATCACCCAGTGGAACATCCCGTGGCCGATCGCCATCGTGCTGTGCCTGGTGCTCGGCGCGCTGGTCGGGGCTTGGCAGGGATTCTGGATCGCGTACTTCCGAATACCCGCGTTCATCGTGACGCTGGCCGGAATGCTCGTCTTCCGCGGAGCAGCACAGATCGCGCTGCAGAACCAGCAGATCTCGCCGTTCCCTGAAGCGTTCCGCTCGATCGGATCTGGGTTTCTCCCAACTTTCGGTACCAGCGGATACGAGCCGCTCACTCTCATCCTGGGGCTGGTCGCGGCGATCGCCCTCGTGCTCACCTCGCTTCGCCAGAGGGGGCAACGCCGCAAGTACGGACTCGAGTCCGAGCCGATCTGGTGGTTCTTGCTCAAGCTCGCGCTCACCGTCGGGCTCATCCTCTACATCGCGTTCCTGCTCGCGAGCTATAACGGAACTCCGATCGTGCTGCTCATCCTCGGTGTGTTGGTTGTCGTCTACAGCGCGGTGATGGCGAACTCGGTGTTCGGTCGGCACGTCTATGCGATCGGTGGCAACCTGAACGCCGCCCAGCTCTCTGGTGTGAAGACCAAGCGGGTGACCTTCCTGCTGTTCGTGAACATGGGAGTGATCGCCGCTCTCGCCGGCCTCGTGTTCACCGCGCAACTCAACCTGGCGAGTCCGAGCGCGGGCACCGGGTTCGAGCTCGACGCCATCGCTGCGGTCTTCATCGGTGGTGCAGCGGTTACCGGCGGCATCGGAACGGTGACTGGTGCGATCGTCGGTGGCCTCATAATCGGGCTGTTGAACAACGGCATGTCGATCCTCGGCGTCGGAACCGAGTACCAGTCCCTCATCAAGGGGCTCGTGCTTCTCGCCGCAGTCGCATTCGACGTCTACAACAAGCGTCGGAACGGTGGGCGTTGATCGGCTAGCCTCGCAATCGTGGCCAATATAACGGATGTTGCGAGACTCGCCGGAGTCTCTCACCAGACCGTTTCGCGAGTCATCAACAACGAAGACACGGTGCGGCCGCAGACCAGGGCACGCGTCGAGGCCGCGATGAGCGAGCTGCGGTATCGGCCGAGTTCGGTTGCCCGTGCGCTGGCTACGAGGAAGACGCGCACGATTGGGCTGATCAGCACGGGCAACCCGCTTTATGGGCCATCGAGCATCGCGCTGGCATTCAACGAGGCCGCCCGCGAAGCGGGATACCAGGTGACGACGGCGAGCATGGGCAAGGCGACGACAGACACCATTCTGGCCGCCGTCGATGTGTTGCTGCGACAAAAAGTCGAAGCGCTCGTTATCGTCGCCACTGAGCGGCTCACCATCCAGGCGGTCAACGATCTCGACCTCGATGTGCCCCTCGTGACGGCCGATTCGAGCGGACTCACCGTAGTGCCGAGCGTATCGATCGACCAGATCCACGGGGCCAGAGAAGCGACCGCATACCTGGCCGATCTCGGCCACCGCGAGATTCGCCATGTTGCAGGGCCCGAGGATTCAATCGACGCGGTCGAGCGAGAGCGTGGGTGGCGCTTCGAGCTCGAACGTCGCGGGTTGCCGGTGCATGAACCCCTCCGTGGAGACTGGACAGCGAATCGGGGCCAGGAGATCGGCGATGAGCTCACCGCGCTTGGCGGTTTTTCCGCGGTGTTCGTAGCCAACGACCAGATGGCCCTTGGAGTGCTGCATTCCTTCTCCGGGCTTGGGATCCGGGTTCCGCAGGATGTCAGCGTCATCGGATTCGACGACATCCCGGAAGCAGCACACTTCAGTCCACCGCTCACGACGATGCGACAGGATTTCAGTGAACTCGGTTCCCGCATCATGCGCACAGTGCTCGCGGTGCTCGACGGCAGCGAGGTGGAGCACACCGTCACGACAGAGCCTCATCTCGTGGAGCGTGAGTCGACCATCCGCCACGACTAGCCAGTAGCGTTGGGGCATGAGAATTCTCCTTGTGGGCGCCGGTGGCGTCGGTGACGCGATTGCCAAGATCGCAGCACGACGCACCTTTTTCGAGGCCATGATCGTGAGCGATTACGACCTGTCACGGGCTGAGCGCACAATCGCCTGGATCGCCGCGAAGCACGGCGACCAGGGTGGTCGATTCGTTGCAGCCCAGATCGATGCCTCCGACCCGGACAGCGTCGCGGCCGTTGCCCGCGAGCACGGCGCGACGCACGTGATGAACGCGGTTGAGCCGAAATTCGTCCCGACGATCTTCGCCGGCGCGCTGGCGGCAGGAGCCGACTATCTCGATATGGCGATGAGCCTGTCTGAGCCGCATCCGACCGCCCCGTATTCCGAGACCGGCGTGAAACTCGGCGACGACCAGTTCGGCCAGGCGCCGGATTGGGAGAAGGCGGGACGGCTCGCCCTGGTCGGCATCGGGGTCGAGCCCGGGCTGAGCGATGTCTTCGCGCGCTACGCGGCCGATCATCTGTTCAGCGAGGTCGACGAACTCGGTGTGCGTGACGGCGCCAATCTCGTCGTGACGGATGACCTCGGCAATGAGATTTTCGCCCCCTCGTTCAGCATCTGGACCACGATCGAGGAGTGCCTCAATCCTCCGGTGATCTGGGAGAAAGAGCGGGGCTGGTACACGACCGAACCGTTCAGTGAGCCCGAGATGTTTCTTTTCCCCGACGGTATCGGCGAGGTGGAGTGTGTCAATGTCGAGCACGAAGAAGTGCTGCTCATGCCCCGGTGGGTCGACGCGAAGCGGGCGACCTTCAAGTACGGGCTCGGCAACGAGTTCATCGGCATCCTGAAGACACTGCACCAGCTCGGCCTCGACAGGACGACACCGCTGAAAGTTCGTTCTGCCAACGGGCCGGTTGAGGTGGCGCCCCGTGACGTTGTCGCGGCTGGGCTGCCTGACCCGGCGACGCTGGGGCCCCGGATGACCGGCAAAACCTGCGCAGGGCTCTGGGTGACCGGCACTGGAACAAATGGCATGCCTCGCGAGGTATATCTCTATCACGTCGCAGATAACGAGTGGACGATGGCCGAATACGAGAGCCAGTGCGTGGTGTGGCAGACGGCACTCAACCCGGTTATCGCGCTTGAGTTGCTGTCGGATGATCGCTGGGCTGGCACGGGCGTGCTCGGGCCGGAAGCGTTCGACGCAAAACTGTTTCTCGACCTGATGGCGCAGCCCGAGGCGGAGGGTGGGTACGGCCAGCAATGGGGGCTCGAAGATCGATGAACGAGGCCGGATGAAGGTCGAGGCGGTCGAGCTCCACCACCTCGCCATTCCGCTGGTGCGTCCGTTCGAGACGTCGTTCGCCCGGCAGACCGAACGGCACGTGCTGCTCGTGCGGGTGCGCACGGATGCCGGCGACGGCTGGGGCGAGTGCGTCGCGATGACGGACCCCTTCTACTCCTCCGAATACGTGGGCGCCGCCGCCGATGTGATGCGGAGATACCTTGCTCCCGCACTCTTCGCTGCAGGAGAGACGGGTGCAGAAGATGCCGCCACGCAGTTCGCGCAGGTGGTCGGCCATCGCATGGCGAAGGCCGCCGTCGAGACGGCGATGCTCGACGCGCAACTGAGGGCCTCCCTCACGAGTTTCGGCAGCTACTTCGGGGCGACCGCGACCGCGGTGGACTGCGGCGTCTCAGTCGGAATCTCGCCGACCATCGACGAGCTGCTGGATGAGGTGCGCCTCTATGTCGAGCAGGGCTACCAGCGGATCAAGCTGAAGATCAAACCCGGGTGGGATCTCGAGCCCGTCGCCGCGGTGCGTGCGCTGCTCGGCGATGATGCACTGCTGCAGGTCGACGCGAATACTGCGTACACCATCGAGGATGTCGACCATCTGAAGCAGCTCGACGAGTATGGCCTGCTGTTGATCGAGCAGCCCTTCGTCGAAGAAGACATCCGCTCGCACATCGCGCTCGCTCGGGCGATCACCACTCCGGTGTGCCTCGACGAGTCGATCGTGAGCACCGGGGTCGCGATCGATGCGATCGAGCGTGGCGCGACATCCGTCATCAATGTCAAGGCCGGCCGGGTCGGCGGTTACCTCGAAGCGGTGCGCATCCACGATGCCTGCCTGGCCCGGGCTGTGCCGGTCTGGTGCGGCGGCATGGTCGAGACCGGAATCGGTCGCGCCGCGAATGTGGCGCTTGCCGCGCTGCCCGGGTTCACCCTGCCGGGCGACACGTCAGCATCCGATCGCTATTTCGCCGAAGACATCACCGAACCGTTCGTGCTGCGCGAAGGTCAGCTCGACGTGCCAACCGGGCCGGGCAGCGGCGTAACGGTGAGGGAAGAGCTCGTGCGTGACTGGGCCACTCGGCCGGTCGAGGTGCTGCGACCATAAACTGGGCGCTGCCAGTGCGGGGGCCACACGAGCGGCTACTTCGTGGCCATATTCTGCAGCCCGATGATGTGGAGAATGGCGAAAACGACTATGACTCCGACGGCAAGAACGCCCGCTATCGCCAACCAGGCAAGTACAGGGCGACGTTCGAACCAGTACGCGGCGCCAGGGAATCGGGTGAAGAACTCCTCCGAGCTCATGACCTCTGCCGGCAGAATCGGGGTGACATCCATCGCGGAGATTACCGATCGCATCGCCTCGACCGACCAGAAGTTGCCGCGCATCCGCAGAATCCGGATACCATCCGAATCGCGAATGACCAGTTGCGGCAGGGGTTCGGGGGACGATCTGCTGTAGGTGGTCGCGAGAACGACAGTCGCGACATCCGATCGAACGAATGATGTGCGCGTACCCCAGTAGCCGCGCTCTTCGACCGTCGACGCTGTGACGCCGATGAAGGTGAGGCGGTAGCGACGATAAAGCAATATGCAGAACCCTGCGGTGAGCAGTGCGCCACCTGCGGAAAGCGGCCACGATCCGTTTTGCATGCCAAAGAAAAGCAGCACGCCGAACACCGGAACGCCAACAGTGATAATCGACAGCAGCACAGAGTTCACGAGACTGCGCCGCGGAGTTAGTCGTAAAAGGTAGCGGTGTGGCTCGACTTCGGGTGTCACGCGTTTCCCCCCGGAAATTGCACTGTTCGGATCGAACGCCTCGGTAGGAAGTGTGCGTTCGGAGTGACTGGTTACCAGTAGGACTGGTTAGAGCTAAGAACTGCGCGGAGAATGGGGGATTCGAACCCCCGAGGGCTTGCACCCAACACGCTTTCCAAGCGTGCGCCATAGGCCACTAGGCGAATTCTCCTGAGGCGCTGGCAGGCCAGCGGACCAAAGAGAATCCTACCGGTTTCCGCCGGTGTCGCCACCCTGCGCCGGTGCCTAGGCTGGAGTCATGCCTAGCCGCATCTACGTGACCTCTGCCGAGGGGCACACCGGCAAGTCGACGGTCGCCCTGGGAGTGCTCGAGACGCTCGCACGCGAGGCTGGGCGGGTCGGAGTTTTTCGCCCCATCGCCAGGTCGACCACCGAGCCCGACTACGTGTTGGAGATGCTGCTGGAGCACGACACGGCCGACCTCCCCTATGAGGAGTGCATCGGCGTCAGCTACGAGCGGGTGCATTCGGATCCGGATGGCGCGCTCACCGAGATCGTCGCCCGGTTCGCCGCCGTCGAGCGCGTGTGCGATGCCGTGCTCATCCTCGGCTCCGACTTCACCGACATCGGCAGCCCGACCGAGCTCTCGTACAACGCCAGGATCGCAGCCAACCTGGGGGCCCCTGTGCTGCTTGTTCTCGGTGGTCGCACCACCGAGGGGGAGGGAACCCGCACCCCCGACGAGATGCGCCAGGTCGCCGATCTCACCACCGCTGAGCTACGGGAGCAGCACGCTGGGCTTCTCGGGGTGATAGTCAACCGGGCCGACCCCGAACGGCTACAAGAGATCGAGGGCGCGGTCTCGACAGCTCTGGTCGACCGGGTGCCGGTGTGGGCCATCCCTGAGAATCCGTACCTCGTGGCTCCGACCCTGGCCGCGCTGATCGAGGCGACAGATGCCCGGCTGCTCTGGGGAGACACCGCCCTGCTCGAGAAGGAAGCGCTCGGCGTCGTCGTCGCTGCCATGTCGATGGAGAACGTCTTGACCCGCCTCATGGAGGGCGCGATCGTCGTCGCACCCGGCGATCGAGCTGACGTGCTCGTCGGGGTTCTGCTGGCGCACGCGTCCGGAACCTTCCCCTCGCTCACCGGCGTCATCCTGAACGGAGGATTCGAGCTCGCGCCGCAGGTGCAGCGGCTCATCTCGGGGATCGGGTCGTCGCTGCCGATCGCGATGTCAGGCCTCGGCACGTACGAAGTGCTGCGACGAATCCAGCAGACTCGGGGCCGACTCGCCGCCGACTCGCCGC
Organism: Lacisediminihabitans sp.; assembly: GCA_043746355.1. Classification (GTDB taxonomy): domain Bacteria; phylum Actinomycetota; class Actinomycetes; order Actinomycetales; family Microbacteriaceae; genus Lacisediminihabitans. The sequence continues at coordinate 112,672 of JAYTRC010000074.1, read as the reverse complement.
GCAAGTACGACGCGGCGCGCGCCCTGTTCGACGAGTATGTCGATGCGCCAGAGCTTGTGCGCCTGCTGCAGGTGAGCCCGTCGAGCGTCGTCACGCCGCTGATGTTCGAGTACGGCATCCTGGAGCGGGCGCGTGAGAACCTGAAGCACATCGTGCTGCCAGAGGGCAACGACGATCGCATCCTGAGAGCGGCGAGCAGCCTGCTCCAGCGAAAAGTCGCGACGCTCACCATCCTCGGGGATGAGTCGACGGTGAGAGGCCGCGCGGCCGAACTCGGGCTCGACATCTCCGAGGCCGCCGTCATCGATCCGGTCACGTCCGGTCTGCGTGCGCAGTTCGCGGAAGAATACGCGCGCATCCGTTCCCCGCGGGGAGTCACCGTCGCCCAGGCCAGCGACACCGTCACCGATGGCTCGTATTTCGGCACGCTGATGGTTCACCTGGGCCACGCGGACGGCATGGTTTCTGGCGCTGCGCACACCACGGCCAACACGATCAGACCGGCGTTCGAGATCATCAAAACGCGGCCGGGCGTCTCGGTGGTGTCGAGCGTGTTCCTCATGGCGCTCGCCGATCGCGTGCTCGTCTACGGCGACTGTGCGGTCATCCCAGATCCGACCGCCGAGGAACTCGCCGACATCGCGATCTCGTCGTCAGAGACCGCTTCGCAGTTCGGCATCGACCCCCGCATCGCCATGCTGAGCTACTCCACCGGCGAGTCCGGCAGCGGGGCGGATGTCGAGAAGGTGCGGCTGGCAACCGCGCTCGTTCGCGAAGGCAGGCCGGAGCTTCTCGTCGACGGGCCGATCCAGTACGACGCCGCAGCAGATGCCACCGTCGGCGCGCTCAAGATGCCGGGCTCGAAAGTCGCCGGGCATGCAACGGTGTTCATCTTCCCCGACCTGAACACCGGCAACAACACCTACAAGGCTGTGCAGCGCAGCGCCGGGGCCGTCGCGATCGGGCCCGTGCTGCAGGGGTTGAACAAGCCGGTGAACGATCTCTCGCGCGGAGCCCTGGTCGAAGACATCGTCAATACGGTCGCCATCACGGCAATCCAGGCTGCGGCAACAGCATGACCGCCGTCTTCGTGGTGAACTCGGGGTCGTCGTCGATCAAGTACCAGCTCGTCGAGGTCGAGTCGGGCGAATCGCTGTTCGGCGGAATGGTCGAGCGCATCGGCGAGCAGGGGTCTGAGGCTGAGGATCACGCGGCGGCCGTGCGCATCGCACTCGCCGCTCTCGGCACCGGGCGAGACATTGCCGCCGTCGGTCACCGCGTGGTGCACGGTGGCACGGTTTTCACCGCCGCGACAATCGTCACCGCCGCTGTCGAAAAGCAGATCGAGTCGCTTGCGCCGCTCGCGCCGCTGCACAACCCGGCGAATCTCGTCGGCATCCGGGCCGCCCTCGCTGCCCTTCCTGGCATCCCCCACGTCGCGGTATTCGATACCGCATTCCACCGCACGCTGAAACCGGAGGCGTACACATACGCGATCGACGCCCAGCTGGCAGCGCGCTACGGGGTCAGGCGCTACGGCTTCCACGGGACATCCCACAAGTACGTCTCAGAGCGCGCAGCCGAGTTTCTCGATCGTCCACTGGCTGAGACGAAGACGATCGTGCTGCACCTCGGCAACGGTGCGTCCGCGTGCGCGGTCGACGGAGGCAAATCGATCGACACCAGCATGGGGATGACACCGCTGGCGGGTCTCGTGATGGGCACCAGGTCGGGGGATCTCGACCCGGCCGTCCTGAACTACCTGCACCGCGAGGCCGGCCTCGGCTTCGACGAACTCGACACGATGCTCAACAACCGCAGTGGCCTTCTCGGGCTGACCGGCGAGGGCGACATGCGCGATGTGCAGGATGCCGCGTCCGGCGGCAACGCGGATGCAGCAGCTGCCATCGCTGTCTACCGTCACCGCATCCGGCATTACGTGGGGGCGTACCTTGCACAGCTCGGTCGCCTCGACGCCCTGGTCTTCACCGCCGGAGTCGGCGAGAACAGCGCTGTGCTGCGGCAGGATTCACTCGACGGGCTCGAAGGTCTCGGAATCTCGGTGGATCCGGTGCGCAACGCTCTTCGCTCGAAGGAGGCGAGGTACATCTCACCGGAGGGTGCGCCCGTGGCGGTGCTCGTGATTCCGACCAACGAAGAACTGGAGATCGCGCGGCAGACGGTTGCGGCGATCAGCCCCGTTTCGTAACTCACGCCCTGGCGTCGTAAACTGTGTGCTGGCTCCCCGTGTGGCGCCATCCAGGCCAACTCCCCCAGGGCGGAAACGCAGCAAGGGTAACCGGGCTCTGGCGGGTGCGCGGGGGGTCTTTATTTTTGCCCTTTTTTGTGGGCCTTAGGCCCGAACGCTCAGCACGACCTTGCCGACGGCGCGGCGCTCGTCGATGGCGAGCAGGGCATCCTTCGTGTCTTCCAGGGCAAACGTCGATCCGACCGGCGGCCTGAACTCGCCCGCGAGAAGGTGCGGCTGCATCCTCTCCCACTGGCTGGCGATGAAACCCGGCCGAGAGAGTGCGTATGCGCCCCAGCCGACGCCGACGACCTCGATGTTGTTCAGCAGCAGGCGATTGACCTGCACCGTGGGGATCTCGCCAGCGGTGAAGCCGATCACCAGCAGACGACCATCGGCGTGCAGCGACCTGAGCGAGTCCGTGAAGCGGTCTCCGCCGACCGGGTCGACGACAAGGTCTACTCCGCGGCCACCGGTGAGCTCTTTCACGGCATCCTTGAAGCCATCGACCATCACGATGTGGTCTGCGCCGGCTGCTGTAGCGATGCCGCCCTTCTGCTTCGACGAGACGACAGCGATGACATTCCCGGCTCCGAACGCCTTCGCAACCTGGATCGCAGCCGTGCCGACGCCCCCGGCCGCTCCGTGCACGAGCACCGTCTCCCCGGGCGCGAGTCGACCGCGCTGCACGAGGGCGAACTCGGCGGTGAGGTAGTTGAACAGAAAGGCCGCTCCCTGCTCGAAAGACATACTGTCGGGCAGCGGGAAGGTCATGTCGAGTGCTGCGACGGCGAACTCTGCGAACCCGCCGACCAGGCAGAGGGCCGCAACGCGATCGCCCGGCGAGAAAGCCGAGCCTGATGGAGCCTCGACGACGACACCTGAAACCTCAGCGCCCGGCACATAGGGCAGCGGTGGCTTCATCTGGTATTGCCCGCGGGTCTGCAGCAGCTCTGGAAACGCGACGCCGGCTGCGCGCACCTCGATGAGTACCTGCCCCTTGCCCGAAGTCGGCCGCTCGATCTCGTTGAGGGTGATTGCCGCTGGTCCGTCGTAATTGCTGATCTGAATCGCTCGCACGAGGCGACGATACTCCCGCGGGATGGTCGTTGGCTGCCGGTAGTCTTGACGCGTGGTCACCGCCCTGTATCGCCGCTATCGGCCAGAGACATTCGCCGAGCTGATCGGGCAGGCGCAGGTGACCGATCCGCTGCGTACAGCGCTTCGCACCGACCGCGTGAATCACGCATACCTGTTCAGTGGTCCGCGTGGCTGTGGCAAGACGACATCAGCCCGAATCCTCGCTCGCTGCCTCAACTGCGCCGAGGGCCCGACCGACACTCCGTGCGGAGTGTGTGCCTCGTGCGTCGAGCTTTCGCGCGACGGTGGCGGATCGATGGATGTCGTGGAGATCGATGCTGCAAGCCACAACGGTGTAGACGACGCCCGCGACATCCGCGACCGCGCTGTCTTCGCGCCAGCCCGTGATCGCTACAAGATCTTCATCCTCGACGAGGCGCACATGGTGACGCCGCAGGGCTTCAACGCGCTGCTCAAGATCGTCGAGGAGCCGCCCGAGCACGTCAAATTCATTTTCGCGACAACCGAGCCAGAGAAGGTCATCGGCACGATTCGCTCGCGCACCCACCACTATCCGTTCCGGCTCGTCCCGCCGGCGCAGATGCTCGAATACGTCCAGTCGATCTGCGTGCTCGAAGGCGTTGAGGTCGAGGGCGGCGTGCTCGCTCTCGTCGTGCGCGCCGGTGGCGGGTCTGTGCGAGACACCCTCTCGATTCTCGACCAGCTCATCGCCGGGTCTGAGGGATCGTCCGTGCAGTACGAGCGCGCTGTCGCCCTTCTCGGCTACACCAGCAGCTCCCTGCTGAGCGAGGTCATCGATGCCATCGGTGCGCGGGATGCCGCCGCCGCATTCACCTCCGTCGACAAGGTCGTCCAGACCGGGCAAGACCCACGGAGGTTCGTCGAAGACCTGCTCGAACGCCTCCGTGATCTCATCGTGGTCAGCGCGACGACGGATGGCGCGGCCGCTGTGCTGCGCGGAATCCAACAGGACGAACTCGACCGCATGGCCGCCCAGGCTGCCCAGTTCGGCACCGCCGAGCTGTCACGCGCGGCCGATGTCGTGAACGATGCGCTCACCGAGATGACCGGTGCGACGTCGCCGAGGCTGCACCTCGAACTCATGATCGCCCGGGTGCTGGTGCCCGCCAGCGACGAGACCGAACGCGGGGCGCTCGCGCGGGTCGAGCGACTGGAGCGGCGCATCGGGGTGGAGGGCCCTCGGCCGGTCGAGCCAATTAGGCAGGTCGAGCTCGTCGAAACCTCATCCGCGGAATCCCCCGCGCCTACCGAAACGGTCATCGAAGTCGAAGCCCCTACCATGACCGCGGGTCGCGTGGAAGAAACCAAGCCTGTCGCGACGACGACCTCTGCCGAGAACGTCACGCTCCAGCAGGTCAAAGACGCGTGGCCAGAGATTCTCGAGGCCGTCGAAAAGACGAGCAGGGCATCCTGGATGGTCGTCTTCACGGCGAAGCCGATTGAGCTGAGGCAAGACAATGTTCTCGTGCTGACAATTGCCAGCCAGGGTGACGTTGACGCGCTTCGCCAGCGGTCTGCACCCGGTGAGGGCATCGGCGATCACCTCAAGCAGGCGGTGTTCGAGGTGCTCGGATTCCGTCCGCTGCTTCTACCCCGCCCCGAACTCACGCGTTCCACTACACCGAAGGCAGAGCCGGTGCAGCAGGAAGCCCCAGAGCCTACCGAGCCAGACATCGAACCGGCGATCACGTGGGCGACAGCGGTCGTGACGGACGCCGAGCCGGAGACGAAGCCGGTCGCCGAAGTGACGCGCGCTCCAGTTAAGGCCGCTTCTCAGTCGGTCGTCGCCGAGGCGCAAGAGCCCGCACCGAAGGCAAAGCCGATCGCGACAGTCGATGGCAAGCAGCGCTACGGCGAATCCGTCGTGCGCGAAATCCTCGGGGCGAACTTCATCGAAGAACAGGTCGTCGCACCCCGCGTCGCGCCCCGGGAGCAGTAACCGTGTACGACGGAATAGTGCAGGAACTGATTGACGAGCTAGGCAGGCTGCCCGGAATCGGGCCGAAGTCTGCGCAGAGAATCGCGTTCCATATCTTGCAGACCGAGACCTTCGACGTCACCCACCTGGCCGAAGTGCTGATGACCGTGAAAGAGAAGGTGCATTTCTGCGCCATCTGCGGCAACGTCACCGAGCAGGAGACCTGCAGCATCTGCCGTGATCCGCGTCGCTCACCCACCACGATCTGTGTTGTTGAAGAGGCCAAAGACGTCGTGGCTGTCGAGCGCACCCGCGAGTTCAAAGGGCTGTACCACGTGCTCGGCGGAGCGATCAGCCCGATCGATGGAATCGGTCCGGACGACCTGCGCATCCGCCAGCTCATGCAGCGCCTCGCAGACGGCACGGTCACCGAGGTGATCATCGCCACCGACCCGAATCTCGAGGGCGAAGCGACCGCCACGTATCTCTCGCGCATGCTCATGCATCTCGACCTACGCGTAACGCGGCTGGCCTCCGGTCTGCCTGTCGGGGGCGACCTCGAGTACGCAGACGAGGTCACGCTGGGTCGCGCGTTCGAGGGCAGACGACTTGTGGAAAACTGACCGCTAGAATCGCTGTTTGGGCCTGATCCACGCCCGCTTTCCCACCAGCAGGCCAGCTTCGCCAGCGGCAGGCCAGGTATCCACCAGCAGGAGTACCCAGTGAGTTTGATCGTGCAGAAGTTCGGTGGCTCATCCGTCGCCGACGCTGAGGGCATCAAGCGGGTCGCTAAGCGCATCGTCGAGACCCGCAAAGCCGGTAACGAGGTCGTCGTGGTGGTTTCTGCGATGGGTGACACGACTGATGACCTGCTCGATCTCGCCAACCAGGTCACGCCGCTCGCTTCCGGTCGCGAACTCGACATGCTGCTCACCGCGGGGGAGCGTATCTCGATGGCGCTCCTCGCAATGTCGATCAAGAGTCTCGGACAGGACGCCCGGTCGTATACCGGCAGCCAGGCGGGCCTCGTCACCGATTCCAAGCACGGGAGTGCCCGGATCGTGGATGTCGCGCCCAAGCGGGTGCGCGAGGCCCTCGACGCCGGGGCCGTCGCGATCGTCGCCGGCTTCCAGGGTTTCAGCCGCGTCACCGGGGACATCACCACCCTGGGTCGCGGCGGATCCGACACGACAGCAGTCGCCCTCGCGGCAGCCCTCGACGCGGATGTCTGCGAGATCTACACCGATGTGGACGGGGTATTCACCGCTGACCCCCGCGTCGTGGCGTCGGCACACAAGGTTGACCGGATCTCGAGTGAAGAGATGCTCGAACTCGCGGCGGCCGGCGCGAAAGTGCTGTATATCCGCGCAGTGGAATATGCCAGGAGGCACGGGGTTACGCTTCATGTGCGCTCCTCGTTCAACAACAACGAGGGCACGCTCGTGATCAACCCGAAAGAGGGAGAGGCCATGGAAGAGCCGATCATCGCAGGCATCGCCTCAGACCTGAGCGAGGCAAAGGTCACCATCGTCGGCGTGCCTGATGTGCCTGGCAAGGCCGCGCAGATCTTCACCATCGTCGCCTCGACCGATGCCAACATCGACATGATCGTGCAGAACGTCTCGACCGCAGCAACGGGCCTCACCGACATTTCGTTCACGCTGCCGAAATCCGAGGGTGCGAAAGTGCTCAAGGCGCTCGACGACACCCGCGCAGAAATCGGGTTCGATTCGCTCCAGTACGACGACCAGATCGGCAAGCTCGCCCTGGTCGGGGCGGGCATGCGCACGAACTCGGGTGTCTCAGCAAAGCTCTTCCAGGCTCTCTCCGATGCCGGTATCAACATCGAGATGATCTCGACCAGCGAAATCCGCATCAGCGTCGTCACGCGTGCAGACACCATCAACGACGCCGTGCGTGTCGTGCACACGGCGTTCGGGCTTGACTCTGAAGATGAGGCAAAGGTTTACGGAGGCACAGGACGATGAGCTCGGAACAGCCAGTCGAGACCTCACCGACGCGCGGCATCCACATCGGCATCGTGGGGGCAACCGGCCAGGTGGGTGCCGTCGTACGTCGACTGCTGGCCGAGCGTGACTTCCCTGTCGCGGGCATCCGCTACTTCGCCTCTGCGCGTTCTGCCGGAACCACTCTGCCCTGGAAGGGTGAGGATGTGGTGGTCGAAGACGCAGCGACCGCAGACTCGAGCGGGCTCGACGTCGCCATCTTCTCGGCGGGCGCGACCACGTCACAGGCGCACGCACCGCGCTTCGCGGCCGCCGGTGTGCTCGTGATCGACAACTCGTCTGCCTTCCGCATGGACCCGGATGTTCCGCTCGTCGTCAGCGAGGTCAACCCGCACGCCATCGCGGATGCGCGCAAGGGCATCATCGCGAACCCGAACTGCACGACCATGGCGGCCATGCCGGTGCTCAAGGTGCTGGATGCCGAGGCCGGCCTGCAGCGCCTCATCGTGAGCACCTACCAGGCCGTGTCCGGCGCGGGGCTCGCCGGCGGCACCGAGCTGCTCGAGCAAGCGCGCGCCGCTGTCTCGCAGGATGCCATCCAGCTCGTGCACGACGGCTCAGCGGTCGACTTCCCGGCGGCGAAGACATTCCCGAAGGCCATCGCGTTCGACGTGATTCCTTTCGCGGGCAACCTCGTCGATGACGGACTCGGCGAGACCGACAAGGAGAAGAAGCTGCGCAACGAGAGCCGCAAGATCCTCGAGTTGCCAGACCTGCTGGTGAGTGGCACCTGCGTGCGCGTGCCGGTGTTCACCGGGCACTCGCTCTCGATCAACGCGGAGTTCGCGTCATCCCTCACGGTGGAGCGGGCGAAAGAGCTGCTTGCGGATGCCCCGGGTGTCGAGCTTGCCGACATCCCGACGCCGCTGTTCGCTGCAGGTAAAGACCCCTCATATGTCGGTCGCATTCGGCAGGACGAGGGTGTACCGAACAACCGCGGCCTCGCCCTGTTCATCAGCAACGACAACCTCCGTAAGGGCGCTGCGCTGAACGCGGTGCAGATCGCGGAGATCGTCGCCGCGCGCCTCACTGCTGGCGCGCAGCTCCCCACCCGCTGATGCTCCCCACCTGCTGATTGCGTATGAAGGAAGCTTTCGGTCAACTCCCGCTTGCGAAGGAAGTTTTTGGCTAATCACGCAAGAAGTTCCTTCGGACGCCAGCCGGCGGATACCGCAGCAACTCCATAATCGTGGCGTAGACGAGCGGCCACTGGTTGAGTACCTGGTCGTATCCGAAGCGGTGGACGCGATAGCCGAGCCGTACCAACAGCGCATCGCGGGCCCGGTCGGCCACTGGATCATGGAACTCGTCGCCATCCAGCTCGATGACGAGCCATGCATCGATGAGGATATCGACCCGCCCTTTACGCCCACGGGCCGAAATCCCCGGGATTTCCACCTGCGTTTGAAGCGTTGTCACGCTTGCGCGGAGGCGACAGCGCGCGATGCTCTCCAGCCCGCTCTCGGCCCCAAAATCCAGTTCGCTGGTGATGGAAGCAAAGCGCGACGGCAATCTGTCGAGCAGAAGCGGTAGTGCGGCACGGGAAAGCGCTCCGGTGTGGATGGCGCTCTCGAGCGAGGCGATGAAGTGCGTTCGCTCTGCGGAGTGAGCTGTGCAGATGAGGCTGTCGAGCGCGGACGCGCGCCACGGCGGGTCGATCGACTCGACGAAGTGGCGCTGCGTCCAGTGCCGAACGATGCCCCTGTGCAGGTACGGGTCTGGCGCGAAAGCTGACAGCGGGGTCAGCTGCGCCCTTCGCCCGCGAGAGTTTCGCGGCAGGCACAGATGCAGGCGTCGGTCCGCAGCATCCCACACCCCCATGCCGGATAGCGCGGTCGGCCCCGTAATAACCGCCCCGGCGACAATGGCGAATATGGTCCTTCGTGTTGCAGATGGAGAGGCCACCCATCCGCGGCACACTCGGAGCAGCAGCCCAGCTTTTGCAGCGTTCTGGATGTCTGCCAGCGTGTGTCCTTTGCCGCGTAGAGCTACAACGGTGGTCGCGTAGCCATGAGCCTGCAGGTCGAATCGAATGTCGTTTTTCATCGTGTCAGCGTGCTGGACGACAGGCTGTGGTGAGTCCCCAGCCGCCAGATTGTGAAATGGCAGACCGAGCGTGCCGCGGGGAGGACCTGTGAAGGAAGCTGTTCGTCTACCGCGGCGGCACTTCCTTCCGAAGCGGCCAATCGCACGAAACATCCTTCACACGGTGAATGCGAGCGCGCCGAACGCTCATTCGATCGAGATGGGGGTTCCCAACGGACGCAGCTTCGCCAAACCGGTGCGGTCGGGACTGGCCGCTGAGGCCCGGAGGCTGTACACGAGGGGCCAGCATCCCCCGGCATCATCGCGGGCTGGGTCAATCGGGCCGCCGAGAGCACTCGCGCGGGCTATATCGCCGATGCCTCGCACTGGATCGACGACCACCCCGAATGGATGGCCGCCGCCGGCCTGCATCCCAACGACGTCGGCTACGCGCACATGGCCTCGGGGATGGATGCCGCGCTTTAAGAAGCTGGGACTTTAACCGCTGGGAGGCTGCCCGCCAGGAATGCCGCCCGGGTGACCCGAAGTAAACTGGAGGGGTGAGCGAAACCGCAAAACCCATCGATGTCGTCCTGATCGGCGGTGGCATCATGAGTGCCACCCTCGGCACTTTCATCAAGCAGTTGCAGCCCGACTGGACGATCCGCATCTTCGAGCGCCTGGCTGACGTCGCGCTCGAGTCGAGCAATCCGTGGAACAACGCCGGAACCGGTCACTCGGCGCTCTGCGAGCTGAATTACACGCCGGAGCGCGCTGACGGAACCATCGACATCTCGAGTGCTGTGAAGGTGAACGAGCAGTTTCAGGTCTCGCGCCAGTTCTGGTCGTACCTCGTCAACAAGAAACTGCTGCCTGACCCGCAGGCGTTCCTCAACCCGGTACCGCACATGAGCTTCGTCTGGGGCGAAGAGAACGTCGACTACCTGCGCCGTCGCCACGAGGCATTGAAAAATCACCCTCTTTTCAGCGGCATGGAGTTTTCGGATGACGCCGAAGTGATCCGCTCCTGGGTACCCGCCATGATTCCGGGCCGCAAGAAGTCGCAGAAGATTGCAGCGACCCGCATCGATGTCGGCACGGACGTCGACTTCGGCGCGCTCACCCACGGGCTGCTGACCCACCTCACCAACAGCGGCGGTGTTCGGCTCTACACAGAGCACATCGTGCGCAACATCACGAAGCAGCGCGATGGCCTGTGGAAGCTCCGCGTCAAACATGACATCGGCGGCACGACGTTTGACGTTCGCGCGCGGTTTGTCTTTGTCGGAGCGGGTGGTGGCGCGCTCGCGCTGCTGCAGAAATCCGGAATCAAGGAGGCCAAGGGCTTCGGAGGCTTCCCGGTCAGCGGCGAGTTCCTTCGCACCGACAACCCGGAGGTCGTCGCCCGGCACAAGGCGAAGGTTTACGGCAAGGCTGCCGTCGGTTCGCCGCCGATGTCTGTTCCCCACCTTGACACCCGCATAGTCGACGGCGAAGCGAGCCTCATGTTCGGGCCGTATGCCGGGTTCAACACCAAGTTCCTGAAGACCGGCTCCTGGCTCGACCTGTTCGCAACCATCAAGCCGCACAACCTCGTTCCCATGCTCCGCGCGGGCGCAGCGAACCTCGACCTGGTGAAGTACCTGGTCGGCCAGCTCGCGGCGAGCAGGTCGAAGAAGTTCGAAGCGCTGCAGGAGTTCATTCCGAACGCCGACCCGAAAGACTGGTACCGCATCACGGCCGGCCAGCGCGTGCAGGTCATCAAGAAGGATGCAGAGAAGGGCGGGGTGCTTCAGTTCGGCACCGAGGTCGTCACCGCAGCAGACGGCAGTATTGCGGGCCTGCTGGGTGCGTCTCCTGGGGCTTCGACGGCGGTGCCGATCATGCTCGACGTCCTGCACAAGTGTTTCCCGGATCGGATGGCCGGGTGGATGCCGCAGATCCGGAAGATGGTGCCGAGCTACGGCAAACTGCTCTCCGATGAGCCGAAGCTCGCTGAGAAGACTCTCGAGGCGACAGAGAAGGTTCTCGAGATCGCCTGATCCCGCATTGACAGACCGTAGAACATATGTTCGACTGTCTGCATGCGCTGGAGCGGGCAGGAACTGAAGGCAGAGCAAGCGTCGGCACTGCCCGGGCTCGCTCGCCTGTCTAATCTGGTGCGATCCGTGCAGACGCCGGAGTTCGCCGGCATCACTTTCCACGAGATTCTGGCTAAGACGGCTCTGAACCAGGTGCCGGGCAACAGTGGCATGCCGTTCGGCTGGACGGTGAACCCCTATCGGGGCTGCAGCCATGCCTGCTCCTATTGTTTTGCCAGAAAGACCCATGAATACCTCGACCTCGACTCCGGCAAAGACTTCGACAGCGAGATTATTGTCAAGGTGAATGTCGCCGATGTACTCGCCCGGGAGGTAGCAAAACCGAGCTGGGGCAAGCATCCGGTCGCACTCGGCACCAACACCGACCCATACCAGCGGGCAGAAGGGCGCTATCGACTGATGCCGGGCATCATCGCGGCGCTTGCCGAGTCTGGAACGGATTTCAGCATCCTGACCAAGGGCACGCTGCTGAGGCGTGACCTGCCGCTGATCGCCGAGGCGGCATCCACCGTCAATGTCGGCCTCGCGATGTCGATCGCCGTCTTCGACGACGAGTTGCAGCAGGCCATCGAGCCTGGCACGCCGTCGACGGCCGCGCGGCTGGCTACGGTGAGCGCTGCACGAGAGCTCGGCCTCGGATGCGAGGTGTTCATGATGCCCGTGCTGCCGTATCTCACCGACACCCGGGAGCAGCTCGATCGTGCACTGTCACAGATCCGGGATGCTGGTGCGAGCTCGCTGCTCTACGGCGCGCTTCACCTGCGGAGTGGAGCCAAGCAGTGGTTCATGCAGTGGCTGGCCAACTTTCGCCCCGATCTCGTTGAGCAATATGCGGCGATGTATGCATCGGGTTCAGCCGCCCCGAAGGGATACCGAAAGTGGCTCGCCGCGAAGATCGCGCCGCTGATTCGCCGCTACGGGCTCGAGCAGGCGTCTCCTGATCCCACCACAGGCTCACCCCGTTCGCGGTCTCTGGCTGGCAGCCGATCAGCCACTCGACCGGGGCTGATCGAGGCCGCTCTCCCCGCCGGACACCAGCCCACCCTGTTCTGAACTCCAATGTTCTTAATCCAAAGCTTCCAAAAGTGGGGTACACGCCGGGGTACAGAACTGAGATACTGATGGCACAGCGGTCGGGACAGAAGTGCGTTCAGGACAGAGAGGAAGCCTCGCGTGTCTCTCGGGCTACCCTCGCATCTCGCAGCGAGAACCACGAGCTCGGCATTTGTTAGAGGCCTGCATTCGGTCGGGCTGACCAGTCTTGGTGCGGCGTTCATTGCCGCAGCGGTCTTCCAGATCTATCGCCCCGGGCACATCCTCTGGCCAGCTATGGTCGCACTCGTTCCGATGGTCATCCTGCTCTGGTTTCATCGGCGCACGCGCTCCCTGTTCTTTGCGTCGAGCTTTCTCACTGTCGGGGCAGTGTGCACGTACTGGTACATCGTCACGTTCTACTCCCAGAGCCCGCCCGTCGTCTCGAGCGATGCATTCTCGGTCGACCTGCCGATGATCGCCCTGGTCATGGTCGGCGGGCCGGGGGTCGGGCTTCTGATGAGATTCAGCTGGTGCGCCGTCGGTTATATTTCGGCGGAGGTCGCGGCAAATGCTGCCCTGTATGTGACCGGGAATGCTCTCGCACTGCACCTGACCACGGCACTTGTTTTCGGCCTGACAGCACTCATTCTGCTGCTCACCTGGCTGGGACGCCGGCGCATCCGCAGGCTCCAGCCGCTGCTTCACCGTGCAGCACGTGACGAGCAGCTCGCGTTGATGCGGCTCACGATGGAGTCGCGGGCCGCCGCGCTCATGCACGACACAGTGCTGAGCCACCTGGCCGCGATCGCTAGCTCGACGGATGATCGGCTCAGCCCGCAGCTCGCAGACCAGATCGCACGCGATCTGGAGGTGCTGATCGGCGAGGAGTGGCTGGGCGACGGCGGGCCGCTCGCCGACGACAGCGCAGAGGGGTGGCGGGATTCTGGCGTGTTCGCTGCAATTCAGGAAGTGGGCCAGCTCGGGCTCGAGGTCGACTCGACGGGCGACCTCGGTTCACTTGTGCGGCTGGATCCCGCGGCATACGAAGCCCTCGGCCTCGCGGTAAAGCAGTGCCTGGTCAATGTGGTCAGGCACTCGGGCGCCCTGCGCGCGGAGGTCGTAGTTTTCGAAACCGACGACGAGATCTCGGTGATGGTTATGGACGCAGGTCGAGGGTTCTCCGAAGCTGAGACGGAGTCTAATCGGCTCGGCCTTCGAACCTCAGTGCGACGACGCATGCAATCGGTTGGCGGATCCGTGCGTGTCTGGTCTACGCCGGGCCGCGGCACGTCCATCCTGATCCGAGTGCCTACTGCGATCGAAGTCGCGTCGTGAAAGAGCGCACGCGCCAACAGCTCGATCCGGCCGGCTCCACCGGCGTTAAGGTGCTCTCGAATGTCGTCGCGGTTGGGGCGTTTCTGTTCGCGACCGCTGCGACGGTGCTTCACCAACGGGAGATCGCGAACGTACTGCTCGCAGTCATCGCACTCCTCCTGCTTGGCGCTGGCGTGGTGATCCTGATCGTCGAGACGAACCCATTTAGGGCACCGTTCAGGCGCGCACAGCTCATGATCGTGCTCGGGTGCGCGCTGCTCTCCTATTTCGTCTACACGTGGGCGACCATCGGCGGCAATTGGTACGTACGCGACAATTGGGGGCCGCTCGTGCTCGGCGTGCTGCTCTTGGCGCTCGGCCCCTATCGCCCGGGCAGGGAGATCGCGGTCACCGGCGTGGTGCTGGCTACCTTCGTCGGGCTGGTCACAGTCGTCCAACTGCCGTTTTTTGTGACGGATGCCCCGCCGGTGGCATTCGTACTGGTCGCAGTCACACCGCTCCTGGCCATGTGCTTCGGTTGCGTTTCTTACTCGATTGGGATGGTGTCGGCGATCGAGAGCTGGCAACGCCGCGCGGGAGTCGCCCGGTCGAGCGAGGTCGATAAGTCACGCGACGGCATTGCGAGATCTATCCAACAGGATCGGGTCACGATCCTCGGCCGCGATGTCTTGCCCTTCTTTTCCGAGCTGATTACAACGGGAGCCATCACAGAGGCCGACCGCATTCGGGCCAGGGAGATTTCTCACTCGATCAGAAACGTGATGGTCGAGGAGGCCGACCGCAGCTGGCTCGAGACCGCTGTGGTGGTCGCTGGCGGTGCGCGACAGAACTACGAACAGACTGTCATCGAGGATCACGATCGACTCGCTGCCGGGATGACCTCCGAACAGCGAATGGCTGTGCGGGCGCTCGTCGGCGCTCTCGCGCACGAGCCCGAATTCGCCCACGACGACCTGCGCATCCGAATTACGCGTGACGGCGACCTGTGCCGTGTAGTCCTAGGTGCACATTTTGGCCCCACAGATTCGATGCCACGCGCGGCGCTGTCACCCTACTTCGCGCTTCTGCGCTCAGTCTTCGACGCGTTCGATGTGGAGTTCGACCACCCATCCCTGAGATTGAGGTTCTGGTATGAGCAGCACTAATCCCACGCCAGCCCATCGCGTGCGGCTCGCTATTCTCGACGACCACGAGGTGCTCCTCGACAGCCTGAGCAGCTGGATCGGTTCTAACGCACCTGATTTCGACCTTGTGCTGAGCGCGCACACCTGGCTGCAGCTCGTGCACAGCGACAACTTTCCGACCGAGTTGGTGTTCATCGATTTTCAGCTCAAAGAGCCGGTGTCGATCGAGGCCCGGGTGAGAACCTGTCGGGCTGCCGGCGCGAAGGTCATCGTGTTGTCGAGCCTCGATAGCCGCGAAGCGCGCGAACGAGCACTCGCTGCCGGAGCATCCGCGTTCCTCTCAAAGTCGATCCCGATGCGGGAGGTCATGGATGCCGCCCGCGCCGTGATGGGGGTCGAGCCCGGGGTGAACATGCAGCGAGACTGGCGGCCGCTGCCCGTCGGCGCGATGAACCAGTCGCGGCCCAAACTCAGTGCGGGGGAGGCCGAGGCGTTTAAGCTGTACGTGTCCGGCTCAAGCACGGTCGAGGTCGCCAAGCAGATGGATGTGCAGTACGAGACCGCGAAGACCTACCTGCGCCGGGTGCGCGAGAAATACTCGAAAGCCAACAGACCGGCGAGCAAGAAGGCGGATCTCATCCGCCGTGCAGCCGAGGACGGATACCTGCAGTAGTGGCCAAGCTCTACTTTCGATATGGCGCGATGAACAGCGGCAAAAGCACTGCGATGCTGCAGGCGGCATACAACTACGAAGAGCGCGGGCACCATGTGCTGCTCGCCAAGCCGAGCGTCGATACTCGAGGCGACCGAACCATAGTGTCGCGGCTCGGGGTGACGCGGCCGGTGGATTTCGTCATCACACCCGAGCAAGACGTGTATGAGAAATTCGCCAGCGAGCGCGCTCTCGTCGAGGGCGGCGTGAGTGCCCTGCTGGTGGATGAGGCCCAGTTCTTGACGGATGCCCAGGTGGATGACCTGTTCAGGATCGCCGTGCTCGAGGGCATCCCGGTGCTCGCGTACGGCATCCGCACCGACTTCCAGACTGTCGCGTTCCCGGGCAGCCGACGCCTTCTCGAGGTTGCACACTCGCTCGAAGAACTGAAGACGATCTGCCGCTGTGGCCGCAAGGCAGTGTTCAACGCTCGAAAGATCGATGGAGTCTTCGTCTTCGACGGCGACCAGGTCGCCATCGACCAGGGTCGCGTGACGTACGAGTCGCTCTGCGGCGTCGACTATCTGGAAGAAAGTGGCGGCCTGCTCGGCAGCGGACGCCGGATGCTCGGCGACCCGGCATACGCGCTGGCTCCTGACCCCGACTTCACCTGATTGGCACGTCGGGCATCATTCCCCCGCCCGACGCGTTAGGGGTCATGTGCGAAACGTTCCCCTGAGTGTGCTCGATCTGGCCAGCCGCCCCTTTGGCGGCACCAATGGGGATGCCGTTGCTGGCTGCATCCGACTTGCCCAGGAGGCAGAGCGACTCGGTTTCGAGCGTTTCTGGGTGGCAGAGCACCACGGCATGCCGGGCATCGCGTCAAGCGCGCCCGCCGTACTCATTGCCGGTATTGCCGCGCGCACCGACCGGATCCGCGTGGGCAGTGGCGGGGTCATGCTGCCCAACCATGCTCCGCTCGTGGTCGCGGAGCAATTCGGCACCCTCCGCGCCCTCTACGGTGACCGGATCGACCTCGGCATCGGCCGGGCACCGGGCACTGATGGCGCGACAGCCATGGCGCTCCGACGCAGCGAAGCCGGCCTGTCAGTCGAGGACTTTCCTCGCGATCTTCTCGATCTCATCGGTTTCTTTGAGGGATCGATGAGCGACAGCAACCCGCTCGCATCCATCATCGCGGTGCCCGGGCGCGGCGACTCCCCCCAGGTGTGGCTGCTGGGTTCGAGCGGCTACAGCGCCCAGGTCGCCGGCGCTCTCGGTCTGCCTTTCGCCTTCGCCCACCATTTCTCGGGCGACAACACCGAGGCTGCCCTCGACCTGTACCGCCGGTCGTTCGAACCCGGTGGCGTACTCGAGGCACCGTACAGCGCAATCGCGGTAGGACTGATCGCCGACGATGACCAGGCCGTCGTCGAAGCGGAGGCCAAGCCCGGGCTCATCACTTTCATGCGCATGCGGCAAGGGCTGAAGCCCGAGCCCGTGAGCGCAGAGGAGGCGGCAGCCTACGATTTCAACGCCGCTGAGCTGCAGTTCGTCGAGTCACGCCACCGCAGGCAGGCGGTCGGAACACCCGATGTGGTGGATGCCCAGCTCGAGTCACTTCTCGCGAGCACCGCAGCAGACGAACTCATCCTCGCGCCGCAGTCGGCGTCGCTCGCGAGCCGCATCCGCTCCATCGAGATCGTGGCGGGGCTCGCAGCCTCGTTAGACCGGTAACAGCGCTAGACCGGTAGCAGCCTGGTCACGAACTCGCCGAGCTGCTCGACGGTGCGACACTCGTGCATTTCGACGATCTCGGCGTAACGCAGTGCCATCGAATCACCGGTGCCCCAGGAGTTCACGCGCTCGGGGTTGAGCCAGAAGGTGCGACGCGACCGCGCTTCGATCTCGCGCAGCGCGCCGAGCCCGGGGGATCCGTAGTTGTTGCGCGCGTCGCCGAGGATGAGCACCGAGGTTCGCGAGGTGACAACGTCGAGGTATGCGGCCGCGAATTCGTCGAGCGACCGACCATAATCACTGCTCGAGTGCGTCTTCGTTACCTTTGCTTCGGCGTGGATGCGCTTCTGCAGGTCATCGTCGCCCTCGACCAGGTCAGTCACCTCGTCCATCGTGTTGACGAACGCGAAGACCCGCACCTTGCTGAACTGGCCCTTCATCGCCTGCACGAGCAGCATCGTGAAGTTGGAGAATCCGGAGACCGAGCCGGAGACATCGCAGAGCAACACCAGTTCTGGCCGAATCGGATGCGGTTTCGCCCACGCCAGCTCGATGGGCACACCGCCGGTCGACATCGATCGACGAATCGTCGTGCGGATGTCGATGCTGCCCCGGGAATGTCGACGTCGCCGAGCGGCGAGTCTGGTCGCCAATCGGCGTGCGAGCGGCCGCACCACGCGTCGAAGCTCGTCGAGCTGCGCTGCGTTCGCGGTGAGGAAGTCGACCCGCTCCAGTTGCTTCAGCACGGCGTGCTCGCTCATCCGCACCCTGCCGCGCACCTCGGTCGACCGGCGCAGTGCCTCGGTCTGAACGAGGCGGCGAAACTGCTCGATGAGTGACCGCAGCTCAGCAGCCTCGAGCCGACTACTCAGGCCACTCGTGCCACTGCGGGCCGCTCCGCGCTGGCCGAGGGCGTTCGAGAGCAGGCTCTGCGGCTGCACCCGCTCCAGCGTCATGTAACCAGACCAGCCGTCCGTCGCGACCCCGAGGCGACCGAACCGGTCGACGGCGATACCGGCCAGCTCTGCAAGCATCGCCTCGTCAGCTGCGGCCAGGGCATCCGTCAGCTGCTCCCTGAGTTTCTCGACCGAGAGTTCGTCGTCCGCGGATCGAGCGCTCTCGGGCCGGCCAGTGCCAGCGGGGAAGTGGATGTCGAAAACAGCATCGAAGACAGGTCGCTGCCCCGCACCCCGCAACAGCGCCGCGGCAAGTCCCTCCCGCAGCTGTGCTCGATCGTCGAGCCCGAGCACAGCGACCACGTCGCCGGCATCCACCGTCTCGCCGGTTCCGCTGGCGATGCCTTTCGAGCGAAGGGCGGAGACGAATTCCACGAGTCGTTCCGGAAGACCGCCGGCGACCATTAGAGCGCTTGGAGGTCGAGCAGTCGCGTTGCCCGATCGAAATCGTCACGATGTTTGAGGATCACCCCGAGGGATTCGTTGATTGTCTTCTCGTCGATGGTCGTGGCGCCGAGAGCGATCAGTGTGCGTGCCCAGTCGATCGTTTCTGAGACAGAAGGTGCCTTACGTAGCGGCAGTGCGCGCAGCGCATTGACGACCCGAACCGCAGAGGCGGCCAGCACGGAGTCGAGCTCTGGCACTTTCGCGCGAACGATTCGCTCTTCGAGTTCTGCATCCGGAAAATCGATGTGCAGAAAGAGACAGCGCCGTCGCAGTGCCTCTGACAGCTCGCGCGTCGCGTTCGACGTCAGCACGACGAAAGGGCGGTGCACAGCGCGGATCGTGCCGAGCTCTGGGATCGTGATCTGGAAATCACCGAGCACCTCGAGCAGCAGGCCCTCGATCTCGACGTCTGCCTTGTCGGTCTCGTCGATGAGCAGCACCGTTGGCTCGGTGGTGCGAATGGCGGTGAGCAGGGGTCGAGCGAGCAGGAACTCCTCGCTGAAGATGTCGGATCTGGCTTCATCCCACGATTCGTTGCGACCGGCCGTGATTCTTAGCAGCTGTTTGGCGTGATTCCATTCGTAGAGCGCTCGCGCCTCGTCGACGCCCTCGTAGCACTGCAAGCGCACAAGCTGTGAACCCGTCGCATCGGAGACCGCCTGCGCGAGGGCCGTCTTACCAACTCCGGCCGGCCCTTCGATGAGCAGGGGCTTGCCGAGTTCGCTGGCGAGAAAGACCGTGGTGGCGATGGCATCTGAGGCGAGGTAACCGACGGCGTCGAGTTGCGCCCTGACGTCGGCGACCGAGTCGAACGGCATGGTGCGAGGCATGGGCGGCTCCAGCAAAGAAGGGCCGCGATTGCTCGCGGCCCTTCTAACATACGTGTCTAAACAAATACAGTGTCGGGGTAACAGGATTTGAACCTGCGACCTCTTCGTCCCGAACGAAGCGCGCTACCAAACTGCGCCACACCCCGATGGCCATCGACGCTATCAGCGCCGAAGCCTCATCAAGAATAGCTGAAATCCCGAGCGACCAGTGTCAGCAGTACTGCCTCGGGCGGGCAGGCGAACCGCACCGGGGCGTAAATGGATGTTCCGAGCCCCGCAGAGACCTCGAGGTACGCCACCCGCCCAGCATGTTTCCAGAGGCTCAGCCCGCGAACCTGGTCGCGTGGGATGTCGCAGTTCGTCACGAGTGCGCCATAGCCGGGCACGCAGACCTGGCCGCCGTGTGTATGTCCGGCGAAAATCAGTTCTGCGCCCTGCGTGACGAAGTCGTCGAGCACTCGTTGGTACGGAGCGTGGCTGAGACCGATCGTGACCGGATCCGGTCCGCTCGGATCATCCGTCCACCCCACGTTTTCGCGCATCTCGTCCATTGCGCCGGGGATGCGTTCGAGGTGATCCCAGCCGATGTGGGCGTCTCCGACACCGAGAAACTCAAGTCGTGATCCGTTGATGCTCATCGCGCGCGCCGTGTTGTTGAGGTTGAGCCAGCCGACGCTGTCGAAAAAGTTGTTGAGCGCTGCGGTGTCGAGGTTGGGTGCTGGTCTTCGAATTTTTGATGGGCCGGTGAAATAGGTGAATGGGTTTTTCAGCATCGGCCCGTGGTAATCATTGGAGCCGTGTACGAACACCCCAGGGGTGCCGCGAAACGGCTCGAGCGCATATTCGACGCCCTCCAACCCGTGCTCATGGCCGAGATTGTCGCCAGTATCGACGATCAGGTCGGGCTCATAGACCGCGAGCCCTCTGACCCACTCCTGTTTCTCACGCTGCCACGGGGCCATGTGGAGGTCGGAGAAGTGCAGTACTGTCAGCGGGCGTGCGCCCGGCGCGAGCACGGGCACGACCTCTTTGCGCAGGGTGAAGCGATTGCGCTCGACCAGTGTTCCCCAGGCGAGTGCGCCGAGGCCAGCCGCGGCCAACGTCGCTACCGCGGAACCGGCTGTGCGGCCTGCGTTCATGCTCGGCTCAATTACAGGAACCCGGATCGTGACCGGTCAACGGATCGCCATAGACCTTGAGCGTCACCGGGTCGGTCTTCGTTGCGGCAGCGCCGCCGGCCGGGTTCGAGCTCTGCACGTTACAAACCTGCGACGGGTTAGTAGCTCCGTTGACATATTGCACGGTGATATTACTCGAACTGAAGCCGGCGCCGGTGATCGCCGTGAGCGCAGTGTGTTGGCTCTGTCCGACGACGTTCGGCATGGTGGTCGCCAGCGAGCCGTCGCTCGTGTACACGGTGATATTGGTGCCTTTCGGCACTGTCGCGCCCGACCCGGGATCGGTCCTGGTCACCTGCCCGGCCGGGAGCCCGGATGCCTCGGGGCCGCCGGGCGTTACCTTGAATCCGAGCGAGGTCAGCACTGTGTTTGCCTGGTCGGCCGTTTGTCCGGTCACGACGGGCACGACCAAACCATTCGCTCCACCGATCATCGTCGCGTCAGCGGCCGGGAATGCGCCACCCCGCAGGTTCGGATCGGCGTCGGCGACCGCCATTATCGCCTTCCAGATATTGAAGCGCGCGTAACCGGCGTATTGCTGTCTCGTGATGGGGTTGTTCACCGCTCGAAGGCTGGCATGGCCGTAGATGTCACCGGTCCACACCGTGGTCTCGATTCGAGTCGAAGTGGCATTGATCCAGACGTGGTCTGCAGTGTTACCCGTTCCGGTCTTACCGGCGTACGGAACGCCGTCCCTGAGGTTCGCGGGTGAGCTGGTGCCGCCCTGGTAGCCGGCTTGCATCGCGTTGGCGACGCCGGCTGACACCTCGGCAGAGATAGCCTGCGAGCAGTTCTTTGCCTGGCCACCGAGATCTTTACCGTCTGGCCCGACCACACGGTCGATCATGGTCGGCTTACAGTAGAGGCCGTTCGCACCGATGGTTGCCGCCGCCGCTGCAATCGTCAGAGGTGCCTGCTCATTCGACCCGAGGACCATGTTCGGGATGATCTGGAGCGTGCCAGGTGCCACGCCGGGGTCGCTGCGGGCTGATCCGCCGATCGACACCGACCCGTCGGCGCGGTGGGCGCCCATCGCCTGTGCCGTGTTCGCGATGTCACACAGGTCGGAGTCCTCTGCCATGTGCATGAAGGCGTTGTTCACCGAGCCGACGAGCGCGGACTTTGCCGACATGATGCCGCCGCGAGAATTGCTGTCGTTCTGGAGTTTGAACGTGCTGCCACCGGAAGCGCCCCCGGCCAGGCAGGCCCCTTTGAAGTCCGCGAAGTTGTACGTCTGGGGACCGGAACCATCGACCACCTCGCTGAGGCCGTGCCCGGTCTGTAACCAGTTGGAGAGGTCGAAGATCTTGAAGCTCGAGCCCGTTGGAAAGCCCCCGGAGCCGCCCCACCAGTAGTCGGTGCTGAAGTTGACAGCCGTGGTGGGTCGATTCGCGAGTGAAACCGCGTCTGTCGGCGTGCCGACGGGCAGTGCACCGTCTGCGAACTGCTTGTTTTGCGACATGACAAGTATTCGCCCTGAACCGACCTCTACCGAGTCGGCCGCGGCACCGAGCGGTATTCGGGTCTCTGTGGCCGGAGCGTTGGTTCCCATCGATGCATCGGCCGCATTTTGCAGGTTGAGATTGAGGCTGGTGTAGATCTTGTATCCACCGATTTTCCAGTTCGCAATGCGCTCAGCCGCTGTCGAGCCGAGCGCTGTCACTGCCGGCGGCATCCCGATGAAGTTGGCCGGCGCGCTGTTCTGGGTGATCAGTTTCACAACGTAGTCGCACGCCCACGCTGCGCCGATCGGCGAGGTGTGACTGCAGCCGCTGCCGGTCGTGCTGAGCTTCACCTCAGCGGCGATGGGCGTGTTGATGGCTTCCGTGTATTGCGCCCGCGTAACGTGCTTTGCGCTGAGCATCGCGGCGAGAATCTCGTCGCGACGAACCTTGTTGGCCGCGTACATCTTTGGCGAACTGAGGTTCTGCTTGCTTGGCAGCTGCACGATTGCGATGAGGCTGGCCGCCTGCGCGAGTGTCAGGTCTTTGGCGTTACTGCTGAAGTACTGCTCGGCAGCTGCCTGCACGCCGTAGGTGGTGCTGCCCATCCCGACGATGTTGAGGTAGCCGAGGAGGATGTCGTTCTTGGAGTACCGCTTATCCAGCCCGATGGCGAGCTTCATCTCTTTGAGTTTCCTGGGCACGCTCGTCACGGTGGCCTGCTCATACGCCTTCTGGCGCGCCGCCTCTGTCGGCAGGCTGAGTGCCTGGTTGGTGAGGATGTTGCGCACCAGCTGCATGTCGAGGGTCGAACTACCGGATTGACCGGCACTCGCCTGGGTGTTGTTTTTGACGAGCGCACGCGCGACTGACGGCAGGTCTACCCCGCCGTGGCTGTAGAAGCGGCGATCTTCCCCATCGACTGCTGCATTCTTGAGGAATGTGGAAACCTGGTCCCACGCGACGGTTTGGCGGTTGGATTCGTACACCGATGCTATGAGTTGGGGTTTGCCATCCAGGTTCGCGTAGATCTGGTTCTGCTGGGACTGCGAGCCGATGCTGATGTAGTCAGGAAGGTTCTCGAATACGCCAATCGAGCTCTTGGCAGTAAGGCTGGTCACCGCGAGAGCCGGGGTGACGATGGCTGTCACAAGTACGCCTGCGACGACGCTGAACCCGACGAGCCCGAGCATCGCTCCGAGCGCGCCGACGGGCTTCGTTTTTTGGGCAGACATATCAACGATGGTAAACGATCGCGCTGCGAAACGGGGTTCTGAGGTTTACCGCTGGTCGACTCAGTGGCCCGGGAGTGCCGGTGTGGGACTCGGCGCTGGAGTGCTGTTGGAGAAGAAGGTCGAACGTGAACCATTCACAAGCGCGGGGTCTGCCGCCGGGAAGTTGCCACCGCGGTACGCGGGATTGGTGTCTATCGACGTGAAGATGGCGCGGAAGATATTGAATTTCGCGTTGTAGCCGTTGGTGCCGGCGATCGTGATCTGGCGCAGGCTCTGATTGCCCTGGGGGTTCTTCGCCGTCTCCAGCGCTACGGTGCCCTGGATGTTGCCGACCCAGACCGCGAGCGCCGCTTTTGTCGTGGACGCGATGAGCCAGTTCTGGTACGAACCGTCGGTCGTGCCGGTCTTACCCACGATCGGAACTCCGTCTCTCGGGCTGCCGGGAGAACCCGTTCCGGACTTCATGACCTGGGCAAGCGCATACGCGACTGTCGACGCAATATTTGTCGGCATGGCCTGCGAACACGTTTTCGCCTGCCCTGGGAGCGTGTTGCCCTGTGAGTCGACTATCGAGTCGACGATGGTCGGCGCGCAGTATGTGCCATTCGCCCCGATTGTTGCAATCGCCGCTGCCATGGTCAGCGGGGCGATCTCGTTGGTGCCGATGACACTCGACGGTACAGGGCTCAACTCAGCGCCATCAGCCCGGTGCGCGCCCATGTTTTCGGCGACCTGCCGGATGTCGCAGAGGTCGAGCTTCTGCGCCATTCCCACGAAGGCGGCGTTGACAGACGAAATAGTTGCCGAGAGCACGGTCATGTTTCCGCCCTCACCAGGACTGTCGTTCTGTGGGGTGTAACTGCCCACTAACGCTCCCTTAGCCAGGCAGTGCGCAGAAAACGATGGCTGGGGGAAAGCACGAACACTGCCGTTGACCACCTCGTTCAGTGCATGACCGTTCTCGAGCCAGTCGCTGAGGGTGAAGATCTTGTAGGTCGAGCCGGTCTGGAAACCGGATGAACCGCCGTAGCCCCTGTCGGTGCTGTAATTCACCGCTGTCGTGCGCAGGGTGTCGCTGACGGCAGAGTTGTCGTAGCCCTTGTTCTGCGCCATCACCAGGATGCGGCCGGTGCCGGGCTGGATCGCATCAGCGGCCGCGCCAAGCGCGAACCGCGACTCGTCTGGGGGAGCGCTGGCTTCGAGCGCCGTCTGCGCGACATCCTGCTGGTCGAGATCGATGCTCGTGTAGATCTTGTAGCCGCCGATAGCCCAGGCGGCGGAGCGCTCGGCCGGTGTGCTGCCGAGGGAGGTGAGTGTCGGTACCAGGCGCTGCACGTAGTCGCAGGCGAACTTCGCGTCGGAGGCATACAGGCAGCCGCTGGTCGGGGGGGTGAGCTTCACCTCGGCCGCGATGGGCGTAGCGAGGGCGGTTGCGTACTCGGCCTGCGTGATGTGTTTCGCGGCCAGCATATCGGCGAGGATCTCGTCTCGTCGCAGCTTGTTCGCCGGGTAGTGGGCGGGCGTGGCAAGGCTCTGCAGGTTGGGCTGCTGCACGATCGCGATGAGGCTCGCAGCCTGCGCGATGGTGACATGGTTTGCGCTCGTGCTGAAATACTGTTCAGCTGCTGACTCGACACCGTAGGTGTTTCCCCCGAAGCCGGTGATGTTCAGGTAGGCGAGAAGAATCTCTTTCTTCGAGTAGCGCTTGTCGAGCCCGATCGCCAACTTGATCTCTTTCAGCTTGCGGTCGATGGTTGCGCTGATCGCTGCTTTGTACGCGGCCTTCCGCTTGGTCGCATCGTCAATCTGCAGCGCCTGCTGCACGAGCACGTTCTTGACCAGCTGCATGTCGAGGGTCGACGCGCCGGACACACCGACGCCCGAGTTTGTCTGGTTGAGCACCACAGCACGGATGAGAGAGGTCGTGTCTACGCCTCCGTGTTTGTAGAACCTGCGGTCCTCGCCGTCTACCGCTGCATTTTTGAGGTAGGGCGAAATGTCGTTCCACCCGACCTCCTGGCGATTCTGGTAATAGGTGGCAGCGATTTGAACGGGGGCTCCTCCCTTCGTGGCGTAGATCTCATTGCGCTGGGACTGCGTGCCGACCTGGATGTACTCGGGCAGGTTGTTGAACACGTTGATGGTCGCGGCTGCTGCCCGGTTTGCGACCACGATTCCGGGCGCGACTCCAGCGACCACGAGCGCGCCCGCGACGACGCTCATGGCGACCAGCCCTGTGAATGCGGCGAGTTTGCTGTTGAGCAAAGCTGAGGCATTCATCTTCATCTACGGTACGCCCCGTTGCAAAGAACTGTCTGGCAAAGAACTGTCTGTGCACCCCGGGCGCGGGGGGCTAATGATTCAGGAGCAGACACCAGGATCGGTTCCGGATGTGGCGGTTCCGTTATTCACCGACAGAGTGACTGTTGCAGTAGTGCCTGTTGGGGTTCCGGCGGTCGGAGTGGTCGCGGTGACAGTGCAGATCCCGTTGATCGCACCAGAGAGCCACATGACGCTGATGTTCCCGGCACTGAAGCCTGCCGCGGTGAGTGTGGCGATGGCGGCACGCTTTGTCTGGCCGGCGACATTCGGCATCGTCGTTGCCTGGGTGCCGTCACTGGTGAAGATCGTGACCGTGCTGCCGAGCGACGCACGCGTGCCTGCGCCCGGATTGGTCGATGCAACCTGGCCTGCAGGTAGTCCAGACGCGACTGTTCCGCCCATCGCAACAGTGAATCCGAGCCCCTCGAGCACCGACTGGGCCTCGGCCGGCTGCTGGCCGGCAACTGACGGCACTGCTACCTGGCTGCCAGTGAGCAGCTTCTGGTCTGGAGCGGGGAACGCGGCACCCTTGTAGAGCGGGTTGCTGTTGAGCGATGCCATCGTCACTCGGAAGATATTGAATTTGGTGTTGTACCCGTTGGTGCCCGCGATGGTGATAGTGCGGAGGCTTTGGTCGCCCTGCGGGTCTTTCGCCGTTCGCAGGGCAGCGGTGCCCTGAATGTTACCAACCCAGACGGCTAGAGCCGCCTTGGTCGTCGATGCAATGAGCCAGTTCTGGTACGAGCCATCCGTGGTTCCGGTCTTGCCGACGATCGGAACACCGTCGCGCGGGTTGCCCGGCGTTCCCGTGCCCGACTTCATCACGCCCGCCAGCGCGTATGCGACCGTCGCCGCGATGGTCGGGTCGATGGCCTGGCTGCACGCCTTCGGCTGACCAGCCAGCTGCTTGCCGTCTGGCCCGGTGATCGAGTCAACGATGGTCGGCGCACAGTACGTGCCGTTTGCACCGATCGTAGCGATGGCACCGGCCATCGTCAGGGGCGCGATCTCATTGATGCCGAGCACGCTCGATGGGGCGACGCTGAGGTCTCCACCATCTGCTCGATGCACACCCATCGCGGTCGCGTCAGCCCGAATGTCGCACAGGCTGAGCTTCTGGGCCATGCCCACGAACGCAGCGTTCACTGAGTTCTCGGTTGCGCTCAGCACACTCATCGTTCCGCCCTCGCCTGGCGAGTCGTTTGCGGGGGTGTATGTGCCAGCGAGTGGCCCTGAGCACTTCGAGACGTCAAAAGACGATTGTTGGAAAGTGCGCACGCTGCCGTTGACACTGTCGTAGAGACCGTGCCCGTTCTGCAGCCAGTCGGTGAGGGTAAAGATCTTGTAGGTCGACCCGGTCTGGAACCCGGATGACCCTCCAAAGGCCCTGTCGGTGCTGTAGTTGATCGCGGTGGTCTTCAGAGGGTCGCCGGTCGCGGAGTTGTCGTATGCCTTGTTCTGTGCCATCACCAGGATGCGTCCGGTGCCTGGCTGCACGGCGTCGGCCGCTGCCCCGAGGGCGAACCGGGACTCGGAGGCGGGCGCAGAC
Organism: Lacisediminihabitans sp.; assembly: GCA_043746355.1. Classification (GTDB taxonomy): domain Bacteria; phylum Actinomycetota; class Actinomycetes; order Actinomycetales; family Microbacteriaceae; genus Lacisediminihabitans. The sequence continues at coordinate 85,388 of JAYTRC010000074.1, read as the reverse complement.
TTGTCGAGGGCTGCTTGGGCGACATCCTGCTGCGCCAGGTCGATGCTGGTGTAGATCTTGTATCCACCGTTGGCCCAGTTGGCCGTTCGCTCCTTCGCTGTCGTACCGAGCGAGGTGAGGGTTGGCACCAGGCGTTGCACGTAGTCGCAGGCGAACTTGGCGTCTGCCGCGTACAGGCATCCACTGGTCGGCGAGGTGAATTTCACTTCAGCGGCGATCGGGGTGGCGAGTGCAGTGTCGTACTGCGCGCGCGTGATGTCTTTCGCGGTGAGCATGTCGGCGAGAATCTCGTCGCGGCGAAGCTTGTTTGCCGGGTAGTTCTTAGGGTTGCCCAGATTCTGCAGGTTCGGCTGCTGCACGGTCGCAATCAGGCTGGCCGCCTGCGCGACGGTGAGAGTGTTGGCCGATGTCGAGAAGTATTCCTGTGACGCAGCCTCGACCCCATAGGTGTTACCGCCGAACCCGGTGATGTTGAGATACGCAGTGAGAATCTGCTTCTTCGTGTACTTCTTGTCGAGGCCGACGGCAAGCTTCATCTCTTTGAGCTTGCGAGTGAAGGTGCCACCTACCGCCGCCGCATACGCCGCTTTGCGGGCCGCGGTGTTATCGACAGTGAGCGCCTGCTGCACGAGGATGTTCTTCACCAACTGCATGTCGAGCGTCGAACTTCCTGAGACGCCGTTCGCAGACTGCGTTGTGTTCAGGATGGCGGCTCGAATCACCGAGGGCAGGTCGACTCCGCCGTGGCTGTAGAACCGGCGGTCCTCCCCGTCGACTGCGGCAGCTTTCAGATAGGGGGAGATGGCATCCCAGCCCGCCTCCTGGCGGTTCTGGCTGTATGTGGTGGCGATCTGCACCGGCTTGCCGTCGCGTGTCGCGAAGATCTCGTTCTTCTGCGACTGGGCGCCGACGGTGATGTAGTCGGGCAGGTTGGCGAACACTGAGACACCAGACGACGCGACCGAATTCGACACCGCGATTGCGGGGGCGACTGCGACCGCGACGAGTAGTCCGGCTACGACGCTCAGCGCGATGATGCCGCCCACAGCGGAGAGCACGCCGGGGCGCGGAGAAGGGTCGACCATACAATCAAGGTACTTATACAACTTGTCGCCAAGCTGAATGGACCCCCAGATGACCAGGTGGGAATACCTCACAACTCCCCTCATGATCCACAACACCGCGGCCATCCTGAACAACTGGGGCTCTGAGGGCTGGGAGCTCGTGCAGGTGGTCACAGGCCCTGAGGGCGGCCTCGTCGCCTATCTGAAACGCGAACAAACGAAGGACGAATCATGAACGTGGATGCCCGGCTCGCCGAACTCTCCCTCGAACTGCCCACCGTAGTGCCGCCCGCCGGGGCGTATGTGCCCGCGGTCGTCAGCGGCAACCTCGTCTTCACCGCCGGTCAGCTGCCGATGGTCGGCGGGGCGCTCCCCGCCACCGGAAAAGTCGGTGACACGGTCACCCCTGACGATGCTCACCGGTACGCGCGCACCTGCGCGCTGAACGCGCTCGCGGCTGCGGCATCCGTCATCGGCTCACTCGATCGCGTCGTGCGGGTCGTCAAGGTCGTCGGATTCGTCTCATCGGCGCCAGATTTCACCGGCCAGCCCGGCGTAATCAACGGGGCGTCAGAACTGCTCGGCGAGATCTTCGGTGAGGCAGGCAGGCACGCGCGCAGTGCTGTCGGCGTCGCGGTGCTGCCGCTGGATTCGCCCGTCGAGGTGGAGTTGATCCTCGAGTTCGCTTGAATGGGTCGAGCTCGACGCGCTTCGCGCTACTTCAGCTGGTCGGCGATCGTCTGCATCACTCCGGCATCGGCAAGGGTCATCGTGTCGCCGATCTGGCGGCCCTCGACGACATCCTGCAGCAGCCTGCGCATGATCTTGCCCGAGCGGGTCTTCGGCAACTCGTCGACGATAAACACCTGGCGGGGCCGAGCAATTGCGCCGATCTGGTCTGACACATGCTTGCGAAGCAGGGCCGATGCCTCATCCTTGCTCTGGCCGCCTGCCTGGTCAGATCGCAGCACGACGAATGCGACGACGGCCTGGCCGGTTGCCTCGTCGGCAGCCCCGACCACAGCGGATTCCGCGACGATGGGATGCGATACCAGCGAGGACTCGATCTCGGCCGTCGAGAGGCGGTGCCCAGACACGTTCATGACGTCGTCGACGCGGCCGAGCAGCCAGATGTGGCCGTCCTCGTCTTTACGCGCTCCGTCGCCGGCGAAGTACACCGGTGAGTCGAAGACCGTGCCGAATTTCGACCAGTAGGTTTCGCGGAACCGCTCGGGGTCGCCCCAGATGCCGCGCAGCATCGACGGCCACGGTTCGGTGACGACGAGCAGGCCGCCGCCTCCTGGTGGCACCGGGGTGCCCGCCTCATCGAGCACATCGATCGCGATTGCGGGCAGGGGAACCTGCGCTGATCCTGGCTTGGTGATCGTGATGCCGGGCAGCGCCGAGATCATGATGGCGCCGGTTTCGGTCTGCCACCAGGTGTCGACGATCGGCGCTGTGCCTGAGCCGACGACATCCCGGTACCAGATCCAGGCCTCGGGGTTGATCGGTTCGCCGACGCTTCCGAGCAGGCGGATGCTCGACAGGTCGAATGCGTCGGGAACCTGTCGCCCAAGCTTCATGAACGAGCGGATGGCCGTCGGCGCCGTGTAGAAGATCGAGACCTTGTATTTCTCGATCAGCTCGAACCAGCGGCCGGCGTGCGGTGCGTCCGGCGTTCCTTCGTACAGCACCGAGGTGGCGCCGTTCGCGAGCGGGCCGTAGACCGCGTAGGTGTGGCCGGTGATCCAGCCGACGTCGGCCGTGCACCAGTACACGTCGGTCTCGGGGTGCAGGTCGAACACGTTCTTATGCGTGAAGGTCGCCTGGGTGAGGTAGCCGCCCGAGGTGTGGATGATGCCCTTCGGCTTACCCGTGGTGCCCGAGGTGTAGAGGATGAACAGCGGATGCTCTGCCTCGAACGCCTGCGCAACGTGCTCGACCGTCGAGGACGGAAACTCGTCGTGCCACCAGACATCCCGCCCATCGACCCAGTCGACCTCGTTCTCGCCGCGACGCACGACGATGACATGTTCGACTGTGTGCGGCGTCTCCTTCTCGAGAGCGAGTGCTCCATCGACGGCCGGTTTCAGCGGACTGACCTTGCCCTTGCGCCAACCGCCATCAGCCGTGATGACGACTTTGGCGCGGGCGTCATCGATGCGGGAGCGCAGGCTCTCCGCGCTGAATCCGCCGAACACGACGGAGTGGATCGCGCCGATGCGGGCGACCGCAAGCATCGAGATGACCGCCTCGGGTACGTTCGGCAGGTAGATCGCAACGGTGTCGCCCGCGCCGACGCCAAGCCGTTCGAGCATGTTGGCAGCGCGCTTCACATCGGCGGTGAGCTCTGCGTATGTAATGGTGCGGGTGTCTCCTGGCTCGCCCTCCCAGTTGAGTGCGACCCGGTCGCCGATGCCGGCCTCCACATGCCGATCGAGGCAGTTGTACGCAACGTTTAGTGCCCCATCCGCAAACCACCGGGCGACGGGGGCGCCCGACCAATCGAGCGTCTCGGTGAACGGCTTGTGCCAGTGCAGCAGGTCGCGGGACTGCTTCGCCCAGAACTCGATCCGGTCGGCTTGTGCCTCGTCATAGAGGGCCGGCTGCGCAATGGCGTTGGCAGTAAAGGCTTCGGTCGGAGGGAACCGACGCTCCTCATGCATCAGATTGTCGATGGAATCAGGGGAGATCATTGTTCCTTCTCAAGGGTCCAGCACGGGGTGTGACACCGTTTTCGATCCTAGACCGGGGCACCGTTGCGGGCGGTTGCATGACGTCGGCCGGCTTCCGCTGTGAGTACCCTCAATTCACCTCGCGTTTACTCTTGCGTGCTGAGTTTGCGGTAGTACACTGAACACCGTTGAATGCAAATTCGACTGGCAGCGCGCTACTGATTCCCCCCAATCATGCGCTGCTGTGGCGGCGCCGGTTCCCCCCAACAGGCGCCGCCCCTCTCCGTTAAAGCGGCACTACCGGGCTCGGTCGTCACAGCACGGTCCGCCCCTCCACAGGGCCGGGCGGCGTGGGTACCGCCCCGATTCGCACTCTTCCTGCGCCTCCGAATTGCCATGAACATATGGTCGCCGGATGACCGATCTCACCCCCTTCGTCGCCATCAGGCCTGGCAATCCGGCGCCCGGTCGCCAGATCCGAAGGGCGACCGAGGGTTTCGGCCCGCTCACAGGGCTGGTCGCTGACCCGTCGGTGACAGACATATTTGTGAATGGCGGTGATCTGTGGGCGGACCGTGGATCGGGCCTGCGGCGCGAGCCGCCGCTCGAACACTCTGAGGTCGAGCTCCGCGAGTTCGCGGTGGGGCTCATCGCCCTCGGGGGCCGCCATATCGATGAAGCGACCCCGTGCGTCGATGTGAGGCTGCACGACGGCATCCGGGTGCACGTCGTGCTGCCGCCGATCTCTTCGGGCGGCACGCTCATCTCGGTGCGGCTACCGAGGCTCGAGCGACTCGACCTGGCCGCACTCGAAACCGCCGGGTTCTTCACCGACATTCCGCTGGAGTCGATCGCGACCATGGTCGAGTCGCGCAAGAACCTGCTCATCAGCGGTGCTGCCGGTAGTGGCAAGACAACCCTGCTATCCGCGATTCTGGGGGCGGCAGATCCAGCTGATCGAATCATCGCGATCGAGGATGTGGCAGAGCTGCGGCCCGCGCATCCACATTTCGTCTCGCTCGAAGCCCGGCAGGCGAACCTCGAGGGCGCTGGATCGGTCGGTCTCGACCGGCTGGTGCGTGAGGCGCTACGGATGCGACCAGACCGGCTCGTCGTCGGCGAGTGTCGAGGGGCCGAGATTCGCGAGTTGCTCGCCGCGTTGAACACCGGGCACGACGGGGGAGCCGGCACACTGCACGCAAACTCACTCGACGATGTTCCGGCCAGGATCGAGGCGCTGGGCGCGCTCGCCGCCCTTGATGCGACCGCGATCGCGCGGCAGGCGGTGAGCGCCATTGGGGCCGTGCTGCATCTGGAGCGCACCGCGGCCGGTCGCCGGCTCGCGAGCGTCGGCCGGTTCGCGCTCGACGCTCGGGATCGGCTGCGGATCGAGACGCCGTGAAAGTTCACGACACGGCGAGTTTCGACGAGCTCGCCTCGCTCGCCGAGCGGCTCGGAGTGCTGCTCGAGGGCGGGGTGACCCCGGCTTCGGCCTGGAGCTACGTGGGGTCGGGGCATTTCGTCGACGGGCGGGTCATCGGGCAGGGGGAGGCGTGGCGCGGGCTCGCGGCCGCCTGGGACATCGCGATGGATGCCGGTGCCCCGCTTGCGCCGACTCTCCACAGATTCGCGGGATCCCTGCGCGGCCTCGCCGACAACCAGCGCGACGCGCGTACCGCCCTCGCCGGGCCGCAGGCGACCACCCGCGTGGTGATGGTGTTGCCGTTCGTCGGCGTGGTTTTCGGATTCGCGCTCGGTTTCGACACCGTCGGCACACTGTTCACCACCCCGGCGGGTATCGCATGCCTAGTCGCGGGCACAGTCATGGTGTTGGGTGCGAGACTCTGGAGCTCACGACTTCTTCGCTCAGCACGGCCCGCGACAAGCGTGCCAGGTCTCGGCTTTGACCTCGTCGCAATCGCCGTCTCCGGTGGCTCGTCGATTCCGAAAGCGCTCGCAGTCGTAGACGCCGCCACAGCCGAACACGGGCTGCCGACCGGCGACGTCGACGACATCCTGTCGTTATCCGCGCGGGCGGGAGTGCCGGCTGCACTCCTGCTGAGAAGCGCTGCCGAGCAGGCCAGGCGAGAGGCGCGATCCGCTGGCCAGCGGGCGGCGGAGAAGCTGTCGGTGACACTGATGCTGCCGCTCGGACTGTGCATCCTGCCCGCGTTCATGCTGCTGGGCGTCGCACCGATGATGATCGCGGTCGTCTCGTCAACAGTCTCGGGGCTGTGAGCTGTTTGCACCGATTGTTGAGTGGAGCGATCTGGCGAGGCGGCGTCGGCGCACGATCGAAGAATGAAAAAACTCAAGGGAGACGACGGGGCTGCCACCGCCGAATATGCGATCGCGACACTTGCGGCGGTCGGGTTCGCGGGGCTGCTCGTCGCGATCCTGCGCAGCGACGAAGTGCGCGGCTTGCTTCTCGACGTCGTGCGCCGTGCGCTTTCCCTCTAGACGCCGTGCATCGAATGCCGCCTATATAAGTGGGGCGCCGGTGACCAGTGCACCGATGACGGGAGACCGCGGCAGCATCACGGCCGAGTTCGTCGCGGTGGTGCCGGCTGTGATGGTGATCCTCGCCTGCTGCCTCGGTGGGATGCGCCTTGCCGGCGAGCAACTGCGGCTGCAGGATGCTGCGGGAGTGGCAGCCAGGGCGACAGCCCGCGGCGATCCGCTGCCCGCGACTGGATTCACACTCGTGCGCCACGACAGGGGCGACCTCGTCTGTGTGACGGCCTCGGCAACCGAGCGACTGGGACTGCTGGGGGCGATAGGTCTGAAGGGCGTGAGTTGTGCGCTGGGGTGAGGGAGCGAGTGATCGTGGCTCCGGGTCGATTCTCGGTGTCGCGATCCTGGCCGGGGTGCTCTGCCTCGCCGCACTGCTGCTGCCACTCGCCGGAGTGGTGTCGTCGCGAGCGAGGGTTGCCGCGGCTGCGGATGCCGCGGCGCTCGCCGCGGCAGACGTGGCGTCCGGCATCCTTCCGGGCGTCCCCTGCGAAGCTGCCGAGCGGGTCGCAGCAGCGAACGGCGCAACGGTCAGCGACTGCGAAGTCAACGATCTGGTGGTCACCGTGCGGGCCGCGACGACCACTCTGGGCTTCGTCGTGAGGGCCACCGCAACCGCTGGTCCGCCGGTATTCGGGGGTTGAAGGGCGCCCTCCCACGTTTCTGTGTGTATCGTGTGCGTGTTGGGGCCATGCTCCGGCACGAACCTCTGACGGTGCCCCGATCATGTGCCGCGACTCTAGGCTGAGCCGAGGTTCAAACCCGCATGCAGTCAATTCCGCAGACAGCAAGGAGTCAGGTGCCAGGCACGAAGAAGCTGGTCATAGTCGAGTCGCCCGCCAAGGCGAAGACGATTGCCCAGTACCTGGGCGACGGATATGAGGTGCTCGCCTCTGTCGGTCACATCCGCGACCTGATCGAGCCCAAAAACCTTCCGCCCGAGCTGAAGAAGGGCTCACTCGGCAAATTCTCGATCGACGTCGAGAACGGTTTCACTCCTTACTATGTCGTCTCCGACCAGAAGAAGAAGACGGTCGCCGAACTGAAGCGTGCGCTCAAGGGCGCAGACGAGCTCTACCTCGCAACTGATGAGGACCGCGAGGGCGAGGCCATCGCGTGGCACCTGCTCGACGAACTGAAGCCCAAGGTTCCTGTCAAGCGGATGGTCTTCCACGAGATCACCAAAGAGGCCATCCAGCTGGCCCGTGACAACACGCGCGACATCGACACCGCCCTCGTCGACGCGCAGGAGACGCGCCGCATCCTCGACCGCCTGTATGGCTATGAGGTGTCGCCGGTGCTGTGGCGCAAGATCGGGCCGGGCCTGTCTGCAGGCCGGGTGCAGTCTGCGGCAACCCGTCTCGTCGTCGACCGCGAGCGTGAGCGGCTCGCCTTCGTCGCGGCCGGCTACTGGGACCTCTCCACCATCCTCACCACAGCGGCGGATGCCCACTCTGCAGATTCACAGCGGTTCGAGGCACGCCTGGCGCGTCTCGCGGGCAGCCGGGTTGCCACCGGCCGCGACTTCGACGACAAGGGCCAGCTGAAGTCGGAGGCCATCGCGCTCGACGAGGCCGCCGCCGAAGAACTCGCCGTCGCCCTCCGGGACCCAGCCACCAGCATCGTCGTCACCGGAGTCGAATCGAAGCCGTACACGCGTCGCCCTGCAGCGCCATTCAGCACATCGACCCTGCAGCAGGAGGCGGCGCGCAAGCTGCGCTTTTCCGCTCGCCAGACCATGAGCGTCGCCCAGGGGCTGTACGAGAACGGCTACATCACCTACATGCGAACGGACTCGCTCAACCTGTCCGGCCAGGCGATGACCGCCGCACGCAGCCAGGCCGCGAAACTGTACGGCCAGGAGAGCGTGTCAGAGAAGCCGCGCGTCTACACGAGCAAATCGAAGAACGCGCAGGAAGCGCATGAGGCGATCCGCCCGGCCGGTGACGTTTTCAAGACCCCGTCAGAGCTCGAGGGCACCCTTCGCGGCAACGACTTCAAGCTCTACGACCTGATCTGGAAGCGCACCATCGCCTCGCAGATGGCAGACGCGAAGGGGTCGACAGCCTCCGTTTCGATCAGTGCAAACCTGCCAGGCAGCCGCGTGGCTGAGTTCGCCGCGAGTGGCACAGTGATCACCTTCCGTGGCTTCATGCAGGCCTATGAAGAGTCGAGCGACGAAGAGCGCAATGCTCCCGCAGAGCCGACCGAGGCAAAACTTCCGCCGCTCACCGAGGGCCAGAAGCTGTCGGTCGTCGACGTTGAAGCCAAGGGTCACGAGACCAGCGCACCGCCCAGATACACCGAGGCGAGCCTGGTCAAGACGCTCGAAGAGCTGGGAATCGGGCGCCCGTCGACCTACGCGTCGATCATCTCGACGATCATCGACCGCGGGTACGTCACCCCGCGCGGCACAGCTCTGGTGCCGAATTGGATCGCATTCTCGGTCGTGCGACTGCTCGAAGACTATTTCGGCGACCTCGTGCAATACGACTTCACAGCGGGCATGGAAGACGACCTCGACCGCATCGCGGACGGCCAGGAAGACCGAGTCGATTGGCTCACGAGCTTCTACTTCGGCAGCGCGAAGCACAAGGGCCTCCGTGTGGTCATCGACAACATGGGCGACATCGATGCGAAGACCATCAACTCGATCAGGCTCGACGACGAAGTCACCCTCCGAATCGGCAAATACGGACCATACCTCGAGGTTGCGGCTCCGGATGCCGCGGCAGATGCACCACCTCGCCGCGTGAATATACCGCCGGAGCTCGCCCCCGACGAACTCACCGTCGCCAAGGCACACGAGTTGATCGACGCCCCGGTCGTTGTCGACCGGGTCATCGGGGTCAACCCAGACAACGGCAAGAACATCGTCGCAAAAGACGGTCGTTTCGGCCCGTACATCACCGAGCTTGATCCCGAGCCAGAGGTGCCGGTCGTGGTCGAAGCACCCGTCGAGGTCATCGACCCGAAGACCGGCGAGGTGAAGACCAGGAAGAAGGCTGCACCCAAGAAGTCGACAGCGCCAAAGCCGCGCACGGCATCCATCTTCAAGTCGATGGATCTCGCAACCGTCGACCTCGAGACTGCCCTGCGTCTGCTCAGCCTGCCGCGCGTGGTTGGGCTCGACCCCGAGACCGGCGAAGAGATTCTCGCGCAGAACGGCAAGTTCGGGCCGTACCTCAAAAAGGGTGTGGATACCCGCTCGCTCACCGATGAAGATCAGATCTTCGATATCGACCTGGTCGGGGCCATCGAGTTGTACGCCCAGCCGAAGTATGGCGCGCGCCGAGCATCCAGTGCCCTCAAAGAGTTCGAGGCCGACCCGGAGAGCGGCAAGCCGATCCGTATCAAAGACGGCAGGTTCGGCGCCTATGTGACCGATGGCGTCACGAATGTCACGATTCCGCGCGGCGAGACGATCGAGGAGATCGACTTCGAGCGGGCGGTGCAGATGCTCGCAGACAAGCGAGCCAAGGGGCCTGTCGTGAAGAAGACCCCGGCGAAGAGGGCTCCTGCCAAAAAGCCCGCGGCCAAGAAGACAGCAGCTAAGAAGCCAGCAGCCAAGAAGCCCGTCGCGAAGAAGCCGAGCGCAGCGTAAGCGTGTCTGGCCTGTTCATCACATTCGAGGGCGGCGACGGCTCGGGCAAGTCGACGCAGGCTGAGTTGCTGTCAACCTGGCTTGTGGATTCCGGGCACACCGTCGTTCGCTCGCGCGAGCCAGGGGGAACAGAGCTCGGCATCGAACTGCGCGAAATCGTACTGCACCGCCGCGGACACATCGCCCCGCGTGCCGAGGCGCTCATCTACGCTGCAGACCGGGCGCACAACATCGCTACGAAGGTTCGGCCGGCAGTCGAGCGCGGTGAGATCGTCATTCAGGATCGGTATTTCGATTCATCCGTCGCATATCAGGGAGCCGGCCGGGTGCTTGACCCCACGGAGGTCCGCGACATCTCGCTCTGGGCTACCGAAGGCTTTACCCCCGACCTCACGATTCTCCTCGACCTCGACGAGACGATCGGGCGCGAGCGACTGGATGACGCCGATAAGCCGTACGACAGGCTCGAGGCAGAAGAGGGCGGCTTCCACGCGCGGGTGCGCGCCGGATTCCTCGAGCTCGCCGCCGCAGAACCCGCCCGGTTTCTTGTGTTGCCTGCGACGAACCCGGTCGAGTCGATCGCTGCCGTCGTTCGCGAGCGTGTCGCCGCGCTCCTTTAGGCTGGCTGAATGAGCCTGTGGGATGAGCTGACCGGGCAGCCTGAGGCGATTGCGGTCTTCACGGCTGCCGCCGACGACGCGTCCGCCAGCATGACCCACTCCTGGCTGATCACCGGCCCTCCCGGTTCCGGCCGCTCGAATCTCGCCTATGCGTTCGCGGCGGCCCTGCTGAGCAGGGGTGATACTGACGAGGCGACCGTGCGCCAGGTTGCCGCCAGGACGCATCCTGATCTCGCCGTGCTCAGCACAGAGGGTGTCATCATCAAGATGGACGATGTCAAGAAGATCGTCGCGTCATCCCAGTTCTCGCCGTCGGTCAGCCGCTATCGCGTGATGATCATCGAAGACGCTGACCGCATGCAGGAGCGCACATCGAACGTGCTGCTCAAGGCCCTCGAAGAGCCGCCGCCGCGCACCGTCTGGATCCTGTGCGCGCCGAGCGAGGCCGACCTGCTCCCCACTATCGGGTCGCGGGTCAGAACGGTGCGACTTCGCATTCCGGATGTCGACCAGGTCGCCGCGCTCATCGAGCGTCGGGACGGGGTCGACCGGGCAACAGCGGAGCGGGCGGCACGCGAAGCGCAGAGTCACATCGGCATGGCCCATCGTCTCGCGACCAACGAGGATGCACGCCGCAGACGCAGCCAGACCCTGCAGGCGGCCCTCGGCATCCGTTCGGTTTCCGATGCGGTGATCGCGGCTTCGAAACTGCTCGAGCTCGCCGGTGAAGACGCGAAGGCGATCACAGAGGAGCGCGATGCAGAAGAGCGCGAGAGCGCGCTGCGATCGCTTGGCATTGAGCCCGGCGGCACGATTCCTCCGGCACTTCGGGCGCAGCTGCGAACCATGGAGGAAGACCAGAAACGGAGGGCCACCAGGAGTCTTCGTGATGGTATCGACCGGATCATGGTCGACCTGCTCTCGCTCTATCGCGACATCCTGCTGCTGCAACTCGGAGCCCCGAGCGAGCCCATCAACCTCGCGATCCACAGCGAGTTGGTGGCCGCGGGCGAACGCTCGACGCCGTCGGCTACGCTCGCGACGATGGATGCGATCGCAACCGCCCGCAAGAGGATCGACGGCAACGTCTCCCCGGCTCTCGCCCTCGAGGCGATGCTGATTTCAGCTTTACGTGAGGACGCCCGATGAATCGCCGCAGGCTAACCGTCGTCGGCGTTGCCCTCGCCGCGGTGCTCGTGCTCAGCGGCTGTGTCGGATCGTTTCTGCCGTCAACACCGAGTACGACGTCGAAGCCGACCAGTGAGAAGGTTGCGACCGACCTCCAGCCGTTTTACAGCCAGGTGCTGCACTGGAAGAGTTGCGAATCGGGCGACTTCCAGTGCGCGACGGCGAAGGCGCCACTCGACTGGTCTGACCCGGCGAAGGCGACGATCAACCTCGCGCTGATCCGCAAACCGACTACTGGAACCAGGCTCGGGTCGCTGCTGGTCAATCCGGGCGGCCCTGGGGCATCCGGCTTCGATTTCATCAAAGACAGCCTCACGTACGCGGTCGATGCGAAACTGCGGGACAACTTCGACATCGTCGGGTTCGACCCTCGGGGGGTCAATCGCTCCTCCGCAGTGAAGTGCTACAGCGATTCGGCCAAATTCGACTCATACCTCTTCGACATCACGCCGGGTGTGATCGGATCAGACCAGTGGATCGCGGCGAGTGATGCCTCCAATGCGCAGTTCGGCAAGGACTGCCTCAAGTACACCGGCAGCCTGCTCGGCTACATCGACACCAATAGCGCCGCGCGCGACCTCGACCTGCTGCGCGCAACGCTCGGCGACAAGAAACTGAATTACCTCGGTTATTCGTATGGCACGCTGCTGGGAGCGACGTACGCAGAGCTCTATCCGAAGAAAACCGGTCACCTGGTGCTCGACGGAGTTGTGGATCCGGCCACGACGGAATTCCAGGTTACCGAGACGCAGGCCAAAGGTTTCGAGAGCGCGATGCGCGCGTATCTCAAGGACTGTCTGAGTGGCACAAAGTGCCCCTTCACCGGCTCGGTAGACAGCTCCATGGCGAAGGTCAGATCCGTTCTCGACAGCCTCAATGCCAGCCCGATTCGCAACTCCGACGGCCGGGAGCTCGGCAGCGCGACGATGTTCGACGCCATCATCCTGCCGCTGTACAGCCAGTCGACCTGGAAGTATCTCAACACTCTTTTCACGGATGTCGAGAGCGGTAGCGCCAACGTCGCCTTCCAGCTTGCTGACAGCTACGTTGGCCGCAATTCGGATGGCACCTACCAGGACAATTCGTTCGAGGCCCTCATTGCCATCAACTGCCTCGACTACAAGTCGACGGATACCGATGCGAACATGAAGCTCGAGGCTGCCCAACTCGCCAAAGCGGCACCGACGTTCGGTCCCGAGATGTCGTATGGCGGCACTTCGTGCAACAACTGGCCCTTCACGTCGAACCGTGAGCGGGGCCCGATTGCGGCAAAGGGCTCGGCTCCGATCGTCGTCATCGGCACGACCAACGACCCGGCGACGCCCTACGTGTGGGCTCACAACCTGGCGAAGGAACTGCAGCACGGCTACCTGATCACTCACAAAGGCCAGGGTCACACCGCGTACAACAAGTCGAACTCGTGTGTGAACAATGCCGTTGACGACTTTTTCATTTCGAACACGGTTCCGCTGACCGATCCGCACTGTTGAGGCGATTGCCGCGTTGTATAATTTTGCACAGAGTGCAAGAATGTACCTATGAGCCTGGATGTCGCCCAACAGGGCCTGCGTGAGCGTAAGCGCATCGCAACCCGTCGGACCATCGAGGCCGCCGCTCTGGGTGTCGTGGTCGAGAGGGGCTTAGAGAACGTCACTGTTGACGAGATCAGCCACCGCGCCGATGTCTCGCCGCGAACCTTCTTCAACTACTTCACCTCCAAAGAGGCCGCGCTTCTCGGCAATGCACCGGAGCTGCCCGATGCTGAAATCGTGCAGGCCTACGTCACCGGATCCGGTAACGCACTGCAGGGTCTCGGTGCGCTGGTCTCGAGCACCACAGACAACGAGGGGGGAGAGGATGCTGACACTCACGCCCTCCGCTTTTCGCTGATGAAGCAGTATCCGCAACTTTTCGCGCTGCGGATGGCAGCCATGAAGACCTTCGAAGCCGAGCTCACCGGCGTCGTGGCCGAACGCTTACGCCACGAAGATCCTTCGCTCAGCGACGACGATGTGCGCAGCCGAGCGCGACTGACCACCCTGGTCGCTTTCGGTGCGATCAGGCATGCCTGGGCGAGCTGGGCCGAGAACGAGACCGCAATGCCTCTGTCGGCAAGGATGGCCGAATCGTTCGACCAGCTGTCGCGCATCCTGAACTCTGACAACGCTGCCTGATCCGCTAAGCTTTCAAGCTGTGCCTCGCCTCGAAAGTCGTGAGCCACGCCGCCTTAGCTCAGTCGGTAGAGCATCTCACTCGTAATGAGAAGGTCATCAGTTCGATTCTGATAGGCGGCTCGTAAAAGCCTCGCGTTCGACGATTTGGGGTGGTGAGCGTGCATTCACTCGGCTGGGCACTCCTCGAACTGGTGGTGCCTGCTTTCACCTGGTTTCATTTGGAATTGAGTCCGGTTCCGAATCTGATGGCCACTGTGCTTTTGCTGGCGCTTCTCGGTGCTCTGGTGATCGCTGTCTGCCTCGGTGCCTCGCGCCACATTGTCCTTCTGCTCACGGTATGGTCAGCAGCACCTGAGCAATGCCCCGCGTACCTCAGGATCTTTTTTCCCGCCGCGATTGATGAGCCCGTTGGGGGCAACGGCCCGCGAGCACCGGGGTCAGGGAGCATCTCGCTTTAGCTGCCATTTAGCTGGCTAATCGCGCTTCCAGTGGGCATCTGACGCCCGTGGCTATAGCGCGCGTCTCCTTCGCTGCGGCCGGGCTTAGTCCTCGTCCCGCGCGACCGTCTGTTTCCTCCACGCTCTTGAGGAGTTCTATGCGCACACTGCGAGTTCCACCGACCCACCGCCCCATATTTCTGCGACGGAGCTGCCTGCTCCTGGTCAGATTCCGACGAGCCATCCGACCGGTTGAGACGAGGCTCATGCTCCTCGGCGGCTGGACCTGGGTCGCGGCGGCGTCTCTGGTCGGTTTCGAAACGTTCGACTTCCTGTTTGGCGCTTTTGTGCTTGCGCCAGAGTTTCTGCCGCTAGTCATCATTGCGTTAGCGCTGATCTGGTACTTCAGGGACCGGATCAGACGAACTCGGAAGAGCGTGCACATCCGTTAGCCCCTAGCGCCGCCGCTTGGCCGCCAGAGCCGCATCGAGCAGCTCGATTGGGATGGCTGGCAGGGGGAGCGGCCCGCGATCGGTTGCCCGGAGCCCGTCGAGGAAGAATGCAAGCGACCTGCGCCACTGCTCCGGGTCTATGACGCTCCCGACATCGGCGGCGACGCCCATCATCGCGTAGATCGGTACGGCATCCATCGCCTCAGCGTCTGGCCGGATGACGCCGGCAGCTTTCGCGCGGGCAAACAGCTCGACGACCGCGTCGACCAGGTCACCACGAAGGGGCGGCTTATCGCTGGGGGTCGGGCCGAACATGGCCTGGTGCAGCCCGCGATCCTGCACGAGTCGTGCCGCAGAGATCTCGAAGAACTGAGCGAGCGCTTCCCACGCGTCCTCGACCAGGAGGGCGGCTTTCGCGTCTTCCGTCAGCTGCTGGAACGAACGCGCCATGACTTCTCGCGCGAGCTCCTGCTTGTTGGCGAAATGACGATATGCCGTGCCGACCCCGACGCCTGCAGCCCGCGCGACATCGTCGAGGGTTGCGTCGAGACCGCGCTCGGCAAACACCGCGCGGGCAGCATCCACGAGCAGGGCTCGGTTTCGGGTGCTGTCTTTTCTCGGTGGTTTGGCCGGCGGCGCGTGTGGGGAAGAACTCATGCCGTAATAGTCCCCGGTTCGGCGGCTTCCCGGACGGAGCGCTCACCCTCTGCGGCCCCCTGAAGTTCGGCGAGCCGTGCGCCGGGAAGGCCGGAGCGGTTCAGCGACGCCGTGATCACGGCGCCGACCAGGTACAGGATGGCCGAACAGACGAAGACGATCGAATAACTATGTACCGCCGCGTCGGCGACGACTGTCGGCGTCGGAGCGTGGTTTTTGAGATAGTTGACCGCTGCGGTGGTTGCGACCGTGTTGAAGACGGCAACCGCGACTGTGCCGCCGACCTGCTGAACCGTGTTGACGAGTGCGGACGCGACCCCGGCATCCTCTCTGCGCACTCCGAGCGTCGCCGAACTCACGTTTGTGGGAAACAGCAGGCCAAGCCCGGCGCCGAGGATGAGCAACCCGGGGAGGAGGTGACCGACGTATTCGTCCTTAACGGTGATCTGTGCGAACAGGATCATGGCGGTAGCGCCCAGCAGCATTCCGATGGGAACGACGATGCGCGGACCGACCCGGCGGTTGATCCGAGGGCCTATCACCGCGGCCACGAAGACGAGGGCGATGGGCAACGGGAGGAAGGCGACGCCACTCCGCACCGCCGAGTAACCAAGCACGGTCTGCACGTAATAAGCCATGAAGAAGACGGCAGACAACATCGCGGACGAGCCGAGGAACATGCCGATGAATCCCGCGCCCCTGGTACGATCGAGCGGTACTCGCAGGGGCAGCAGGGGGGCTACTACCCGACGCTCGACGAGAATGAAGGCGACCAGCAGGATGGCGCCTGCCGTCAGGAATACGATCGTCACGGGCGAGTTCCAGCCATCGTTCGGAACGTTCGAGATGCCATAGACCACTCCGAACAGGCCGCCGGAGACCAGCACTGCACCGGTGAAGTCGATGCGATCACGATTCTCCCCGCGCGCTGTATGACGCAGCAGCACGATGGCAGCGATGGCGGCGGGCACTGCGAACGCGATGTTGATGTACATCGTCCAGCGCCAGGAGAGATATTCGGTGATGGCGCCGCCGACGAGGAGACCGACAGCGGTGCCCGCGATTCCGACGGAGGCGAACACGCCGAAGGCGCGGCCCCGATCTCGCCCCGCCTGGCCGCCGCCGCCAGGGAACGTCGTACCGAGCAGTGACAGCGCTGCGGGAGCCAGGAGGGCCGCGAACCCACCCTGCACCGCTCGGCTTGCGACGAGCATCCCGAATCCGGTGGACGCCCCGCCGATACCCGACGCGATTGCAAAGCCGATCAGTCCGACGATGAAGACATTGCGCCGGCCGAACCGATCGGCGAGCCGGCCGCTGAGGAGCAGCAGGCTGCCGAAGGCGAGGGAGTATGCCGTGATAATCCATTCCCGGTCGGCGTCGGCGTAGTGCAGGTCTTTCTGCACGGAGGGGAGCGCGATATTCATCACCGTCGTATCGAGTGCGATCATCAGTTGCGCAAGGGCGATAGTGACGAGGATCCACCACCGGCGAATCGGGGTGGGGGTGAGCGAATCGGCTGTCATAAAGTCTCCTCGGAAATCGAAGATCGAAGATCGGAGGTCGAGCCTCCGTTTCGTACACTAGCACCGAAACGGAGGAATCGGCTCCGATTAGGGCTGACTGCCGTCTCACAGCGTTTGAGTGGCGACGCCGAAGCGCCTACAGCCCGACGCTGCCCTGCATGATCCCGCCGTCGACGAACACCGTGGTCGCTGTCATGTAGCCGGCCTTGCCCGAGGCGACGAACACCACGGTGTCGGCGATTTCGGAGGGCTGCGCCATCCGCCCCAGGGGGATCGCTGCATCCAGTTGCTTGAGCTTGGCCGGATCGTTCATCGTCGAGGTATTGATCGGGGTGGCGACCGCGCCCGGGGCGATATTGACCACGCGGATGCCGTGGGGGCCGAGTTCGACACCTGCCGTGCGCGCCAGCATCTTCGTGCCGCCCTTCGACACGCAGTACGCGATATTTCCGGGCATCGGCCACTCCTCGTGCACGGATGAAATGTTGATGACGAGGCCGGGGCTGCCCTGTTTGATGAACTGCTTCGCCGCGAACTGCGTTCCGAAGAATGCGCTCTTCAGGTTGATGTTCATCACCCGGTCGAACTGCTCCTCATCGGTGTCGAGAATCGACGTGCGCGTCTCGACGCCGGCGTTGTTGACGATGACATCCAGGCGGCCGAATGCCGTGACCGCAGCCTGCACCATCGTGTGGAGGTCTTCTGGCTTGCTGACATCGGCATCCACTCCCACCGCGTGCCCGCCCGCCCCCTCGATCCGGTCGATGATGGTGGTGGTCTCGTTCGGATCGACCACGTAGTCGATCACGATGTTGGCGCCCTCTGCGGCGGCGGCGAGCACTATCGCCTCGCCGATGCCGCTGTTTCCGCCGGTGACAATGATGGTTTTGCCGTCAAGCAACAAGGTGGACTCCTCAGGGAATGGGGCTCGGATCGGGCCAATTCGCAGACTACGCCGCTGGCGCGCGCGCACAATGGGAGAAAGCTGCTGGCGACACCGATCCGAGAGGAAACGATGAGTTCGAACACACCGACTGCTGCCGATGCAGAGCGCGCGAGACTGGCGAGTGCCGACTCTGGAGAGGTCGCCTGGCGCAACTGGGGCCCCTATGTGGCCGAGCGTGCATGGGGCACGGTTCGCGAGGATTACAGCGCTGACGGCGACGCCTGGAACTCCTTCCCGCACGACCATGCGCGCAGTCGTGCATACCGCTGGAACGAAGACGGGATGGCGGCATTCTGCGACCAGAATCAGAACTGGTGCATCGGTCTCGCCCTCTGGAACGGCGCAGACCCGATTCTCAAAGAGCGGATGTTCGGGCTGTCGGGCCACGAGGGAAACCACGGCGAAGACGTCAAAGAGTACTGGTGGTACGAGGACGCGACCCCGACCCATTCCTGGAACTCGTGGAGGTACCACTACCCCCAGGCGGCGTTCCCGTACCTCGATCTGGCTGAGCAGAATGCCGCCCGCGGCAAACTCGATCCGGAATACGAGCTCGTCGACACCGGAATCTTCAGTGACAACCGGTACTGGGTTGTCACCGTCGACTATGCCAAGGATGGCCCGCACGACCTCCTCATGCTGGTGACTGTCGAGAACGCGGGGCCAGAGACCGCCACCATCCGCGTACTGCCGACACTCTGGTTTCGCAACACCTGGTCGTGGGGGTATGACGGCATTCAGAAGCCGACCCTCCGAGCGGATAATGGGCAGGTCGTGGGGAGCTTCCGATCGACCGACTCGTTGCGGCTCGCGGGGGAGGGGAGCCCGCGACTGCTGTTCTGCGATAACGAGACCAACACCCAGCGCCTGTTCGGGCATCCGGCATCCACCGAATACCCCAAGGACGGCATCAACGATTTCGTAGTAAGCGGGGCGAGCACCGTGAACCCCGCGCTGACGGGAACGAAGGCCGCGCTCGACTACTCCGTGACGCTCGACGCGGGCGAAAGCACGGTCATCCGCGTTCGGCTCAGCGATAGCGAGCTGCCGATCACGGCCGCTGCCCTCGGCTCTGACTTCGATGTGGTGGTGGGCCGGCGAAAGGCTGAGGCCGACCAATTCTGGGCCGGCGTCGACGTGCCGGATCCCTCCGAAGCCTTGATCGTGCGGCAGGCGATGAGCGGCCTGCTGTGGTCGAAACAGTTCTTCCACTTCGATGTGCAGCGCTGGCTCGCCGGGGATCCTGCGTTCCCTCCACCACCCCCTGAGCGCCGGGCGATTCGCGACGGCGACTGGCGACACCTCAACGCGCACGACGTGATCCTCATGCCGGACGCGTGGGAGTACCCGTGGTTCGCGGCCTGGGATCTGGCCTTTCACTGCATGACGATTGCGCACATCGACCCGGAGTTGGCGAAAGCCCAGCTCATCCTGATCATGCGGGAGTGGTACATGCATCCGCGGGGCCAGCTGCCCGCATACGAGTGGAATTTCTCCGACGTGAATCCGCCGACTCAGGCCTGGGCGGCGATGCAGGTCTTCATCATCGATGGGGAGAAAGACTTCGATTTCCTGGCCAGGGTCTTTCACAAACTGCTGATGAATTTCACCTGGTGGACGAACAACAAAGAAGACGGCGACGGCAACCTCTTCGACGGCGGATTCATGGGGCTGGACAACATCGCGCCGCTCGACCGATCGACGCTGCCAGCCTCGGTAGGAACTCTCGAGCAGGCAGACTCAACGGCCTGGATGGCGATGTACGCGCTCGACCTGCTCGACATCGCGCTCAGGCTTGCTCGGCACGACGGTGCGTACGAGGATGTCGCGGTCAAGTTCGCCGAGCACTTTCTGCGAATTGCTGCATCGGTGAACGCCTCGGGCATGTGGAACGAGGATGATGCATACTTCTACGACATCCTGCACCTGGCGACGGGCGAGGATGTTCCGCTGAAAGTGCGCTCACTGGTCGGGCTCGTGCCGGTCATCGCCTCGCTGGTCTTCAGGGACGCCGACATCGCAGAACTCCCATACTTTCGTGACAGGTTCGCCTGGTTCATCGGCAACAATCCCGAGTTCGCCGACTCCGTACACAGCCGCGTGGATGAGGGCACCGAGCTGCTTGCGCTGGTGTCGCCCGAGCGGCTCAGCCGCATCCTCACCGGCGTATTCGACGAGGCGGGGATGCTGTCACCGCATGGAATTCGCGCGATCTCTGCTGTGCATCGCGAACATCCATTCTCCGTCGAGGTGAACGGCATGATAGCGACGGTCGATTACGAGCCGGCGGAGTCGACGACAGCGCTGTTCGGCGGCAACTCGAACTGGCGAGGCCCGATCTGGTTTCCGCTCAACGTGCTGGTGATCGAGGCCCTGAGGTCATACGACACACACTCACCCGGCGAGTTGACGGTGGAATTGCCACTCGGATCTGGCAACGTCGTCACGCTGGACGCAGCGGCAGACGCGCTCTCGAATCGGCTCATCTCGCTCTTCCGGCCTGCGGCAAATGGCGTGCGACCGTCGGATGCCCGCTACCCGCTGCTTTCGCAGGATCCACGCTGGCGAGAGCACCTTTTTTTCTACGAGTACTTTGATGGAGATACCGGGGAAGGGCTCGGCGCTTTGCACCAGACAGGGTGGACGGCGCTCGTCGCTCACCTGATTCTCCGCAAGATCCAGCGAAAAGGATGAGCACATGAGCGACCCAGCTGTTGCACCCGGAGACACCTACGACGTCATCGTCATTGGTAGCGGGCCGGGCGGAGGAACGACCGCGGCCGAGCTGGCCAAGACCGGAAAGCGCGTGCTGCTGATCGAGCGCGGCGATTTTCTGCCGCGAGAGCGGGCCAACTGGGAGTCGAAAGCCGTATTCGCCGAGAACCGATATGTCGCGGAGGAGACCTTCTACGACATCGACGACAAACCGTTTCGGCCCGAGCTGCACTTCTTTGTCGGCGGCAACTCCAAGGTCTACGGCGCCGCACTCTTCCGGCTGAACCCGAAGGATTTCGGTGGCGTGCGACACCCCGACGGCATCTCACCGGAATGGCCGATCAGCTACGACGACCTTGAGCCCTATTACGTGAAGGCCGAGCACATGTACTGGGTGCACGGCAAGCACGGCGAGGATCCGTTCTGGGGCGCGTCCAGCAAGGAATACGCGTTCCCTCCTGTAAAACATGAGCCGCGCATCCAGGAGCTGGCTGATGGGCTCACCGGCATGGGCCTGCACCCATTTCACCTCCCGGTCGGGGTGAACCTCATCCAGAACACCGACGGTTCAGCGGCCAACGGCTCGGCGTGCATTCGGTGCGACCGCGTCGACGGATTCCCCTGCCTGGTTGAGGCGAAGGCGGATGCCGAATCGGTTGCAGTACGACCGGCGCTGGTCGCGCATCCGAACCTCCGCCTGCTCACGAACACCACCGTCACTAAGCTGCTCACCGACAGCAGCGGACGCACGGTCACCGGCGTCGTCACGACATCTGGCGGCGAGCAGACCACATTCTCGGCCGCAATCGTCGTGCTCTCTGCCGGTTCCATCCTGTCGTCCGCCCTGCTCCTGGCATCGGCGAACGACCAGCACCCGAACGGTCTCGGCAACGGGTCAGATGTCGTCGGGCGGCACTACATGCGCCACAACAACCTGGCCCTCATCGCGTTCTCGAAGGATCGCAACGACACCGTCTTCCAGAAGACGCTGTCGATTAACGACTTCTACGGGCCAAGCGCAGAGTGGGAATACCCGATGGGCAACATCCAGATGCTGGGGAAATCGGATGACTGGCAGGTGAAGGGCCAGGCGCCGAAGGGTCTCGGCTGGGCGCCGCCGGCAGCATACGGAATCGTCGGCAAGCACTCGATGGACTTCTGGCTTGCCAGCGAAGACCTGCCGCTGCCCGACAGCCGCGTGTCGCTGCGCCCGGACGGGTCGGTGAAGCTCACTGTTCAGCCCGACAACAATTCCGAGGGGTTGAAGCGATTGCGCCATACCTTCGACGGGCTGCTGACAGACCTGGGAATGCATTCGCAATCGTTCGAACGCAACCTCTACCTGAGTAAGGCCATGGATGTCTCGGCCACAGCCCACCAGGCCGGGACCGCTCGGTTTGGTACCGATCCCTCCACCTCAGCGCTCGACATCAACTGTAAATCGCACGAGCTCGACAACCTCTACGTCGTCGACGGATCATTCATGCCGTCGATCGGCGCGGTGAACCCGACGCTCACGATCATCGCCAACGCACTGCGCGTCAGCGAGCACATTGCCGCCCGCATCGCCTGACAGCCATCGCGCGAGCGCGGTCGTCTATGCGACCGGTGTGGTGCAGGGGATCGTGCTCGTCACCTTCCCCGCGGCCAGCGCGATCTTCACCGCCACAAACGAGTACGGCCTGAGCTCGACCCTGTACGGGGCGATGTTCCTCCCGCAGGTGCTCGCGGCGATCGTTGCCGCGCTTGTCGTGGGCCGGCTCACCGCTCGCTTCGGCGCGAAGCACATCTACCAGGCCGGACTGCTCTCGAGTCTTCTCGCGATGGTTCTCCTGTTTGCGTCGCGATTCGTCGAATCAGACAGGATGATCGCCTATCCAATCCTCCTCGTCGCGACCGCGTTGGTCGGCGCCGGGTTCGGACTCACCGTGCCGACGATCAATGCGCTGGTGGCGACCCTCCAGGCGAAGACGGTGGATCGGGCGACGCTCGTACTCAACGCGCTCCTCGGGCTCGGCACCGCGCTGGCACCGGTGTTTGTCGCGGTGTTCGTCGGCCTTGGGTTCTGGTGGGGGTTGCCGCTGCTGTCGGTAGCGATTCTGGCGATCCTGCTCATCGTGTCATTCCCACTGTCGCTCGCGGCGGAGCGCAATGCTGCGACGAAAACCCCGCTTCCCGCCGAGTTCTGGCTGTTCGCCGCGATCGCCCTGCTCTAAGGGGTCATCGAGACGATGAGCGGAAACTGGGCCGGAACGTTCCTCACCCGCAATGAGGGCGGCGGCGCGCTGGCCGCGACCCTCGCACTCACCGCCTTCTGGGCCAGCGTGACTGTCGGGCGGCTGCTGTTCGCCGTGATCCAGAAAAGGGTTCCCTCGCGCTGGGTGTACCGCGTGATCCCTCTTCTCGTCGCGGCCGCCTCTCTCGCGATCGCGATTGTGGCCAGAGGGTCTGCAGTGCTCGCAGTCCTGGAGTTCGCGCTCGCCGGGCTGGGCTGTTCAGCCCTGCTTCCGCTGACGATCAGTTTCAGCGAAGAGCGATTTCGGGCAGCATCCGTTTCGGGCATCATCATCGCGTTCTACCAGGTCGGCTACGGGGTCTCGGCGTTCGGGGTGGGGCCACTGATCGGCGGTGGAGTTTCGCTGGCCACCGTCTTCGCGGGCGCAGGTGTGGTTGCGCTCGTGGTGGCAGGTCTTGCGTTTGCGGCGACGCGGCACCGTTCCTCGCTACCGCTTCACGGTCAAGCTCGCTGAGCCACTCGACCTTATTTCGGTGCATTCTTGTGCAGCTTCCGCAGGTCTTTCCGCAGCAGGGCGAGCCGATCGAGTCGATCGGCCGGGTCATCCTGCCCGGTGAGGGATGGCTCCAGGTCTGACTGTTGGCTGGGCTGCATGGCACCGGCGATGTCGTCGAGCGCGGACTGGCGCGCGAGCCGCACGAGCGCACCCGCTCCGTCGATGTCTTCGCTGGCTTTCGTCAGCTCGGTTGCCAGCGCTCGGAGCACCGCCGTGCGGCGCTCGAGCATCTTGCGATCGCCCCTGCGGTAGTCGGACTGGTGCGTCGCCTTCCCGCGCAGGGATGCTGCGGCACGGGTGGCGGTCTCGACCCGGTCGGCGTCTGTGGTCTTCTCAGCGGCCAAAACGAGCAACTCGTGCTGAACCGCGGCCAAATACCACGCCTCGTCGTACTCCGCACCGTCGCGCAGGGCCCGAACGATGATGAGGTTCTTCACGGCCATTCGTACGCCGGCGAGCGACAGCAGCATTCCATCCTCGACGAGTTCGCCAATGCTCGCCTTGTGAGAGAGACTTGGCGCGTTATCGTCGACTGCCATACCTCTAACTATGACGGTACTGAGGAGTGCTCAGCGTGAATATTCTGGTCATCGTCGGACTCTTCCTTGCCGGCCTGCTCGCCGGCATCGAACTCATCGTGAGGTATGGCGTGCATCCCGCACTCATGGCGCTTCCCGATCGGGAGCATCTCGGGGCTCGACACGAAATCGTTCGAATCGTTCGTGTCATCGTGCCCGCGATCCTTCTCCCCAGCGTGCTGGTGAGTATTGCTGTGCTGATCGTGAGCGGTTCGGGGGCCGGGCTGCCACTCCGCTGGGCCGGGGTGGCCGTATACGTGGCATACCTGTTGGTTGTCTTCTTCGGCACGGTCCCCATCAATTCCCGATTCTTCGACTGGAATCTGGATGCGCCACCCGACAACTGGAAGCTCGTGATGTCGCGGTGGGCACTCATCGACGTGTTTCGTAGTTCGCTGGCAATCCTCGCGTTCGCGGTCTTTCTCGTCGCGGCATTGCTCGGCTGATGTCGTTGCGAAACAGGAAAAGGGGAGGATGTGAGACTGCTATCTCGCGCTGTGATCGCGCCCAGACGAAGAATCCCACGATCGTGAACACGCCATAGAAGACGTACATCGAGGCCGAAGCCCAGTAACCAGCGCTGATGAGCAGCGGAACCCCGACGACATCCACCCCCACCCAGAGCAGCCAGAACTCGGTCCAGCCCTTTGCCATGCCCCAGGTTGCGAGAAGTGAGCCGACGAAGATCCAGGCATCAGACCACACAGGCTCATACGAACCAAGCAGCCGAAACAGGGGAGTGAGGATGGCGGTACCGCCGACGAGCGCAACCACCAGGATGATGCGATTGCGCCATCCCGCCCATCGTGGAGTGACGGCAACGCCGCCTGCATCACTGCTGTGTTTCCATCGGTACCAGCCGAAGATCGACACCGCGATGAACATGACCTGCCGGCCAGCCTGGCCATACAGGTTGATCGGGTTCGGTGTGCCGAAAACCGTGCCGAGGAAGACGGTGAAGAGCAGCACGTTGCCGATGATTCCCACCGGCCAAGCCCACACCCTGCGTCGCATTCCGCCGAGCGCGCTCGCCAGTCCGAAGCCATTGCCGATCACTTCTCGCCACAACACCGTCTGGGTGCCGATCGTGAACCGGGCGTCGAAGAGCCAGTGGATGATGTTCATTCGGGTTCCTTCCCCAGCCAGCACAACGGCAGGGAGGGTTGAATGATTCCGGTCAGCTCAGCGCCACGAGCACGACTGGGTCGAGCTGGCCGGTCCAGGTGCCGACGAGCTGGCCCATTCCGGAGTCGATGACCTGGTCGCCTGGGCGTCGGTTGACCACCACGCGAGCGCTATCAGGGCTGACCCCAGCTGACCCGCTGCCGCGCACCACGGCGTTGGGTTCCCTCAGCACCAGCTCGCCGTCGTGGTCGACCCACTGCTCGGCCTGCTTGCCGCCGCCGGTGATCGCAGCGGTGACCGCGGCGAGGTAGACGGGGTCGCCCAGGCCGTCGTAGACCCATCGCAGCCCGAGCACCGAGTGCTCGGTTGTGCCGATCAGCCACTCCTCTGCGCCTTCGAGCGGCGCTCCGCGATAGGTGACCGGCACCTGAAAAAGGATGCCGTCGACAGTGCGCACAAGGAGAGTTTCGACGCCGACCTCGCCGTCGGGGTCATCGAAGCGGAAGGATCCCACGTTCGTGAAACCCGATCCGCTCACCTCCTCGAACCAGGGCTGACCGGGCACCCACCCTTCGATGAGTTGCAATTTCGTGGGGGTCAGCTGTGCGCGATAGAGAAGAGCCATGCCCAGATTTTAGGCTCAGCCCTTCGGCACGTAGTCGAATGTGTCTGGGTTGGGCCCGGTGCGCTCGCCGCGGTCGAGCGCGGTGATCGCCGTCATGTCTTCTTCATTGAGCTCGAAGTCGAATAGCGCGAAGTTCTCTTCGATCCTTTTACGCGTAACCGACTTGGGGAAGACGATGTCGCCCCGCTGGATGTGCCACCGCAGTGTGGTCTGCGCGGGTGTCCTGGCAACGCGTTCGGCGATCGCAACAATCGTCGGGTCGTCTAACACCTTGCCCTGCGCGATCGGCGACCAGGCTTCCGTCGCGATACCGTGCTCTGCGTCGAACGCGCGCACGTCATCTTGCACGAGGTAGGGGTGGGCTTCGATCTGGTTGACTGCAGGAACTGTTCCGGTCGCATCGAACAGTCGCTGCAGATGGGCTGGCTGAAAGTTGGAGACACCGATCGCACGCACTCGACCGCTCGCAGACATCTCCTCCATTGCCTTCCAGGTCTCGACGAAGTCGCCGATCATGGGTAGCGGCCAGTGGATCAGGAACAGGTCGACGTAGTCGAGCCCGAGCGTGTCGATGGTGGTATCGAATGCCGAAAGGGCGGCACCGTGCTCGTGATAGGTGTTGTTCAGCTTGCTGGTGACAAAGACCTTAGACCGCGGGATGCCCGACTCACGCACCGCTTCGCCGACCTGCTTCTCGTTGCCGTACATCTCCGCGGTGTCGATGTGACGATAGCCGATCTCGAGGGCGTCGAGCGTGGCGGCCCTGGTCTCGTCTGGCTTGATCTGGTAGACGCCGAAACCGAGTTGGGGAATCTGGATGCCGTTGTTGAGAGTGATGAGAGGAACCTGTGTCATAACGACTACTCAACTCCGCGTCGCACAGATGTCGACCGGCAACCCGATCGAAAGAGAGTTTTCTCAGGATGCCAGGAATGTGAACTCGTCCCAATCCCAACTCTCTTCGCCAGGATCATCCGAATGGTCGGGTGCGTCGAAGGTCACGAAGGTCTCGAAGGTCACGGGGATGCTCTGGCTAACCTGGATCGCGGTTTGTCATCGCCGCGACGAGCACGCCCACGGCGCGGGATGACTTTCGGAATCGGCGGATTCTGTTGCGGTGACGAGTCGCCCGCAGGTCAGCCCAGGTCCATCGTCGTCGAAGTCAGTTGTTGGCGAATCCGACGAGGAGCCCGCCGGTGAAGCGAACGCTGAGGTTGTACAGCAGCGCCCCGATGATTCCACCGATGGTCGCGACGATGACATCCATCACGGCGAGAAGGGCAGACACGGCGAAGACCGTGCCAAAAGTGAGAATGGACGACACCGTACCGCCCTTCGATTTTCCCGTGACGCCGTCGACGAGGCTGTCGAGCTGGGTGATGCCCCCGGTAGCGTGAAGCACCAGGTAGCCGAGACAAAGCGCGATGATTCCGACGATGCCGATGACCACTCCGACGAGGAACGCGACACGCGCTACAGCGAAGACATTGACGTGCTTGAGCGAGAGACGTACCTGGTTGTTCGCGCTGGCCGGGGTGGACCCTTTGCGTGCGAGTTTTTCCGCGACATTCGACATAGACACGACCGTAGTCGACTCTGGTGCGAAAAGCCTCTCGATGCAGCAGGCGCACGGTGGGAACGCTCAGTTACGACCAGCGTACGAAAATCGCGTTCAACGATCGCGCGCTCCCCCATTTGCAGATCGTGATCGCGAGCAAGTTCCGTCGAGCGGAGTTTGGTCGAACCACCGGCTGGGCTGGAAGGTACGGCGCGACAGCCGCACAGCGGCAGACACTCACCGGTGCTCGGCGGTGCGATTCGGCGGATCGACAGGTCCGGAATTTGGGGGACAAAATAGCCCGTCTATCCCTCCTCCGGGGGAGGATGCCACCAACGAAATACCCCCATTTCACGTGCCTTTTTTCCCTGAGATCACTGGATTGGCTTGTTGTCGTTGGCGCGCGGGCCTAACGTTGGGCTCAGGCACGACAAACGGGGTACGTGCCTACCTGGATTCGGGGGAATCTAACAATGAAGCGCTTTGCACTCTTCACGACCATTCTGACGGCCGTGCTCGTGCTCGTTCTGCCCTTCATCGGCGGTGCAGGCCCGGCGATCCAGACCGGAGTGGCTTCGGCAACTGCCGAAGAGACCGGGCTTCCGATTTTTGCGTCTGACCCGGCCAGGACGGTTGTTACACCGACAGCCGATGCGAGTCTCGCTGGCGTGCACACCAGCGAGGTGGCACTCGAGGTGCAGGCCGCGGTGACCACAGCCTTTCTCAAACAAGACACGGAACATCTCGGCCAGAAGCCAGTCCCGATTCCAGCGCCGCCCGTCGTGACAGCTTCTTCACAGCAGGCGGCGGCCGGGTACACCCCGGCCCAGCGTCAAGCAGCTCGTCAAGCTGCCGGCCAGTCATGTCCAGGCGGCGGTGGCGGTGGCGGAAGCGCACCTGGCGGCTCAGACGGCAGGGGAGTCACGGGCACCACGACCGCCGACATCCAGCAGTTCTCAGCGCAGTTCAACGCGATCAGGGTTGCGAACTGCCTTGACCCGATCCCTTCATCCAACTTTCGCTACGACTCCTGCATGGAGCAGCGCCTCTACTGGATGGCCGAAGACCCGAGCGAAGATCCGGGCAATACCTGGGGCCACGCCGGCGTGCAGAGTCTCGTGCCGGGCCCAGACGGCCAGCTTTACTCGAGCGAGGTGCCCAGTCGCGGATGCGATGGCAACCTGGCGGGTGGATCAGGCAACAGCGGGGCGACCGTGGCGCAGAAGTGGTGGGACTCGATGCCTCACCGCCTCGCGCTGTACAAGCCGAGCTACACGGGAAGTACCGGCGGTATCTGCGTCTACTTCGCTATGACCCACGGCGGGCTGCCCGACGAGCCGTCGAGCTTCACCAGGGCCGCAGCTCGCTGGGCTGGCTGCTAACGTCGGAGCCATGGCTGGAGAGATTCGCTGGGGCATCCTCGGCACAGGCGGCATTGCTCATTTGCAGACGACCGATCTGCTGAAAAACGGGTTCACAGTAACAGCCGTCGGCTCGCGAACCACGGAGTCGGCTGAAGCATTCGCCTCGCACTTCGACATCGCTAATTCGCACGGCAGCTATGAGGATTTGGTCGCGGATCCCGAGGTCGACGTCATCTATGTCGCGACGCCCCATCCCATGCATCATCACGACGCATTGCTCGCCCTCAACGCCGGCAAGCATGTGCTTGTCGAGAAGGCCTTTACGGTCAACGCTGCCGAGGCCCACGAGATCGTCGACACTGCAGAGCGCAACGGGCTCATCGTGATGGAAGCGATGTGGACTCGCTTCCTGCCGCACATGATCCGGATCCGCGAGATCGTGGCTTCCGGCCTTATCGGCGATGTACGCACGGTGATTGCTGATCACAACCAGTTTCTGCCTAAGGATCCGCTTCACCGCATTAACAACCCTGAGCTCGGTGGCGGTGCGCTTCTCGACCTCGGTGTCTACCCGATATCGTTCGCCTGGGACATGCTCGGCAAGCCGACGACCATTCAGGCCAACTCGTCGAAAACCGAGACCGAGGTCGATCGGCAGACGGCGATCATCTTCTCGTATGCGCACGGGCAGCAGGCCGTGCTGCACTGTGCGCTCGATACGGCGGGCCCGAACACGGCGACAGTGATCGGCACGAAGGGCTGGATAGACATCGAGTCTGTCTTCTACTCGCCGACCGGCTTTACTGTCTACGACAGCGACCAGAATGTCATCGAGACCTTCGACCAGGAGGTGTCGCAGCGAGGCATGCAATTTCAGGCCTGGGAGATCGAGCGACGAATCAGGGATGGAATCACCCCGACATCGGTACTCACCCCGTCGGAGACGGTGGGCATCATGGAGAGTCTCGACGAGGTACGTCGGCAGATCGGACTGGTCTATCCGGGGGAATAGTTCGCCCCGTCGGGTATCGAGCCGTCGGATAACATGGCGGAGTGACGGACCCTTTCGACTTCGGCAACGGAAAGCCGCCAGCTGAAACCCCGACAGAGGCTTTCGCTGCACAGCCGGCTGAACAGCCATCAAGTCGGCGGGCGGCTCGGAATGCGAAATCCGGCTCAACTCCGAATACGGCTGGTAGCGACCGCGCTGGCGTTTTCGCGGCGATCGCGAAGCATCCCAAAGCCTGGTTGTTCTCAGCGCTGGCCGTCGTGTTCGCACTTCTTGGCACCGGGGCGATATTTGCAGGGGTGGCATTTGGTTCAACCGGATCCACCGGCGCGGCTGCCCAGGTCAGCGCACCGAAAGCGACCACTCCCGCTCCGCGCCCCACCCCCACCCCGGTAGATACCGCAACGTCTTTGCGCACCTGCTCGATCGCGGCGCAGGCGGCCGCGGCGGGGCTCGGTACATTCGGCGGCACCGTGATTAACACGGCGACCGGCGAGGTGCTCTTCGACCGCAACGGCAGCACGGGAGTCGCGCCCGCGAGTGTCATGAAGCTCCTGACCTCGACAACGGCTCTCACCGACCTCGGCGCTGACTACCGGTTCAAGACCACCGTCTACGCAGGCACAACGCCCGGGAGCATCATCCTGGTGGGTGGGGGAGACCCGACACTGAGTGCCGTCGGTTCCGGAGGGAGTGTCTACCGGGGCGCACCGACGCTCGCTGACCTGGCTGGCCAGGTGAAAACTGCGTGGCAGGCGCTCAACCCATCCAAGCCGATCACCTCCGTGATCCTGGATGCCTCGATGTGGAGTACTGCAGACAGCTGGGATCCCAGCGTGCCGATGACCGAACGTACCCAGGGTTACCAGCCGTACATAACCGCGCTCATGGTGGACGGCGACCGAGCCAACCCGGGTTCTCAGAACAGTCCGCGCAGCACTGATCCGGTCGCTCGTGCCGGAGCAGCGTTCGTCTCTGCCTTGGGTCTGCCCGGTAGCACCCCGGTGACGACTGGCACGGCTATCTCCGGTTCCAAGCAGCTCGGGCAGGTGCAGTCCCAGCCGCTCTCGAGCTTGATCGCGTACATGCTGCCAATCAGCGACAATACCCTCGCCGAGATGATGGCTCGCGTGTCGTCGAAGACGAGCGGTCGCGACGGATCGGCCGCCTCGCTTACGGCTACCTATGCCAGCGCCCTCGCGGGCTACGGAATCGACTCGACAGGTTTGGCGGTGCGCGACGGGTCGGGGGAGAGCAACATCGATGCCGTCCCGCCCAGACTCGTCGCAAAGCTGATGGTTCAGGTGCTGGCGAATGCAGGGGGCAAGAACCTCGACACGATCTACAACGCCCTTCCGGTGTCGGGCAAGACGGGCACGCTCGCTGGGCGGTTTACTGGCGCGAACGCTGTGGCTCGCGGGGCAGTGAACGCGAAGACCGGGTCGATCGCGACCGCCTATGCGCTTTCCGGGATCGTTCATTCTGCTGACGGTACGGCGCTGTCGTTCGCGTTCTTCGCTGAGGGGCGGCTCTCTGCGAGTTCCTCGATGGCTGCTCTCGACACGATCACGACCGGTGTTTTCACTTGCGGTAACAACCTCTCGAACAACTAGCTGGCCGACGGTCTGTCGCTCCGTCAACGTTGTGCGGTTTGGTCAACGTTGATCGACTTCTGGGCGGCACATCGTTGACGCAACCGCACAACGTTGCCAGGAGTGCGCTCGTGTGTCACGATTTGGCACGGGACTGCAATTAGTCAGCCAGCGTAGTAACGTGATTTCCATGAGCCGCGCACTCTTCATCATCGACGTTCAGAATGACTTCACCGAGGGTGGATCTCTTGGGGTGGAGGGGGGAGCCGCGGTGGCCGCGGGCATCTCGGACTACCTGGCCGGGCATCCGACAACGTATGACGCCGTCTTCGCGTCACGGGACTGGCACGACGCGGGCAACGACAACGGCGGCCACTTCGCCACGACTGACGCGCCCGACTTCGTTGCCACCTGGCCCGTGCACTGCGTTGCAGGAACCAACGGTGCCGACTACCACCCCGCGCTCGTCACCGATGCCGTCACCGTGCACGTGCGGAAAGGGCAGGGCAAGCCGGCGTACTCGATTTTCGAGGGAACGACGGATGACGGCGAGACCGTTCCAGCCAAGCTGGCGGCCCTGGGCGTGACCGACATCGATGTCGTGGGGATCGCGACCGACTATTGCGTGCTGGCGTCGGCGCGAGACGCGTTGCATGCGGGCAAAAATGTGCGTGTGTTCACCGACCTGGTTGCGAGTGTTGCCGCAGAGTCGAGCACCGCGGCCCTCGAGCAGCTCGCGGCAGCAGGGGCGACGGTGACCCACTCGTGAAACGCGTTCCGGTCTGGCTGAGGGCGCTCATCCCAGCCGTCATCATCGTCATCTGGCTCAGTGCGGGAGGTGTCGGTGGCCCATACTTCGGCAAGGTCAGCGAGGTCTCGTCGAACGATCAGACAACCTACTTACCCGCGAGCGCCGATGCGACACAAGTGCAGAAGCTGCTCGCCGGATTCTCCGACTCGAAGTCGCTTCCGGCTATCGTGCTCTTCACCCGCAGCGGCGGCCTTGCCGCGGGTGACCAGGCCTACGTCACCGGTGCGATCGAGACGATCAAGTCCACGACCGGTGTGGACCCGGGAGTTTCACCCGCGATCCCGTCGAAGGACGGCACAGCGCTCGAAGTCGTAGTGCCGGTGGGAACGAAGGATGCTGCCGCCACAGTCGCAGCGCTGCGTACGACTCTCTCGAAAAATACCCCAGCCGGGCTCAACCACTATGTAACAGGTCCCGGCGGCTTCACGGCAGATCTCGTCTCAGCATTCAGCGGTATCGATGGCGTGCTGCTGCTGGCAGCGCTGGGTGCTGTGTTCCTCATCCTGCTCATCGTCTATCGATCTCCCCTGCTGCCGGTGCTCGTACTCGGCACGGCGGTCTTCGCCCTGTCCGCTTCGATTCTCGCAGTGTGGTGGCTGGCCAAAGACGGCATCGTGACGCTCAACGGGCAGGTGCAGGGCATCCTGTTCATCCTGGTGATCGGTGCGGCGACCGACTATTCGCTGCTCTACGTGTCGCGCTTTAAGGAGGCTCTGCGCGATAACGAGAAGCGTTGGGATGCGACCTGGGCGGCACTCCGCGGCAGCATCGAGCCGATCGTCGCCTCGGGAGGCACCGTGATGGTCGGTCTCCTCTGCCTGCTGTTCTCCGACCTCAATTCCAACAAGGCTCTCGGCCCGGTTGGCGCGATCGGCGTCGCGTTCTCGGTCATCGCCGCACTCACGCTGCTGCCCGCGCTGCTGCTCGCGTGTGGGCGCGCGTCGTTCTGGCCGGTGCGCCCGAAGTTCGGCTCACACCATCCCGTGCTCGTCGGGTCGAGCGCGAAAGGCCTGTGGGCCCGCGTTGGCCGGCTGGTGTCGACCCACTCCCGCCCGGTCTGGATCATCGCAACCGTCGTGCTCCTCGCAGCCGGAGGCGGGCTGCTCACCCTCAAAGCGAATGGGGTGGCGCAGAGCGCGCTCATCCTCAGCCACTCCGAAGCGCGCGACGGCCAGGCAGCGCTCGGTAAGCACTACCCGGGCGGCTCCGGAAGCCCGGCGATCATCGTCGGGCCGTCCGGCTCTCTGAACAGTCTTGAGGATGCAGCGTCGGGGGTAAGTGGCGTGCAGTCCGTCGTGATCGTCGCAACCGGCAGCCCCACCGGAACTCTCCCCGTCGGCAGCGCTGCCGATGCACCGCTCTACGCGGGCGCAACCCCGAAGATCGTCGGCGGAAAGGTCATGCTGCAGGCAACCCTGAAATCGGCCGCGGACTCATCCCAGGCCGAGACGACGGTGCTGTCCCTGCGATCAGCGGTGAAGGATGCCTCGCCCACAGCCCTCGTCGGCGGGGTGACCGCAACGGCCATCGACACCAACCAGACCTCTATCGACGATCGCAACAAGATAATTCCGATCGTGCTCGCCGTCATCCTCCTCATCCTGATGCTGTTGCTGCGCTCTATAGTCGCGCCGGTGCTGCTGATCGGCAGCGTGATCGTGTCGTTCGCTGCAGCGCTCGGCATCTCTGCGCTGGTATTCAACGGCATCTTCCGGTTTCCCGGGGCTGATCCAAGCGTGCCGCTCTATGGCTTCGTGTTCCTGGTCGCGCTCGGAATCGACTACAACATCTTTCTCATGACACGAGTGAGGGAGGAGAGCAAACTGCACGGCACCCGCGAAGGTATCGTGCGAGGTCTCGGCCTCACCGGGGGAGTGATCACCTCGGCAGGCATCGTTCTTGCAGCGACATTCTCTGCGCTCAGTGTGATTCCGGTGCTGTTCCTCGTGCAGATCGCGTTCATCGTCGCGTTCGGTGTGCTACTCGACACGCTTGTGGTGCGGTCGCTTCTCGTGCCTGCCCTCGCGTCAGACCTGGGCAAGCGCATCTGGTGGCCGTCAGCGCTTGCTCGAGTAGAGGAAGCAAGAGCTCGCGAAGCCCAGCCGAACGAAGGCAGCCGCTAACTAGACTCGAAGGCATGACTTCCGCAACAGAATCTGCCCTGCTGGCGAAGGTGCCAGCCCAGCTTTTCATCGGCGGCGACTGGGTCGACTCGACCTCTGGTCGAGCAATAGAGGTGCAGGATCCGGCCACCGGATCGGTCATCAAGACAATCGCAGATGCCTCGGTGCACGACGGTGCGCGGGCGATGGATGCTGCGGTCGCAGCCCAGGACTCGTGGGCAGCCACCCCGCCGCGGGTGCGGGGCGAGATTCTGCGCGGCACATTCGACCTGCTGCAGGAGCGCAAGGAAGAGTTCGCGCTGCTCATGACGCTCGAGATGGGCAAGCCGCTCGTCGAGGCGCGCGGTGAGGTCGCGTACGGCGGCGAGTTCCTCCGCTGGTTCAGTGAAGAGGCCGTGCGAATCAGCGGTCACTACGGATCGAACCCCGAGGGGACCGGCCGGATGATCGTCACCCACCTGCCGGTGGGGCCGTCGTTTCTCATCACCCCGTGGAACTTTCCGCTCGCCATGGCCACCCGCAAAATCGCGCCGGCGCTCGCTGCGGGCTGCACCGCCGTCGTGAAGCCGGCGGCTCTCACTCCTCTCACGACCCTGTACCTCGCGAAGCTCCTCGAGGAATCCGGGCTACCCAAAGGCGTGCTCAACATCATCACGACGTCGAAGTCCGGAGAAGTGTCGAGCCCGATCATCGCTGACCCGCGCCTGCGAAAGCTGAGCTTCACCGGGTCGACTCCGGTGGGTGTTGCCCTGCTCAAGGAGGCGGCGAACGGTGTGCTGCGCACCTCTATGGAGCTGGGCGGGAACGCCCCGTTCATCGTCTTCGAAGACGCGGATCTCGACCGCGCGGTCGAGGGCGCGATGCAGGCGAAGTTTCGCAACATCGGGCAGGCCTGCACGGCGGCGAACCGGTTCATCGTGCAGGAGTCCATCGCGGAGGCGTTCGCGACGAAGGTCACCGAGAAGGTGAATGCGATGAAGATCGGGCGTGGCACCGAAGACGGCGTGACCATCGGCCCGCTCATCAATGCTGCAGCCGTAAAGAAGGCGATGGCGCTGGTCGGCGATGCCGTTTCCCGCGGCGCGACGGTACTCACCGGTGGGTCGGCAATCGACGGTGAAGGCACCTACTTCGAGCCGACCGTCGTCAGCGGGGTAGCGGCTGGCAGCGACATCCTGCGCGAGGAGATCTTTGGCCCTGTGCTGTCGATCGTGACCTTTGCCGATGAGAAGGATGCCGTGACCAAGGCCAATGACACCGAATACGGTCTCGTCAGCTACGCATACACGCAAGACCTGGCGCGTGGCCAGCGGCTCATCGAGAGCCTGCAGACCGGAATGATGGGCCTCAACGTCGGAGTGTTGTCGAACGCGGCTGCACCCTTCGGCGGGGTGAAGCAGTCGGGTGTCGGGCGCGAGGGCGGCGCGGAGGGCATCAACGAGTACCTCGAGACGAAGTACGTGCTGACCCCGAATCCGTTCGCATGACCGACCTGTATGAGTTCGTCGAGGAAGATGTTGTCGTTCGCCATACCCCGGCCGGGATGATTGCCGCGATCGTCGTTGCCGTCGGGCTGGTCGTCGGGTTGCTCGGTGTCGGAATCACGGCGGTGGTGGTGGCGGTCAGCCATACCGAGCAAGGCCTCTGTGGTGCTTTTGGTGTGCCGTGCACGAGTCTGTCCGTGCAGCGAGTGAGCGACCTCGCAGGGCTCACGCTCCCTGCGGGCAGCCAGGTCATCGGGGCCTATTACAACCACACCAGTTCTTCGACCGATTTCTGGGCCTCGGTGCGGTTGCCGGCCAGGGCGTCAGTCGCCCTCGAGCAGTACCAGCCATACGGTTCCCCCTACCTGGCCGCCGAGCTGTCGTGGGCAAAGAAGATGCATTCGCTCGTCTCCCTGGGAACGACCGATGGCGATATCGTGCACTCAGTCGTCTCTGCCGTCGACGGGTCAGGCCAGCGCGAACTGTTCCTGAGCTTCAATGCCGGGCCGTAGTCGTGCCGGTCATACCAATCGTTGACCTCGCCGATCCACGGCTCGTCGACTACTCCCATCAGACAGATGTCGCCCTCAAGAAGTCCGGCGGCGGCCTGTACATAGCGGAGTCGGCCCTTGTGCTGCAGCGGGCCATCGCCGCGGGACACACGCCGCGCTCGGTGCTTGCTCTCGGCGGCACGGTCGATGAGGCCGTTGCCCTCGTCGGGCCTTCCGTAAACGTCTTCACCGGGCCGGGCGAACTGCTCGAAGAGCTCACCGGTTACATCCTGCACCGTGGGCTCATCGCCGCCATGAATCGACCGTCGCTTCCGCAACCGGCCGACCTGCTTGCTACTGCCCGTCGCGTCGTCGTTCTCGAAAACGTCGCAGACCCGACCAACGTCGGCGCCATCTTCCGCAGCGTCGCCGCCATCGGGGCAGATGCGGTGCTCGTCACCCCGCGGTGCTCAGACCCGTACTATCGGCGTGCGATCCGCGTCTCGATGGGAACGGTGCTGCAGGTGCCGTGGACGCGCGTGGGGAACTGGCCATCCCTGCGCGGGCTGCTCGCGGCATCCGGGTTCCACAGTGCAGCGCTTGCTCTCACCCCGGATGCCGTCTCACTCAGGGATTTCGTCGCGCCGGGGCGACTCATCCCCGAGCGACTCGCACTCGTGCTCGGCGCCGAGGGCGAAGGTCTCACGGCAGACGCCATCGCCGCAGCAGACACCGTCGTTCAGATTCCGATGATGCACGGGATCGACTCGCTCAACGTCGCCGCGGCCGCTGCCGTCGCGATGTGGGCGCTGGCTTAGAGCGCCTTGACCGAGTTGTTGCGGGCGTTATGCGTGAGCTCGACCAGGTCGAGTTGTTCCAGCAGGGGTGGCAGGTACATTCCGAACCGGCCACGGTAGCCCTTGCGGAGCCCGTACCAACCGCCGACGGGGTTGGTCGAGGAACGGCCCCAGGCTTCGACGGTGCCCGTCGCCGCCGTCTTCAGCTCGTCGGCCGCGCCGAGTTGCACCCAGTCGGCCTGCGCGGCCAACCACACATGGAGGTCGTGTATTGCGCGCTCCTGATATGTGAGAGTCGTGGTTCCCACCTGGCAGACCAGCTCGTCTCCATCACGGTACATCGAGTACTTCGAGGTGCCGGGGGCGGTGACCAGCTCCCACGGGTCGTCCTTGGTTCCTTCACTCATGTCGACATGGTAAAGCGTCGGTTACCACTGGCGCCATCCCTCCGCTTGATCTACAAAACCCTCTTCCCCCACTGCAGACCGCTGTGATTGTGCCCCTCTGTCACCGGCGGGCGTGTTCGCG
The DNA here is from genome assembly GCA_043746355.1 of Lacisediminihabitans sp. Classification (GTDB taxonomy): domain Bacteria; phylum Actinomycetota; class Actinomycetes; order Actinomycetales; family Microbacteriaceae; genus Lacisediminihabitans. Next base: position 47,942 of record JAYTRC010000074.1, on the reverse strand, counting down.
CAGGCAGTTTTGTGACGGGCGGGCACAAAATAGCGAGGCGAGGCTCCGGGGAGGAAGCAGGGCCGACCGCGTCTCAGTTAACCGGCCGTGTGCCCGGCAGTGGTACCGTTCGCGAGGAAGCGCGGCAGGTGATCGTGCATGTCACTCACGGAAAGAGACCGAACGTGAAAGTCGTAGCCGTGTACAGCACAAAGGGCGGGGTCGGCAAGACCACAACCGCCGTGAACCTCGCAGCCGAGGCATCCACGGACTTCCGGGTTTTGCTCTGGGACCTGGATCCGCAGGGCGGCGCGACATTTCTGCTGCAGGTCAAGCCGAAGCTCAAGGGCGGCGTCGAGGCGCTCGTCTCCGGGCGAAGCGACGTCGAGGATGCCATCAGGTCGACCAGCATCAAGAACCTGGACGTGCTGCCGGCCGACGCGAGCTACCGCACCCTCGACCTCGTTTTCGACCAGGCGAAGAAGTCTGAGCAGCGCATCTCGAAGGTGCTCGAGCAGATCGCAGACAGCTACGACGTCGTGGTTCTCGACTGCCCGCCAGGGGCATCGCTCGTCGCCGAGAACGCCATCTTCTCCGCCGACCTGGTGGTCGTGCCGCTCGTGCCGTCACCGCTCTCGCTCCGCTCCCTCGACCAGGTAGCCGAGTTCGTCGCCGACTCGGTCTCAGCGGCTCCGGTGATGGCTTTCCTTTCGATGGTCGACAGGCGCAAGACCGTGCACCGTGACGCCGTGCGGGAGTTGCCGCGCAGCCATGCCTCCGTCACGAACATCGTTGTGCCCTCTACCGTGATCATCGAGCGGATGGGAGTCGAGCGAGCACCGATCGCGAGCTACGCCCCCAACACCCCTGCCGCCCTGGCGTTCAGCGACCTGTGGGTGCGCGTGCAGTCGACGATCAAGGCGAAACCGCACAAAAAGAAGCACTGAGCGGCGGCAGCACCTAGACGAGCAGCTGGTGCTTCGCGAGCTCTTTGTATAGCGGTGTGCTCTTGACCAGCTCGGAGTGCGTGCCGGTTCCGACGACCTGTCCATGATCAAGCACGATGATCTGGTCGGAGTCGACGACAGTCGAGAGACGGTGAGCGATCACGATGAGCGTGCGATTCTCGGCGACAGCGTCGATCGCCTCACGCAGCAGCTGCTCGTTGAGTCCGTCGAGTGACGACGTCGATTCATCCAATAGCAGGATGGGCGGGGCCGAAAGCAGGGTCCGCGCGATGGCGAGGCGCTGGCGCTCGCCCCCCGACAGCATGACTCCCTCTTCGCCGACCGCGGCGTCGAGCCCGTTCGATGCCCGTTCGAGCACCTCCGTCAGGTTGACGTCATGCAGCACCCGGATGCACTGCTCGTCCGTCGCGTCGGGCGAGCCAAGCGTGAGGTTGTCGCGAAGTGAGCCGGCGAGCACGGGGGCATCCTGTTCGACGTACCCGATCTGGGCGCGGAGGGCCTCCCGGTCGATACCGCGGATGTCGGCACCATTCAGCCTGACAACGCCAGCAGTCGGGTCGTAGAACCGTTCGATCAGGGCGAGGATGGTGCTCTTTCCTGCCCCACTAGGCCCGACGAGCGCGGTTCGCTGCCCGCGCGTCGCCGTGAAGGACACGCTGTGCAGAATGACGGGCTGGTCGGCCGCCGAAGACGGGTCGACCTCCGCAGGGTAACTGAACGCTACGCCCTCGAAGCTGATCGCCGCGTCAGTCGAAATCGGAGCGGACGGCTCGATCGCCCCATCGAGCTGGGTCTCGCTTGGAAGCGCAATGATCTCTTCGATGCGGCCGAGCGCGCCAAGCGACTGGTTGACGGAGTTGTATGCACCGAAGGCCTGCCCGAGCGGCGTCACGAGCATGAATAGGAAGAAGACGAACGCGACCAGGTGCGCGATGCTGAGGTCGCCGTGTGCGACCCGGAATCCGCCGACGCCGAGCACCACGAGCAACGAGACCTGCAGCGCGATGTTCGCGATCGGCACGACAAGGGCGGAGATCTTTGCAACGCTGATGCCCTGCATCCACGCGCCGCGGGCATCCTCTTCGATGGCTGCTATCTCGCGGTCAGTCGCATTCGATGCGCGCACCGTGCGAATCGCGCCAAGCGCACGCTCGACCGAGGAAGCGAGGTCGCCGACCTTCTCCTGCTGCTTGCGGCTGGCCACGCGCACCCTGCCGCCGAGCGACACCACCGCGAGCACCGAGGCTGCGATGACCAAGACGGTCAGGCTGAGCAGAACGGGGTCGATGATGATCATGGCGATGAGCGCGCCGACGAAGATGAGTGCGCCGCCGATCGCATCGACAAGCCCCTGGGTCAGTACGGCATACAGCAGCGTCGAGTCCGCGCCGACGCGGGAAACGAGGTCGCCGGTGCGCCTGGTGTCGAATTCGCTGATCGGCAGCCACAGCATCCGTCGAACCAGGCGTTTGCGGGCCGAGAACACGACGCTGGTTCCGGTGCGCTGCAGCAGGTAGTGCTGCACGCCGCTGATAATCGCCGAGAGCACGACAAGGCCGATGAGGAGGTAGACCAGGATGCCCAGGGTCTGACCCTTCTGCACGACGGTGATCACCTGGCTGACCAGGAGCGGTTGGCCGAGGGATGCTGCGGCGCCGACGATGCTGAGCGCGATGACGACCCCGAGCACCTTCCTGTGCTCGGTGAGATACGGGAGCAGTTGCCGCACGCTCGCGCGGGGCCCCTCCTCTTTCTTCCTGCGGGCGAATGGGCTGCGGGAAGGTTGCTCAGTTGTGCTCATGGTGTCTCTAGTCTCTCTCGCTGCGGCTGGGGATTCGTACTCCGAGAAGAGCAGTCGCTGCCAGAGAGATTCGACTAGCCGTGATGCAGGCTGAGCGGCCCTCCGCCGTAGCGCATCATCACGTAAGGCTTACCGTTTCCGGTCAGCAGAGGGTCAACAGCAACGCGCGCTCCACCGGGCGATTCACGCGCTTTCCACTCCGCGATCTGGGCCTCTGGCACGATCACGCGCTGAACCGCCCGTGATTCGAGTGCAACTGATTTCGACCAGAGAACCTCGCCCTCGTCCCCAATGAGGCTGACAATTGTCTGGCCCGGTAGATGGGAGTGATTCATCACAACAACCTGCAACTCATCCAGCAGCTCGATGTCGAGGAGCCGCCAGGACTGCCATTTGTTTCTCTCAGGCTTTGCCCGCGCCATGATTCGAGTCAGTGGCCACAGGGTACCGAACACTTTGCCGCGGTACGTTTCGATGGAGTGCACATACATGTAGTTATCGTGGTCGTCGCGGTACGAAACCCAGAACGGCGTCTGCACCGTCAGCTGCTGCAGGGCCGGAATCGTCTTCAACTGCTTACGTATTACCGCGGGCGGCTCGAAGTCGATATAGATCATGCCCTCCATGTCGAGATCATGACCGAGGATGTCTGTGACCTCGATGTAGAGCTGGCCGAAGGGCTGCACCACGAAATCCTTCTTCGCGATGACCTTGCCAGCACGATCGCACAGCCAGACATGGGCCGTCGCCTTTGTCGGGCTGAGAGGAAAGAAGGTCGAGTAGAAGTTCTGCAAGTGCACGCGGCTGTGAATGCCAGCCGTATTCATGAAATAGTGTGCGAAAGCACGACGCGGGATGAATCCAGAAGTCAGAACTTTATCGTAGGCCTTCTGGGCTGTCGGGTTTTTTGAGAGGGCACTAAGCACGGGCGAGCGCTCCTTCGGCAGGTGCAGCGTCATTCGACGGATTTTCGAAGAGCGTGCGGTAGATTTCTGCATTCGTATCGATGCGCTTCTGGCCGCCCCAGGTCGTAAAGTAGTACAAGGGCGGAAGCGTGTGGTCGCAGGCGATCGCGCCGGAGTCGAGGTTGCGGGTCATCGAGATCGGCACGAGGCCGGAATCCCGACATAGACCGATGATCATTCCGAGGCCGCCGGTTGCGATGAAGGAATCAAGAAGTCCGTGGTCGATGAGCAGTTGCCTGACGCTGATCGACCGATAAGTCCAGGCGGGGATCTCTATCGAGCCGCGCGCGACCCGGTTACCAGATGGCCCCATGAGCAGGTAGTCCATGTGAGCTGTGTCGGTGTAATCAAAGCTGGTGCTGGCATTTATCAGTGTGAACAGGGTGTCGACGTTTCTGCTGACGATCGCCTTGGGCGCCTGCAGCATCGTCGTGCGCGTTTTACTGAACCGGAAGTCGTTTTGCGGGCCCATTTGGTACGCCACGCCAGTAATTACGCCTTTGGGCTCCTGCCGGAATTCGACGAAGTCATCGGATGAGGAGACATGAGCCATCAGCTCGCCCCGATCGACGGTGACCTTTTTCTGGCCGCGAAAGCGCGGGGGGACGAGGTGAGCGACGCCGAGCATGTTGCCTGAGGGGGTGATGTTCAAATTCCTGAGCAGATCGCGAGTATCGATCTTTCGGATTTCCCCGGGGCTCAGAGCGGCAAGATCTTCGGCCACGCCCAGTATTTTGCCTTCGGAGGAGAGGAAGCTGATCGACAGGTCGAGGTCAGTCGAGAACCTACTTCCGACCAGGGCGTTATTGACAGTGATGGATGTGCCGTAGCCCAATTCGCCCAGAATAGGGAAGATGCAGGGCCGAAAAAACAAAGGATCGTAGTCTGGAACCCCGGACTCGGCGGCCATAAAAACTCCTTCTCATCACGAAATCACCTGGAACCAAAGGTATCACGGTCGATTTTTGCCGCCCTGATCAATGACCTGTCTGTGGCGTTGGGCACGCTGAATTCTATGTTGTCGCAAGTGATCACAGCCAACTCCCTTAGGTAAAAGTACAAGGAGTTTGCGGCCGTGGACGGCACCAGCTTCGAGATCGCAGCGGGCGAATCCATCGGATTTATTGGCCCGAACGGAGCGGGTCAATCCACCACCATGCGCATGGTCGGTGCGGTGTCGACCCGCACGAGTGACGAACTAAACATCTTCGGACTCGATCCGAATTCGCACGGCCCCGAGATCCGGGCTCAACTCGGCGCCGTTCCGCAACAGGACAACCTCGACACTGAGCTCCGGGTTCGTAACAACTCTTCGTCTACGGGCGCTATCTCGGCATCGGCAATCGTGATGCGGGCAGGAAAGCAGACTAGCTGCTGGAGTTCGCGCAGCTCAGCGACCGGGCAAAATCGAAGGTCGAAGACCTCTCGGGCTGCATGATGCGCTGCCTCACGCTCGCGCGTTCGCTCATGAATGAGCCGCGCATCCTGCTGCTCGACGAACCGACGACGGGCCTCGACCCGCAAGCCAGGCATGTGCTGTGGGACCGACTCTTCCGCCTCAAGGAACAGGGCACGACGATCGTGCTCACCACCCACTACATGGACGAAGCCGAGCAGCTCTGTGACCGCCTAGTGGTTGTCGACAAGGGCACCATCATGGCCGAGGGCGCTCCAGAGTACCTAACTTGCCTGCGCTCCACACGTGGGGTGCTCGATCGCCGAGTCGGCGCTGACCGGATTGCGGATGTCGCAACCCAGGTCACCGGCGTCGGTGACCGCTTTGAGGTGCTGCCCGACCGCATCCTCATCTTCAGCAACGACGGCGATCACGATCTGGAAGAGATCATCCGCCGCGGCTTAAAGACGATCACGAGCCTGGTTCGCCGGTCGAGCCTCGAAGATGTCTCCCCACGGCTCCCGGGAAGGAGCCTGATCGAATGAGCGTCGTTGATGGGCGGAAATTTCGCCGATATGGTTCCTGGTAGGTGGCGGAGCATCGCATCCGCGGCAAGCGGGCCTACTACAAGACGCTGCTCGCGCCTGCGATCGGAAGCCCGTTCATATACCTGTTCGCGCTCGGGATCGGGCTCGCGGGCCTAGTGCACAAGGGCTCCCCCTTCGGGGGAGTGAGCTACGTGGCCTTCGTCGCGCCAGCGCTGATCGCATCTGCTGGCGTCACCGCGGCATCCGCTGAGTGTACGTATCCGATCCTCGTGGGCTTCAAGTGGAATCCAATCTTTTTCGGCATGAACGTCGCCCCAACCTCGGGCAACCAGATCGTCGACGGTGGGTTCATTGGCGTGATCGCGCGACTGCTGCCAACCACGCTGATCTCCTACCTCGTGATGCTCGTCTTCTGTGCGTTGCCGTCGCCACTCGGGATGCTGACGATCGTGATCTCCTTCGTCACCGGGATGGCGTTCGGGATGTTGATCTCCGGCTACATGGCAACCATCGAAGAAGACACTGGGCAGCCGGCCATCTTCCGTCGATTCATCATCGCGCAGCTCCTGCTATTCAGCGGCAGCTTCCTTCCCACTCACCCAGATGCCGGTCTACCTGCGATGGATCAGCTGGCTCTCACCGTCCTGGCACGGAACAGAGCTCGGCCGTGACGTGAGCTACGTCCAGATGAAGTCAGTCTGGCTAATCGTCGTGCACGTTCTTTACCCGTTGGCTCTCTGCGCCTTCGAATGGCAGATGACGCAGCTCATCGTCACGAAGAGTCTCGACAAAATGAAGTCCCCACCGACCCTCGCGCCCGATCCCCCGCAGAAACGACCACGCAGCGGAGGCATCGCCGCGCTCTACGCCGGCAATGCTCGCTCGGTAGTCAGCCGCGGGTTTCTCGCGACGAAGGGCACCAACTGGCTCATCATGGTCAGCGGATTCTTCGAGCCCATCTTCTCTCTGCTCTCGCTCGGCATCGGGCTCGGCTCCCTCGTCGACTCGGTGGCGACGACCGGCGGCCTGCACGTGCCCTATGCAGCAGTCATTGCGGCCGTCTCGGCGATGAACTGTGCGATCTTCGACTCGACCTCGAGCGTGTTCTTCAAGATGCAATACGCGAAGCTGTCTGAAGGGGTGCTAGCTACGTTGTTCTGGCCGCTCAATGTGGCGCTGGGCGAGATATTTCTCGCGCTCGTGTGGGGCTCGTTTACGCTGTCGGCTTTCTGATTGCCATGCAGGTGCTCTGGCTGAACCTGTCCTGGACGGCGATCCTCGCCCTGCCAGCAGTGCTGCTCGTCGCGTTCGGATTCGCGAGCCTGGGCATGGCGATCACGAGCTACCTGAAGACGTCCCAGCAGATGGATTGGATCAATTTCATCCTGCTCTCGATGTTTCTCTTCTCCGCGACGTTTTAAACGATCAGCTTTTATCCGCAGCCGATCCAGTAGGTCATCGAGGTGTTCTCGCTCTGGCATGGTGTCGAGCTGGTGCGCGGTCTGACCCCCGTCTTGCTGGGCGTAGGGATGCTCTGCCACGTGTTCTTCTTCGTCATGATGATCGTCGTCGGGCTGACTTTCACGACGCGGCGCCTCCGCGCCCTGTTCCTGGACTGAGCCCGCTCTCGACTGCTGCTGCTCAGCGCCGCCATCGCTGGGTGGGCCCATTCGGCACGAACAAGCCCAATTCGCGGCGAAAAACCGTCGGGGCCGCGTCATCGCGACTGGACCGACTGGCCGCGCTGCCTACTCGACGATCGTCTCGAAGTCGGCGTTACGCGACTCCTTGCTAAGCCTCAGTGCGATGAGCGTTAGAACGGCAGCAAGGCTGAGGTACACGCCGACCCAAAAGATATTTCCGTCAGCAGCGGTCCAGAGCGCAACGGCGATATACGGTGCGACGGCGGCGCCGATTATGCTCGCGACGTTGTAGCTCACGCCCGAGCCCGTGTAGCGCACATTCGTCGCGAAAAGCTCTGGCAACTCGGCGCCCATCGGCCCGAACGTGAGCCCCATGAGCGAGAATCCGAGGATCAGCCAGGCCATCACCCCGATGAATCCGCCCCCGGAGAGCGGCACGAAAAACAGCCCGAACACGATGATGCCGACGGTCACGACGCTGAGCATCGCGCGTCTGCCGAACCGTTCAGCGAGCGGGCCGGCAACGAGGGTGAAAACGCCGAAAAACACCACTCCGACGATGAGCATGATGAGGAACGCAGTGCGCGGGTAGCCGAGCCCCGGCACGAATGCCGATTCGACGAATGGCTTGCCGGCTGCTGCTGCGGCCGCCGCGGCATCCTTCGCCGTCTTCGCGGTCGTACCGAAGGTGAGGGTGAAGGTCGTCATCAGGTAGAAGAGCACGTAGGTGGCGAGCATGATGAACGTTCCGAGGATGAGTTGGGGCCAACTGGTCCGGAACAGCCGGCCAAGCGGGATGCGCGCGATGCCGCCCTTCTCGACGACCTGCGTGAACGCGTGCGACTCGACCAGGCGGAAGCGCACGTAGACACCGACGATGACAAGTAGCGCGCTCGCCAGGAACGGGATTCGCCACCCCCATGCGGCGAACGCGACCGGCGACATCGTGAAGCTGAGTACCAGGAAGAGCAGGTTGGCGACGATGAACCCGATCGGGGCTCCCATCTGTGGAAACGTGCCGTAGATGGCGCGCTTGCCTGCCGGCGCATTCTCTGTTGCGAGCAGTGCTGCGCCACTCCACTCGCCGCCGAGCCCGATGCCCTGGGCGAAGCGGAAGATCACCAGCAGGGTCGGCGCGAGAAAAGTCCAGCCGGGGGTGAGCGCCGTCGGCAGGCAGCCGATGAGGAAGGTTGCGATTCCCATTGTGAGCAGCGAGGCGATCAGTGTGCCCTTGCGCCCGATCCGGTCACCGAAGTGACCGAAAATGATCGAGCCGAGGGGACGACCGACGAACGCCGCCCCGAAGACTGCGAACGAGCTCAGCAGCGCGGTTGCTGGGGCCTGGGTGGGGAAGAACAGGCTCGGGAAGACAAGAACCGCCGCAGTGGCGTAGACGTAGAAGTCATAAAACTCGATCGACGTTCCGATCAGGCTGGCGAAGATGACGCGCGATCTCGGATTCACCGGTGTTGTCGTGATGGATGCTTGGGCTGATGACATGCGAGGCACTCCTCTTTGAGCGTGAATGACCCGTTTGACATTACCCCGTGCTGGTGCCCGAACGGGGGGGCACTCGCCGACAGTGGTTACCTGACTCCCTTTATCGGAGTGATGGCCAGGCCGCCGAGGGTCGCGGCTATCGCCGACGCGATGAAGAGCGCCTGGAAACCATCCGTCACGAACGACGCGACGATGAATGCTCCAAGCAGTGGCGCGATCGCCTGTGGCACAGCCGTTGCGATGTTCATGATTCCGAGGTCTTTTCCGCGGGTGTGAACGTCAGGCAGCACCTGGGTCGCGAGGGCCTGGTCGACCGACATGAAGCAGCCGTAACCGAGACCGAGGAGGCCAGCCGCGAATTGAGCGATGGTCCAGTCGGGGATGAAGGCGAGTACGAGAGCGGCCAGCGCCTGCAGGTATGCGGCCGCATAGACGAAGACCTTGCGTTGACCGATGGCATCGCTCAGGCGGCCCATCACCAGTGCGGCGATGATGAACGTGACCAGATAGATGACGGTGAGCAGCAGCAGGTCGTCCTGGGAGGACTTGCCTCTGTGCAGCCCGAACTCGAGGAAGTAGAGCAGCAGGGTAGTGCCGAGCGCGTTGCCGATATTGACCAGGATGCGGCCGAGCAGCGTCCAGCCGAAGTCCGGATGTTTCACCGGGTTGACCCAGAACCCTTTCACCAGGATGCCGAATGAGAACGGCGGTCGCAGGACCCGCGGAAGCACCTCATCCGGGATCATCAGCAGGAACGGCAATACCAGCAGGATGAGCAGCACCGACATGAGGCTGTAGCCGAGAAGCTGACTGAGACCAAGAGCGAGCACGAGAACGAGCCCGAGCACCGTGCCGATCGCCTGGGGTGCAGAAACCCAAGCGGAGACGACGCCGCGCTGGTTGACCGGCACCTGGTCGGAGATGGTGGCGGTGATGGCTGCAGACACGACACAGAACCCGGTGAGGGCGAGGGACCAGAAGATTCCGATCCCGATCATGGTGGCCTGGAGGCCGAGCAGGAAGAGCGACACCGCGAAGAGCAGCGTGCCGACGAAAATCCAGGGCCGTCGACGGCCGAATCGAGAGGTCGTGCGGTCGGAGAGCGCACCGGTCAGAGGGTATGCAATGAGTGCGCAGGCGCCTGCGATGCCGGAGATGATGCCGAATGCGACGACGCTCTGCACCCAGTCTTTTGTGGGGTTCGCGTCATTGACCTGCTGGGGGAGGAGAAGCTGGATGGGGGTGAGCTGTGCCATCCAGATTCCGAACCAGGCGGTGGCGAACAGGGCGATCCAGCGCGCTGAAACCTTGCGACGAGGCTCAGCGAACGGTGTGAACGCCGATGGCAGGGATGGGGCAGTCATTCGTGCTCTCCTTGCAGGGCCTCAAAACGGCAGGGTCAGGACTCAAGCTTTACCTGCAGTCGATTATTGCGCGCACGGAGCAGAATGGCGGCGCGACGCGACTATGGGGCCACGTGGTCTGTCAGGTCTTTCTTGTGCCACTTAGACACCAGGGCCGTTGCATCAGCCACGAAATCACCGGAGGCCTGAGGGCCGCGACAGCTGTAGAGGTTGAGCTTGTGCATCTTGTTGCCGGCTGTGTAGAAGGTGAGGTTGGTCGCAAGACCGCCAGTGCAGCCGTCGTTCTGGGCACTGTTGAAGTCAGCGAGGTCGATCGAATACTTCCGTATGAGATCTTGGAAGGCTTCGATCCGTGTGCCGGTCGTCACTGTGTATGTGGTGCTGTCGTAGCTGGGGTCAGCCGAATACTGGCTGTACTCGATGCGCTCGATCGGGTTCGAGACGTTGGGCTTGATCAACGCCTGGCTCACGATCAGCACTACGACGAAGAGTGCAACGATCCCGACCAGCCATATCAGCAGTCGTATCGGCCTCCGCACGTCAGAGCGCCCTGACGGCTGCTGCCAGGCTCTCCGGTCGAAGAACTGCGCCGAAGAAGTGCACGGCTATGAAGCCGGCGAAGAGCACGACCGCGATGACGACGGCGACGACGATGAAGATACGGAAGGGGTTCACACCGCGATTCTATCGAGCGTTACTTGGGAATGTTGCGGAGCACGATGGCGGTCGCCAGCGCGGCTTCGGCGGCCTCAGCTCCTTTGTCTTCCTTCGATCCCGGCAACCCTGCGCGGTCCAGGCCCTGCTGTTCATCGTCGAGAGTGAGCACCCCGAATCCGACAGCCTTGCCCGTCTCGAGTGCGACCCGGGCGAGCCCGCTCGTGGCGGCATCCGACACGAACTCGAAGTGCGGAGTGCCACCCCGGATGATGACGCCGAGGGCGACGACAGCATTCGCCCCGTTGACCAGCGCGGTCTTGCTCACGACGGGTAATTCGAAGCTGCCCGGCACTCGCAGCAGGATTACTTCAGCACCGGAGGCTTCGAGCACTCGGGTTGCGCCGGCAATCAGTCCGTTCGAGATCTCTTCGTGCCACCGTCCGGCAACGATCGTCACTTTCAGCCCCGTGCCGTCAGTTGCAATCTCTGGTGTGCCAGCGCCGCTCATAGTTCCTGCTCCCTGTTGGTTTGTCCTGCAAGCACCGCTTCGTTGAGAATTGCGTCTCCCGGGAGCATATGGCCCATCCGGTCACGTTTTGCCTCGAGGTACCGCTCATTGAACTCGCCGACGCCGACGACCAGTGGCACCTGCTCGAGCACGGTGATCCCGCGCTCTTTCAGCTGGCGAAGTTTCTCAGGATTGTTGGTGATCGCGCGCACCTTCGAGATGCCCAGGTCTTCGAGGATGGCAACCGCGGCCCCGTAATCCCTGCCATCGGCGGGGAATCCCAGGGCGAGATTCGCGTCAAGGGTGTCCAAGCCGTCTTCCTGCAGGCGGTACGCCTTCAGCTTGTTGATCAGGCCGATGCCGCGACCCTCGTGGCCGCGCATATAGATCACGATGCCGCCCTCGGTCTGGATCTGGTCGAGTGCCGAATCGAGCTGCGGCCCGCACTCGCACTTCTCCGAACCGAACACCTCGCCGGTGAGGCACTCGGAGTGCACGCGCAGGAGGCTACCGTCTTTCGGGTTACCTGAGACGATGGCGAGGTGGTCTGCGCCGGTCATCCTGTCCCGGTAAGCACGGACGCGAAAGAGGCCGTGGGTTGTCGGGACGTTGGTTTCCACCTCGAAGATGACCCGTGAGATCTCTGGGATGTGCACTGCGACGGGAACGTCGGTGTCGCAGTGGGTCTCCTGAAGGTAGGAGATGAGCGCCTCGATCGTCACCACCGGAACGTTCTCGCGCTCGCCGAGTGCGATGAGACCGGGCAGGCGCATCATCTCGCCGTCCTCTGCGACGATCTCTGAGATCGCGCCGACCGGAACGAGCCCGGCGAGCTTCAGAAGATCGACTGTCGCCTCGGTGTGGCCGGGGCGCTCGCGCACCCCGCCCTCCACGGCGCGCAGCGGCATGATGTGGCCCGGGCGATGGAGGCTCGTGGGCTCACTGCTGAGGTCGGCGAGCACGCGCAGGGTGTGGGCACGGTCGCCCGCGCTGATTCCGGTGGTGACGCCCGCTGCGGCATCCACACTCACCGTGTAGTTTGTGCCGCGCACGTCTTCATTGTTCGCCACCATCACCGGCAGTTCGAGGCGATCGGCGATCTCGTTCGTCATCGGCGCGCAGATGAAGCCAGACGTGTTGCGTACCATCCACGCCAGCACTGCCTGGCTCGCGAGACCGGCCGCGATGATGACGTCGCCCTCGTTCTCGCGGCTTTCGTTGTCTGCAACGATGATCGGCTTGCCGGCGCGCAACGCGTCGAGGGCGGTGGGGATGTCGGCGAGGCTCATGCTCCGACCCTTTCGAACTCGTTTATGCGTTGCATCTGGCGGGCCAGGATGTCGGTCTCGATATTGACGCGGTCGCCTACTCTTCGCGAGCCAAGCGTTGTTGCGGTGAGTGTCTCAGGGATGAGCGACACCTCGAACCAGTCGCGGTCGACCGCGCTGACCGTGAGTGAGACACCATCGATCGCGATCGAGCCTTTCCTGGTGACCAGCGGCGCGAGCTCCCCATCGAGGCCGAACCGCAACACGCGCCAGGCGCTGCCGTCTTCGATGCTCAGCAACTCGCTCGTGCCGTCGATATGCCCCTGCACGATGTGTCCGCCGATGCGATCGCCGACCCTCGCAGCGCGCTCGAGGTTGACCTTTCGGCCACTCTCGACATCGCTGAGGGTGCTCATTGCGATGGACTCGGCCATGACATCTGCCGTGAACCAGTCGGCGCCCTGGTCGATGACGGTGAGACACACACCACTCACCGAGATCGAGTCGCCGTGCTTCGCGTCCGACACGGCGACTGGCCCACTCACCGTGATGCGTGCTGCGTCGCCGACCTGCCTCCAGTCGAGCACCGTGCCGAGTTCTTCGATGATTCCGGTAAACATGTTTAGCCTTCCTTTTTCGGGCGCGCGGTGACGAGGATGTCGTCACCCAACTGCTCGATCGAGTCGATCTGAAGTCTTCTGGCCTCGCCGATGTTGCCGACGCCGATATCGCCGGTGGCAAACATCGGGCCGCCGAGCAGCGCGGGCGCGAGAAAGACCAGGTATTCGTCGACAAGGCCGGCGGCGATGAACGCGCTGGCCAGCGTCGGGCCACCCTCGACGTAAGCGTGACGGATGCCGCGGGCGAAGAGCCCGTCGAGAGTGGCAGGCAGGTCGCGGCTCTTCTCGAGCAGTGCTGGTCGCTGCAGGATCCGCGCTGAGGCCGGGATATCCCGCTCACCGATCACCACCGGTATGGGCTGGTGCTGCAGCAGTTCGCCCGCGTCGCCGCGGGCCGTCAACGACGGGTCATCCGCCAGCACAGTGCCGGTTCCAACGACGATGGCATCCACCTGTTCGCGCTGTTCGTGCACCCGCTGGCGTGCAGCAGTGCCCGTGATCCACTGGCTGGTGCCATCTGCAGACGCAGCCCGGCCGTCGAGGCTCGAAGCCCATTTGACGGTGACGTATGGGCGCCGCAGTCGCTCGGCGGTGAGCCAGATGCGCAGGAACTCCTCGACCTCGCCCCGCAGCAGGCCGCCCTGCACCTTCACCCCGGCTTCAGCGAGTCGACCCGCTCCGCCGCCGGATGTGCGACCCGGGTCATCTACGGAATACACGACACGCGCGATGCCCGCCGCGATCAGCGCTTCGCTGCACGGGCCGGTGTGGCCGAAATGGTTGCAGGGCTCGAGGGTGACCACGGCTGTGGCACCCGCGGCCTGGCCATCAGCCAACTTCGATAACGCGTCGACCTCGGCGTGAGGAGTTCCGGCGCCGCGATGCCAGCCCTCGGCAATCACCTCGCCTGCGGCCGACAGAATCACACAGCCGACACGCGGATTGACGCCCCAGGCAGGCCCGTGGGTGGCCAGCGACAGGGCATGACGCATCGCGCGCGTTACTGCCTGCTCTGTGCCACTCTGCTGTAGCTCGGTCATCCGGTGTCCCTGCTTCGGGCACTCCGGGGATCACGAATACGCCCCTGTACGGACCTATCGTGCGTGCATCCTTCCATCCGGACTGAGAGGCACAAGCCTCATAACCGTCGGTCCCGGAATTCCACCGGCTCAACCGCCTCAGGCACTGCTGCCATCAGCGGGTCGCGGACTATAACCGCCGGTTCGGATTCTCACCGACCCCGGAGCACGTAATTACTTACCTACCACTCTACCAACCTCGTGCCCGCGGTTGGCATTCCCTGTGTTGGCCGTTCGCCAGACAGATCCGCGAGGCTGGCAGTTCCGCGCGCCGGGCCTTCGCCTCCCCACCCGCGCGCCCTGCTGCATAACTCTCACCCGCGCGCCCTGCTGCATAACTCCGGTTATTTGGACTGCAGCCCCCACAAATCGCTGAGTTTCCGGGCCCCCGCGTGCAGCTGCGGCGATATCGCAGGAGTTATGCACACGATTGGCCAACAGCAGTTCCCCACAGAAGCGTCGCCTCGGCCTTCGGTCGGGCGAGCTCGCCAGCATCCTCGAGTGCATGGGATGGAACGAGGCGTTCGGCGAACTCGACCTGACGATTGCGAGCAGGATCGAGTTGATCTCAATTGGCGCATCCGGCCGGTCTCTCACGGCCGCTGTGAAGCTCGGAAGAATCCTGCGGGTCAGGAGAGATCACTACGCGCTCCCAAAGACTCACTCACAAATTCTGCAGGCAGTCCGTGTCGGTGGCCGGCTCACCTGTACGTCGGCGGTCGAGAGCGCCGGAGTCTTTATTCGCTCCGCCCAGCACGCGCATATCCACCTCGAGATGGGTGCCTCGCGGCTGCGATCTCCGAACGACCGGTCTGCCAGGCTGAGCGTCGGCAACCGAGCTGGAGCAGTGCTGCACTGGTGGCCCCTCGCGCAGCCAGCCGCAGGTAACGAGTACTCAGTGGGCCCGATTGATGCGCTCACCCACATCGTGCACTGCCAGCCTCCGCGCTTCGCCGTAGCCGCACTCGACTCTGCCCTCCACCTCGGATTGATATCAACCGGCGAGCTTGACGATGTCTTCGCGCTCCTTCCCGGCCGGTTTCAGTGCCTCAGCTCGCGCGTTGACGGGCGTAGTGAGGCCGGGCAGGAGACGATCCTGCGCATGATCGTCCAGGATGCAGGCCTTCACGTCGACATCCAGGTCGAGGTAGGCGGAGTGGGCCGGATCGACATGATCGTCGAGGGCGTACTCGCACTCGAGGCAGATAGTCGTCTGGCACATGACGGATGGGAGCGGCATGTGGCCGACCGCTGGCGTGACCTACAACTCGCGAAATTGCACTACATGAGCTTGCGCCCGGCATATCAGCACACCATGTTCCACCCCGGTGATGTGCTTGAGGCCGTGCTTGGCCTGCTGTCGGCTCGTTCTCGCTACCGCGCCCACCTCTGATACGGGCGCGCCGCTACAACTGCGCGCTCGCGCGCCGTGCGTAACTCCTGTTAAAACGCGATTGAAGACCCGCAAAGGCGTCCCCGAGGACGAATTACAGGAGTTATGCGGCGGGGCAGGCGTGAATACCCAGCAGGGCCCGCACTACCGCCGCGGCAGAAACCCGATGCGGTCGTAGACCTTCGCGAGGGTCGCGCCCGCGACTGCGGCAGCATGATCGGCATTCGCCCCGAGCACGCGGTCGAGTTCGGCGGGGTCGTCCAGCAGTTCAAGGGCGCGGGCGCGGATCGGCTCAAAGGTCTCGACGACCAGGTCAGCCACGTCTTTCTTGAAGTCGCCGTAGCCTTTGCCCTCGTATGACTGCTCGAGAGCGGGGATCGGGGTGCCAGACAGCACCGAGTAGATCGTGAGCAGATTCGAGATTCCCGGCTTCTCGGCGACGTCGAAGCGCACCTCGCGTCCGGCATCCGTCACGGCCGATTTGATCTTCTTCGCGGTCAGCGACGGCTCGTCGAGCATCCAGATGATGCCGGCCGGTGCATCCCCCGATTTCGACATCTTGGCAGTCGGGTTCTGCAGGTCGAAAATCTTCGCGGTCTCTTTCTGGATGCTCACCTCCGGCACCACGAAGGTCTGGCTGAAGCGGCTGTTGAATCGCTGCGCGAGGTCGCGGGTCAACTCGATGTGCTGCCGCTGATCTTCGCCGACGGGCACAACGACTGTGTCGTAGAGCAGTATGTCGGCCGCCTGCAGCACGGGGTATGTAAACAGTCCGACGGACGTTGAGTCAGACCCCTGCCTCGCCGACTTGTCTTTGAACTGGGTCATGCGCCCGGCCTCGCCAAACCCGGTGATGGTGTTCAACACCCAAGCGAGTTCGGCGTGTGCGGAAACGTGCGACTGGACGAACAGGGTCGACTCTGCCGGGTCGATGCCGGCCGCGATGTACTGGGCGGCAGTGCGCCGGGTTGCCTCCCGCAGCTGTGCCGGCTCCTGCGCAACAGTGATCGCGTGCAGGTCTACCACTGAGAAGAATGCTTCGTGGGTCTGCTGCATCTCTTTCCATTGCAGCAGTGCACCGATGTAGTTGCCAATATGCAGCGAATCCGCCGAGGGCTGCATGCCTGAGAACAGTCGGGGTTTGGGGCTCATATGCCAAGTCTTTCAGAGGTTCGCGAACGTCAGGGGATCAGGTAGTCGACGACGACGGGAGCGTGATCAGACCATCGCTCCTCATACGTTGCGGCACGATCGACGGTGTAGTGCTGCACTTTCGCTGCCAGCGCAGGGGTTGCGACGTGGTAGTCCAACCTCCAGCCGACATCGTTGACGAATGCCTGGCCGCGGGCTGACCACCACGTGTACGGGCCCTCGACCTCGCCGGCCTGCTGGCGGCCGACATCCACCCAGCCGAGTCCGCGTTTCGTCGACCCGTCAGCGGCGTGCACGTTCTTGCCTGCCGGCCCGAAGAACTTGTCGAAGTATGCCCGCTCCTTCGGCAGGAAGCCCGCCTGGCTGCGGTTGCCGCGCCAGTTCTTGATGTCGAGTTCGCGATGCCCGACATTGAGGTCGCCGACAACGACGGAGAGCGGGGAATGCTCGGCAAGTCGAGGGAGGCGAGATGTCATCGCATCAAGGAACTTGTACTTCTCGATCATCTTCTTCGGCTGTTCAACGTTGCCGGAGTGCACGTAGGTGCTCACCACTGTCACGATCGAATCGCCAACGCGGTAGTCCGCCTCCAGCCAGCGGCCAGCACTGTCGAACTTCTCGTCGCCGAGTTCGACCCGGTGGATTTCGGCCTTTCCTCGACTGGCCAGGGCGACACCTGCGCGCCCAGCCGCAGTGGCTGCGTCGTGGAGGATATTCCACTCCTTGCCAAGCAGCTCCTCGAGAATCTCGGTGGGCGCGCGCACCTCCTGCAGCGCCAGCACGTCGACGTCGCGTGCGGTGAGCCACGCGCCCATCCCGTGGCCGTACGCGGCACGCACGCCATTGACATTGACGGTGGCTACGCGAAGTCGGGTGGGCATGATGCCCAGTTTACCGAGGGGGACTGACGGCCTTAGTCGTCGGGCGGCGATGTACCGGGGGTGTGCGAAGGGTCTTGGTGATGGGCCTTGGGTCGAGCGACTGACCGTGGTCGGCAACGTCCACGGCGATCCAGGTGGCGGCGATCAGGATGACCTGGCAAACCAGTCCCATCCACACGAGCAACCCGAGCAGCACCGCGAACGACGCGAGCAGTGGGTTCCGCCCTGCGCCGCCGACGATCGTCGCGCCGAGCACTTTGAGCACGCCCAATCCGACGGCGCCGAGCAGTGAGCCGACGAGCAGGCGGGGCAAGGGGATGCGCGTGGCGGCGAGTATCCGGTACAGCGCTGCGAGCGTCGTGGTGTCGATGGCCAGTACAAGCAGCAGCCCGACACCTCTGGCGACCACGATTGCGAAGGGCGAGTGGTGGTCGATCCCGACGAGTCCGAACAGGAGGTCGAGCGCGCTGGTGGAAAAGATCGACAGGGCGGCCGAGATAATCGTGACCACGCCGAATCCGATCACCAGGGCCAGGTCCTTGAGCTTGAGGAGAGCGAAGAAGGTCGTGTCGGGCGGCAGTTCGAAGAACAGTCGGATCGCGGCCCGTGCCGACGAAAACCAGGACAGGGCCGTGACGAATACGAGCGCGAGGGCGACCACGCTGGTCCAGGTGAGCACGTGCGACCTGAACAGCTCCTTCAGGTTAATGGCCCCGCCGCTGCCGGTGTCGATGAGGCCGGGCACCGAGCTCGAGAGGGTGCGCACCACGGCGGTTTCGAACTGTTTATCCGACGAGATGACGATGCCGAGTACCGCGAATCCGACGTAGAGCCCCGCGAAGACGCTGTACAGGAGGGTGAGGCTGAGGCCGCCGGCAAGGATGCCGCCATTCTTGGTCGAATAGAGCTGGAACACGCGAACAGCTCGTAGTTTCATGATGCGCGCGACGAGAAGTTTCACGCTCGCGATGATGCCTTTCACGAGGCCTCCAGTCGTGGGGTTCGAGCGCCGGTAGAGTTGCGCTGGGCAACGCACTCGAGGAAGAGGCTATCGATGGAACTGCAGGGTGTTGGTGTCGGTCGGGGTGTCGCAGTCGGGCCGATCCTCAGAATGCCGGATGCGCTGCCCGAGCCGTTAGACGCGCAACACGACGGCGATGCTGCGGCTGAGTTCGCTACTGTCGAGGCTGCGCTGTCTACGGTTGCGGCAGAACTCACGGCACGCGGGGCGAAGGCCGGCGGCGCCGCCAGGGACGTGCTGGAGGCAGCAGCGCTCATGGCCCAAGACCCGACACTCGTCGACGACGTGAAGGCGCGGATCGACTCCGGTACGAGTGGTGAGCGCTCGGTATTTGAGGCGTTTGCCGCATTCCAGGAAATTTTGGTCGGGATGGGCGGCCTCATGGCTGAGCGGGCAACGGACCTCGGGGATGTCTCGCAAAGGATCATCGCGCAGCTGCGTGGTGTGCCAGCACCCGGGGTTCCGAGCTCTGACGAGCCGTTCATCCTCGTCGCACCCGATCTCGCGCCCGCAGACACCGCGTTGCTCGACCTCGACAAAGTGCTTGGCCTGATCACCCGCGACGGCGGCCCGACCAGCCACACCGCCATCCTCGCCCGCTCCAAATCGATACCGGCCATCGTCGGTGTGACGGGCGCGCTCGACCTGGTCGACGGCACGGTCGTGATCGAGGATGCTGCGACCGGTGCCGTTCTGGTGTCGCCGAGTGAAGCGCAGGTTGCGGAGGCCAGGCAGCGGATCGCGGATCGGCTCGCCGCGGCATCCGCACCCATCACCGACGGAGCGCTGAAGGACGGCACCAAAGTGCCGCTGCTCGCCAATCTCGGGTCTCCGAAAGACGCGGCGGCAGCGGTTGCGCTCGGCGCTGAGGGAGTCGGGTTGTTCCGCACCGAATTCCTCTTTCTCGACTCGAAGACGGCCCCGACAGTCGAGGACCAGACTGCACAGTACACCGAACTTTTGAGCCACTTCGCTGGCAAAAAGGTCGTTGTCAGGGCACTCGATGCCGGGGCTGACAAGCCGCTGAGCTTCCTGAATGATGCGCACGAAGAGAACCCGGCCCTCGGCTTGCGCGGCCTGCGAGCGCTGCGGGCGAGCGAGGGCATCCTGCGAGACCAGCTCACTGCACTGGCGAACGCCGAACGGGCAACGGAAGCCGATCTCTGGGTGATGGCGCCGATGGTGTCCGACTCAGAGGAGACCGAATATTTTGTCAGCCTCGGCCGCGAGCTCGGACTGAAGACCGTCGGCGTGATGGCAGAAGTGCCCTCGCTTGCGGTACTTGCCGACCAGGTGCTCGAGATCGCCGACTTCGTGAGCATCGGCACCAACGATCTGACGCAATACACACTTGCAGCTGACCGGATGCTCGGCTCGGTGGCTCACTTCCAGGACCCATGGCACCCGGCGGTCCTCCGACTCGTCAAGCTTTTGGGCGATGCAGGCAAGGCCGCCGGAAAGTCCGTCGGAATCTGTGGTGAAGCCGCTGCCGACCCGCAGCTCGCGGTTGTGCTGGTCGGGCTCGGCGCGACCACCCTGAGCATGACGCCGGCGGCGCTCGCCGACGTGCGGGCCGAGCTCGCGCTGCATACGTTGGAAGAGGCTCAGGCACTGGCGACACTGGCAATCCAGGCGCACACTGCTACTGAGGCCCGAAAAGTGGCAACTTCCGCCTGAGCCCTTATGGGTGATTCTTCTCCCTTTTGTACCCCATTTCTACATTTCGAGTCGCGTCGCGCGATATACCGGAGGCATACTGACATGAAGCTTTCGTTAGCCGGTTGCAATGATGCAGATATGCGGCGAATGACGGCGGATCGGGCAGTCTCCTCGGGGGCTACAACCGGTGGGGGTCGGGTATGGAAGAAAAAAGGAGTCCGGGAGTAACCACCTCGGACGAATCACTCGTGTTACTGGCACGCGCCGGTGACACGAGCGCGTTTGCAGAGCTGTGGCAACGCCACGCTCGTTCTGGCATTCGCGTAGCGCGACAATTCACGTCATCCAGCGATGCTGACGACCTCGTGTCGGAGGCCTATGTGCGCATTTACCAGCGCGTGCTCGCTGGCGGCGGCCCTGAAGGCGCCTTCCGCCCGTACCTCTACACCACCATTCGCAACCTCGCCGCTCGGTGGGGTCAGTCAAACAAGAGCATCAATGTGGATGACATCGGCGAGTTCGAGGCGGTCGTAGAGGGTGAAGATCCCGCGATGGCCGCGCTCGACCGCACCCTCACCGTACGAGCCTTCCGAAGCCTGCCCGACCGCTGGCAGTCCGTGCTCTGGTACACCGAGGTCGAGGGGATGGATCCGCACGAGGTCGCGCCGATGCTCGGCATCAGCGCCAATGGCGTGGCCGCGCTTTCGTACCGCGCACGCGAAGGACTCCGGAAGGCCTGGCTGCAGGCCCACATCTCGGATGCGACAGCCACCGGAGACTGCCGCTGGACGATCGCGCGCCTCGGCGACCACGCCCGCAATGGGCTCACCGCGCGCGAACGCGATCGCGTCGACGAGCACCTTGGCACGTGCGCGAAATGCAGCATCATCAGCGAGGAAGTGGATGAGGTCGGCTCGCGTCTCGCGCTGGTCATGATTCCGCTCATCCTCGGTGGCGCAGTTGGCGGGCTTTTCCTCGCCTCCATGAGCGCCCCGAGCGGCGCCATGGCAGCAGAGCTGGTCACCTCGGCCATGCCGCCCGCGTTTCACACACTCGCAGTTGCCTCGGCTCCCTCCGTGGCCACCGGGCTCGTCGCCACGACTGTCGCCGCACCGCTGGTCGGCGCACTCGCCATCGCGCTGGTGATCTCAGGCGGACTCGCCGCCACCTCGTTAGCAGCCCAGGCGCCTCATCCTGTTGTCTCGACCCCGACCGCGCAGGCGGCCGGCTATCCGTCCAAAGTCTCGCCCTCGGACATCCCGTGGCTCGTCGGCACCACGTCCAAAGCTGTGCAGGGCGGTTCAGCCATCGGAGTGCTCGCGCCAGGTGCCGGCCAACTCGTGCCTGGCATCGGAACACTAACGAATAGCACGGTGAACGCTCTCGGAGGCGCAGTCGACACACTGGTGGCTGGAGTGACCGCGCCGATCAATAACCTCACCGGCCTCGCCATCGGCCCGGGCCCGGTACCACCCCAGACGGCGCCTTTTGGGGTGGTTGGTGCTTCTGCCGCATTCGTCCTCAGCGGTACGGGCATGCCGGGAGCGACCGTCGCCGTGCAGGCGGGTGGAGTTGTCTACGCAACCACCACGGTCTCGCCTCAGGGAACTTGGGCTGTGAACATCAGCGCGCTGCCGAACGGGATCGGACCCATCCAGCTCAAGCAGACCCTCATCAGCCTAATCGGCGTCGACCTGCTCAGCACGCCGCTGCAGGTTCTCTCAAACAGCCTCGGCATAACACTCACTATTCTCGGCTAACAAATTATTTTCAGAATCCGCGTCATGATCGGCGCCTTTCGGGCTCTCTTTGGTTAAGAAGGCCCAGTGATGGGTCTGCTTCCCCAATATCGAGGATCAGGAAGCACGAAACGACCGGGGGTGTCACAGACCCGGTGTCGCTCACATCCGCCCAGGGAGTCGAGCGGCACCGGATTTTCGTTCAGAGATCGCCGGCGGTTCTTCGGGAGGGCTGCCGGCGGTTGTTCGTTGAGGGCGGCCTTGTGCTGTACCCCGGCTTTCACACGCCGTCGAGCTTTTTCCGCACTGGCCAGACGTTGTCGGCAAGCCAGCGTGCGACACCATCCTCAGAGTTGGAGCGGATGACAGCAGTCGCCGCGTCACGCACCGCTGGCTTCGCGTTCGCCACGGCGTAGCTCGCGTCAGCGACTTCGAACATGGACAGATCGTTTAGGTTGTCCCCGAACACAACCAGCTGATTTATGCCGAGGGTGCGTGCCAAGCGAGTTAACGCTGCGGCCTTGGACACTCTGCGCGGAACCACGGTCATCCATGTATCGTGCGAGTGGTACGTCTCTTGTTGGACTGTAACTTCGCAGCCGTCACCCACCTGAGCCCGAATTTGACCGGCGAGAGAGTGGACCGCTGCCTGCGCGCCAGTTGCGGCGATCGTAAATACTCCACGGGTGGGCAGTTCGTTCCAGTGCTCTCTCGGCGCATTTCGGGGATCAGACTCTCGCGACGCAAAGAACCGCTCAAGGCCTGGATTGCTGATGCCCATGACCCACGACATTCGCTCATCGGCGCTGTCCATTCCATAGAGGAGCGGAGGGATCTCGTTTTCCTGACACAGGTCGATGATCGAACGAGTCGTGTGCACAGACAGGAGATGCTGATCGAGGATTAGGTTGCGGGAGGCGTCGTAGGTGAAGGTGCCGTCATAGAGAACCATCGGAAGGCGAAAGCGGAAGTCGCCCAACACCCGCTGGGTTGTCACCCACGAACGCCCGGTCGCACAGGTGATGTATATCCCGTCATCCATCAGCCGCTCGAGGGTGCGTGCAGTGAAATGGCTGATCCGCGCATCCGTGCCGAGAAGCGTCCCGTCGAGGTCAGTCGCATAGAGCGTCCGGTCAGTCATTCGATAAGTCTGGCGCACTGTCTACGATTTTTTTCGGCCTCTCCTTCACAAGATCGCCCACCTTTTCTTACACCTCAATTCGAACAAATGTTCGAATTTGTTGGTAAACTGAAACCATGACCATCTCAGGTGCACACATCGCCCTGCCAGACCTTTCTGGCCTTGAGACTGCGAGCGATGCCGCCGTGATGGCGTACCTTTCCAACCTCGCTTCCGGTCGCCGGCGGCTGGATGCAGCGGCAGCAGTAGTTGCCGGCGAGACCGCGCGGCGCTCGCGCCCAGAGCTCGCATACAGCGGCCTTGCCCAGCGAGCGGGCTCACGCTCGGCTGAGAAGCTCGTGCATCTGCGTTGCCGTTCGACCTGGGCGGGGCCCGGGCACTCGTTCGGATAGGTGCGGAATTCGACGGGGGCTCGCCGTGGTTGACGAGCGTGGTGAGGGCCGTCGAGGAAGGTTCGCTGAGCGTCCATGCAGCCGAAGCGCTCCGTGTCGGCTTGGGAACCCCGACCACTGACATCACAGCGGGCCAGCTCAAGGCTTCCGCGGGCGAGCTTCTGCTTGTGGTCGAGGAGTCGACGTCGGAACGCGTTGCCGTCGCAGCCCGCGACATGCGCAATGCCCTCGATGAAGATGGTGTTGCCGATCGCGAGCGCCTCCTTTGGGACAAGTGCTACCTGCGTCTCGTTCGAATGCGAGACGGCATGACACGCATAGCCGGGCTTCTCGACCCCGAATCCGCTGCTCTGGTAGTCGACGCTGTCGATCGGGTCACCTCGCCACGGCGCGGCGGACCGCGCTTTGTGGATCCGGCCTCACGCAAGCGAGCGCAAACATCATCGACGACGAAGGGAGCACAGAGCAGATCACACTCGACGCCCTCGTCGATATGGTTCTGGTTCGCATCGCCGGGAGCGCCGACAGGGGCACACTGTTTGGCGGGCGACTCCCGTCTGTTCGGGTGCATGTGACGGCCCTCGACCTCGGCCGCCGCGCCGGTAGCAGGTCGGTAGAAGGCCAGACACCAGCTCTCTCTGCACGCGACGGCGGCTGCCGGTTCCCCGGCTGCGATCGACCGCCGTCATGGTGCGAAGCTCACCACATCGTTCCCTGGGCGGAAGAAAAACGAACTGAAGTCGCCGACGGAGTGCTCTTCTGTCGACACTTGCACATGCTCATCCACGACAACGGGTGGAGAGTGCTCAGACAGGCAAACGATTACCTGCTGCGCCCGCCCCGATCGGAAGACCCTGAGCAGGCTCTTCGCCCGATGCCGTCGAAGTAAATGACCCGTGCCGCGTGAATTGAGGGGGGATTGGTATAGCGCGAGCCGACCCGCCAGTGGAGCAACCCCAGGGCTTGCCGCGAGCGAGCGACGCCTACGGCTTGCCGCGCAGAACCGCCGCTTTTACCTCGGCAATAGCCTGCGTCACCTGGATGCCACGCGGGCACGCATCGGTGCAGTTGAAGGTAGTGCGGCAGCGCCACACACCCTCTTTGTCGTTGAGAATATCGAGGCGAACCGAAGCACCCTCATCACGCGAGTCGAAAATGAAACGGTGAGCGTTCACGATTGCAGCGGGCCCGAAGTACTGGCCATCGGTCCAGAAGACCGGGCAGCTGGTGGTGCACGCCGCGCACAGGATGCACTTGGTTGTGTCATCGAACCTGGCACGCTCGACCGGGCTCTGGATGCGCTCCTTCTCCGGCTTCGACGAAGCGATCAGAAAGGGCTGCACTTCCTTGAAGCTTTCGAAGAACGGATCCATGTTGACGATCAGGTCCTTCTCGAGCGGAAGCCCCTTGATCGCCTCGACGTAGACCGGCTTCGTGAGGTCGAGATCTTTCAATAGGGTCTTGCAGGCAAGACGATTACGACCGTTGATTCGCATCGCGTCAGACCCGCACACGCCGTGCGCGCACGACCGACGGAAGGTCAGCGTCTGGTCCTGCTCCCACTTGATCTTGTGCAGGGCATCCAGCACCCGATCTGTGCCCTGCATGACAACATCGAAGTCCTGCCAGTATGGCTCGGCATCCTTCTCAGGATCAAAACGCCGAATCATCATTGTGGCAGTGAAGGTAGGGACCTCTGCCGGAACGTTCGGCTTGTTCTCGAGAACTGCAGTGCTCACGGCTCAGTATTTCCGTTCCATTGGCGGGTAATTGGTAATCACAACAGGCTTCCAGTCCAGCCGGATGTGATCCCCGGCTTCAGCGGATTCGGGATCACCGGTGAGATACGCCATCGTGTGCACCAGGAAGTTCTTGTCATCGCGATCCGGATAGTCCTCGCGCATGTGACCACCGCGGCTCTCCCTGCGAGCGCGGGCCGAGTAGACGAGCACCTCGGCGAGGTCGAGCAGGAATCCGAGCTCGACCGCCTCAAGGAGGTCGGTGTTATAGCGCTTGCCTTTGTCTTGCACCTGCACATTGCGGTACCGGGCGCGCAGCGTCTCGATGAGTTCCGTCACCTCCTGCAGGCTTTCGTCAGTGCGGAAGATCTGGGCGTTGCGGTCCATCGAGTCTTGCAGTTCCTTGCGGATCGCAGCGATGCGCTCGGTACCGTCACCGCTCTTGACCATTTTCAAGATCTTGAGCACACCGTCAGCCGGGTTCTCGGGCAGCGGCGCCCATTCGGCTGTCTGCACGTACTTGACGGCATTGATGCCTGCCCGCTTACCGAAGACGTTGATGTCGAGCAGAGAATTCGTGCCAAGCCGGTTGGACCCGTGCACGCTCACGCAGGCACACTCGCCAGCCGCATAGAGACCAGCGACGACCTCGGTGTTGCTGCGCAGTACCTCGGCCGCAATGTTGGTCGGAATCCCACCCATCGCGTAATGCGCGGTCGGCAGCACGGGAACGGGTTCCGTATACGGCTCGACGCCGAGGTAGGTGCGGGCGAACTCGGTGATGTCTGGCAGCTTCTCGTCGATCACAGCGGGCTCGAGGTGGGTGATGTCGAGGTACAGGTAGTCCTTATTCGGACCAGCCCCACGCCCTTCACGAATCTCGGTGGCCATCGAACGGGCCACGATGTCACGCGGTGCGAGGTCTTTCAGCGTCGGCGTATACCGCTCCATGAATCGCTCACCGGTCGAGTTGCGCAGAATCGCACCCTCGCCACGCGCTGCTTCGGAGAGCAGGATGCCGAGCCCGGCAAGCCCGGTCGGGTGAAACTGGTAGAACTCCATGTCTTCGAGAGGCAGGCCCTTGCGCCAGATGATCCCTACTCCGTCACCGGTGAGGGTGTGCGCGTTCGAGGTCGTCTTGAAGATCTTGCCGAAACCACCGGTCGCAAAGATTATTGCCTTCGCCTGGAAGACGTGAATATCTCCGGTTGCCAGCTCGTATGCGACGACCCCGGATGGCTGATCTTTCGTCACTCCGAAAGCGTCGGTGACCTCGGTCATCACCAGGTCGAGCACGTAGAACTCGTTGAAGAAGTTGATGCCGAGCCTGACGCAATTCTGGAACAGCGTCTGCAAGATCATGTGGCCGGTTCGGTCGGCTGCGTAGCAAGCCCTGCGAACGGGTGCCTTGCCGTGCTCACGGGTGTGTCCGCCGAAACGACGCTGGTCGATCTTGCCGTCTGGGGTGCGGTTGAAGGGCAGCCCCATATTTTCGAGGTCGTAGACCGCGTCGATGGCCTCTTTCGCCAGGATCTCTGCTGCATCCTGGTCGACAAGGTAGTCGCCACCCTTGACGGTGTCGTAGGTGTGCCACTCCCAGTTGTCTTCCTCGACGTTTGCAAGAGCGGCAGCCATGCCGCCCTGCGCAGCACCCGTGTGGGAACGCGTGGGGTAGAGCTTTGAAACGACAGCAACATTCGCGTGCGGGCCAGCCTCGATCGCCGCCCGCATTCCGGCACCACCGGCCCCGACGATGACTATGTCGAACTGGTGATAGCGAATGCCGTCGACGACGGTTGACGAGCCTGGTGCGTCTTCGCCCATGCCTTGGCCCAGCCCTACTTCGCCGAGCAGAACGAGGCGAGCTCGCTTGCTGGGGCGCCGGCAGGACATGGATCGAATGTGTAGATCACGAGAGTTCCCAAGAGAAGTAGTACGACGACGGCGGCAATGAGCGCGCCCTTGAATGTGACCCGCAACAGGCGGTTGCTTGCGTAGTCGTTGACGATGGTGCGCATGCCGTTGGCACCGTGGATGAGGGCGAGCCACAAAAGGAGGGTGTCCCACACCTGCCAGAACGGCTGCGACAGCTTGCCGCCGACGAAACCGAAGTCGATGGCGCGAACACCTTGACCGGCAACGAGGTTGACAAAGAGGTGACCGAAGATGAGCACGACGAGAACCACACCGCTCGCGCGCATGTAGATCCAGCCCCACTTCTCCAGGTTGAAGCGACGTGTGCGTCGAACGGGTTGTGCCGACCGCGGCGGCTCGATGGTAACTGTCATTTGACGACGAACTCCGCTGCGATTGTCATGAGTTGGCGAGGCAGGAATCCGGCCATCAGGATGACCCAGAGAGCGATGACGATCCAGAACATGAGGCGCTGGCGCTTCGGCCCGACACTCCAGAAGTCGATCAGGATGATGCGCAGGCCGTTCAGCGCATGAAAGCCGATCGCGGCAACCAAGGCAGCCTCACCGAGACCCATGATCGGCGTCTTGTACTCGTTGATCACCGCGTTGTACGCTGCCGGACTCACTCGCACGAGCGAGGTGTCGAGGATGTGAACGAGCAGGAAGAAGAAGATAGCGACACCGGTAATCCGATGAAGCACCCACGACCACATGCCCTCGCGACCACGGTAAAGCGTTCCTTTGGGAACTCTCGGCGCCGAGATCTCAGGTAGATCGAACTTCTTTTCTGGCTTAGGTGCGGCCAGGGCCCCCGCCGACTTCTCTGGCACGAGTACCCCTCCTTGGCGATACAGCCCCCTTCGACAGGGGCGACGACTGTTCGTCGGGCGAACACTTCCAGTCTATTCCCGCGGCGGAAGCGTCCCGGCCAGGGGAGGTCGAAATAGCTTCAGATCGAGAGAGTTTTCTAAAATTCACGGAAACTTTTCATCTCACGGGGGCCAGCGCAGGGGCGTTGTGGTCAGTGAGAAGCGCGACGACAGCCAAGGATTGGCGAAGACGGCAGATCGGGCGCGCACAGGCGCTTCTGTAGTCTTTAGCCATGTCACAGCAGCCAGGCACGCTCGACCGTTTTTACAGCGTGATCCCAGCTGGAGGTATCGGATCCCGACTCTGGCCGCTCTCGCGAGCCGACGCCCCCAAGTTCCTGCACGATCTCACCGGGTCCGGCTCGACACTGCTCCGCGCCACCTGGGACCGCCTCGCGCCGATCTCGGGTGCACACCGCATCATGGTCGTTACCGGCAGGGCCCACCGGGCCGCTGTGGAGGCGCAACTTCCCGATCTCCTGGACGCGAACGTCGTGCTCGAGAGTGAGGGCAAGGACTCGACAGCTGCCATCGGGCTCGCTGCCGCCATCCTGGTGCGCCGGGAACCGGATGTCATCATCGGCTCATTTGCTGCCGATCACGTGATCGGCGACCAGCGCGGTTTCACCCGAGCCGTGACCCAGGCAGTCGCGGCCGCAGATGCCGGATACATCGCGGCGATCGGCATCACCCCGACGGAGCCCGCCATCGGTTTCGGATACATCCGGTGCGGCGAGTCCCTCTCGATTGCGGGCGCCCCGAGCGCGGTGGCCGCAGAGTCGTTCGTCGAGAAGCCCGACCTCGAGACCGCGCAGTCGTACCTGGCCGACGGCAACTACCTCTGGAACGGCGGCATGTTCATCTCCCGCGCTGACGTGCTGCTCGCGCAACTTGGGGAGTCGCGCCCCGAACTGCTCGCAGGCCTCACTGAACTGGCTGCTGCCTGGGACACCCCCGATCGTGGCGCAGTTGTCGATCGCATCTGGCCGGCGCTCGAGAAGATCGCCATCGACTACACAGTGGCCGAGCCGGCCGCTGCAGCAGGCCGGCTCGCGGTCGTCCCCGGTGACTTCGACTGGGACGACGTCGGTGACTTCGCCGCAATCGCAAAACTCAACTCGGGCGGGCGCAAATCCGACCTGGCGATCCTGGGCGAGAACGCTCGCGTTCTCGCGGATGCCTCGACGGGCGTCGTCATCAGCCAGACCGGTCGACTCATCTCGCTCATCGGCGTCACGGACATCGTCGTCGTCGACACCCCGGATGCCCTGCTCGTCACGACCAGCGCCAATGCCCAGCGGGTGAAAGCGGTGGTCGATGCGCTCAAACTATCCGGCCGGGACGACGTGCTCTGACCGACCCCGTCATTCCGAGCGCTGCGGCGCACACTGCAGAGGCAACTGACTGAATTATTTCTGCAACATTTCGCCACCATCGCGACTGTGTAACCATTCGGGGGAGCGGCCTATCTCTGAACGATGTGCCCCATAGCATTCAGTAATCTGATCAGCACTACGCCCGGTAACCCTGCCGGGCAGCACTATGGAGGCCACCTTGAGGATCACTTCTCGCACAGCAGCACTCGGCGGTATCGCGATTGTCAGCGTCGCGCTGCTTGCCGGTTGTGCAGCTGCACCGTCAACGTCCAGCAGCTCGGCAGCAGCGTCGAAATACCTGCCATGCATCGTTTCCGATGTCAGCGGATTCAACGACCATTCGTTCAACCAGCTCGCTCTCGCCGGCATCACGGACGCATCGCCGAGCAATTACAAGAAGGTCCAGTCGAAGACCGAGAATGACTATGCCTCGAACATCTCGAGCCTCGTAGCCCAGAAGTGCAACCTGATTGTCGCGGCCGGCTTCAACCTCGTCGCTGCTGTCAAGACCGCGGCAGACGCCAACCCCAAGACCGACTTCGCCATGATCGACGACAACTCGCTCACCGAGAAGAATGTAAAGTCCGTCGTCTACGAAACCGATGAAGCAGCATTTATCGGCGGCTACATCGCAGCCAGCTATTCGAAGACCGGTGTCGTGGCAACATACGGTGGAGCAAAGTACCCGTCGGTCACCATCTACATGGACGGTTTCGCAGACGGAGTCGCTTACTACAACAAGCAGAAGAGCAAGAACGTTCAGGTGCTCGGCTGGGATGTCGCGTCGCAGAATGGCACCTTCGTCGGGGGTTTCACCGACCAGACGCTCTCCAACACCATTGCAAAGAACTTCCTCGACCAGAAGGCCGACGTTATCGTGCCCGTGGCCGGAAGCCTTTACCAGGGTGCGGCTGCTGCGATCAAAGCATCCGGTGGTGACGCCGTCCTCGAGGGCGTCGACGCGGATGTCTACAACACCGACCCGACCTACAAGGGTCTGATCCTCACCTCCATCCTCAAGAACCTGAAGCCGTCTGTCTCCGACGTCGTCAAGTCTTCGTCCAAGGGTGGAACATTCGACAACAGCGTTTACGTCGGCAACCTGAAGAATGATGGAGTCGGTGTCGCGCCGTTCCATGACTACGCGTCGAAGGTCTCCTCGACCCTCGCTGCAGAGGTTGCGAAAATCAAGGCCGGCATCATCGACGGATCGATCAAGGTCACGTCGCCGTCCTCTTTCAACAAGTAGCAGCGCAGACAGCCGGCTGAGTACAGGGGCCGGGTCGCGCGGTATCGCTCTCTTCACGAGCGAGGCTGGCGTGCCCCGGTCTCGGTGCTCAGCCGCTCCTGGTTAATTAGGTTAGGAACCATGAAGCTCGAACTTCGCGGGATCACCAAACGTTTCGGCTCCCTCACCGCCAACGATCACATCGATCTCACGGTCGAGCCGGGTGAGATCCATTGCCTGCTCGGCGAAAACGGTGCTGGCAAGTCCACCCTGATGAACGTGCTCTACGGGCTTTATCAGCCCGATGATGGCGAAATTCTGCTCGACGACGTCGTGCAGCATTTTGCTGGTCCGGGTGACGCAATGCGAGCGGGTATCGGCATGGTGCACCAGCACTTCATGCTCATTCCGGTGTTCACCGTCGCCGAGAATGTCATGCTCGGCCACGAGGAGACGAAGTTCGGCGGTCGACTTGATCTCGCGGCCGCCCGTGAGAAGGTACGTGAGATCTCGACCCGCTTCGGCTTCCATCTCGACCCTGATGCTCTCGTCGAAGACCTCCCGGTCGGAGTTCAGCAGAGAGTCGAGATCATCAAAGCCCTCTCGCGCAACGCCAAGGTTCTCGTCTTCGACGAGCCGACTGCTGTTCTCACCCCGCAGGAGACCGACGAACTCATGGCGATCATGAGAAACCTGCGAAAAGACGGCACCGCTATCGTCTTTATCACCCACAAACTGCGGGAAGTGCGGGAAGTTGCTGACCGGATTACGGTCATCCGCCTCGGAAAGGTCGTGGGCGAAGCATCCCCGACCGCGACGAACAGCGAAATGGCGTCGCTCATGGTCGGGCGCGCGATCGAACTGACCGTGGCGAAGCCCCCTTCGCACATCGGCGGCCCGGCGCTCTCAGTCGTCGGCCTCAGTGTGGTGGATGCCCGTGGCCAGGTCGTCGTCGACGACGTGAGTTTCGATGTGAAGGCTGGTGAGGTGCTCGCTGTCGCCGGAGTGCAGGGCAACGGCCAGACCGAGCTCACCGAGGCGCTGCTGGGCCTGCAGCCCAAAGTAACCGGTGAGATCACCCTCAATGGGGTCAGCCTTCGCGGGCTCTCGATTCGGCAGGTTCTCGATGCCGGTGCCGGTTTCATCCCCGAAGATCGCCAGGAGGACGGACTCATCGGCGACTTCACCATCGCAGAGAACCTCATGCTCGATCGATCCGAGCGCGAACCTTTCGTGAAATGGGGAGCGCTCCAGCTGAACGCCCTTCGAACCTTCGCCACCGACAAGGTAAAAGAGTTCGATGTGCGCACCCAGGGCGTCGACACTCTGGTCGAAACGCTGTCAGGGGGCAACCAGCAAAAGGTCGTGCTCGCGCGGGAACTCAGTCGTGAGCTCACGCTCTTCGTGGCGGCCCAACCGACACGAGGGCTCGATGTCGGCTCGATCGAGTTCGTGCACGAGCGGATCATCGCAACGCGTGATTCCGGCATCCCGGTTATCGTCATCTCGACGGAGCTCGACGAGGTTGTCGCGCTCGCGGATCGCATCGCCGTGATGTATCGCGGCGCGATAGTGGGAATAGTGCCGGGGTCCACTCCCCGGGATGTGCTTGGACTAATGATGGCCGGGGAACTGCCGGCCGGAACGGAGCTCGCCGCATGAGCGACCAGCTCCCGCTTGGGCACCGCGAGTCGAGTGAGCCAGCTCTGCCTGTCGACCCACAACTGCCTGTAGATCAGCAGGCTGCTCTGCCGGAACCCCCGCCATCCCGCTTCGCAGGCGTGCTGCCCAGCATTCTCGGCGGGGGCGTTGTCATGTCTGTGCTCGCCGTCGTCGTCGCGCTTATCGTCGGCGCCGTGCTCATCGCGGTCACGGACCAGAAGGTGCAGGTTGCGGCCGGCTATTTCATGGCGCGTCCGACCGACACGCTCGGCGCGATCTGGGCCTCAATCTCGGGCGGCTATCTCGCCCTGTTCCAGGGAGGCGTCTACAACTACCTCGACCCGACCTTCGCCGGCGGAATTGCACCGCTGCTCAACAGCATCGGATTCGCAACGCCCCTGATCGCGGCGGGTCTTGGCATAGCGCTCGGATTCCGAGCCGGGATGTTCAATATCGGCGGGCAGGGCCAGATGTTGATCGGCGGGGCGTTCGGCGGACTCGTCGGTTTCGCGCTCCCGCTGCCTGCCGGCATCCACATGGTTGTCGCCGTTCTTGCCGCTCTGGTCGGAGGAGCAGTGTGGGGAGGCATCGTCGGTGTGCTCAAAGCGCGCACCGGGGCGAATGAGGTGATCGTCACGATCATGCTCAACTACATCGCGTTCTATCTCATCGACTACCTGCTTCACACGCCGGTGCTGCAGAAGGCGGGGTCGAGTGATCCGAAGACGCCTGCGGAACTTCCCACGGCGATTTTTCCTCCGCTCTTCGGGCCGCAGTATTCCCTGAACCTCGGTTTCATCCTGGTGATCGTCGCGACGATCATCACCTGGTGGATCCTCGGGCGATCGAGTCTCGGCTTCAAGTTCCGCGCTGTCGGCCTCAATCCGAAAGCGGCGGCGGTCGGCGGTATCAATGTGAAGCGTATGTACATCTACGTGATGGCCATCTCGGGTGCCCTGGTCGGATTCGCCGGGGTTTATCAGGTGCTCGGCCAGACAACGACCGGGTTCACGAACGCGTTCGATGCGGGGATCGGCTTCAACGCGATCACAGTGGCGCTGCTCGGGCGATCCCGTCCCTGGGGTGTGTTCGGCGCCGGCATCCTGTTCGGTATCTTCCAGTCCGGTGGTTACACGATGCAGGCTGCACAGGGAATCGACATCGACATCGTCACCGTCATCCAGTCAATAGTCGTGCTGTTCATTGCGGCTCCGCCGCTCGTGCGGGCGATCTTCCGGCTGCCGA
Organism: Lacisediminihabitans sp.; assembly: GCA_043746355.1. Classification (GTDB taxonomy): domain Bacteria; phylum Actinomycetota; class Actinomycetes; order Actinomycetales; family Microbacteriaceae; genus Lacisediminihabitans. Next base: position 14,233 of record JAYTRC010000074.1, on the reverse strand, counting down.
CGCCTGGCGCGAGGCGAGCATCCAGGAAACCACCTGCGGCATCCCGTTCGAACGCGAAGGAGGCCCTCGCCAAATGACCACCATCGGAATTCCCGGCGCTGCGACCCCGCCGACAGAGGGCACCGACCACCGCATCGACACGCGCGCGATAATCGCGCTCACGAAGAGTTGGCGAACACCGATCGCTCTCGGCATCTTCGCCGTTGTCGCACTGATTCTGTTCGTGATTCTCGGGCGCAGCGGTTCATCCACATTCAGCTTCACCGCGGGGGGCGCAGACCCGGTGCAACTGCCGCTCCTGCCGATCCCAGCACGGGCAACGGGGATTGTCGTCGCGGTGGTAGCCGTGCTCATGGCGGCCTTCAGCGCTCTGCGGCTCCGTCGCAACCTCACAACGCCACTCTGGTACATCTCGATCTTCGCGTTCGTAATGCTCGTCGGGTTTCTCGTCTGGGCGACCACAGGCCACACCCTTCCGATCACCGGGCTGCTTGCTGGTTCGCTCGCCCTCAGCGTGCCGCTCATCTTCGGGGCGCTCGGCGGGGTGATCTCCGAGCGGGTCGGCGTTGTCAATGTGGCAATCGAGGGACAACTGCTTGCGGGTGCGTTTGTCTCTGCGATAGTCGCCTCGATAACCAAATCGCTGCTTCTCGGAGTGATTTCGGCCATGCTCGCCGGGGTGCTCGTCTCATTCGTGCTGGCGGCATTCTCGATCAAATACCTCGTCGACCAGGTGATTGTCGGGGTCGTTCTCAACGTGTTGGTGCTCGGCTTGACGAGCTTCCTGTTCTCGGCACTTCTCGCCAATAGCCCGGAGGTGGTCAACACGCCCCCGATCTTCCCGACGTTACCGATCCCCGGACTCAGCGCGATCCCGGTAATCGGCCCTGTGCTGTTCAAGCAGACTGTCATCGTCTACCTCATGTACGTCGCTGTGGCCGCCGTGTATTTCGGTCTCTTCCACACCCGTTGGGGCCTCCGTCTTCGAGCGGTCGGCGAACAGCCGCAGGCCGCGGATACGGTTGGAATCAATGTCAACCGCACCCGATTCTGGAACGTCGCGCTGGCCGGAGCGGTCGTCGGGCTCGGAGGCGCATATTTCACGATCGGAAACGTCGGTGCGTTCAGTAAAGACATGACTTCCGGAGCAGGGTTCATCGCTCTCGCCGCAGTCATTTTTGGGAGATGGGACCCCATCCGCGCGACCCTCGCCGCGCTGCTGTTCGGGTTCGCGAGCAACCTGCAGAACGTACTCGGCATCCTCGGGTCGCCGGTTCCGAGCGATTTCATGCTCATGCTGCCCTACCTAGTGACCATCTTTGCCGTGGCGGGGCTGGTCGGGCAGGCTCGAGGCCCGGCGGCATCCGGTAAGCCGTATATCAAGGGATGACCAATGACTGACACCAGCTCTCTCGCTATTGATTGGGACGTTCTTCGTGCAGTCGCGAACGACTCGACAGCGAAGGCCTACGTGCCATATTCGAACTTTCCGGTGGGGGTAGCGGCGCTTGTCGACGACGGGCGCGTGATTGCGGGCGCGAATGTTGAGAACGCGTCGTACGGCCTGACCCTCTGCGCAGAATGTGCGCTGGTGTCGTCGCTGCACATGACCGGCGGAGGGCACCTCGTTGCGTTCACCTGCGTCGACGGCCGCGGCAACATCCTCATGCCATGCGGTCGGTGCCGACAGTTGCTCTACGAACATTCGGCCCCCGGCATGCTGCTCGAGACCGTCTCGGGAATCAAAACGATCGATGAAGTGATTCCGGATGCATTCGGCCCCCGTCAACTCGCGGACTACCGCGCGGCCGACTGAGCATCCATCACCATGGCTATCGAACCCTTCGACGTCGTCGACCTCATTCACCGCAAACGCGATGGAGGCTCACTGTCGACTGGGCAGACCAACTGGCTGATCGACGCGTACACCCGCGGATATGTCGCGCAGGAGCAGATGGCAGCAATGGTCATGGCGATCTTCCTGAACGGCATGAGCCGCGGGGAGATACGCGACCTGACGCTCGCGATGATCGCTTCAGGCGAGACCATGAACTTCGACACCCTCTCGAAAAAGACGACGGATAAACATTCGACGGGAGGCGTTGGCGACAAGATCACCCTTCCGCTTGCGCCGCTTGTCGCGTCGTTCGGCGTCGCTGTTCCGCAGCTCTCCGGTCGCGGTCTCGGCCACACCGGGGGAACCCTCGACAAGCTCGAGTCGATCCCGGGCTGGCAGGCGTCGCTGTCGCCGGCCAGGATGCGCGAAATTCTCGAAGAGGTCGGTGCTGTCATCTGCGCGGCAGGCTCCGGGCTGGCCCCGGCCGATGGAAAGCTCTACGCTCTGCGCGACATCACCGGCACCGTCGAATCGATTCCACTCATCGCATCGTCGATCATGAGCAAGAAGATTGCGGAGGGCACGGCGGCGCTCGTATTGGATGTGAAGTTCGGCTCTGGGGCCTTTCTGAAAGACATCGCCCAGTCACGGCAACTCGCGGAGACAATGGTGCAGCTCGGCGAGGATGCCGGAGTCGCGACCTCCGCTCTGCTCACCAATATGAACGTGCCGCTCGGGCTGGCGATCGGCAACGCGAACGAGGTGCGTGAATCGGTTGAGGTTCTCGCTGGCGGGGGTCCGTCGGATGTGCGGGCGCTTACGGTAGCGCTGGCTCGCGAGATGCTCGCCCATGCCGGCCTGCCGGATGCCGATGTCGAGGCCGCACTGGACAATGGGCGCGCCATGGACACCTGGAACCGCATGATCAGGGCCCAGGGCGGTGACCCGTCGGCTGCGCTTCCCGTCGCCCGCGAGACTCACGTCGTCACAGCGCCACGCTCCGGTGTACTCGTCGAGCAGCGGGCGCTTCCGTTCGGCATCGCGGCCTGGCGACTGGGAGCGGGTCGCGCTCGCGCGGAAGACCCGGTGCAGCACGCAGCCGGCATCGACCTGCACGCCAAGCCCGGAGACGCCGTCACTGCCGGGCAGCCGCTCTTCACCCTCAGCGCCGACGAGCCCGAGCGGTTCGCGCGCGCGCTCGAGGCTGTGGAGGGTGCATACCTGATCCAGAATGTCGGCGATGAGATCTTCGACGGCGGCCCGCTCATCGCGGAGCGGATCGGCGCCTGAGAATGAAAACCGAGCTCGTCGGCGTTGAGCTGTGGGACGGCACTGCGTCGCTCGGACTCTCGACGATTCGATGGGCGTTCGAGGGTGCGGATGCTCGATTCACCGCAGTAGCCGGCGCGGTTGCGGCTGGCGGGTCAGGTGCTGGCGGGGCTGACGGTCGCCCGCCCCTCACCGTCATCCCCGGCCTCATCGACACCCACGTGCACCTGGCGGGTTACGCGGGCGCCGGGTCGCCCGACTTCCTGACCTGGCCGCTCGTCACGCGACCCGAGGAACAGGTGCTGCATGCTCTCGCCAACGCCAGGAAGGCGCTCGCCGCCGGGGTGACGACCGTGCGCGACCTCTCTGCCAACGACGTTCAGTTCTCCCTTCGCCGGGCGCTCGAAGCCGGCATCATCGAGGGCCCGCGACTTCAGGCCCATGGAATGGTCGGCATGACTGCCGGGCATGGCGACCTGTTCACACCAGCCGCGTTCACGACGCGACCGCTCACTGCCGACGGCCCGGACGAATGCCGAAAGCTGGTGCGCCACTGGGCCCGGGCTGGCGCCGACGGAATCAAGATCGCAACGAGCGGTGGCGTACTGTCGGTGGGGGACAAGAGTGCGTGGCGCAATTACACTCGCTCCGAAATCGCGGCGATCATCGACGAGGCCCACGCGCTCGGGCTGCGGGTGGCAGCACACGCGCACACGGAAGACGGCATTCGGATCGCGCTGGAGGAGGGTGTCGACTCACTCGAGCACGCGACACTGCTCAGCCCTGAGCTCGCGGCCCGCGTCGTGTCGGCCGGGGCGACTGTTGCACCGACCCTCCTCATCAACGATGCGATAGCAGCCGGGAGTGCCGGGGTCTCTGCCGAGCAGTCCTCCAAGGCGCAGCAGCTTGTCGTGCTGCGGGACGCGCTGTTCCGGGATGCCGCGCAGCTGGGCGTCGACTTCGTGCTCGGCACCGATGCAAACGGTCATCATGTCGCGTTCGGGGACCAGCTCGCGGAGGTGCGAAGAATGGCCGAGCTGTTCGGCTGGACGGCAGGGCGGGCACTGGAGTCCGCTACCTCTCGAGCCGCGTCAGCGATCGGCCGCGGCTCGGACCTCGGTCGAGTCGCGCCGGGATATCTCGCCGACTTCGTGCTGCTCGATTCGCGTCCGTTCGATGACATCGGCGGCCTCAGCGTCGATCACATCGTTGCGGTGGTATCTCGGGGGCGCGTGGTGTCCGGCTCGCTGGACTGAACCCGCAGCCCCTGTGTCGGCTCACCGATGCGCTCGAGCGCATCCACGATGAGTGCCCAGAACTTCGCGTGGTCGAGCTTCGTCGCGGCGTGGGTCGTGCAGTCAGCCGGGGCAGGGGATCGGAAGTCGGCGACCGTCATGCCTAGCGTGTGGGTTCCGGTGAGTTCGATGGCGAGGGGTACCCTCACCACCTCCATAACGGTCGGGTCGATCACGAGGGCGACAGCACAGGGGTCGTGCACCGGCGGGTGGTCGAAACCCTGCGCGTCTTTGTAGGTCTGGCCGAAGAACTCGAGCAGCTCCCCGACGAAGCGGGCAGGAGCCGTTCCGACGGCGGCGATGGCAGCGACGACCTCAGGGGTCGCGAGGGCCTGGTGGGTGACATCCAGGCCAACCATCGTGAGTTTCCACTTCTCGTTGAAGACGATGTGCGCGGCCTCAGGGTCGATCACGATGTTGAACTCGGCAGCAGCGCTCCAGTTGCCGCCGTGATAGCCGCCGCCCATGAGCACCACCTCCTTGACGCGTGACGCGATTCGTGGTTCCTTGCGCACAGCGAGTGCGATGTTGGTCAAGGCACCGGTAGGAACCAGAGTGATGGTTCCCGGATCGTTGCCCATGATGGTGTCGATGATGAGATCGACGGCATGCTGGCTGGATGCCGCGAACGCCGGTTCTGGGAGCACCGGTCCGTCGAGCCCTGACTCACCGTGGATCGAGTCGGCGACCTCTGGCTCGCGCACCAGCGGGCGATTGGCCCCTGCAGCGAACGGCACCCCGGTGATCCCGGCGATGGTGGCGACGGCGAGCGCGTTGTGCGTGACCTTCTCGATCGTCTGGTTGCCGTGAACGGTCGTGACGGCGACCAGGTCAATGTCTGGGTTGCCGTAGGCAAGGATCATCGCGATCGCGTCATCATGGCCAGGGTCGCAGTCGAGAATGATCCTTTGGGCCATTCAGTCAGGTTACTGGAGTTCGTCCCGGCTAGATTTGGGGGTATGAGCGACGCCCCCCAAACTTTTCTTCTTCCCGGCGGGGGAGCAGATATCACTGCACTTCCGAAGGTCTCGCTTCACGATCACCTCGATGGTGGGCTCCGGCCACAGACGATCGTCGAGCTGGCAGCCGAAATCGGTCTCGAGCTTCCCGCGAACGATGCCTCGAGCCTCGGCGCATGGTTCGCCGACAGCGCTGACTCGGGGTCGCTTGTCGAATACCTCAAGACTTTCGAAATCACCACCGGCGTGATGCAGACGGCATCCGGCCTCACCAGGGTCGCTCGCGAATTCGTGCAGGATCTCGCGGGCGACGGAGTTATCTACGGCGAGATCCGCTGGGCTCCAGAACAACACCTCACCGCCGGGCTGACCCTCGACGAGGTGGTCGAGGCGGTGCAGGAAGGCATCGAAGCCGGGATCGATGAGGTTGAAGAGAGTGGTCGCGACATCCGTGTCGGCCAGCTGGTGAGCGCAATGCGTCACACCGGCGACGGCCTTGCGATTGCAGAACTCGCGGTGCGACACCGCAACAACGGCGTGGTCGGGTTCGACATCGCCGGCCCTGAGGCGGGCTTTCCGCCCGGCAACCTGCAGCGAGCATTCGACTACCTCGCCCATCACTTCATGCCGCGAACGGTGCACGCCGGTGAAGCAGACGGGCTCGACAGCATCAGGGGCGCGCTCTTCGACGGTCGCGCGCTGAGGCTCGGTCACGGGGTGCGAATCGCAGAAGACATTACGATCGGCGAGTCGGATGACGAGGGCACACCGGTCGAGCTGGGCCGACTCTCACAATGGGTGAAAGATCGGGAGATTGCGCTCGAACTGAGCCCATCGTCGAACCTGCAGACCGGGGCGATCGCGCAGTGGGGCACCGAGCTGGTCGATCATCCGTTCGACCTGCTGTACCAGCTCGGGTTCACCGTCACCGTGAATACCGACAACCGACTGATGAGCTCGACCACCCTGAGCCGGGAGTTGTGGCTGCTCGCCGAGGCATTCGACTATGGCCTCGACGACCTCGAAGCCTTCCAGCTCAACGCTGCGGCCTCAAGCTTTCTGCCGCTCGAAGACCGCAAAGAACTCATCTCGGCGATCGAGGAAGGCTTCGAGGACGCCTGAGGATGCCTCTCCCTCCGTTAGACGAATCGGCGGTCGTGCTCGGCGCGCACGTTGCCGACTGGCGTGCAGCCGTGCGGGAAGCGGGCCGCGCGCTCACCAACGCCGGCGTCGCGAACCCCGGCTACGCAGATGAAATGGTGCGCATGATCGAGGAGCACGGCCCATACGTGGTTATCGCGCCCGGGTTGGCCCTCGCCCACGCCAGGCCCGGGCCCGACGTGCTCGGTGACGGTCTCGCGGTCGTGACGCTCGCCACACCTGTTGCATTCGGGCATCCGCACAACGATCCGGTTCATGTCGTTCTCGGTCTCGCGATCAAGTCGCCGGCTGGTCACCTCGAATCGATCGCAGCTCTCGCCAATGTGTTCAACGATTCGACCGCTGTCGAAGAGCTGATGGCGGCGACCACCACCGCTGAGGTGCTTCGGATCATGGCCGACCAGTGAAGATCGTCGCCATCTGCGGCGCAGGCATCGGCACCTCCGCGATCCTTAAAGTGAACACCGAGCGAGTGCTTGCACGGCTGGGTCTTGACGCTGACGTGACTGCCGCACATCTCGGGTCGCTCCACGCCGACGCAGCTGACGCGCAGATAATCCTCACGTCGGCTGAATTCGTCGACGCTATCGGCCCGACAAATGCCGACGTGATCGTCATCGTCAACTATTTCGATACCGACGAACTCACGACGAAGCTGGAAGCGGCACTCGGGTAGTTACTGTTCGAGAAATGTTTTATATACAAAAATAAGTTTTGCCAGCGTAAGATTTGGCTATGACGCAGGTAATCCAGACGCCAGAACTCATCAGGCAGGGCAGCCAACGGCTCGAATGGATCCGCTCCAGGATGCGACTGCTCGCCGACGCGAAGACAGCGTTCGCTGAGACGCTGCCGTTCGCCGGTCGACGCATCGGTGTCTCGATCCATCTTGATCCGAAGACCGCCGTTCTCCTCGAGGTGCTTCAGGCCGGCGGAGCCGAGATCGTCGCGACCGGCAACCACGGATCGACCCAGGACGACGTCGTCTCCGTGCTGCTTTCTCGCGGAATGTCGGTGCTCGGCACCCGTGCAGACACCCTCGAGGAGCATCACCGCAACGTCGCGAGCGTGCTCGATTCGAAGCCAGACATGATTCTCGACAACGGCGCTGACCTCATCACGGGAGTGGTCGAACGCGGGCTCGCGCACACCATTATCGGGGCGACAGAAGAGACCACCTCAGGCGGCGAACGCCTTCGTGGCGAGCTTGCCGGGCGGGTTTCCTTCCCGGTGATCGTCATCAATGACAGCCCACTGAAAGCAATCGGCGAAAATCGGCACGCCGTCGGCCAGTCGGTCGTCGAGAGCCTCATGCGCATCACCGGCCTCGCAGTGCCCGGGCGTCGATTCGTCGTCGCCGGATATGGCTGGTGTGGCCGGGGCATCGCGCAGTACCTGCGGGCGCTGGGCGGTCGGGTGTCCATAGCCGAAGTGGATGACCTCAAAGCATTCGAGGCGGCCTTCGACGGTTACCGCGTGGCCCCGATGGCGGAGCTGGTCGGCTGGGGTGAAACCTTCGTGACCGCGACCGGGCAGCCGGGCATCCTCGGCGCTGCTGAATTCGCGGGCATGGAGTCTGGCACAGTGCTCGCCAACAGCGGCCATTTCGCCTGGGAGATCGACGTGCCAGGCCTCACATCCCTGGCGACGAACGTGATCGAAGTCGACGACTCGATCGACCGCATCGAGTTCGCCGACGGCAGGCATGTCATCCTGCTGGCAGACGGGCGCATGGTGAACCTCGCCGGACGAAATCCCCGGGGCAATTCGATCGAATCGATGGACCTTGGGTTTCTGCTGCAGGCGCTCTCCCTCGAGCGAATCGCCACCGGCTCGCTCGAGGCCGGACCGCTGCCAGTTCCTGACGATATCAACCGCGAGATTGCTCGTCGAACAGTTCGAGCGATGGCCGCATCGCGCTGATGGACTATTCGGTTCCCGCGCTCGACAAGGCCCTCGATATTCTCGAACTCCTGGCGCGTCGTGCTGGTGGTTTGAGTCAGGCTGCGATCTCGGCTGAAGTAGGGCGCACGGTCAGCCAGCTGTTCCGGGTGTTGCAGACCCTCGAGGTGCGCGGCTATCTAGTGCGCGACCCGGGGTCTGGGCTGTACACGCTGTCGATGGCGATGTTCGAACTTGCGCATCGGCATGATCCGGTGCGCGGCCTGGTTGCTGCAGCCATCGGACCGATGCGCGCACTGGCTGAGTCTGTGCGGCAGTCCTGCAATCTCGGGATGCCGGACGCGGGTCGCATTCTCATCGTCGCCCAGGTAGAGAGCCCCGCGGCGTTCGGGTTCCGGGTGCGTGTGGGGGCTGAGTTCCCACTCGAGAGCACGGCCACCGGCGCTGTGCTGGCGGCCTTCGCGGACGGGGCGGGTGCCAGCGACAGTCGATACAGCGAGATCCGCTCCCGCGGGTTCGAGCGACGCAGCGACAACCTGCAGCCAGGCATCACCGACATCGTCTTCCCGATCTTCGGGGTGGGAGAGGCGGCCATCGCCGCGCTGACAGTGCCATACGTTGCGACGAGTTTCAGCGGGAGCGCAGCCGAGGTGGTCGAGCGCGAGGCGAGAGCCGCGGCATCCGCGATCTCAGGGGCGCTGGGCCATCACTGAACGCATCGTCGACTCGAGTGCTGCGACGATGGCCTCAGCTTCGGCCGAGGTGGTGCCCGAGGCGTCGAGGTAGACCTTCACCTTCGGCTCTGTGCCACTCGGACGCACGATGACGCGGGAATTTTCGGTGAGTCGAAAGCGCAGGATGTCGCTGGGCGGAAACTCTGCGACTCCCGTCTCGAAATCGTCGACCTGCAGCACCGCCAGTCCGCCGATCGCCGTCGGGAGGTCTGCGCGGAGTCGCTGCATGATGTGGCCGATTTCGTCGAGGTCAGTCACCCGGATCGACAGCTGGGACGACGCGAACGCCCCGAACTTCTCGGCGAAGGCGAGCCGATGGTCTGTCACTGACGTGCCGTCGGCCGCGAGCTCGGCCACCATCGCGATGAGCTCGACGGCCGCCGAGATGCCGTCTTTGTCGCGCACTTTGCCTGGGTCGACCAGGTAGCCGAGCGCTTCCTCGTAGCCGTAGGAAAGGCCCGGTACCCTCGACACCCACTTGAAGCCGGTGAGCGTGTCGACGTAGCGAATGCCGTAGTGCTTCGCAACAGCGGCGAGGGCCGGCGAACTCACGATCGATGCGGCGAGAACCTGTGCGCCCTGCTCCGCTGCGCGCCAGCCGAGCAGTGCGCCGACCTCATTGCCGCTCAGGCGTTCCCAGCCAGCGGCAGTGGGGATGCCCACGGCCAGGCGGTCGGCATCGGGATCGTTTGCGATTACCAGGTCTGCCTGCACAGCCCGCGCGGCGTCGAAGGCGAGGTGCAACGCGCCCGGCTCTTCGGGATTCGGGAACGCCACGGTCGGGAACGCGGGGTCAGGCTCGATCTGCTTCTCGACGACCACCGGTTCGCCGAAGCCGGCGTCGACGAAGACCCGATGCGCGGTCTCCCAACCGACGCCGTGCATTGCCGTGTAGACGTATTTCAGCTGTGTGGTTGGCCGTGACGACAGACTCGCGGTGAGGCGCACGTACTCGTCGAGAACGTCTTCGCCGGCCGTCTCGTAGTGCTGGCTTCGAGGCAGCTGCCGCACGCTCTGGGCCGAGGCGACACGCTCGATCTCCCGGGCGATCTCGCCGTCGGCCGGCGGCACGATCTGCGACCCGTGATCCTCACCGCCGAGGTAGACCTTGTACCCGTTGTCGTTCGACGGATTGTGGCTCGCGGTCACCATCACGCCGGCACTCACCGCGAGGTGGCGCACAGCAAACGCGAGCACCGGAGTCGGCAGCAGCCGCGGCAGGATGATCGCCCGCACCCCGGCACCAGCCATCAGCTCGGCGGTATCCGTCGCGAACACCCGGGAGTTCTTGCGGCCGTCGTACCCGATCACGACACTCGGGTGCTCATCGCGAGCCAGCAGGTATGCGGCGAATCCGGCGGCCGCCTGCGCGACCAGCACACGGTTCATGCGGTTCGAGCCGGCCTCGATGCGGCCGCGGAGGCCCGCGGTGCCGAACTCGAGCCTGGTCTCAAATCGATCGTGCAGCTCGGCCAGTGCGTGCTCACCGCCGGCTGCGGCATCCTTGATCAGACCGTCTAATTCTGCGCGGGTCTCGTCGTCTGGATCCTGATCGCGCCAGGCTTTCGCTTTCTCTAACAGGGTCACAGCTTCGCCACGATGTTGGCGAGCAGTGCGCTGATCACCGGCTCGGCGTTGTGGCCTGCCTCGAGAACCTCGGCGTGACTCAGCGGGGACTTCTGGATGCCCGCCGCGAGATTGGTGATCAGCGAGAGTCCGAGAATCTCCATGCCGCACTGCCGGGCAGCAATCGCCTCGAGCGCTGTCGACATGCCGACGATATGGCCGCCGAACGACTTCGCCATCTGCACCTCGGCCGGGGTCTCATAGTTCGGTCCGCGGAACTGCACGTAGACGCCCTCGTCGAGGCTGTTTTCGACGGACTTCGCCAGCCCACGGAGTCGTGCGCTGTACAGGTCGGTCAGGTCGATGAAGGTCGCGCCCTCGAGCGGCGAGTCAGCGGTGAGGTTGATGTGGTCGCTGATCAGTACAGGGGTACCCGGGGTCCAGCTCTCACGGATGCCACCGGCGCCGTTGGTGAGAATCATGGTGGTCGCGCCTGCTGCTGCCGCGGTTCGTACACTGTGGACTACCCGCCGCACGCCGTGGCCTTCGTAGTAGTGGGTGCGTGCGCCGATGACGAGCGCGCGCCTCCCGTCGTTCAGCAGCACGCTCCGTAGTGTGCCGACGTGGCCCTCGAGCGCAGGTTTCGAGAAGCCGGTGATCTCCTGCGCCGGGATCGTCGCGGTTGTCTCGCCGATGAGGTCTGCCGCTTTGCCCCACCCACTGCCGAGGGTGAGGGCGATGTCGTGCTTCACGACGCCGGTGCGCTCGGCGATCTCGGCTGCAGCGGTCTCAGCGATCGCGAACGGGTTGGCTGCCGGGTCGTCGAGGGGATGCATGCCTGCAACTCTATTGGCTTGGCTTTAGGAGAGAATTGGGGAATGGCCTATGAATTCGAGCGCACGCAACGCATCGCGATTGTCGGCGGGGGGCCAGGCGGATACGAGGCCGCGCTCGCCGGGGCCCAGCTCGGGGCAGATGTCACCCTGGTCGAGCGGGTAGGGGTCGGCGGGTCCGCGGTGCTCACCGACGTCGTGCCATCGAAGACGCTGATCGCCACGGCGGAGGCAGCGAATGCGATCGGTGAAGCCGCCGACCTCGGGGTACAGTTCTTCACCCGCGGTGAGAGCGGTCGCCCCGTGCGCCCGGAGGTCGCGGTCAACCTCGCCGCAGTCAACCAGCGGCTGCTGCGACTGGCACGCCAGCAGTCTGAGGACATGAAGTCGCAGCTCATCAAAGCCGGCGTCAGGGTCGTTCAGGGCGAGGGCAGGCTCGATGGCCCCAACCGGGTCATCGTCGCGACCGGTAAGGGCAAGAACCGCACAGACTTCGACGAACTGGACGCCGATACCATCGTCGTCTCGGTTGGCGCGCGGCCGCGCATCCTGCCGTCTGCCAAGCCCGACGGTGAGCGAATCTTCACCTGGACCCAGCTCTACACACTGCAGGAAACCCCTGAGCATCTCATCGTTGTCGGCTCCGGTGTGACCGGTGCAGAGTTCGCCTCGGCTTTCACAGCGCTCGGCTCGAAGGTCACGCTCATCTCATCCCGTGACCAGGTGCTGCCCGGTGAGGATGCTGACGCGGCCAGGGTGATCGAAGACGTATTCAAGCGCAACGGCATGACGGTGCTCTCGAAGTCCCGGGCCGAATCGATCGAGCGCACGGCCGACGGAGTGCGCGCCACGCTCTCCGACGGGCGCACGGTCGACGGCAGCCATGCGCTGATGGCGGTCGGCTCGGTGCCGAACACCGCAGGCATCGGTCTCGAGGAAGCGGGCGTTCAGCTCACCGAATCGGGGCACATCCGGGTCAACCGCGTCGCGCGAACGTCGATGCCCTCCATCTACGCGGCCGGCGACTGCTCGGACTTTCTGCCGCTGGCATCCGTCGCCTCGATGCAGGGGCGTACAGCCGTTTTCCATGCGATGGGGGATGCCGTCAACCCGACGGAACTTCGCAACGTCACGTCGAACATCTTCACGCAGCCGGAGATCGCAACCGTCGGCTGGTCTCAGAAGCAGATCGAAGACGGGGTGGCGCAGGGCGATATCTACAAGCTGCCGCTCGCCTCCAATCCGCGGGCCAAGATGATGGGCATCAAAGACGGCTTCGTCAAGCTTTTTGCGCGCACCGGATCGGGTACCGTCATCGGCGGAGTTATCGTCGCTCCGCGAGCATCCGAGCTGATCCTGCCGATCGCCATCGCCGTCGAGCACCGGCTCACCGTCGACCAGGTCGCCCGCGCGTTTGCGGTCTACCCATCGCTGTCAGACAGCATCACCGACGCCGCCCGTGCCATGCACATCGTCAACTGAGGTCTGCGGCCGATTCCGCACTCCGACGTAGTTCACTTCCGTCAACGTTGGGCCGCCCAGAACCAGCCCATCGTTAACGAGGCCGCTCATCGTCTCCCCTCGCTCACAGGCGAACACTGTGCACAGCTTTACCTCCACGCGGAGCTGAGCTCGATCTGCCCGCCACACTCGATGAATGCACAGGTTGAGAACTGTCCGCGGCGCGCACTGCGTCGTGCTCATCGGTGAGTTGACCGTGCCCGGCGAGCGGGCTAGCTTCTACGAAGAGGTCCATCGCGGCGGGTATGTGCGGCTCATCCGTGGGGCGTACCTGTCCCTTGAGTCGTGGTCTGCGATGGACCGACACGACCGCTATCGAGCAGTGATTGAGGCAGCAGCGGCCCGGAGCGCTGAACGCCTGGTCTTTAGCCACGAATCAGCGGCTGCGCTGTGGCGGCTTCCTTCGCTGGAAGCCTGGCCGCGGGTGGTTCATATCGCATGGCCGCACACCAACAGCACCAGGTCGTCCACCGTGTTCGCGCGACATTCGGTAGGAATTCCGGGCGCTACTGTTTCGATCGCGGGTTATGAGGTAACGACGCTCGCTCGCACCATCGTGGACCTCGCCGCCAAACGATCTCTGGAGGTGGCCACTATTTTCACGGATGCTGCACTTCATCGCACCGGTCACCCTGTTCCAGGCGCTCCGGAATGCTCGGTCGACAAAGAGCAACTATTCGCCGAGCTGGAACTTATCGCCCTGCGGCAGGGCACGGCGAGAGCACGCGCAACAATAGATTTCGCGGACGGAGCGGCCGATAGACCCGGCGAGTCGATCAGCAGGGTCTCGATTTACAGGGCCGGTTTGACCGCCCCGCAACTCCAGGTCGAGATTTTCGGCGCGAGCGGGCGCAGATATGTCGTCGACTTCTGGTGGCCGGAGTTCAACTTGATCGGCGAGTTCGACGGCTGGGCGAAGTACACCGATCCCGAATTTCTCCGTGGTCGCACTCCGGAGCAAGCGCTTCGAGAGGAAAAGGCGCGGGAAGACGACCTCAGGGCGACCGGCCGGGGTATGAGCCGCTGGGGCTGGAAGGTCGCGCGATCACCCGACGCGTTGCGATCCCACCTGATGGCAGCGGGCGTGGGCTAAATGTTGTGCGATCTCGTCAACGTTGTTCGGGTTGTAGGCCGCACGTCGTTGACGAGATCGCAC
>JAYTRC010000073.1:0-52694 GCA_043746355.1 Lacisediminihabitans sp. | reverse complement strand
GAGCCAAGCCAGATGATGCGGTCCTTGAGGAGTTGGTCGAAAATGCTCGAGACCAATGCCGGTTGGGCCATTGTTGCGCTCCGTTTCAGTTTGTCGCTGTGACGAATCTATCGGAGCCGCCAAGGCGAGATCGCCCTGTTCGCCGTGGGCAGAGTTCGTTCAGCGAAATCCCGGACTGGGACGGCGTTGGCAGCCCCTCGCGCCCGGAAATGGCGCGAACGTGGCCAGACAAACTCGCCCTGTCTGTGGCAACTCGGCCTGCGCCCCAGGCGTCAGCTGTGATCGTGCCCGTAGTGCTCGTGCCCCTGCTTGCGGCCGTGGCTGTCCTTGGCAGAACCGCCGTGGTTGTGACCCTCGTGGTCGTTGGATGCGAGAAGGCTGGCATCATCGGACGTGTCTGACTCGTCATCGGCGACCGAGGCGGTGAAGGGCGAGATGTCGACCTCTTTGCCTGCGGTGTCGACGACCTTCGCCTTCGCCAGCACTGTCGCCAGTGCCTTGCCGCGAGCGACCTCCCCGATCATTCCGGGAATTTGGCCGTTCTCGTCGAGAACCTTGATGAACTCACCGGGCTCCATGTTGTACTGGGCAGCACCCTGCACCAGGTACTGGGTGAGCTCGTTTTGGCTGACCTTCACCTCCTGTGCCTCCGCGATGGAGTCGAGCAGGATCTGGCTTCGGAACGTCTTCTCGCTTGACTCGGTGACCTCGGCGCGGTGCACCTCGTCTTCGAGCCTGTTCTCGTTCTCGAGGTGACGGTGCACCTCGTCGAGCACGAGCTGCTCTGGCACGGGGACATCGAGACCCTCGAGAAGCTTGTCGACGACCTGGTCGCGAGCCTGCGCGCCCTGGCCGAACACCTTTGAGCGCTCGATCTGGCCGCGGATGTCTTCTCGCAGCTCTTCGATGGTGTCGAACTGGCTGGCGATCTGGGCGAAGTCGTCGTCAGCGGTCGGAAGCTCGCGCTCCTTGACCGCCAGCAGCTTCACGGTGATCTCAGCCGCCTCGCCCTCGTTGTCTCCGCCGAGGAGCTTTGACTCGAAGACGGTGGTCTCGCCGGCGCTGAGTCCGTCGAGTGCCTCGTCAATTCCGTCGATGAGGTCACCGGAGCCGACCTCGTAGGAGATCGCGTTAGCGGTGTCCACCTCGTTGCCGCCGATGGTTGCGACGAGGTCGATCTGGGCGAAGTCGCCGGTCGTGGCCGGTCGGTCCACGGTGATCAGGGTGCCGAAACGCTCGAGAAGGGCGGTGAGCTCGGTCGCGACATCCTCATCAGAGACCTCGATAGGGTCGACGGTGAGCTCGAGGCCTTCCAGGTTCGGGATCGTGAAATCGGGGCGCACGTCGACCTCGACGACGACCTCGAGATTGCCGGTGAAGTCCTTCACACTCGGCAGCTCTTTGATGTCGGCTTCCGGGCGACCGAGGGGCTTGATCTTCTCCTCTTCGACAGCGAGGCGGTAGAACTTGTCGAGCCCGTCGCTCACTGCGTGATTGAGCACCTCTTCGCGACCGACGCGCTGGTCGATGATGGGCGGCGGAACCTTGCCCTTACGGAACCCAGGGATGGTGACCGACTCCGCGATGTGGCTGTACGCGTGATCGATGCTGGGCCGCAGCTCTTCTGGTGTGACTGAGATGCTCAGCTTCACGCGGGTCGGGCTCAGCTTGTCAACCGTGGTCTTCACGAAGGTTCTCCTGTTACTTGTGCATATCTATGAGGCGTGTCGGGGCGACAGGATTCGAACCTGCGGCCTCTCGGTCCCAAACCGAGCGCTCTACCAAGCTGAGCTACGCCCCGGACGTCGTGCAGATCGAATCGAAATAACTCTCCGATGCGAAAATAGGCCTTATGCAGTCTAGAGCACGCGGGGCGCGCTCCCCTGCTAGTGCCTGAGGCCGTTGCCAGGCTAGCGCCACCAGCTTTCCCGTTGTCAGGTACAGTATTCAACGGAAGTTCGCCGGCTGGCGGCTGCCACGGGGATGTAGCTCAATGGTAGAGCCTCAGTTTTCCAAACTGATGGCGCGGGTTCGATTCCCGTCATCCCCTCCGCTACGGAGAGTTCTGTTACGACAGAACGGCTCGTTCTACACAGGCGGTCGCCAAACCAGTGGCACGAGTGACCCAACCACTACCCTGAACCCACAACCGGTTTGGGGAGCAGCAGTCAATGGCCGAGGTACCGAAGGATTTTCGCTCATTTGCGGGCAGGGTGGTTTTTCCACGGTCTCCGTGGGACCTGGTTTCGACCACGCTCTGCCCCGCCTGTCAGTTTCCTCTGGAATCGTCGACGGAGTGCCAGGTGTGTGGGCTCGACCTCAGCAATCCTGCCGCACTCCAGCTCTTGTCCCTGGCTACAGAGGCCGCGGCGATCATGGATCACCGCCTCGAATTAATCGGGCGCATCCGCTGGGAGTCGGCAAGCGCCACGGCTCCTGAGCCCGTCGCCACGGAGAATCTTCCGCTGCCAGAGCCAGTTCAGGTACGAGAGCCAGCGCCGGAACAGGCCCAGGTGCGGATGCCCGCCCAACTGCACGCGCCGCTGAAAGAGCCGCAGCTGCTCGCAGCCAACGCCCCCGCCGAGCCGCGACGCTCGAGTGTGCAGGTCGCACTCCTCATCGTCGGAATCTCTCTGCTGTCGATTGCCGCCATCTTCTTCCTGATCTATGCATTCATCACCTTTGGGCTGCTGGCACGCTCGCTCATCGTCGGCGGCATCACAGTTGCGAGCATCGTGACCGCTAGCGTGCTGCGCAGACGTTCGTTACCGAACACCGCTGAAGGAATCGCCGTGTTCGGGATGGTGCTCGTCTACCTCGATGCATGGGCGCTGCGGGCCAACGACTTCTTTGCGCTCGGATCAGGCGACGGCTCGATCTACTGGGGCTGGGTTCTCGTTGTGTCGGCCGTGCTTCTCGTTGCGTGGAACCGATTGTCGGGCATCCGCGCTCCGAGCGTCGTCGCGTTCGGAGTCTTCGCACCCGGGGTGGGACTTCTGGCCGGACCGCTCGCCGCACCGAGTGACCGGCTCTATGTGACATTCACCGCGATCGCGCTTGCAGGGGTGGTGCAGCGGTTCGCTGGGCGGCCGGCGCGCACTGAACGGGTCATCTCCCTCGCGACGACAAGTCTCGCGCTCGCGGTGGGTGCGGGTGCAGCATTCCTGGTCGCTCCAGACGCTCAATGGGCTTCCGCCTTCGCGCTGGCCGTGATTGGATTCGTCGGTCTGGCGAACGTCATCGCGATCGACTTCCGGGGTGGAACGCGAACGGTCGAGCGTCGTTTCGGTTCGATTTTCGCTGCAATTGCCGCCGCTTCAACCGCCGCCGCGTTCGGTGCAGCAGCTCTCAGGAGCAGCGACCCCTGGTTCATCGGAATCGCACCCGCGGTCTTCGCTACCGCCATTGCCCTGGCGTTCGAACGCGGAATCCGATTTGCTGCGGCGCCCGTCATCGCCTTCCACCGGCGGGTGTGGGCTGTATCGGCGGGGGTGGTCGCGGCTCTCTGCCTGGTCTTTCCCGTCTCGACGCTGCTGGTGCTCTGCGGCCAGGCAACCGCGCGAGGGCTCGGCTCCGCATGGCAACTCGGCGGCACCGAAGCCATCGTGCCAGCCTCTATCCAGAGCACAGCTTCAGCCATCGCGCTGGTGGCCAGTACCGCACTCGTCGCACTCGCCTGGACGGCCAGCCGGGTGTTCCAGTCCCGGGCAGCGATCATCAGCTGGGGCTGCGTCGCTGCAGCCCTCCTGGTCGCCCCGATCGGCCATCTGCTTGTGGTGGTCATCGCGGTCTGGGCGATCATCGCCGCCGGTGCGCTTCTTGCGCTGATTCTTGCTCCCCGAGCGCCGCGCCATGCCCTCACCGTCGCGCTTCTCGCCGCCATGCTGCTGGGATATGCGACCTCGTGGGCGAGTGAAGACACCTGGGGCGCGACGACAGTGTTCGTCATCGTCGTCCTCCTGCTCGCCCGCCTCGCTTTTCGGTCGACCCTGTCGAAAGCGGTGCTGCTCGGGGCAGCCGTTGTCACCGCGACGGTCGGCGCGGCTGCCGCAGCCAGAAACCTCGCTCTGCCTCTTCACCCGTCGGGCATCGCCGACGTGATAAATGTCGCGCGGGCGACCGGATTCCTGGCGATCCTGCTGCTCGGTCTCGATGCGATCGTGCCGTCGAAAAAGCTTTCGGCCCTCGACCGTCAGGTTGTCTTCTGGCTCACGGCGTCCACCCTTGTGGTGAGCGGCCTGCTGAGCCAGTTCTCCCTGCACGCCATCGCCGGGCAACTCACCGGCGGCCTTCTCCTGCCCGAATACCTCACGAGCCTTGTCGTCGGGGTGTTCCTCCTCGCGGCACTCAGCACCTGGGTGGTGGGGCTCGAGGTCGTCGCCCTCCGCGCCGAGCGCCTCGTCGTCGCGGTTCTGTTGGCGCCGGCAGCTGCGTTCGCCATCGACGCCCTGGCGCGAGTGGTCGCGGCATCCGGCCTCTCACTCGAACTGGCACCGGTAATCGCCGCTGTCATCGCAGCCGGTTTAGGGCTCACCCTCTCACTCGCGCGCCCGGGCTTTGCGTCGCGGCTCGCCGTCGACCTCGGAACGGCAATCGTCGCCGTGCCAGCCATCGCCACCGCCGTCGTGCTCCCGACCAGCAGCACCTGGCTCGTCTTCGAACTCGGTGCGCTCGCAGCGCTTGTGCTCGCCACCGGCCGAGACGGCCTGTTCCGGTCGGCTTCGCGCCGCAAACATGTCGGCTGGGTGGCGCTCGCCCTGGCCACGGGGGGACTCTGGTGGCAACTCGGCACCAACGGGGTAACAGCCATCGAGCCCTGGGTGCTGCCGCTCTCCGGAGCGGTACTCATCATCGCCCTCCTCACCTGGATTGCCGGCCGGCGCTCCGACGCCGATGGAGGCGGCGCTGAGAACAGCAGCGGCGCGGTTGCCGTGCTCACGCTCGCTGCGTTGCTCATCTCGGTCGTACCGCTGGCCCTCGAGGCATCGCCAGACACACTCGCGCGGCCGATCGTCGTCGGAGCAATTTCTGCCCTGCTCCTGCTCTTCAGCTGCATCGTCAGACCACCCTCGCCATCCCGCCAGCTGCTCGACGGGCTGGCAATCGCCGGCGTGATCGGCACGGTGCTGGTCACC
This sequence comes from Lacisediminihabitans sp., assembly GCA_043746355.1. GTDB lineage: Bacteria > Actinomycetota > Actinomycetes > Actinomycetales > Microbacteriaceae > Lacisediminihabitans. The sequence goes on along the minus strand of JAYTRC010000073.1, from coordinate 47,559 downwards.
GTTGTGCAGTCTGTCGCCCAATACTCCAGCGGTGCATACTCCAGCGGTGCTCCGGATGCCCGGCTCGACATCTGGCTCGCGGCCTCCTTCATCGTGCTCACGACCGCAGGCCTGTCACTGTCTCACTCGCGTGCGGATTCGCGACCACACGCCGTCGCAGCAGAGGGCCTCCTCGCCCTCGCACTGCTCGAACTGGTCGTGCTCGAGCTGCCCGCGAGCGCCGACACCGCGCTCGGGTTCAGCCGCACTCTCGTGATCGTGCTGGCGTTGTGTGTGGTGCACGTCGTCTCGCTGGCACGCGGCTGTTCGCCGTTCACCACGCGAATCGGCTGGGGTTCGATTGGGCTTGCCGCGCTCGCCGGCAGCGTTGGCCTCTCAGTCCGTGCCTTCCACGACGTCGAGTGGGCAGCAGTGCCGATTGCGGTTGCGTTGATTGTGACCGGCGCGCTGCAGTTGCGTCGTTCCCCGACGGCCGGGAGCTGGCCATGCCTTGCGCCAGGGGTGCTTCTGTTGCTCGTCCCGTCGCTCGTCACCACGGCGTGGGACGCACCGGTCTGGCGGCTGGTCGGCCTCGGGGTGGTCGGCGTCGCGATCATCGTCGGGAGCGTCATCCTGAAGCTGCAGGCGCCGTTCCTGGTCGGGTCGGTGGTTGTGCTTATCCACGCGATAGCAACGTTCTCCCCCGAGATTCGAGCCGTGTACCAGGCTGTGGAGTGGTGGGTGTGGCTCGCCATCGGCGGCATTGTGATCGTTGTGGTCAGCATCCGCTTCGAGAAGAGCAGGAAAGGCGTGCTGCGGCTGGTCAGTTCGCTCGCGGGCCTTCGCTAGCATCACCCCCGTTTGGGGGTATGGCTTGTCCCCACTTATGGGGACTAACCTCGGCATTACCGCTCCCGAAAAAGCCCCCTTGCGGTGGGGCAAAACCACAGAGGAATTACCCCATGTCTTCTAACCTCAACGCTGTCGCGCCCGCTGGCTGGTACCGCGACCCACTCGGCCTCCCCCAGGTCCGCTGGTGGAACGGAATGAGCTGGACTAACCGGATCGAAGAAATTCGCCCCGAGATCCAGCTCTCCCAGAACCAGAGGGTTCTCGTCGCCTCCTGAAAGCAGCGCGGTGAGGGTGACCTCGACGCCTGTTCTCGCGGCGCCAGAGCGCCTTTAGCAACAGGCTCCCTCGGCAGGGGGTGAGAAGGCAGGGGGTGAGAAGGTTAGCCCCGGGAACGGCTCAGATCGAACGATGAGTGAATCGGCCGCCCAGCAGAGTCGCGGCCACCGGCATCGTGCGGAGCGCTTCGGCATCCGACGGATCCTGATCGGTGACGACCAGGTCTGCGGGCTGTCCCAGCTCCAGGGTCGTGCGAGCCGATGCGGCCAGTGCCTGCCGCGCCGAAATCGACTGCTCTGCATGCCAGGCCTCGCGCCCATCGCGACTGCGCGTCACCGCGGCCGCCGCCGTCACCCACGGGTCGAGTGGCGCTACGGGAGCATCTGACCCGAGTGCGAGTTCGGCTCCGGCATCGAGCAGGCTCCGGAGCACGAACGCGCGGTCTGTACGCCCGTTCCAGTAGCGATCGGCAACGTCGCGGTCATCCATTGCATGCTCCGGCTGAACGCTCGCCGTCACTCCGAGGCGGCCGAACCGTTTGCGGTCGGCCGAGCTCACCAGCTGGGCGTGCTCGATGCGGCCGCGGCATCCGACGCTCTCGAAAGCGTCGAGAGCGAGTGTGTTCGCGTGGTCCCCGATCGCATGCACCGTTGGTTCGATCCCTCCCGCCCATGATTTCTGCAGCAGGGAGCGCAGCTCGTCCGGGGTCACGGTGAGCAGGCCGCGAGAATTCGGCTGGCCCTCCAGCCCCGGGTACTCGTCGTAGCAGTAGGCGGTTCTCGTGTTCAGCGACCCGTCGATGAGAATCTTGAATCTGCCGACGGTGAGCAGGTCATCCACCCGATCGCCGGTGCGCAGCCCGAGTTCGATCGCCAGGTCGAGATGTTCACGGTAGATGCCGAACTCGACGCGCAGACTCGTGGATGCCCGCCGCTGCCACACCTCGAGGTTCCAGGCCATCTCCAAATCGACTATCCCCACGACGCCGCGCGCAGCCGCCGCCTCGGCCGCGCGCGCAGCCCAGCGGTCGGTTTCGTCTGCTGACAGGCTGTCGATTCGGCGCTGCACGTCGAACGCCTCGTCTTCACGGATGAGCCCGGTCGGGTGCCCGGAATGGCCGTACAGCGCGAGCGCGGTCGAATTGAGCCACACGGCATGAACGTCGGCACTGACCAGCACTATCGGAACAGCCACTGACACAGAGTCGAGGTCGGCGAGGTTCGGTGCGTCAGGCCAGAGACCGTCGCGGAAGCCGTAGCCAACGAATGGCTCAGGATGCCCGCCCGTCCCGAACCCTTCGCTCTTTAGACCAGCGCTGACGAGCTTTAGACCAGCGCTGACGAGCCGCGCGGCGTGCGCGGCAGAGGTAGCACCCGACACGTCGAGACGCTGGCTGACGAGCGACCACTGGCTGAAATGCACGTGGTTGTCCCAGAGCCCGGGAGACACCCATCGACCCTCTAGGTCGAGCTCTTCGCCGCCAGCCGATGCCGAGATGACACCGTTCTCGATGCCGATATCGAGCAGGGTATCCCCCGACCCGCCGCTGACCCGCGCGTTGCGCAGGATCATTCCGGGTGCACCCGACGCATCTCAGTCGCCAGTGCAGGGTTCGCATAGTTCGCGCCGCGCTCGAGCTCGCCGATGATCGTCTTGACGATCTCGGGAGAACGGTTCTGGCTGAGCTTCAGCCTCGCGTCGAAACGGGTGACTCGAAGCCGGAACCCGGCGGTGCCCTTAGCGATGCGGCGGGCGTACTCCTCGTTGTACTCGAGGCGCGCTGGCTCGGGCATCCTGTTCTCGAAGTAGTCGACCAGATCGCCAAGCACGCGATAATTCTCGTCGTCAGAGAGGATCTCTGGGGTGCCGTAGAGGTGCGCGGTGACATGATTCCAGGTCGGCACAGCCGGTACTGCGCCGTACCAGCCCGGCGAGATATACCCGTGCGGACCCTGGATGATGACGAGCACTTCGTGCTGGCCGAGCTCGTGCAGCTGTTCGTCGGGGCGACCGACATGACTGACGATGCTGATGCCCGTCGCGTCTTCCTCGAGCACCACCGGGTAGTGCGAAGCGACCAGCCCACCGGCAGTGTTCGACACGATCGTCCCCCAGGGGTTCTCCCGAATCAGTCGCTTCACCTCGACTTCGTCCTCGAGGAGGAATGACGGCGTGTGTCTCATGCCTGGTCCATCGGGCACCAGTAGAGTTTGCGGCCGCCGATCTCTTCCATGACGATATTGGTGCCGCACACCCGGCACGGCAGCCCGGTGCGGTGATACACCCAGTGCCGGTCGTCACGGCTGGCCAGCGCCTTCCGGTAGTCGGCCGCGGACAGGTCGTCCATTGTGAGCATCTGGCCGGTCTGCACACCGATCGCGAGCAAATGCGACCAGTCTCGCCAGAGTTCGCGGGCCGTCTCTTCGGCAAGGAGCTTGCCCGGAGTGTGCGGGTTGAGTCTCGCCCGGAAGAGCAGCTCAGCGCGGTAGACGTTTCCTATGCCACTGACCACGCTCTGGTCCATCAGCAGAAGTGCGATCGGTGTCGGCTTCTTGCGCACGACGCTCACGAAGCGCTCCTCTGCGGCTGCGGAGTCGTCGACCAGCGGATCAGGTCCGAGCTTTGCGATCGCGGCATCCACCTGCTCCGGGGTCAGCACCTCACAGGCTGTCGGCCCCCTGAGGTCAGCCACGGCCGCGGAGGTAAGCAGCCGCACACGTACGGCGCCGATCGGCTCTGGCGGAAAGTCGGCGAGGGTTCCCTCGACCTCCTGCTCAGACATCCTGAGCCGCGTACGCCGCGGAGCACCGATGCTCGACAGCGAGCCTTCACTCTCCTGGATCGACGCAGCTTGGAGTGAGGTCCCACGCATGTTCGTCTGGCCCATGCGACCGTCGGCGGATGCGGTGGTGGCATCAGCAGTGATGTCACCCGCGAAATCCCAGGCCCCGTACAGCCCGAGGTGAACCCGCAGCCAAAGCTGGTTATCGAACTCGAGGAACATCTGCTTACCGACCGCCTTCGCATCGATCAGTGTGTGGCCGTCGATGCGTTCCGCGCCGTCAGCGAAACGGCCCTGGGGCGACATTGCTGCGACCTCGTGCCCGACGAAATGCAGGGCGAACTGGCGTGCGATTCGGTGGACGGAGTGACCCTCAGGCATTGGTCTGTTCCCGCATCGCTAGTCGATCTCGTGGCCGGCGATGAGGCCCGTCTTCTCGTACTCGGCGAGCTGGGCGATGCGACGGACGTGACGCTCTTCACCGGAGAACGGCTCTGCGATGAACGTATCGATGAAGCTTTTCGCTTCGTCGACGGTGTGTTGCCGCGCGCCGATCGAGATGAGGTTCGCATCGTTGTGCTCGCGTGCCAGAAGCGCCGTCGGGGTGCTCCAGACCAGAGCTGCACGCGCGCCAACGACCTTATTTGCCGCCATCTGCTCGCCGTTTCCCGAGCCGCCGAAAATCACCCCGAGGCACTCGATTCCCACCGACTGGTCGCGCACGACCGCGCGTGCGGCGTTGATGCAGAAGCTCGGGTAATCGTCGAGCGGATCGAACGACTTCGGGCCGTGATCGACCACCTCGTGCCCGGCTGCTTCCAGGTGTGCCTGGAGGTCTTTGCTGAACTCCAGGCCAGCGTGGTCAGTCGCGATGTGAATGCGCATGGGTAAAACCTACGGTACGAGATAGCCCGTCTTGCCGAGCAGTCTGGTTTGCCTGTCTGCGTCTGCCGGCACGGGCACCTCGGGCGGAAATACGCCGTAACCCCGGAGTTCGTCGAGCATCGGCATCAGTTCGTCCCACATGAGATCGACGAGCGCATCTGGCAGGTCGAAATCGAGGCCGACGAAGTGCGCGATCGACCAGGCCTGGAAGCATCGGTAGATCGAGAGATGCACCAATCCTTCGGAGAGCGGGTAGTCGCCATACTGAAAATGCACGACCCGTGCCGGGTCGAGGTCATCTCTCGTCGCGGCCTCGGTAGCGATGTCGTTGATCTCGTCGTAGTTGCCAATGGGGTCGTCACCGAGAAGGTCGCCTGACCATTTCTCGCCGACCTCCGCCAGCGACTTGCCCGCAAGTACATCCGGAATCCATGCCTCGTCGCGGGTATGCGCCGCAAGGATATCGCGCAGGGTGGGGCTCGGTGTTCTACTCCACTCTGCCGGGGCGGCCAGCTTCAACTGGGCAAGATCGAGCATGTCGATCACATCGCGGAGGGCAGCATCTGACATGAGGAAGAGGTCGCGTTGCTTCATGGGCAGAACGCTACTCGCCAGGTACGACGCTGAAGGGCGTTGATCAGTCGAAGATGGGGTCCCTGGTGCGTGAGCGCTTCAGTTCGAAGAAGCCGTCGTACGCGCTCATGGCGAGCACGCCATCCCAGAGCGCAACAGCTTCGACGCCGCGGGGTGCCGGCGAAATGACCGGGCCGAAGAAAGCGTTACCGCCGACCGCGATCACCGGCGTACCGACATCCTGCCCCACTCGTTCGATGCCATCGAAGTGGGATGCCCGCATCTGCGGGTCGTACTCGTCCGTGTCCGCGTACTTCGCAAGGTCCGCTGGCAGGCCCACCTCGGCGAGCGCTTCGGCGATGATGGCGTCGACGTCTTTGCGATCGCCGATGTGGATGCGCGTGCCGAGAGCGTCGTACAGGGGCTTCACCGAAGCCTGTCCGTGCAGCTCCTGCACGGCTGCGACCAGCCGGGTGTACCGCAGAGCTCGCGGGAAGAACGCAGCATACGACTCCGGAACATCCTTGTCTTCATTCAGCACGGCGAGGCTCATGATGTGCCAGGTGACGTCGAGGTCACGCTTCGGTGAGACCTCATCGACCCATCGGCTGGTCATCCAGGCCCATGGGCACGATGGGTCGAACCAGAAATCCACTGCAGTCTTTGTCTTCTCTTCGCTCATGACTCCATTCAATCTTTAACTGCGGTGCGCTATTCCCGCACTGGTGTCGAGCATATGAAGAGCGCACACTTGACAAAAGTGTTCCCTCAGAGCGGGAGGCGCAATGCGTAACAAAGCAATGCCAAACAGAGCAATGCCCAAAAAAGCAGTGCCCAAAAAAGGAACGCCGAGCACAGCGGGCGATTCGCCCATGCTGATGCCCGTGCTCGGCAGAGGTAAACATCGCTCGCCCCGGAGCGGAGCGTGTTTCATGGAATACGCCTCTTACCTCGCAGGCGAGCGCTGGAGCGATCATCCCGCCTGCACCCATCCCACCCTGGCTGCACTCGCGCGCCTGGTCAACGATTGCAGTTCAGATGCTGCTCGTGGCGAGCTCGTCACCCTAATCCCGTCAGTGGTCGGCCTGCTCGGCGACGGGCAGAAGACCAGCCTGCTGATTGCTGCCCGCGCGATCTCGGCTGCGCTCCCCGTGGTCAGCCACGGCCGGCAACGCGCACTCGCCGCCGGTGCGCTGCGCTGCGCTGCGCTCATCGACGATGCGGATACCCGCGCACTCCTCGACGTCGCGCTGCGCAGCGTTCCCGATTCACGCGAGTGGGCAGCACGTTTCGTCGGAGGGGCCGGGTCGCTCGACAACCGTTTCATCGATCGCATCTGTGACGCGATCATCCGCACCGCCGTCATCGGAATCGCTGAGGCCTGCGTGCCCGACCCCGACGAACGTCTGCAGGCGCTGCTCGTCGCCGCACTCGCCGATCTCACTCCAGCTGACTCGTCAATTAGGGAGCTCGCCGCTGCTCGATAGACTCGAATGCTGGAATAGAACCAGCGTTTAGGGAGTCAGTCGTGCCGGGAAAAAACCTCACCAGAATCGAAGCGCAGGAGCGCAAGTCGCTGCTTTCCGTGGCGAGTTACGACATCACGCTCGACCTGACGCAGGGCCCTGAGATCTTCCTCAGCACCACGATTGTGAAGTTCACAGCAACCCCGGGATCGTCGACTTTCATCGATGCGATCACCAAAACAGTTCACTCTGTCACGCTCAACGGAGTCGAGCTGGATGCCGCGGCGATCAGCGACGGCGTACGAATCAGCCTCAACGGCCTCGCCGCAGACAACGTGCTCACCGTCGTCTCCGACGCGCTATACACGAACACGGGAGAGGGGCTCCACCGCTTCGTCGACCCTGTCGACAATGAGGTCTACCTGTACTCCCAGTTCCAGGTTCCAGACTCCCGCCGCGTCTTCGCGGTGTTCGAGCAGCCCGACCTGAAGGCGACCTTCCAGTTCACGATAACTGCCCCCAGTGCGTGGCAGGTCGTGAGCAACTCACCGACCCCCGAGCCGGAAGACCAGGGCGACGGCAGCTCGACCTGGAGCTTCGACCCCACCCCGATCCTCTCCTCTTATGTGACAGCCATCATCGCCGGCCCATACGCCGTCATCCGCAGCGAGCTCACCTCGTCGAGCGGCCGCGTCATCCCGCTCGGAATTTTTTCGCGCAAGTCACTGAGCGAATTCGTCGACTCTGACTACATTTTCGAGAAGACCCGCCAGGGCTTCGCCTACTTCGAGGAGAAGTTCGACTACCCGTACCCGTTCGCCAAGTACGACCAGCTCTTCGTTCCGGAATTCAACGCTGGCGCGATGGAGAACGCCGGCGCGATCACCTTCACCGAGACCTACGTGTTCCGATCGAAAGTGACGGACGCGGTCAAGGAGCGCAGGGTGGTCACCATCACGCACGAGCTCGCGCACATGTGGTTCGGCGACCTCGTCACCATGAAGTGGTGGAATGACCTCTGGCTGAACGAGTCGTTCGCAGAGTGGGCATCGACGATGGCCACCGCGAACGCGACCGAGTGGACAGAGGCCTGGACCACCTTCCAGGCGATGGAGAAGAGCTGGGCATACCGCCAGGACCAGTTGCCTTCGACGCACCCGGTCGTCGCGACGATCAACGACCTCGAAGACGTGCAGGTGAATTTCGACGGCATCACGTACGCCAAGGGCGGGTCGGTGCTCAAGCAGCTCGTGGCCTGGGTCGGCGAAGACGCGTTCTTCGCCGGGGTCGCCGCGTACTTCAAGAAGCACGCCTCCGGCAACACCGAACTCGCCGACCTTCTCGCAGAGCTCGAAACCACCAGCGGCCGCTCTCTCGGCGACTGGTCAAAAAAATGGCTCGAGACGGCCGGCGTCAACACGCTGAAGCCGCTCATCGAGACCGACGGCTCTGGCGCGATCACGTCATTCGCGATCGAGCAGACCGCCGTCGCCGACTACCCGACAATTCGCCCGCACCGGCTCGCTGTCGGCTTCTACGATCTCGTCAACGGCAAGCTCGTGCGCACGCATCGCGAGGAACTGGACGTCGATGGGGAACGGACGGATGTCGCAACTCTCGTCGGCCTGAAGATGCCAGCGCTCGTTCTGCTCAACGACGACGACCTTGCCTATGCCAAGATTCGGCTCGACGCCGGATCCCACGCCAGCGCCATCGAGCACCTCAAGGACATCGAGAACCCGCTCGCTCGCTCCATCGTGTGGGGTGCTGTTTGGGATGCGACGCGTGACGGCGAGTCCCCCGCGAGCGACTATGTGCGTCTGGTGCTGGGCAACATCGCCAGCGAGACCGAGTCGACGACGATCCGCACCACCCTCGGACAGCTCGGCACTGCGGCGCGGGTCTATGTCGCTCCCTCGAAGCGCGATGAGACGATTCGCACCGTGGGTGACGCTCTGCTCGCCCTGGCGAAGGGTGCAGAAGCGGGGTCTGACGCGCAGTTCCAATTCGTGAAGTTCTTCGCGAATCTCGCGTCGACCGACGAGCATGTCGTCGCACTGCGAGGACTCATCGACGGGTCAGCGGGTCTCGCCGGTCTCGAGATCGACACCGATCTCGGCTGGGAACTACTCGAGGGCCTGGTTCTTGCCGGCGCCGCCGGCGAGCCGGAGATCGCGGCGGCCCTCGAGAGGGACAACACGTCGAACGGCCAGCAGGCTGCGGCACGCGCGCGCGCCACCATCCCGACTGCGGAGGCCAAACGAAGAGCATTCGACTCCCTCATCGTGAACGACGACCTGCCGAACTCGGTCGTCAGGCAAACCGCTGTTGGCGTGCTGCATACCAACGACCCCTCGTCGCTCGCCGGTCTGGTCGAGCCGTACCTCGCGGCGATCACCGCAATCTGGGAGTCACGCAGCTTCGCCATCGCCGGGTACATCATCGAGGGCCTGCACCCGACGCCGCTCGCGTCGAAGGAGCTTGTGGACGCGACAAACGCCTGGCTCGCCGCCAACCCTGAGGTGCCTGCCCTGCGCCGCATGGTCATCGAGAGTCTCGCCGGGGTCGAGCGGGCGCTCGACGTGCAGTCGAAGGACGACTGAGCTTCATGTTCTGGGCAGGCCTCGTCGTCTTCTACAACACCTGGAAGATCCCGTTCAACGTCATCGCGGTAATCGTCGTCGCGATCGTGCTGCGCATCATCCTGGGGTTCGTGATCGATCGCGTCGTGAAGCGGATCGTTGTCGGGGTGAAGAAAAGACAGTCAGACGATCGCAGCTCCAGGCTGTTGGTCTCACCTCTCAGCGCGGTTCGCCTCGTGCAGCGCACCCGCACCCTCGGCAGCGTGTTCAAGAATGTGCTGAATGCGATCATCGTGATCGTCACCGTGTTGATTGTGATCACTAACATCGCGCCGGGCATCACGGGGGCGTTTTCGCTCATCACTGCCGCGCTCGGTGCCGGGCTCGGTTTCGGTGCGCAGGGCATTGTAAAAGATGTGCTCAACGGCCTGTCCATGGTGGCCGAAGACCAGCTCGGTGTTGGCGATGTCGTGGATCTCGGCCCGGCCACCGGTGTCGTCGAGTCCGTCGGCATCCGCACCACCCAGATTCGCGACGTGAACGGAACAGTCTGGTTCGTGCACAACGGAGACATCTCCCGGGTCGGCAACCAGTCACTCGGCTGGTCGCGAGTGATCATCGATCTCGCTGTGCCATACAGCGCAGACATCGACGCTGTGCAGGCGAGGATGCTGGCGACGGCATCAGAGCTGGCCGCTGACCCGAAGTGGCAGTCCCTTATTCTCGAGACGCCGCAAATCTGGGGGCTCGAATCGATCTCGGCCGAGGCTGCTGTCATCCGTCTCGTGCTGAAGACCCGGCCTGGCGTAAAAGACGACGTGGCCCGCGAACTACGGGCACGACTGAAAGTCGCGCTCGACGCCATGGGAATCAAGCTGCCGACGCTGAACAGTGTTGTCATGACGGGCTTCGAAGGAGCACCGATCAAACCCCAGTCCGTCGCGAAAAAATGAGCTTCTACGACGACGCAGGGGGTCGCGAGACCTTCGAGAAACTCGTGCGCCAGTTCTACGTCGGGGTGGCGGCAGACCCTGTGCTGCGCCCGATGTACCCGGAGGACGATCTCGAGGGTGCCATCCAGCGCCTCACGGGTTTTCTCGAGCAGTATTGGGGCGGGCCTGGCACGTATTCTGAGCAGCGCGGGCACCCTAGGCTCCGGATGCGGCACGCCCCGTTCAGGGTCAACCCAGACGCCCGCGACCGCTGGCTGTTGCACATGCGCGCCGCCGTCGACACGCTCGACCTGTCACCGCTCGACGACGCGACTCTCTGGGAATACCTCGAACGTGCCGCCCACGCGATGGTCAACACTTTCGACGAGTAGCGTTATTCACAGACTTTCGCCGTGACAAAGGAGTTACCTGGTGCCCGATCCGAAGAACTACACCGACGTCATCGTTATAGGTGCCGGCCTGGCCGGTCTGGTTGCCGCTGCTGAGCTGGTGGATGCCGGCAAACACGTCACGATTCTCGAGCAAGAGCCCGAGGCGAGTTTCGGCGGCCAGGCGTGGTGGTCTTTCGGCGGCCTGTTTCTGATCGACTCCCCCGAGCAGAGGCGGATGGGAGTGAAAGATTCACTCGACCTCGCCCGGCAAGACTGGTTCGGGTCTGCCGGATTCGATCGCGATGAGGATGCCTGGCCACGCAAGTGGGCCGAGGCGTACCTCGATTTTGCCTCCGGTGAGAAACGGGCGTGGCTGCGCCAGCAGGGTGTGCGCTTCTTCCCGGTTGTCGGCTGGGCCGAGCGTGGCGGCTACACCGCGATGGAGCACGGAAACTCGGTGCCGCGCTTCCACATCACCTGGGGCACCGGGCCCGGCGTGCTCGCACCGTTCGTGCGGCGCGTTCGGGCCGGAGTCGATGCCGGGTTGGTAACCCTCGCTTTTCGCCATCGCGTCGATGAGCTCATTGTCGAGTCGGGTGCTGTCGTCGGTGCCCGCGGCACGATTCTCGCGACGGATGCTGCCGAGCGCGGGGCGCCGAGCAATCGCGAGGTTGCGGGTGAATTCGAACTTCTCGCTGGAGCGACGATTGTGACGAGCGGCGGCATCGGCGGCAACCACGACCTCGTGCGCAAGCAGTGGCCCTCGCGGATGGGAAAGGCTCCGGAGAAGATGATCTCCGGAGTGCCAGCGCACGTTGACGGCCGGATGCTCGCGATCACCGAGAAGGCCGGTGCGCGGTTGATCAACACCGACCGCATGTGGCACTACGTCGAGGGAGTCGAGAACCACAGCCCGGTTTGGCAGCGGCACGGCATCCGCATCCTGCCTGGTCCATCGTCCCTCTGGCTGGATGCCACCGGCAAGCGACTGCCCGTGCCGTTGTTCCCCGGATTCGACACCCTCGGCACTCTCGAATACCTGCGCACGACTGGCTATGACCACAGCTGGTTCGTGCTCACGCAGAAGATCATCGAGAAGGAATTTGCCCTCTCCGGCAGCGAACAGAACCCCGACCTGACGAACAAGGATTACCGGCTGCTCGCAAAACGCATCGGCCCTGGTGCCCCCGGCCCGATCGAGGCCTTCAAGCAAAAAGGAGCAGACTTCGTCGTCGCGAACACGCTCGAAGAACTGCTCGCCGGCATGCAGAAGCTCTCGCCCGAGGTCACCATCGATCTCGATCACGTACGTCGCGAGATCGAGGCCCGAGACCGCGAACTCGACAACACGTTCTCGAAGGATTCGCAGATCAACGCGATCCGGCAGGCCCGCCACTATCGCGGCGACAAGCTGATCCGCGTCGCAACCCCGCATAAGCTGCTCGACCCGAAGGCCGGCCCGCTCATTGCGGTCAAGCTGCACATCGTCACCCGTAAATCTCTCGGAGGTATCGAGACTGATCTCGACGGGCGTGCGCTGGGAACCGACGGCACCCCCGTTCCCGGTCTTTATGCGGCGGGCGAAGCCAGCGGATTCGGCGGCGGTGGCGTGCACGGCTACCGCTCGCTCGAAGGCACCTTCCTCGGCGGCTGCATCTTCTCAGGTCGGGTGGCTGGCCGCAGCGTCGGCAAACTGTAGATCACGCGACAGCGCAATAGATCCCAGGACAGCGTCGTGCTGCTGATCAGGCGGCGCGCTGGAACCCGATCCGTCCGCCGCGACGTGGTGTGCGGGAGGGGTCGGCCCACGGTGGTGGGATCACATACGGCACGTGATCGCGGATCTCGATCTCCCACCCGTCGTTGTGTACCCGGTGATGGTGGAATGAGCACACCATCGCTCCGTTGGCCGTGTCGGTGTTGCCTCCGTGTTCCCACCACACCAGGTGGTGACCCTCGCCATACGCTGGCGGGCTGATGCAGCCGGGGAAGACACAGCCGCCGTCCCGCTCGGCGAGAGCGAGTTTCTGCGTGCGGCTGAACAGGCGCCTCGCCTGGCCGTAGTCGAGCGGAACGCTCGCACCGTCGAGCACCAGCGGGATGAATTCGGCCTCGGATGCCAGGTGGCGAGCAAGGTTCGCTGAGATCGATTCGTCGACGCCATCGATGTCTGCGAACCCCGCTCCGGTCAGGAGCGAGTCGAGCGTCATCCGCACAACCATCGTGAATGCCGGCAACTCGCCGCCCGCATGCGCGCAGGTCGCCGCATGATGAAAGACGTCGGCCGCAGCGTCGGCCCTGAGCTGTTCGAACGACCGGATCTCGTCCAGCTTTTCATCCCGAGCCTGCCGCAGCTGGGAAGACACCAATGCGTCTATACCCGCGCGAACCAGCCCGGCGGTTTCCGGCGGCATGTCCCACACCACACGGGTCATCCCATTCGACTGGGTGATGAAGCGGAGCGACCGGTTCGCATGCTGCTGTTCCTCCCGCGGGCAGTCGCCGTCCTGGTCGAGTCTGTCTCGCACCTGCCGGGCCAGCGTGGCGAAGTCGGCCACCGTGAATGCTGCGGCCTGCTCGACCAGCGCGATCTCGCCCAGATCGCGGGCCTCACGGGAGCAGTGCGCTTTCTCCAACTCCCGAACCGCAACAGCCGCTTTCTCTACCCCGAGCGACGCCAGCGCCAAGGCGATGACCTCATACCGCGCGGGGAGCGGGGAGCCGTCGATCGCCATCCGCGCGCGGGTTGCGAGGCCGACATCCACAAACCTCTGCGCCTCAGCCACTGTGACCTTCCACAACTCCGCCAAAAGGAGAGCAGCACGGGCATGCCCGGCGGTCGCAACCAGCTCCTCGCGGGAGGCCACATCGCCCGCGGTCTCAATCCGACGCAGATTGAGAACCCCCAGGTCATCACCCTCGCGCACGATCTCGGCGAGAACCTCGCGATCGGTGAGAATCGAAGTGGACATGTCGCAAGCCTTTCACCAGCCACTGACATTTCGTCAGGCACATGCACGCGAAAAAGGGACCGGGGATGACCAGCACAATCGCACTGGCATACGATCAGCATCATGAGCGAAAACACCGACCCCACCATCACCGAATTCCGCGAGAACAACGGGAAGGTCGGCGGCTACTTTGCCGGCTCGAAGCTGGCACTGCTCACCACGACGGGCGCGAAGTCCGGCGAGAAGCGAACCGCTCCAGTGATGTCTTTCCGCCGGGACGACGCGGTTTACGTGGTCGCGTCCAAAGCTGGCGCAGACAGCCATCCGGCCTGGTATCTCAACATGCTGGCAAACCCGTCGCTATTCGTCGAGCTGGCCACCGACAGCGGAATCGACTCGTTCGAAGCAACGGCGGTCACTGTGCCTGAGCCTCAGCGCACCGCGCTCTATGCCGAGATCGGGGCTGAGAACCCTGGATTCGCCACATATCAGGAGAGCACTTCGCGCGTGATTCCGATCGTCGAACTGCGCCGTAACTGACCCGGCCGCTGGTTATCGCCGGGTTCCATGGCCCTTCTTGGCCATACTTAGCGCTGAAGCGTCAGCGCTGCAATGACCAGGCCCGGCGCTTGACCAGAACGTGCCCGCGAAGGGTTGAAAGGCGCGTCCACGGCCCGGTCTCGTAGATGCGCACCGACTCGACCGCGCCGCTGCCGTCACCGAGGAAACCGAGGCTGAACGCAGCAAAACCGGCGCCGGCTGCCACATACTCCAGGCCCTCGATGGGGCGTCCCCACACTTCGGACCGCACGCGATGCACGATCTGCTCGCCCGTTCCGCCCGGAATGGCGGTCGCAATCTCTGCGATGCCCGCCCTGGCCACCGCGTCGAGGGTCGATCCGGAGAATTCGCCCAGATTCTTCCAGCCGCCTCTGGGCGGCGAGATCGCGGCCCACGTGACGGTGTTGACCTGCATGGGAAGGCTGACCTCGACCGCAGCAGTCGGATCGACAACACCCGACTGGAGGCGTGACAGCCGCTCGAGCAGCGAACGCACCGGAACGACGACATCGAATGTGTCACGACCGGTGAGAGCAAAGGTGCGGAGACCCAGGATGGTGGGGCTCTCGTCCAGCAGTCCGGACGGGTAGAGCACCGCAACGTAGACCGCAAGAACTCCTGAGCCTGCGATCAGGCGCACAGAACCGTCCTCCGCGCGTCCGGCTCGACCGAGGTATACCTGCAGGTCGCCGAGGCAGAGGGAGTCAACAAGTGAGAATGTCTGGCTCATGTGATCTCTTAAACTATAGGAGCGTGGTCGCTGTCATCGACCAGGTCCCCCGATCGCTGCGAAACAGATCACGGAGAACCCATGTCAGATCCTCTGGCCAACCTGCTGAAAGCGCTGGACCTCACCGACACCCACGCACGCACCAGCGAAGACATCTTCACAGGCACCAGCGAGTGGATGCCCACCGGCAGGGTTTTCGGAGGGCAGGTTCTCGGGCAGTCCCTCATGGCTGCCCAGCGGACCATTCCGAACGACCGATTCGTGCACTCGATGCACGGCTATTTTCTGCGCCCTGGCGACATCCGGCTGCCCATTACTTTCTCCGTCGATCGCATCCACGACGGTCGATCCTTTTCGACCCGTCGGTCACAGGCATACCAGGATGGCCAACCGATCTTCTCGATGATCGCGTCGTTCCAGACCGAAGACGGGGGTCTCGATCACCAGGTCGAGATGCCTGCCGACCTCCCCCGGCCCGAAGACCTGCCCACCGCGTCCGAGCGGGTCGGCGAATACGACAATCCCCTTGGCCGACTGTTCGAGGAGCGTGCTTTCGATATCCGGCACATCGACGAGCCGGTCTTCCTCGCAGCAGACGGAACGAGGGTGGCCAACCAGGCCGTCTGGCTGAAAGCGGTCGGAGCGCTGCCAGACGACCCGGACATCCACCGCGCCGCCATGGCATACGCGAGCGACTATGCCCTGCTTGAGCCCATCCTGCGCCGGCACGGCGTGCCGTGGGCGACCGAAGGGCTCAAGATCGCCAGCCTCGACCACGCCATGTGGTTCCATCGCTTCGGGCGCATGGACGAATGGGTGCTTTACACGCAGGAATCGCCCACAGCGACCGGCGGCCGCGGCCTCTCCACCGGACGCATCTTCCGTCGCGACGGCGTGCTGCTCGCCAGCATCGCGCAGGAGGGCACGATCCGCGTTCCGCGCGGGTAGGGCCTGTCGGCGAATCGCAAGTTCGGCATAAAAGGGCGTCCACGGCGGCCCATTATGCCCCTGAACAGCACATTCGAGCGGGGAATCACCCGTCGCGGCGGGGAATCACCCGTCGCGGCGGGGAATCAGCCGTCGCGGCGGGGAAAACCCTTCGCGGATGGTTTCGTGCGAGAGTCCGCGAGCAGATAACTCCGCCGCGAGGAGTATGAACCTCTTTGCGCGCTCCGGCAGGGAGCGCTGTCGCGATCTCATGGCGAGAGTGTGCGCTGCGCCTGTTCGTCTGCCATGCCCCACCTCTTCACATAAACACGACAGCTTCGCCGATTAAGTTCAATTGTGAACCATCCCGGCCGCGTGCTCGTGCCTCTAGTGAACGTATCCAAGCCCGCACCCACAGTGAGAGAGACCATGCACATCACAAACAAGTACGCCCTGTCAGCGTTCGCCGGAGTGTCACTCGTCGGTGCACTTACCGGCTGCAGCAGCTCCACGACTCCTGCAACGACATCGTCTGACGCGAGCGCATCGACGGCTCCGAGCAGCGCGAGCGCTGGCACCGGCACGGCGTCGACACGCTCCTATAAAGACGGCAGCTACTCTGCAGACGGCACGTACCAGTCGCCGGCCGGCGTCGGCAGGATCACTGTCAACCTGACCCTCGCGAGCGGAGTGGTCACAGCGATCACAACGAATGGCCACGCGTCCGATCCGACCGCCAGGTCGTACCAGGCAGACTTCGACGCGGGCATCGCCGGAAACGTCGTCGGCAAGAAAATCGACAGCCTGAACGTGACCAACGTCTCGGGCTCATCCCTTACCAGTGGCGGTTTCGACGCGGCGGTGAAGGCGATCGAGGCCAAGGCGAGTGCCTGAACTGCGGTTCGCC
Source organism: Lacisediminihabitans sp. (assembly GCA_043746355.1). Taxonomy (GTDB): domain Bacteria; phylum Actinomycetota; class Actinomycetes; order Actinomycetales; family Microbacteriaceae; genus Lacisediminihabitans. The sequence continues at coordinate 30,764 of JAYTRC010000073.1, read as the reverse complement.
GCACTCGGCACGAGCTGGACGATCGAGACACCCGAGCCACTCGGCCAGCTCGACAGCGCGATCCGGGCGAGAATCGAGACCTTCGACCACACCTGGTCGCGGTTTCGCGCCGACTCACTCGTCACAGCAGTGGCGACGTCTGGTGGTAAATACGAGTTTCCGGATGATGCGCCCCGGCTGTTCGACCTCTACGACGAGCTTTTCCGCAGCACCGAAGGAGCGGTCACACCGCTCGTCGGAAGCACCTTGGAACAGCTCGGATATGACCGCGAATACACGCTGGTACAGCGCGGGCAGCCCGCAGTGCCAGCGGACTGGAGTGCCGAGGTTAGCCGCGACGGGGCCACCGTAACCACTGCCGGCCCGGTGCTGATCGACGTCGGCGCAGCGGGCAAGGGCTACCTCGTCGACCTCGTCGGCGAACTGCTGCACCAGAACGACGTGCACGAGTTCGTGATCGACGCGAGTGGTGACCTGCTCGTGAGCAGAGCTGAGCCGAGGCGGATCGGCCTCGAGCATCCATTCGATCCGACCATGGCGATCGGCGTAGTCGAGCTCGCACGGGGTTCGATCTGCGCATCAGGGTCGAACCGTCGGGTGTGGGGCGAAGGGCTGCACCACATTCTCGATGGGCGCACCGGTCTCCCCACCCGTGAGGTCATCGCCACCTGGGCCGTTGCCGGGACGGCGCTCGTGGCCGACGGACTGGCGACAGCACTGTTCTTCACCGAGCCTGCACCGCTGGAGGAGACTTTCGAATTCGAATATGTGCGGGTGTTCGCGTCGGGTGTGACTGAACACTCCCCCGGATTGCACGGAGAACTATTCTCGTGATCGTGACAAACCAGTTTGACCGACTCACTGGCCTGCTCGACCGGCTCACCGGCCGGGTCACCATGTATCGCCTCGTCGTCATCGTGCTCGCGACGATCAGTGCGATAGCCATCATCCTGTCGCTCATTCCCGACGGCCTGGCATTCTCGCCGACCCAGTTGCTGGCGACCCTCGTCGTCGCGCTGCTCTCCACAGTGCTGTCGAGCCGGCTGTTCGCACTCATTTTCCGAGTGACAACGCACACCGAATCGACTCTCATCACCGGGCTGCTGATCTTCCTGCTGTTCTTCCCGACAACCGTGACGACAAGCCTGCTCGTACTCGCCCTGGTCTGCGTCATCGCGAGCGCGTCGAAGTACCTGCTCGCGATTCGGGCGAGACACATTTTCAACCCGGTTGCCATCGCTGCGGTGATCATCGCGTTCACCCAGCTCAGCGCAGCCGTGTGGTGGGTCGGCACTCCCTACCTTCTCGCGCCGGTCATCATCGGCGGGTTCCTGGTGGTCTACCGAACTCGTCGATTCGCCCTGGTCGGGCTCTTTATCGGGCTCGCTCTCGTGCTGTCAATCACCCGCCTCACCCTCGGCGGCGCAGACTTCGGCCAGGCGGTGTGGCTGTCGATCGGATCATCCCCGATTCTCTTCTTCGCCTGCTTGATGCTCGACGAGCCACTGACCCTGCCGCCGCTGCGCTGGCAGCAACTGCTCGTTGCCGTGATCGCGGCGGTCGTGATGGAGGTGCCGTTCAACTTCTGGGTGTTCTACAGCTCGCCAGAGCTCGGCCTCGTCGTTGCCAACATCGTCGCATTCTGCTTCGGTCAACGGCGGTCCATCCCGCTCGACTTTGTGTCAACCCGTCGGCTCACACCCGGCACCCACGAGCTCACTTTCGCACCAGCTCGCGGCGTGCGATTCCGCCCCGGCCAGTACATGGAACTGACCCTGCCCCATGCGAAGGCGGATGCCCGCGGCGCGCGCCGGGTGTTCAGCGTCACCTCAGCGCCTGGCTCAGGGCACGTGTCATTCGGGGTGAAGGTGCCAGAAGTTGCCAGCACGTACAAGCGTGCGCTCACGGAGCTCGCCCCCGGCACCCGCGTGCGAGCTACCTCGGTGGGCGGCGACTTCGTACTCCCGCGCGACACCACCGTGCCCCTGCTGCTCGTCGCGGGCGGAATCGGCGTGACACCATTCGTGAGCCACCTGCGCCACCTGCGGCACATCGGCGAAGCGCGAGACGTCGTGCTGGTCTACTCCGTGCGCTCGCACGAGGAGCTCGCGTATGCGGATGAGCTCGAATCATCCGGAGTCCCCGTCTTCATTCTCGCGCCGACGCCGCCGACATCGCTCCCCCGCGGCTGGAGCTATCTCGGTGCTGGCCACCTCGATGCGACGATGCTCGCCGACCGGGTGCCCCGCCTCACCTCGAGAAGTGCCTACGTTTCCGGGCCGCCCGCCATGGTCAATTCGTTGAAGCGCGACCTGCGCGCCCTGGGCCTGCGCCGGGTGAAGACCGACTATTTCAGCGGGTACTGAGCAGCGCTAACGGCGCCGGCTGAACTGCACGGGCGCTTCGACGTACGGTTTCCACGCTTCGCGCTCAGCGGGCAGCAGGCGGCGCGGCTTCATCGTTGCCGCGTCGACCATCGCGACCGTCGTCGTCGCTCTCGCATAGAGCTCGAACGGCTCGACATCGAGAGGCGAGCACACCTCGTAACAGACCTCGACATCAGCGCCGCCGAGTCGCCCGATCCACACCTGCACATCGAGCGGCGTGCGCCGGTACTCGATTGTCAGCAGGTATTCGATCTCGGTGCGGGCGATGATGCTGAGGGTCTCTGACCCAAGCTTCGCATCGACCACTGCCGTCGACGGCATTCCACCCCGCTCCGACTCGTCGTCTGCAAGCCAGAGCGCCTGCACCCTCGCCTCTTCGAGCAGGCGCAACACCTCGACGTTGTTCACGTGACCGTACGCGTCGAGATCAGCCCACCGAAGTCGGACGGGAACGTGCAGCCGCATGTCAGTCCCTGGTGAGTTTGCGGTACGCCGATCGGTTGGGCTTCGCAGCATCCGCTCCGAGTCGCTCGACCTTATTTTCTTCGTACGACTCGAAGTTGCCCTCGAACCAATACCAGTTCGACGGGTTCTCAGCTGTGCCCTCATAGGCGAGGATGTGGGTCGCGATGCGGTCCAGGAACCACCGATCGTGAGTGATGACCACAGCGCAACCGGGAAACTCGAGCAGCGCATTTTCGAGGGATCCGAGGGTTTCGACGTCGAGGTCGTTTGTGGGCTCATCGAGCAGCAGCAGGTTGCCGCCCTGTTTGAGCGTGAGGGCGAGGTTGAGCCGGTTTCGCTCTCCGCCCGAGAGCACCCCTGCCTTCTTCTGCTGGTCGGGGCCCTTGAACCCGAACTGACTCACATAGCCGCGACTCGGGATCTCGGTCTTGCCGACCTGGATGAAGTCCTGCCCGTCTGACACGACCTCCCACAGTGTTTTGTTCGGGTCGATGCCGCCGCGATCCTGGTCGACGTAGGAGATGTCGACCGTCTCACCGATCTTCAGGTCGCCCGAGTCGAGTGGCTCGAGCCCTGTGATCGTTTTGAACAGCGTGGTCTTGCCAACGCCGTTCGGGCCGATGACTCCCACGATTCCGTTTCGCGGCAGGGTGAACGAGAGGTCGTCGATGAGGATGCGCCCATCGAACCCCTTCTGCAGGTTCTTCGCGTCGATAACCTGGGCGCCGAGGCGTGGACCGATCGGAATGACCAGCTCTTCGAAGTCGAGCTTTCTGGTCTTCTCCGCTTCGTTCGCCATCTCTTCGTAGCGCGCGAGGCGTGCCTTCGACTTGACCTGGCGGCCCTTGGCATTGCTTCGAACCCACTCGAGCTCTGAGGCGAGCCGCTTGGAGAGCTTCGCGTCTTTCTTGCCCTGGATGCTGAGGCGCTCCTGCTTCTTCTCGAGGTAGGTCGAGTAGTTGCCCTCGTACGGGTAGAGGTGACCGCGATCCACTTCGGCGATCCACTCGGCCACATGGTCGAGAAAGTACCGATCATGAGTGACAGCGAGAACGGCGCCGTGATACTGGGCAAGGTGCTGCTCGAGCCAGAGCACGCTCTCGGCGTCGAGGTGGTTGGTCGGCTCGTCGAGAAGCAACAGGTCGGGCTTCTGCAGCAGCAGTTTGGTGAGCGCCACGCGGCGCTTCTCGCCACCGGACAGGTTTGCGACCATCGAGTCGCCCGGCGGGGTGCGCAGGGCATCCATTGCCTGCTCCAGCTGGGAGTCGAGATCCCACGCGTCAGCGGCGTCGATATCGGTCTGCAGGCTGCCCATCTCTTCGAGCAGCGCGTCAAAGTCGGCATCCGGCTCGCCCATCGCGAGCGACACCTCGTTGAAGCGGTCGACCTTGGCCTTGATCGGCCCGACGCCTTCCTGCACGTTTTCGAGCACCGTCTTGGTTTCGTCGAGTTCTGGCTCCTGCATCAGGATTCCGACGCTGTAGCCGGGGCTTAGTCGTGCTTCGCCGTTCGAGGGGGTATCGAGCCCGGCCATGATCTTGAGGATCGTCGACTTGCCAGCACCGTTGGGCCCGACGACGCCGATCTTGGCGCCGGGAAAGAACGACATTGTGACGTCGTCGAGGATGAGCTTGTCGCCGACCGCTTTTCGAGCGCGGACCATCGAGTAAATGAATTCGGCCATGCCCCGAGTTTAGGCGAGCGCAGGCTCGACGAAGTGCGGCGGTAAAGATGCCCAGCCTCCGCCACCTCGATCAGATCTTGAACCACAGCACGCCCTCATCACGAAGGCTGTAGAGCTGCCTCGTTCCGCGGAGCTCGCTCGACACGAGGCCCGCCTCGCCCAGCAACCTCAGGTGCCTGGATACTGCCGGCCGGCTGATCGGCAGCGTCTCAGCGATCTCCTGTGCAGAGTGCTCGCTCTCGCCGAGTACGCGCAGGATCTCGCGCCATGCCGCCCTCCCATTGATCAACCCAGAGGTTACCGATAGAGCTTCAACCGAAACGAGCTACCAGTTGATGGGGCGGGTCAACCCGATCAGGCACGGACCCCCGGTCGTGAGCGCCAGAGCGACCGAACTGCTGTAGCCCCCGCCGCCGTGCTGGCCGAGCAGGCAGGAGTCTCCTATTTTGACTGCAAAAAGAATCGAGTCGGCTCCCGCCCCGATCGAGGTCTTGTCTGGGGTCACCTGCATATCTGCTTTGGTGAACCCGGCCGCGACGAGATTGTCGATGATCGGGCGCCCGAGAGCCGAGCCGTTACGTGCAAAGAATGTTGTGTTGACGAGGTCGAAGTACGGCTTGTTGTCGAGCGCTGAGCCGTTCGAGAGATAGACCGGCTTTGCACTCACGGTGGGAGCTGGTGTCGCAGTCGATGCCGCTGATCGGCTCGTGCTCGGGTGCGCTTTGGGCGCTGACTGCACGCACGCGGCGAGCGCCGCGGCGACGAGAGCAGCTGAGGTGATCAGGATTACGAATCGGGACCTGCCCATCGCGCGACCTTCCCTCGGCTTGTGGTCGGGGATGAGTCTACGACGGGCAAGCCCGAAGCAACTTAGAACGGCGCGGCCACCGACTCGAGGGACTCGTGCTTCATTTGAGCATCCTCAGTTTCGGCGTCATCCGGAAGGCTGCTGTCAAGCGAGGATTCAGCCGTTTCCGGCTCAGTGGTCTGCGCCGCCGCCGGGGCATCCACGATGGTGCTGGAGATGCTGCGCCGGAAGATCGCCGTGCCCCAGCTGAGGTCGTGGCCGACAGCATCCGCGTCGACTTCGATGTTTGTGCCTGTCTTCTCGCCGGTCGCCCATTCGCGAATTCGAAGCCTTCCTGTAACCACCACGCGCTCGCCCTTCTGGATCGAGGTTGAGACATTCATCGCAAGCTGGCGGAACGTTGTGATGGTGTACCAGTTTGTGTCCCCGTCGACCCAGCGCTCCTGGGCGCGATCGAAACGGCGCTGGGTTGAGGCGAGCCTGAACGAGGAGATGGGCAGCCCTTCGGCGGTGACCATATGGCGGGGCACTGTGGCCACGAGGCCGGTGAGAGTGATCATGTCTGTCATGCCCCGAGTGTGCTCGACCGTGCGACCACGCGACGATGGCCGCCTCATTTTTGGGGAGACGGCCATCGATCGACCGGTGGTGAGGATGAGTGACGTGGATCAGTGTTCGGTGAACTCCGGCCACTCTGACCCGGGAAGCAGGTTGGCGTAAAGCGCACTCTTCGCGATCTCGAGGCTCGGATAGTCCCCTCGAGGAGACTCGTCAGCCAGGAGACGGAAGGTATAGCCGCCGTCATCGATCCGATGAACGGACCCCACTACCCCGCTTGGTCCGTAAGCAACCCAGGTTTTTTCAATCACAGTGCTCGTCATTGAGCTTCCTTTCTGTGCCGGAGGTTCCCGGCGCGAGCCAGACTACTCTCCCTGGTCGAGCAGGCTCGCTGTATAGGCTGGGGCCATGGCCGACACAGTTGTTACCGCCCGACTCGGGATCACGCTCAGCTACGAGCAGGAGTTCGCAGCAGCCGCACTCGAGGTTGTCGAGTGCGAGAGGGTCGGCGTTGACCTCATCGGTGTCGCCGAGGCCTATTCGTTCGACGCGGTCTCGAGGCTCGGCTATCTCGCCGCCGTCACCAGCACGATGACCCTCGCCAGCAGCATCCTGCCCATCTATTCCCGCACTCCGACCCTTCTCGCCATGACAGCCGCCGGTCTCGATGACGTTTCCGGCGGGCGATTCGAACTCGGGATCGGGTCATCGGGAGCCCAGGTCATCGAGGGTTTCCATGGTGTCCCGTTCAACGCTCCCCTCGGCCGCATCCGCGAGAACGTTGAGATCTGCCGCGCAGTCTGGCGCCGTGAAGCCGTCGACCACCACGGTAAGTACTACGACATCCCGCTTCCCAAAGACCAGGGCCGTGGGCTCGGCAAGCCGCTCAAGATGATCAACCACCCGAGGCGCAGCGCCATCCCGATCTCCATCGCGTCACTCACCCCCGCTGCAGTCACCCAAACTGCTGAAATCGCAAACGGGTGGGTGCCGCTCTTCTATTACCCGGAGGGTGCGGATGCTGCCTGGGGCGCGGCGCTGGCCGCCGGTTTCGCGAAGCGCGACCCCGAACTCGGGCCTCTCGACATCGTCGCGCAGCAGCCCCTCTACATCGGCGACAATACCGACCAGGCACTTGCCCGGTATCGCAAACAGGTCGCGCTGTACGTCGGCGGAATGGGCGCGGTCGGCGCCAACTTCTACAACGACCTCGCACTTTCATACGGGTTCGAGGATGAGGCGGCGAAAATCCAGGAGCTCTACCTAAGTGGCCGCAAAGACGAAGCAGAGGCAGCAGTTCCGGAAGAACTCGTGCTCGGCACCTCCCTTATCGGCACGGAATCACACGTGCGATCACGGATTGCAGCACTGCTCAGATCTGGTGTGACGACGATCTCGGTGACCGCGCTTGCGCCGACATCCGAAGCCCGCGTCGAGCAGCTCGGCGCGCTGGCAGGCCTGCTGCAGGCTCGCTAACGTGCTTCTCCGGACTATCGGAACGGCGTGAGGGTGTCCGCTGAGCACCCCGAGAACGAGCATCCGCTCGACAGTTTCGTCACATGGCATCCGGTGTTGACGTTGCAGACCCTACACATGTAATGTTTCGTTAACAGGTGGAGGGGATGGATGGTCACACTGAGTCAACGCCTGGCCGCCATCGCCAGCCCGCAACGGATGAGAATCATTACAGAGTTGATGACCGGTCAAACGCACGTAAGCGAACTGGCTCGCCGGGTGGGGATGTCGCGCGCCCTGCTCTATATGCACCTCACCAAGCTTGAAGAAGCCGGCTTCGTTCACGGACATCTCGCGCTGTCCGAAGACGGCAAAGCGCTCAAGCTTTTCACCCTCACCGACTTCACTATCACCATCACACCAACGTCGATCGCGGCGGCCCTCCCCGAGGAGAACAACCAATGAACACAATGCTGAATGCAAGCGACTGGTCGAACGTGGGCACGGCTGGCTGGATCATTCCGGTCGCTGCGATCGTCGGCGGGGTGACCTTTTTGACCCTGTCCACCTATTGGAAGTATCGGCACCGCACAGCGGAAGTCGCCAGCCCGGAGTTGCGCAGAACACTGGACGCGAACACCGAGGCGAGCTTGGCCGTGCTGGCGAAGCTCGACGCACTCGACCTGCGTCTGGCGACCGTCGAGAAGACACTGACAGACATTCCCTAACGACGCTGCAGCGTTGTGCGTTCATACGGCACGGCCGTTTCGGTGGAACCGATTAGCTAACTGGCCGGCGCTCGCCAGCGAAGAGCGCGTAGCGCGATCAACATATCTCGGGTTCGTTAGTTTGCTTCGCGTTTCGTCAGCCCACTCCGCATCCGCTAAGAGGCGAGCACGTATTGCGCGAAAGACGTGCGGATCTTGTTCACCTTGGGCACCGCTATCGCCATGCAGTAGCCCTGCCCTGGATTCTTCGCGAAGAAATCCTGGTGATACTCCTCGGCGCGGTACCACGCACCGAGCTGCTCGAGTGTCGTCGCCAGGCCGCCATCCCAGTAGTCGGATGCTCGCTCGTGAGCAGCTTCGAACGCAGCCTTCTGGGCAGCATCCGAGTAGAACATCGCCGAGCGGTATTGCGTGCCACGGTCGTTGCCCTGACGGTTCAGCTGGCGCGGGTCGTGAAGCGAGAAGAAGACGTCAAGAATGACATCCTCCGGGATGATCGACTCGTCGAAGGTGACCGCGACAGCCTCAGCGTGGCCGGTCATCCCGGTGCAGACGGCGTCATAGTCAGGATTCTTCGTGAAGCCGCCCGTGTAGCCAGAGACCACGTCCGACACTCCGCGGAGGGTGCGATAGACAGCGTCCAGGCACCAGAAGCAGCCACCGGCAACGACGTACGTGAACATTCCGCCAGCCTACGCCGACACAATGTCAGGGGTCGAACATACGTTCTATTCATGACCATTCTTGCTTTCGCCGACGATCTGACGCTCACCCGTTCCGGCATTCGCATGACCCAGTTGCACGACGAGTTGTGGCGAGTGACCAAAGCAGAGGGCGAGGTGCTCGGGTACGTCGAACGATTCAGCGTTCACGACGGGCTCCGATACCGTGCGAAGCGACTCATCGCCCGCCAGCGTCGATTTATCGTGATGGGTGAGTTCTGGAGTGTTGACGACGCCATCGAGGTGTTTCGGGGTTAGGGTCCTGCCATGCCGCATATCTGGAACAGCTTCGTGGAATGGTTCTACTCCGCCGCCGGGTGGCGCGTTGTTTCTGGCGCGATCATCCCCTTTATCGCCATCGTGCTCGCCGGAATCATCGCGGCAGCCGTAGGTCGTGGCTCGACCAAGCGCGCCATCGCGTTGAGCGATCGGGAGACCAAGGCATCTGCCGTTAGCGCTCTGATCAGCTCCGCCCGGAAGGCTGCGGTGTGGAACACACTGGCGGCCCCCGAGCAGTCCCATATCGACCACCTGATTGGCGAGGCAGACATTCGCCTCCGACTCTTGCCCATGCAGGGCAGCGCGCTCGCCGCCGACTGGGCAGCGCACGAGATCGCTGACATGCAGAAGAATGCTGTGTCGTTCAGCTTCCAGGCGGAGCAGTCGATGCTCAACTTCCGCGACCGCCTGATCGAGTGGCAGTCGCATCCCACACGAGCCAAGCGCCTGTTCAAGAACGACCTCGACTCGTGGGCGTACGACTCGTCGCTTGCCGACCAAGACCTCGTGCACCAGCAGCAGGCCTGGGCTCAGCAGCAGGCTGACGGTTCGTCCCTGGACGCCTACGCGCCAACAGACAACACCGCGACGGACCGCACTCGGTTAGATAACACGCGGCCCAACGACACGCGGGCTGACGACACGGAGGCACTCCCGACAGCGCCCGCCGAGCTCACCAGCAGCGAGGCAAAGGCTTAACAGCCTCTTCTCTCACCGGCGTTTACTGCTGGTTTCCTCTCGCTGTGCCGTAGCTACGAGTGGGCGCACCCATGTACTCTCGCTGCGTGGGGTTTGATGTGGCTGCTGATTCCTATGACCGGTTCATGGGGCGATTCTCCGAGCCCCTCGCCGAGCGGTTCGCGATGCTGCTGCCGCTCACGCCTGGCCAGCGTGCCCTGGATGTGGGATGCGGACCCGGGGCGCTCACGTCGCGCCTGGTCGAGGCGCTCGGTTGCGCGTCAGTCGCCGCGATCGACCCCTCCGAGCCATTCGTCGCTGCCGCCCGCGCTCGCTTTCCTGACGCTGACATTCGGATCGGCTCGAGCGAGCACCTCCCCTTCAGCGACGGCACGTTCGGCCTGACTGCAGCGCAGCTCGTGGTGCACTTCATGGCGGACCCCATCGCCGGTATTGCTGAAATGAGACGGGTGACGACGCCGGGGGGCATGGTCGCCGCGAGCGTCTGGGACTTCGCGGGCGAGCGAGCGCCGCTGTCGTTGTTCTGGCGGGCGGTTCGAGTTCTCAGCCCGCATGCTGTCGATGAGTCTGGTCTGCCGGGCGCGCGCGACGGGCATCTCACCGATTTATTCGAAGCGGCCGGTCTTTCCGCTGTCACCTCATCGACGATGACCGTGACGCTTACGTTCGCCACCTTCGACGACTGGTGGAGCCCATTTCTGCTCGGCGTCGGGCCGGCCGGTGCTTACGTCGAAGCGCTCGACGCGGCCGCACGGGAATTGCTGCGCTCAGAGTGTACGCGACTGGTCGGCGACGTCCCGTTTAGCATCGAGGCTACCGCCTGGGTTGCGACCGGGCGGGCGTGAGTGCGCCTCGCTTAGAAGTCTCGCTTAGAACTCTCGCTTAGAAGTACTGTGCAGACAGTTCTTCCCAGTTGTCTCCGGTGCCCGCGTTGCTAGTTTTACCATCAGTGCGTAGCAGGCTGAGTGTGCCGTCGTCTTCTGTTCGGATCTCGGTGCGAATCCCCACCAGGCCGTCGATGACCCAGACGCCGTCTTCCAGGCCGTGGAACGTATAGCTCGTTCCGTGGAGTTCGATCGGCCCGATCGTGGTTCCGGCACCGGGCAGTTCTTCAGGGAATTCTTCCATCCCCAAACTCTAGCGAGCGGTGGTGCCCCCGGCAGGATTCGAACCTGCGACCAAGAGATTAGAAGGCTCCTGCTCTATCCCCTGAGCTACGGAGGCGGGCGCTCCAACGATAGCAAGTCGCAGTGCTAAACAGCCTTCGCCAGGGCCACCAGCACCTGGTTCAACGTGGGCACGCCCTCTGCACGAAAAACCTCCGTGTCGTTCGAGTCGAGCACGATAACCGTCGGGGTCGACCGGATGCTGGCCCGCTCAGCTTCAGCTTCGTGCTGCACGGCATCCAACTCAGCGATTGTCAACGCAGGCACCAGCTTCGACGCCTGGTCGAGGATGGCCCGCGTCTGCATACACGGTTCGCAAAATGACGACGCGAAAAAGAGGAGCTTCACGACAGTCTCAACCGCGCGAAGCCCGCCACGATTCCCTACTGGCGGTCGCCACGGTCCTCGGGGTCGTCAACCGGCTCACTGTCCTTCGCGTCGAACGCGTATGTCACGTGGTACTGGCCGCCGACCTCGACATATGACTCGAAGGTGTAGTCGATGAGGGTCTCTTTGCCATCAACCGCCGTGATGACGGTGATCTCGTCGTCGAACGAGCTGTCGGTTGCGATTCGCACATCGGTCTGCCCGTCATTGGGTCCAGCGGAGTAGATCACGATGTATTCGTCGCCATGGGCGATGGTCGGCTCTGAATCAGTCATGGCCCATTACTACCACGGCAGGGCGGCCTTTAGGCCCAGGGAATGACGAAGCAGGCGATTCCGCCCACAATCGCCAGCGCGCCGAGTGCATACGCGACGCCGACGATCACCCGGTGCACGGTGAGAAACCTGGTCGGCTTGCCGGCGGCATCCCTAGCCCGCGTGTCGTTTGCGACCCGCCGATAGAAGGTGGGCCAGACGACGAAATTGAAGACTCCGCTGACGATGAGCAGGATGCCCGCGACGATATGCACCGCTCCAGCATAGGCAGTCGGTGGCCGTGGGTAGAGTGGTGGCGTGCCTGCCTCAAGTGACCGTCTCGTCTGGATCGACTGCGAAATGACGGGACTCGATGTAGAAGTCGACGAACTCGTCGAAGTGGCCGTCGTCATCACTGATTTCGACCTCAACCTGGTCGACCCCGGCTTTGAGATCGTCATCAGGCCAGACGACGCAGCGATGGCCAACATGAACGACTTTGTGCGTGAGATGCACACGAAGTCGGGTCTGCTTGAGGCGATCCCCGACGGCGTAAGCCTTGCGGATGCCGAGTACGCGGTGCACGAGTACATCCTCAAATTCGTGCCGGCTGAGCAGCAGGCACCCCTCGCGGGCAATACGATCGGCACCGACCGAACCTTCCTGGCGAAGTACATGCCGAAGGTAGACCGTCACCTGCATTACCGCAGCATCGACGTGTCGTCGATCAAAGAACTCTCGCGCAGATGGTTCCCGCGCATCTACTTCAACGCCCCGGCGAAAGACGGCGGGCATCGGGCACTCGCCGACATCCTGGAGTCGATCCGCGAACTCGAGTACTACCGTCGCGCAGCTTTCGTGCCGGAGCCAGGGCCGACGACGGAGGAAGTGCAGAAAGTCTCGGCCGACACAGTCGAGAAATTTCTTCCCCACCTGTAATAAGGTTGACGGGTTGTGTCGACGCGATCGGCACGCATGGTGGTCGTAGCTCAGTTGGTAGAGCGCTGGCTTGTGGAGCCGGATGTCGCGGGTTCGAGCCCCGTCGGTCACCCCAATTAGTTGAAGGCCTCGCGAGATGCGGGGCCTTCGGCATTTGTTGGAGATCACATGACCGACACGTTGGAGCAGCTGGACACCGACCAGCAGCTGAAGCTCGGCGACCCCTGGATCACCCTGGTCTGGAATGACCCAGTGAACCTCATGAGCTATGTGTCCTACGTCTTTCGCAGCTATTTCGGCTTCTCGAAGGCCGAAGCGGAGAAGCGCATGCTTCAGGTGCACAACGACGGTCGAGCCGTTGTCGCCACCGGCACTCGCGAGGAGATGGAACGCCACGTCGAGGCCATGCACGATTTCGGTCTCTGGGCGACCCTGCAGAAGGCCGACGAGTGAAGGCGTTCCGCCGGCGTGGCACCGACTACGTCGGAACCTTCGCTCCCGAGGAGGCGAGGATGATCGTGCAACTGTGTCTGCAGGTGGCAGAGCTGATGGCGTCCCCGAATGAATACGAGAATGACGCGGCGCTCGCTCGGCTGCTCCCCGCCGCATATCGTGATGACGACGAGGCCGCCGCGGAATTCCGCCGATTCACTGCTGACGGGCTTGCCGAGCGCAAGGGTGCGAACGCCCAGGTCGTGATCGCCGGGCTCGCCGCTGCTGCTGCGGCCACGGTGCCGACGAAGGTGACGCTCGACCCGGCCGAAGCGCTGGCCTGGATTCGAAGCATCACCGATATCCGGCTCAGTATCGCGGCGAGGCTGGGCATCGAGCGTGACGACGATCCTCTGCCGTTCAACGAACCGCTTGTCGACATCTACCAGTGGCTGGCATTCGTGCAGGAGACACTCGTTACGGTGATGAGATGAAGAGCAGCGATCTCGATGCCGCCGCGTTCGAGAAGCTGGTGATCTCAGAGCTGGACCTGCTGCCTGACGACATGGTCGACAACCTGGTCAACGTGGCGTTCGTGACCCTCGACCGGCCAGCGGATGGCTCGCTGCGACTGCTTGGCGAGTATGACGGCGTCGACATCACCCGCCGCGGCAGCTACGGATTCGGCGAACTGCCCGACCGCATCGTTCTCTACCGCGAGCCGCTGCTTTCTCTCTCACGGGATCTCGACGACCTCAAACACCAGGTGCACGTGACGCTCGTTCACGAGATCGCCCACTACAACGGCATCGACGATGACGAGTTGCACGAGTTGGGGTGGGCCTAGCCCGCTTCTACCACGTCGATGAGGTCTTTCAGCGCCGCATCCAGGCCATCGACGCGAACATCCCATTTCGGTCGCACGAAGTCTTTTTTCAGAAGCCGCATGGCGACCGTTTCGGTGACTTCGCCCGGCCTAGTGACTCTTCGCCCCCTGCCGTTTTCGCTGTACCCAAGCCGCCGGGAGACACCCCGCGAGGCAGCGTTCCAGGATGTCGCCCCCGATTCAGCGACCTCAGCTCCCAGGTGGTCGAACGCGATGAGGAGAATCGCGGCGCGCATCTCGGTGCCAAGGCCTTTCCCCTGCTGGGACTGCGTCAGCCAGGAACCGCTCGACACGGTCCGCCTAAATGAAAAGTCCCTCGCGGCGAGGTCTTGGACACCAATAGGAACGCCGTCGAGGATGACTGCGAAGTTGAGTGTCCAGTCGTTCGGTTGCACGCTCACTCGCTGGCGCCACTGGTGCTGGGCAAAATTGCGTCGAAGTTTGTCGGGGGCAGCGTCGGTCCAGGGCACGTCGAACGGCATCACCTGGGGCTCGTGCACACCTGCGAGTGCAGCCTCGAGCAGCGGAGGGATGTCTTCGTCACGCACAATGCGCAAAGTCAGCCGAGGAGTCGTCAGGGTGAGCCCAAAGAGCGGCCACACATCAGTGAGACTCATCCTAAAATCCTAGCGCGACGCTGCCTAGATCGCGCTGCCGAGAACGCAGCACCCAAAGCGGCGAGGCGCCTCGGAGAATCACCAACATCAGGACAACTTCGTGGCTCGCTGGAGCCTGCCGAACAGGTCCTGAAGATGGTGAATGCCAGGGAGGCATCGGCGATCCCTGCCCGACGAGCCCAAAGTCGCGGAGAAGCTACCGGGTAGCTGTCGCGACGAAGAGCTCGCACACGGAGTTGTAATAGAGCTCGGTTTGGCCTTCGTGAGTCATGCCGATGCGGGTGCAGACGGCTTGCGATGCGACGTTTGCCGGGTTGGTGACGGCAACAATCCGCTGCAGGCCGCTCGCGAAGGCACGGGCGAGCATGGCTGCCGCGGCCTCCGTGGCGAACCCATTGCCCCAGGCGTCGGGGTGGAGATGCCAGCCAATCTCGATGTCACCCGAAGGCTCGAGCGGCTCCGTCGGGCCTGAAGCGGGGATCGGCTTGAGCGGAAGAGTGCCGACAAGCGCGCCCGTGTCTTTGCGACCGATCGCCCAGTAACCGATGAGCGGCTGGTCGAGAGCGGGGTCGCCGAGGGCGATCATGCGGTTGAGGCGCTCGCGGGCTTCCGCCTGGTCGGCCATCACCCGCGGTTCCCGTCCAATGAACCGCTGCACCTCCCAGCGCGAGTACAGGTCGAACACGAAATCGACATCTGTAGCCTCACACGAGCGCAGGAAGAGACGTTTGGCCCCGAAAGTCGCGACGGTCGATCGTCTTCAGGAACAGCTCAGCCCGCGAGCTTGAGGTCTGCATGGGTGCGCGGATGCTCTGCAGCCGCAAATCGTTCCTCCTGTGCGGCCCACCGGTCCCAGTGCGGCTCAAAGCTTTCACCGTCACGGGCGAGCGCGCGCTGCTTGCGGGTGGCGGCATCCAGTTCGATCCAGATTCCGCACGTGGCCAGCGCGCGATTCGCAGCACTGAGCGCACCGGCACCCTCGATGACCAGCGCCCGGGACGCATCCAACTCGTGCCAGGGGCCCGCGCGGTCGGCCACCCAGTCCCAGGACCGCCAGCGCGGGGTCGAGGCCAGCACAAACTCGTGAACGTGATCGCTGCCTGCCTGCAGTCCATCCCAGCCTGGATAAATGTCGTCGAGCCGCACCAACTGGGCATGGAGCTGCGGGGCGAGCACGTCGGCCAGGGACGACTTGCCCGATCCCGAGCGACCGTCGATGAGCACGACAGGTCGGGCGGCAGCCGCCGCGGTCCGAACGGCTGAAGCGAGAGAGAGAGCATCCATCAGGCGCCACCAAGGAAGTTCCAGTGACCGGTGGCGACCGAGACCGAGACGCCAGCCGCGGCGACCGCGACGGAGATGACGATGAGGGCGGCATCCGGCCTCCGAAGTCGCGACTCGCGCGCCCATGTGCGACGGACCGGCGCACCGAATCCGCGCGCCTCCATTGCTGTCGCAAGCTTGCTCCCCCGCCGGATCGAGAGCACGAGCAACGCAAACGCCTGCCCAGCAAAGCGCCGAAGTCGACCGCGATCGGCGATGCCGCGCGCACGGCGAGCGAGCTCGAGCGATCGCCAGTCCTCGAGAAACAGTGCAGCGAGCCGCAGTCCGCCGAGAGCGCCGAGCACGAATCGCGACGGGAGGTGCATGACCTGCGAGAGGCCGTCGGCGAGATCCGTCGGGTCGACAGTGATGAACAACACGACCGCTGGCAGCCCGATCGCCAGCACCCTCAGCAGAGTCGCAACCGACAGTGTGATCGACCCGTCGGTGACGTTCGCAAGCAGCAGCCGAAAGTGGCTCTCCCCCGACGGTTTTCCATAGAACAGGATGGTGATTGCGGCAAACAGCGCGGCGATCCAGACCGGCGAGGTGCGCACCAGGAAGCGACGCATCCCGACTCCCGCGAAGAAGAACAGCACGGCCTCGAGCGCGAGCGCGACCGTCGCAGACACCCAGTCGATGCTGAGGACCAGCGCGATGCCGATGACGGCCGAGGCGAGCAGCTTCGATACCGGGTTGATGCGCTGAATGAGCGACGCGGATACCGTGGTCACAGTGAAGCCAGCGCCGGCGTAGTGAGCCGCAGGTGTTCGTCTGCAACGGCGTCGATGAACCGTTCGTCGTGCGTGATCGCCACTATCGCGCTGCCCGTCGCGAGCAGCTCGACGATGAAAGCGACGAGTTCGGCCCAGGTGCGAGCATCCTGCCCGAAAGTCGGCTCGTCGAGGATGAGAACAGCCGGGCTCGTTACGAGCGCTGTCGCGACAGAGAGTCGTCGCTTCTCGCCGCCAGACAGCGTGAACGGGTTCGCGTCGAGCAGGTGCTGCAGCCGCAGCCGCGTCACGAGCAGGTCGATTCGCTCGCGAGACTCAGGCTCGTTGAGCCCGGCGGCCGTCGCGCCGATCTCCAGTTCTGCCCGCACAGTGCCGCTGACGAACTGGTGCTCGGGGTCCTGGAAGACGGTGCCGATGCGCGAAACCAGTTCGCTCGATTTCCAGCGGAGCGGGTCAGCGGACTTCAGACCGATCGCAAGGGTCTGTGCCGTGACCGAGCCTGCGGCCGGTGCCAGGAGCCCACCGATGGTCAGACCCAGGGTAGATTTCCCCGACCCGTTTGCGCCTGAGATTGCGAGGCAGCGACCGGCCGAGACGACGAGATCGATACCGGACTGGATGACGGAATCCTTGGTGCGCGCGACCGAGAGGCCTTCCGCACGCAACACTGGATCACGAGCGACATTGAGCGGCGTGCGGCGGATGACCGGCTCATGCCCCGGCACCCAGACTCCACGTGCCGCGAGGGCAGCGCCCTGCTCGGCGAGCACGTCATCCGGGGCGCCGTCCGCGAGCACTCCCCCGCCCGGCTCGAGCACGACGACTCGATCGACCAGCCCCCACCACACGTCGACCCGATGCTCGACGATGACCATCGTCGCACCGGTTGTCTCTGCGACCCGGGCGACGGCATCCCGAACCTCGATGACGCCGCCAGGGTCGAGGTTGGCTGTCGGCTCGTCGAGCAGGATGACCGAGGGCTGCATCGCCAACACTCCGGCGAGCGCCAGCCGCTGCTTCTGCCCGCCAGAAAGTCGCCCGGTCGGATGATCGAGCGGAAGGTCGAGCCCGACCGACGCGAGGGCGTCCGAGACCCTGGGCCAGATCTCATCCCGGGCAACGCCAAGATTCTCGCAGCCGAAGGCGACGTCGTCGCCGATGCGTGACAGCACGACCTGGGAATCCGGATCCTGTAGCAACAGCCCGACCGTGCCGCGTGACTCCCCGGGCACCTGCCCGCCAACGGTCAGCGAGCCCTCGGATTCGCCCTCGTCGTCACCGCCCAGTACACCGGCGAGCGCTGCCAGCAGCGTGGATTTTCCCGCCCCGGATTCCCCGAGCAGCAGCACGCGCTCGCCCGGCTGGATCACCAGGTCGAGAGCGCGCACTGCCCACTCGGTGCGGCCGGCGTGGCGCCAGCCCCAGCCGGTGACGGAAATCTCGTGAGACATACCTAGGCAGGCCGCCCCGAGGCGAACCGGCTGAGCACCCCGGTGCGGGCGAGTCCGCGAACGATGAACCACGACCCGAGCCCGGCAATGACGGCCCCCGAGATGATGCCGCTCACCGTATAGGCGAGCTGAAAGGCGATCCCGGCCGCGAGGTAGTAGTTGACGATGTCATTGATCGCCATCGCCAGCCCGGCTGCCGCCCCTGAGAGCATCGCGACGACCACGTTCCAGCGCTGGTAGAGGAACACCAGGAAGATCAGCTCTGCCCCGAGCCCCTGAACGAGGCCGGCTTCGATGGTGCCGAAACCGCCCCATTGGGCTCCGAGCAGAGCAGAAACGACCGCAGCAACCAGCTCTGTGAACAGCGCGGCACCCGGCTTGCGAATAACGAGACCGCCGAGCACACCCGCGAACAGCCAGAAGCCGTAGAGCAGCGCCTGGGATCCAGGGAGCACGAGCGATAGTGGCGTTGTGACGAAGTTGTATGTGTTGTTCCAGGCGAAGAAGACGAGGGCTGCCGCGACGCCGAGCACGCTCGCCACAACGATGTCGACCACCCGCCAGCGCACGACCATGGTTCGTTTCCGAGAAGGAGTGGATGTTGTTGTTGCGTGCACTGTCGTGCCCTTCTGTGTGAAGAGGGCACGGGTTCGGGCTGCGACGGAGTGCCGCAACCCGGAGAGAATTTCTGCCTCCCTGCGCTGGCATTATCCAGATCAGGTTCGACGGTCGAAGCTTGGAGAAGCTTCCTCTCAGCCCGGCTCACCGGACTCCCGTGTTTCAGTTCCGAGTATAGCGAGGCGTCTTGTCAAGGGTGCGAGTCGAGTTAGCCTGTACCCCATCTGTGGGGTTACGGTGAATCGACGAACCAAGCAAGGGGAACCATGGAAACCTGGCCAGGATCGGCATATCCGCTCGGAGCAACGTTTGACGGGAGCGGAACGAATTTCGCACTGTTCAGCGAAGTCGCTGAAAAAGTGGAGTTGTGCCTGTTTGAAGAAGACGGCTCTGAGACGCGCATCGAGCTCGTCGAAGTAGATGCATACGTGTGGCATGCCTATCTTCCGCTGGTGCAGCCCGGGCAACGCTACGGCTACCGGGTCACCTCGGACTACGACCCGAAGTCGGGCAAGCGAGGCAACCCGAACAAGCTGCTGCTCGACCCGTATGCCAAGGCGACCTGCGGCGACATCGACTGGGACCAGTCGCTGTTCTCCTACAACTTCGGTGACCCGCTCTCTGAGAACAACGACGACTCGGCGAAGCACATGATGCTCGGAGTGGTGATCAACCCCTTCTTCGATTGGGCCGGGGACCGGCATCCGCGAATCCCGTACAGCGGGACCGTCATCTACGAAGCCCACGTGAAGGGGCTCACCGAACTGCACCCAGACGTGCCGGAAGACCAGCGCGGCACCTATGCGGGACTCGCCAACCCCGCGATCGTCGATCATCTGCTGAAGCTCGGCATCACAGCGATCGAGCTCATGCCGGTGCACCAGTTCGTGCAGGATTCGACCCTGCACGACAAGGGCTTGCGCAACTACTGGGGCTACAACACCATCGGGTTCTTCGCTCCGCAAAACAGCTACTCGTCCACCGGCGATCTCGGCCAGCAGGTGCAGGAGTTCAAGGGCATGGTGCGCTCGATGCACGATGCTGGCATCGAGGTCATCCTCGACGTCGTCTACAACCACACCGCCGAGGGCAACCACCTCGGTCCGACAATCTCGTTCCGCGGCATCGACAACCAGGCCTATTACCACCTGGTCGACGACGACCCCCAGTTCTACATGGACTACACCGGCACCGGAAATTCGCTGAATGTCGGCAACCCGCACGCGCTGCAGCTGATCATGGACAGCCTGCGCTACTGGGTGATCGAGATGCATGTCGACGGATTCAGGTTCGACCTTGCCGCGACGCTCGCACGCGAGTTCTACGAGGTCGACAAGCTGTCGGCATTCTTCGAACTGGTGCAGCAGGATCCGGTGATCTCCCAGGTGAAACTGATCGCTGAGCCCTGGGACATCGGCCCCGGCGGCTACCAGGTGGGTGGATTCCCTCCGCAATGGACGGAATGGAACGGAAAGTATCGCGACACCGTGCGCGACTTCTGGCGGGGTGAGCCGTCGACTCTCGGCGAATTCGCTTCCCGTATCACCGGATCTGCCGACCTGTACGAAGACGACGGCCGCCGCCCGGTCGCGTCGATCAACTTCGTCACAGCCCACGACGGCTTCACCCTCGCCGACCTTGTTTCGTATAACGAGAAGCACAACGATGCGAACGGCGAACACAACAACGACGGGGAATCGAGCAACCGCTCCTGGAATTCCGGCGTCGAAGGACCGACGGACGACCCGGAAGTTCTTGCGATGCGTGCGCGCCAGGAGCGCAATTTCCTGGCGACCTTGCTGCTCTCACAGGGCGTGCCGATGATTCTGCACGGCGACGAACTCGGCCGCAGCCAGAACGGCAACAACAACACATACGCGCAGGATTCCGGGCTCTCCTGGATTCACTGGGACACCGCTGACACCGGGCTGATCGATTTCGTGTCCGCGCTCGCGCGACTGCGGAAAGATCATCCGACCTTCCGTCGCCGAAGCTTCTTCGACGGCCGGCCGGTGAAGCGCAGCCAGGGCGAACCTCTCGCTGACATTGTGTGGCTGACGCCCGGGGGAACCGAAATGGATGAGGAGAACTGGGACACCGGATTCGGCCGTGCCATCGGAGTCTTCCTCAACGGCGACGGCATCCACGGTCGCGACTCCCGCGGCCAGCGGGTGACCGACCTCAACTTCGCCATCTTCTTCAACGCCGGGGAGGATGCCGTCGATTTCACGATGCCGACCGCAGAATTCTCCGACCGCTGGGAAGTTGTGGTGGATACGGCGGGCAACGAGGCAGACTCGGGCCCGCGCACCGCCGGCGATGTCATTGCCGTGACATCCAAATCCCTGGTTATTCTGCGCGAGTACGTCGCGCCTGAGGTAGATGCCGATCGTTCAGTCTCGGCCTCACTGATCACGCCGTCACCTGCGGCCCCACTTACCCACTTTCCGGAGGCTGGCTGATGCGCATCCCCATCTCGACTTATCGTTTGCAGATCCGACAGGATTTCGATCTGAGTGCGGCCGCCCGGGTGGCCGACTACGTTCACGAACTCGGCGCCGACTGGCTCTATTTCTCGCCACTGCTGAAGGCCGAGGAGGGCTCGAATCACGGCTATGACGTCGTCGACCACTCTCTCATCGACCCGGCCAGGGGCGGTTCGGATGGGCTGGATGCCGCGGCAGCAGCAGCCCGCGAGTTCGGCCTCGGCGTGCTCATCGACATCGTGCCCAACCACATGGGCGTTGCCAGCCCGATCCAGAACCCGTGGTGGTGGGATCTGCTGAAATTCGGCAGGGAGTCGCGCTACGCAGAGGCGTTCGATGTCGACTGGGCGTTCGGTAACGACCGGGTTCGCATTCCGGTGCTCGCTGACGACGAAGAGGAGGCGAACGCGCTCGACGTACTCGCCGTCGTCGACGATGAGCTGCACTACTTCGACAACCGGTACCCGATCGCGCCGGGCACAGAGGGTGGCACCCCACAGGAGGTGCACGACCGCCAGCACTACGAACTGGTGAACTGGCGGCGGGAGGATGCTGAGCTCAACTATCGGCGGTTCTTCGCGGTGAGCACGCTCGCCGGAATCCGGGTCGAGATTCCGTGGGTATTCGAGGAATCCCACCGGGAGATCGTGCGCTGGATCACCGAGGGGCTCGCGGATGGCCTTCGGGTCGATCATCCTGATGGCCTCGCTGACCCCGGCGGCTACCTGGATGCTCTCGCAGCAGCCACCGGTGAGACGTACGTGCTTGTCGAGAAAATTCTCGAGGGCGACGAACAGCTGCCGACAGCCTGGGCGACCGCGGGCACAACCGGGTACGACGCGCTCGCCGACGTCGATCGGGTGCTAGTCGACCCTGCAGGGCGTACCAGACTCGACGCTCTCGACCGGCGACTCCGTGAGCGCGACAGCAGCTGGCCCGACCTGATCCATGACACGAAACGCGCAATCGCCGACGGCATTCTGCGGGCCGAAGTGCTGAGGCTCGAACGCGACGCAGAACTGCCGTGGACCGCGGATGCGATCGCGGAACTGCTCGCCTGCTTTCCGGTCTACCGGTCATATCTGCCGCTCGGTGCCGGGCACCTGCAGGAGGCCGCGACGCTTGCCAGACGCAACCGACCCGACCTCACCGACGCCATCGACTCGCTGCTGCCCGTGTTCTCCAACCCCCAGCACCCGGCGGCGATTCGCTTCCAGCAGACCTCGGGAATGGTCATGGCGAAGGGCGTCGAAGACACCGCGTTCTACCGCTACACCCGCCTCGGCTCTCTCACCGAGGTTGGCGCAGACCCGAGCGAATTCTCGATCGGTGTCAGCGAATTCCACCGGCGCCAGCAGTTGCGACAGGCCACTTTTCCTTCATCGCTGACCACCCTCTCCACCCACGACACCAAGCGCGGCGAAGATGTGCGCGCGCGCATCTCTGTACTCGCCGAGGTCCCTGACCAGTGGGAGTCAGCCCTTGAGCAGTTGCGCGGCGAATCGCCCCTCGGCGACGGCCCGCTCGAGGCACTCCTCTGGGAGGCGATCGTGGGCGCGTGGCCGGCCAGCCGCGAACGCCTGCACGCGTATGCCGAGAAGGCTGCGCGGGAGGCCGGAAATTCCACCGGGTGGACGCAACCGCGCGAAGACTTTGAGCGCAGGATGCACGAGCTCATCGATTCGGTGTTCGACGATGAGCGAGTGAGCGGCATCATCCGCGAACTCCTCGACACGATCGAGCAGCCGGGCTGGTCGAACTCGCTGAGTGCGAAACTCATCCAGCTGACCGCGCCAGGGGTTCCCGATGTGTACCAGGGCAGCGAGCTGTGGGAGACCTCACTCGTCGACCCAGACAACCGCCGGCCGGTCGACTTCGACATTCGCAGGCTCTATCTGGCGGCGATCGATGCAGGCAGTCACCCGCCGATCGACGAGAGCGGAGCGGCGAAACTGCTCGTCACCAGTCGCGCGCTCCGATTGCGTCGCGATCACCCGCACCTGTTCACCAGGTACGCCCCTGTCACCGCGTTCGGGCCAGCGAGCAAGCATCTCGTCGGGTTCGACAGCGGCAATGTCGTCACGCTGGCTACCAGGCTACCGATCGGTCTCGAACGGAACGGCGGATGGGGCGACACGGTTGTGCAGCTCGCAGGCAGGCCGGTCACGGATGTGATCACCGGTCGGCAGTATGCCGGCGGCACCCTCAGGCTTGCCGAGGTTTTCGACCGCTACCCGGTCGCGCTGCTCGTTCCGACCGCTGAATTGCCGTCGCGTGCCAAGGTCGTGCCGGCCGCGCTGGTCGAGCCACCGCCGGTAGAGCTGACCGAGGAACCGGGATTGAGTGAGGAGCCGGAGCCGACCGAGGCGGGCGAGTCGACCGAAGAGCCCCAGTCATGACCTTCGAGGTCTGGGCCCCGACGCCCGCGAAAGTGACGCTTCTGCTCGACGGCGAACGCCATGAAATGGCGGCGACCGGTGGCGGCTGGTGGAGCGCGCCGGACGGCCTCAGCGGGGTCGACTACGGCTATCTGCTCGATGCTGACGAGCATCCGCTGCCCGATCCGCGGTCCCGCCGCCAGCCGGACTCGGTGCACGAACTCTCTCGGGTCTTCGACCACGCCGACTTCGACTGGACTGACCAGCACTGGAAGGGTCGCCAGCTCGCCGGGGGCCTGATCTACGAGCTGCACCTCGGCACGTTCACCGCTGAAGGTACCCTCGACTCCGCTATCGAGAAGCTCGACCACCTGGTGAGCATCGGTGTCGCCTTCGTCGAGCTGCTGCCGGTCAACGGCTTCAACGGCGAGCACAACTGGGGTTACGACGGCGTGTTCTGGTACACGGTCGACGAGAGCTACGGCGGGCCGGATGCCTATCAGCGATTCGTCGACGCGTGCCACTCGCGCGGGCTGGCCGTCATCCAGGATGTCGTCTACAACCACCTCGGGCCGAGTGGCAACTACCTTCCGAGCTTCGGTCCGTACCTTCGAACCGGATCAGCGAACACCTGGGGCGATTCGGTGAACCTGGGTGAAGAGGCGGTGCGCTCGTTCATCGTCGAGAACGCGATCATGTGGCTGCGCGACTATCACGTCGACGGGCTGCGGCTCGATGCTGTGCACGCCCTGGTCGACGAGTCACCACGGCACATCCTGCAGGAGCTCGCGGAGGAGACCGATGCGCTGTCTGCCTTTCTCGGTCGGCCGCTCACCCTCATTGCGGAGTCAGATCTCAACGACCCAAAACTCATCACTCCGCGCGAGGCCGGCGGATACGGCCTGCACGCCCAGTGGAGCGACGACTTCCATCACGCGCTGCACGTCGCGCTGACCGGCGAGATCACCGGCTATTACGCCGACTTCGAGCACCTCGAATCGCTTGCCAAAGTCATCACCCGCGGTTTCTATCACGACGGAACGTATTCGTCATTCCGCGAGAAAGACCACGGCTCGCCCATCGACACCGACCACATGCCGGCCTGGCGGCTCGTCGTTGCCGACCAGAACCACGACCAGGTCGGCAACCGCGCGATCGGCGACCGCCTAGCCGCCCAACTGGATTACGGCCAGCTGGCGATCGCCGCCGTCGTCACGATGACTTGCCCGTTCACCCCGATGCTGTTCATGGGTGAGGAGTGGGGCGCATCGACACCATGGCAGTTCTTCACCTCGCATCCTGAACCGGAGCTTGGCAAAGCCACCGCAGAGGGTCGAATCGCCGAATTCGAGAAAATGGGGTGGGATCCGTCGAGCGTTCCGGACCCCCAGGAGCCGTCGACCTTCGCGAACTCCACGCTCGACTGGTCGGAGGCGAAGGATGGCGACCACGCCAGGCTGCTCGAGCTCTACCGCTCGCTGTCGGCACTTCTGCGGTCGGTGCCCGACCTCACCGACCCGCGATTCACCAACACGGCAGCCGACTTCGACGATGAGCTGGGTTGGTTCGCCATGCATCGCGGCTCGACCACGATCGCGGTGAACTTCGCTGCGGGGCCGGTCGCGCTGCCCTATGGCGGAACGCTGTTGCTCGCCACAGATGAGTTCATCGGAGCGGCCTCGGATGGAGTCGTGCTGCCGGGTCACTCTGCGGCGGTCATCGGCCGCTAGATTCCTCGACGTTCGGCGATTGAGTCAACGTTGTGCTGTCGGGAAGCGGCTCATCGTTCACTACATCCCTCAACGTTGATTCGTCAGTACTCGATGCGGTGCGCGTTGCTCGCGTCCCCGCGCGGGGCCGACGCCTTGAGCAGCGCCGCAGGGCCGAGGGCGCCGCGGCCGAATCTGGCGCTGACCGCGTCCATCGTGTCTTCGGCCTCGCGCCAGCCCTCATCCGAATCCCACAGGCCGAGCGGCTGGCCGTCGCTCGGTGCCAGTTGTTCCATGCGAACTCCGATGAGACGCACGGGTGGATGCTCGCCCAGAGCGTCATGGATCTCGCGCACTTCCTCGTAGATGCGCCTGCCGAGATCTGTCGGCTCTGCGATCGTGCGCGAGCGACTGATCGTCGTGAAGTCTGCGTATCGCAGCTTGAGCACGACAGTGCGCCCGACCCAGCCGCCGGTTCGCAACCGCACCGCAACCGCGCTCGCCTGCCGCAGCAGCTCGCGGTTGAGCTCATCGGGGTCGGTCGTGTCGTGCTCGAAAGTCATCTCGTGCCCGATGCTTTTCTCGAGCGAGCCGGTCGTGACCGAGCGCGGGTCGATGCCGTTGGCCAGTTCGTGGAGCTTGCGGCCCCCGGTGGTGCCGACCGCCCGCTGCAGGGTCGCGAGTGGCGCGCGGGCGATGTCGCCGATGGTCTTCAGCCCACGCTTGGTCAGTGATTCTTCCGTCGCGGCACCGACGCCCCAGAGCGCACCGACCGGCAGCGGATGCAGGAAGGCGAGCGTCTCGGCAGCCGGAACGACAAGCAGGCCGTCGGGCTTCGCGCGCCCACTCGCCAGCTTCGCGACGAACTTTGTCGACGCCGCGCCGACCGAGCAGTGCAGCCCTGTCTCGTCGAACACCCGCCTGCGGATCAACTGAGCCACATCGGCCGGCAGCCCGAACACTCCTCGGGCACCGGCGACATCGAGAAATGCCTCGTCAATTCCGAGGCGTTCGACAATCGGGGTCACATCGTCGAAGATCGCCATGACCTTTGCCGAGAAGTAACGGTATTTCTCGAAATGTGGTTCGAGCACGATCGCCCGCGGGCAGAGTCGCAATGCCTGCGAGAGCGGGATGGCCGAGCGCACGCCGAACCTGCGAGCCGGGTAGTTCGCTGCCGTGACGACCGAGCGCAGCGACGTGCCAGCCACGACGACGGGCAGATGCGCGAGCTCCGGACGATCGAGTAGCTCAACCGATGCGAAGAAGGCGTCGAGGTCGACATGCAGGATGGGAGCGCTGCTGCTATCAACAGACTCCGCGCTCACCTGCCGGGAGGTGCCATCCTGTCTGCCCATGTCACGCGCTTCTCATGTCACCACGAATCTACCGCGAGGCAGCGACATCCAGCAGGCCGAGCCGGGCGAGCCGTTTGCGGGCTGCACCCTCACTCGTCGAACTCGAGCCGAGGATGCGGCCGACGAGCTTGAGCAGTATGCGAGTGGCTGTGATTGCGGGCCACCAGGCGCGGCGGAGGCCGAGCATACGGCGGTATTCCACCGGGATCGAGGCGACCGCACCCGCGAACAAAACGTGGTACCAGGGCATCATCGCTCGGGGTAGCCCCGGTGCCCGGATGAAGTGCACGGCCTCAGAGACGCGCTCGTCGCTCTTGAGCACGGGGGTGAACGCGTGAAGCTGGTCCTGCAGTTCGGCATACGAGCGCGGCGGGTCGACGACTCCGACGAGTTCCCCGGCTTTCGCCCACTCTCGCACGTACTGGTCTGAGCCGCCGGGAATCGGGCGGCCCCAGGTGAGTTCGCTGCCCAGGAACGCGTCGGTGAAGACGACATGCACCCACGAGAGGAGTTCAGCATCATCGGCGGCGTATGCACGCTCCACGCCGGCCGCATCGAGGTAGGTACCCTTCACGCGATCGTGGAAACGACCGACCCGGCTCGACTCGAGCTCGGCCATGGCGCGGTCAGAGAAGGTGACGGAGATGAGCCACTGGATGGTGCCAGACAGCCGCCCCAGCGGATCTTCCTTGTAGCGCGACCAGTCGTGCACGCCCGCCATCGCCCCGGGGTGCAAGGTCTGCATCAAGAGGGCGCGGATGCCCGACGGAAGCGTCGCCATACCCCCGTGAACCGCCCAGGCTGCCGAGCCGACGCCGAACCAGCCTTCGTCGTCGCCCTGCTCGATCCGCTGCACCCACTCGGGTCGGCCTGAGCTGTTGCCGGTGAACGCCGACAACATTCTGGAGCGCCAGACGTTAGTGAAATTGCCCACGAATCCGACGCTACGCCGCGATTCTGAGAGGCAGGCTAGCCGAGGTGCGCGTGAAGCCAGGGCAACGGGTTGGTCGGCGTCGTGCCGTTCAGCCGGATCTCGAAGTGAAGGTGCGGGCCGGTGCTCTCACCCGTGCTGCCCACCAGTCCGATCGGCTCCCCTGCGTGGACGATATCGCCGACTTTAAGCGGCATCGAGCCGGTCTGCATGTGCCCGTAAGCGCTCACCACGACCTGCCCGTCAATGACATGCTCGATCGCGACATGCACGCCGAGTGCAGCCCAGCCGGGGTTGTTCGTCTCGACGACGACTCCGGCGGCGATGGCATGGATGACTGCGCCGTTGCCCGCGTCGAAGTCGACACCCTCGTGCACACTCGAGCAGCCATCGCATGGCGCCACCCGCGGGCCGAACGGACTCGCGATCGGACTCGAGGAATCCACCGGCCACACCATCGCTGGCGGCGACGTCACCTGGTACGAGTCCCGGGCGACCGCAGGGATTGGAACCGCGGCCGAAACCGAGAGCGACTGCGCTACGGGCGCGTGCGCGTGCGAAACGCTCGTGACTTGCGCGTAGGCCGGTACCGCCACGCTGACCCCGACAAGAGCGACGAACGCGACACCGGCAAGGGCGACCCCGCGTTTGACCGACCGCACGATCTGCAGACGGGTGAGATTGCGCACAGAGCGATTGTTGAGGGCAGGGAGGTTCGGAGTGGGCGCACGCTTCGGTGCGATTCTGGGCGCCGGCCGTTTGGCGCGCGCGGAAGCACGAGATGGGTCGAGTGGCAATGGAGGATCTTCCGGGATTCTGCGCACACGCTAGGGGGTGTGCTGCGACGTATCGGACGCCTGTGGACTGGGACGAACTGGCCTCTCATCTGGCGGAATACTCGCACCAGGGAAGCAACTTCTGTCGTCGTACTGAAACCACGGTCACAGACGAACCTCCGCATCCCCTGTGAAGGAGGGGCGGTTCGGCTAGTCCTGGAGTAGGGCAAGCAGCTTCTGCACGGTGTTCCAGTTGCGCGCTGTGACATGCCCGGAGATCTGCTTCCAGAACGATTTGGGCACCTTCGTCTGCAGGCTTCCGTCGGGCATCCACTGGTAGATCGCACCGTCACCGATGGCGAGAATCTCTGGAGCGAGGGCCGCGGCATCCGGCTCAGCGAGTGGACCCTGCAGCTCAGAGAGGAAGGTGACGAAACTCTTCGAACCGTCGGTTGCCACGTCGAGAAGGGGGTTTGCGTCGGCGATGCGACGGAAGGATGCCGCGTCGAGCACCAGCACGCTGGACTGCACGCCGGTCGCCGCCAGAACGGCGTTCTCGAGCGCGGTTGCTGTGACCGATCCGCCGAACACAACGTTGCCGCTGCGCAGCACTGTCTTCACGTCGGTCGCACCGAGTTCGTCGAAAACGCGTGACAGGTCTGCCATTGCAACAGCCTTCGCCGTTCCGACGTTGATGCCCCTCAGGAGGGCGACGTGTGTGCCTGGCATGCCCAGAGCGTAACGTTGAAGTATGCAATTCAGATATCTCGGAAACAGCGGTCTCAAGGTCTCAGAGCTCACTTACGGCAACTGGCTCACACACGGCTCCCAGGTCGAAAATGAGACGGCCATGCAGTGCGTTGCAGCCGCGCTCGACGCGGGCATCACCAGCTTCGACACCGCGGACGCATACGCGAACACCGCAGCGGAGAAGGTGCTCGGCAAGGCACTTCGCAACGAGCGCCGCGCATCCCTCGAGATCTTCACCAAGGTGTATTGGCCGACGGGACCGAAAGGTCCGAACGACTCAGGGCTCTCCCGAAAGCACATCATGGAGTCGATCGACGGCTCACTGCACCGACTGAAGACCGACTACGTCGACCTCTACCAGGCCCACCGCTACGACGTCGAAACTCCGCTCGAAGAAACCATGCAGGCCTTCGCGGATGTCGTGCGCCAGGGCAAGGCGCTCTACATCGGTGTGTCGGAGTGGTCGGCCTCGCAGCTCACCGCCGGGCACAAGCTGGCGACGGAGCTAGGCTTCCAGCTCATCTCCAACCAGCCGCAGTACTCCATGCTCTGGCGAGTGATCGAGAAAGATGTGGTGCCGACATCCACAAAGCTGGGCGTCTCGCAGATCGTCTGGTCGCCTGTCGCCCAGGGCGTGCTCACCGGAAAGTACCTCCCCGGCGCTGCGCTGCCAGAGGGCTCGCGCGCGACGGACAAAAAGGGTGGTGAGAACACCATCAAGGGCTTCATGAGGGATGAGGTGCTCACCGCGGTGCAAAATCTCACGCCGATCGCCACGGAGGTCGGTCTCGACCTGGCCCAGCTCGCTGTCGCGTGGGTACTGCAGAACCCGAACGTCGCATCCGCGATCATCGGCGCCTCACGACCCGAGCAGGTGAAATCGAACGTCAAAGCTGCGGGGGTCATCCTGCCGCCCGAGGCGCTCGCGAAGATCGACACCGTGCTGGGATCGCTGCCGGAGACCGATGCCGCCAAGACTGTCTCCCCGGAAACGAGGCCATCCTGAGAAATTTTTTGTGACATGTCACCAAAATTCGGAATAAGCACAGGATCAATGCGATTGGATCAACTATGACAACCACAACTCACCCGGACCTCGTAGCAGGTACCTGGAAAATCGACCCGACCCACTCCGACCTCAGCTTCTCGGTGAGGCACCTCGCCATCAGCAAGGTGAAGGGTGTCTTCAAGACCTGGGACGCGACCGTCGTCACCGGCGCGACGATTGCCGACACGCAGATCGAGGCGACCATTGACGTCTCCTCCGTCGACACCGGCCAGGAGGCTCGCGACCAGCACCTCCACTCGAGCGACTTCTTCCTCGTTGAAGAGCACCCGCAGATGATCTTCAAGTCCACCTCGGTCACCGCCGACGGAGACGACTTCACTATCGTTGGCGACCTCACGCTGCGCGGTGTCACCAAGTCGGTCACCCTCACGGGCGAGCTCGGCGGGGTCATCACCGACGGCTACGGCCAGACCAAGGCTGGCGCCACGGCGACCACCAAGATCAACCGCAAGGACTACGGAGTCAACTGGAACGCTGCCCTCGAGGCCGGCGGATTCACCCTCGGCGACGATGTCACCATCTCGGTCGAGATCCAGGTTGTACTGCAGCCTGCTGCGTAGTCACTCCCGTTCGGATTCGGGCCTCCGCCACTGTGCTTACGCGCTGGGGCGGGGGCCTTTCCGTGTTGCTGTGCCCCTCGTTCCTGTGCGCCGCGTTCCTGTGCCCCTCGCGGCGGGGATATCGCGTCGCGGTGCATCCTGCGGCGGGGATATCG
>JAYTRC010000072.1:0-88046 GCA_043746355.1 Lacisediminihabitans sp. | reverse complement strand
GGGCCCCGAGGGGCCCGGCCTTCTTTAGTTGAACGGTGATCTAATCCTCGCGGCGGGGAAACCTGATCGCGGACGGCGTAGCTACTGGGTCCGCCAGTCGATTTCCCCGCCACGAGGGACAACAAGGGCAGTTACAGCATGAACAGCATTTCCTGGTAGGTCGGCAGCGGCCACAGGTCATCCGCCACAATCTCCTCGAGCGTGTCTGCGGCGGCCCGAACAGCGGCCATCGCTGGCAGCAGTGCGTCCCGAGCGTGCTCAGCCTCTGCGAGTGCCTCATGACCAGCATCTGCCGTGAGGACATCCTTGAGGGCAGCGAGCGCGCTTCGCAGATCGGCAAGCGGGCCGGAGACCTCGTCGAGCGCGCCCCTGTCTGCTTCGACGCCGGCCGCGATGAGCGCACCCACGTTGACCGCCAGTTCTGTCTGGTAGCGAACCGCCGCGGGCAGAACGACCGTCGCTCCGAGCTCGAGAGTCAACCTCGCCTCGACCCCGATGGTGAGCGTGTACTGCTCAAGGCCGATCTCGTAGCGGGAGTGCATCTCGCGGTGGTTGAATACCTTGTACTTCTCGAACAGCGCCATGGCCGGCTCAGTGATGAGCTCAGGGAGGGCATCCAGTGTGGTCTTCAGGTTGGCGAGGCCACGTTTCTCAGCCTCGATCGGCCACTCGGCTGAATAGCCGTCACCGTTGAAGACGACCGCTCCGTGTTCGGTGATGATCGTCGTGAGCAGCGTC
The DNA here is from genome assembly GCA_043746355.1 of Lacisediminihabitans sp. GTDB lineage: Bacteria > Actinomycetota > Actinomycetes > Actinomycetales > Microbacteriaceae > Lacisediminihabitans. Next base: position 87,308 of record JAYTRC010000072.1, on the reverse strand, counting down.
TGCACGGCCTCGTCGAAGTCTGTGCCCTGTGCCACGGCAGCCTCGAGCTCGTTGGCGCAGTAGTCGAGAGAGTCGGCCATGATCGTGTTGATCGTCACCATCGGCGCTGCGACGGTCTGCAGCGAGCCCGGTGCACGAAACTCGAATCGGTTGCCCGTGAACGCGAAGGGACTGGTGCGGTTGCGGTCGCCAGGGTCGGTCGGCAACACGGGCAGGGTGTCGACGCCGATTGTCATCGTGCCGCGGCCCTTTGACGAGGTGAGGGAGCCCTTGGCAATCTGGTCGAAGATGTCGGCGAGCTGGTCGCCGAGAAAGATCGAGATGATGGCGGGAGGGGCTTCGTTTGCACCAAGACGGTGGTCGTTGGATGCCGAGGCGACGGATGCCCTGAGCAGCCCACCGAACGTGTGCACGGCCCTGATCACCGCAGCACAGAACACGAGGAACTGCGCGTTATCGTGCGGGTTGTCACCGGGCACAAACAGGCTGCCGAGTTCATTGTTGCCGAGCGAGAAGTTGACGTGCTTACCCGATCCATTCACTCCCTGGAACGGCTTCTCGTGGAACAGGCATTCCATGCCGTGCTTCTTGGCCACCGACTTGAAGGTCGTCATGAGTAGCTGCTGATGGTCGGCCGCGATGTTGCCGCGCTCGAACATCGGGGCGATCTCGAACTGGCCGGGTGCGACCTCGTTGTGACGGGTCTTGGCGGGGATACCCAGCTTGAACAGCTCGCGCTCGGTGTCCATCATGAAGCCGAGAACGCGCTCGGGGATCGCACCGAAGTAGTGGTCGTCGAACTCCTGGCCTTTCGGGGGCTTCGCGCCGAAGAGCGTGCGCCCCGCGTTCAGCAGGTCGGGGCGGGCGAGGAAGAAGTGGCGGTCGACCAGGAAATACTCCTGCTCGGGTCCGCAGAAGGATACGACGTGGTTGAGGTTCTCGTGGCCGAACATTTTCAGGATGCGCTCAGCCTGCTCGCCCATGGCCTGCTGGGACCGCAGCAGTGGCGTCTTGTGGTCGAGGGCCTCGCCGGTCATCGAGACGAACACGGTGGGGATGCAGAGCGTGTTACCGTTCGGGTTCTCGAGCACATACGCCGGGCTCGTGACATCCCACCCGGTGTATCCACGAGCCTCGAATGTGTTGCGAAGCCCGCCGTTCGGGAAACTGGATGCGTCGGGCTCACCCTGCACGAGGGTCTTGCCAGCGAATTCGGCGAGAGCTGAGCCATCCGATACCGGCTCGAAGAAGCTGTCGTGCTTCTCGGCGGTGAGCCCGGTGAGCGGATAGAACACGTGGGCGTAATGAGTGGCGCCTTTTTCGAGCGCCCAGTCTTTCATTGCGGACGCCACAGCGTCTGCTACCAGCGGGTCGAGCGTCGCTCCATGCTCGATTGTCGCAATGACGGACTTGTAGACCGACTTCGGCAGACGCTTGAGCATCACGTCTTTGTTGAACACGTTCTCACCGAATATCTGGCCGGGAGCCTCTGACTCGTCGAAGCTGACGGCGGGAGGCACATAAGCCTCGACATCTGTGATGGCTTGAAGGCGAACGCTGTTTCCACTCATAACTACCCCTTAGGCAGGCTTCGACTCCGCTGCGGGATGCGGAATCCGGTGGAGCAAATCTACGAAGCGCCTGTGGCGAGTATGTTTCGGGAACGTGACAGTTTCGCTCTGCATGCAGGCGCCCGTTCAACCGTAGAAGCGCTTCTCGAAAACCGCACGGGCGAGCCTCGTGACCTTCAGATAATCTTCCTCAAGCCTCGAGGCGGACCCTGGCGGATACTCCAACAGTCTGGCGACACCTTCGAGCTGCTGGCGGTCGGTCGGCAGCACGTCGGCAGTTCGCGCCGTCCAGAGTGTCATCGCCGAGCGGGCACGGGAGGCGAAGATCCAGGCATCGCGGAGTTTGCGGGATTCGACCGTCGAGACGAATCCCTCAGCCCTCGCGACTTCGAGAGCGTCAAGCGTGGATGTGGTGCGCAAGCCCACTATCTCGGCCCCGTGCTGCAACTGGATCAACTGCACGAACCATTCGACGTCGCTCAGGGAGCCTCGGCCCAATTTCAGATGGCGGGATGGATCAGCCGCCTGCGGCAGCCTCTCGGATTCGACCCGCGCCTTGATGCGTTTGACCTCGCGCACGTCGTTCTCGGGGATATTTACCGGGAAGCGCACGCTGTCTGCGAGGGATTCGAAATCAGCCATCAGCGCTGGGTCCCCGGCGACCGCTCGTGCCCTGAGCAGCGCCTGTGCTTCCCAGGTAAGCGACCAGCGCTCGTAGTACGCGCGATACGAATCGAGCGACCGAACCACTGCGCCATTCTTGCCTTCGGGCCTGAGGTTGATATCCAGGTCGAGCGGCAGCCTGAGGTCTTCGGTATACCTGAGGAGGAAGGCGACGATCATCTCGGCCCGTGCCTGCGCCTCCTCACCGGTTGCCGTTGTCGCCCGATACACGTAGACAATGTCTGCGTCGGAGCCGAACCCGAGTTCACCGCCGCCATAACGCCCCATTCCGATGATGGCGAATTCGATGCCGTCACCGGGTGGGTGCACAATGGCAAGCACTCCGGTGAGTATTGCTGTGGTCACGTCCGAAAGCGCATGACCGAGTTGCTCGACATCGATCTGGCCGAGGATCGCGGCGATTGCGAGGCGCAGCACCTCGCGCCTCCTGGCCGTGCGGAGAGCCAGGGCGCCAGAGACGTCGTCGTGGTGGCGTGCGACGGTAGCCAGGGACTCTTCCAGCAGCGCCGAGGATGCCCGGGGCTGAAGGTCGTCGTCATGCTCGAACCAGGCGGCTGCCTCAGGTATGCGCTCAAGGAGTGCGCCGACGAAACGGGATCCGGAAAGGACGCTGGTGAGGCGCTGCGCGGCACCGGACGAGTCCCGCAGCATCCTGAGGAACCAGTACGACTCCCCCAGGTCATCACTGAGTTTGCGAAAGGCGAGAAGCCCGTAGTCAGGGTCGGCGCCTGCCGCAAACCACTGCAGCATCACTGGCAGCAGGTGACGCTGGATGGCCGCCCGGCGGGAAACTCCGGTGGTGAGGGCGGCGATATGGGCGAGCGCTCCACGCGGATCCAGGAAGCCGATTGCTGCGAGGCGAGCAGCAGCCTGCTCGCTGGTGAGTACCATGTCTCCGTCGGGAAGTGCCGCCACGGCGGAGAGCAGCGGTCGATAGAACAGCCGCTCGTGCAAGCCACGCACTTCGAGCTTCGTGCGGCTCCACTGCTCGGTCAGGTCGGCTGCGCTCGTGGCGATTCCGGTGGCTCGCGCGAGGATGCGAAGAGCCTCGGGGTCGCTGGGCATCAGGTGGGTGCGCTTGAGGTCCCTGAGCTGCAATCGGTGCTCGAGCAGCCGCAGGAAGCGATAGTCCTTTGAGAATTCCGCCGACTCGACGCGGCCGATGTACCCCTGTTCCGCGAGAGCTTCCAAGGCGGGGAGTGTCGCTCGCTGGCGGACCTCGTTGTCTGTCTGACCATGCACGAGTTGAAGCAACTGGATGGTGAACTCGATATCCCTTAGCCCACCCGGCCCGAGTTTGAGCTGATAGTCGAGTTCGTCTCCCGGGATGTTCTCGGTCACCCGCTCCCGCATTCGCTGGACGCCCTCGACGAAGCCCTCACGAGCGGCGCTGCTCCACACCTTCGGAGAGATCGCCTCGACGTACCGCTCGCCGAGTTCGGTATCCCCGGCCAGTGGGCGAGCTTTCAGCAGCGCCTGGAACTCCCAGCTCTTCGCCCAACGGTCGTAGTAGGCGATGTGCGACTCGAGAGTCCTGACGAGAGCACCGTCTTTACCCTCCGGTCGGAGGTTCGCGTCCACTTCCCAGAGCGGTGGTTCGAGGGCGAGATCGTTGATGCCGCGCATCGTCGCCATCGCGAGCCTGGTGGCGATCTCTATCGACCCCTCGCCGACGAAAATCACGTCGACATCGCTCACGTAGTTGAGCTCGCGCGCACCTGCCTTGCCCATTCCGATTATCGCGAGCCGAGTCTTCGCGACGTCTGCGGGAGGGCCCGAGACGTACCTGCGAGCAATTTCGAGCGCTGCGTCGAGGGCGGCGCCGGCGAGATCGGCAAGAGCCGCAGCGACGAGGTGCAGACCGGCGAGCGGGTCGACCTGGCCGAGGTCAAACGAGGTGAGGCGTACCACGTGGCGGCGATAGCGCACTCGCAACGCCGCCCAGGCATCCTCCTGACCGGTGACACCCTCGATCGAGTCGAGAAGCTCCCGGCGATATTGTTCGGGGCTCAGCGGTTGCAGCAGTGGTTCCTCGAGTGAAACGAGTTCTTCCGGATGACGCAGGAGAAACTCGGCGAGACCGCTTGATGCCCCCAGCACGCGCACCAGGCGCTGGCCGCTACCATCGTCGGCCAGGGTTGCGGCGGTCTGCACCGGGGCCTGTCGGAGAAGCGAGCACAGCATCCTGAGCGCCTGGTCGGCGTCTGCTGCATCGCCCAGCCACGGCAGAATCCGCACACTGTCGATGCTCGAACCCAGCTCGGCGATGAGCGTCGTCGCCTGGTCGAGGTCGGCGAACCCCAGCCGCGCAAGATCCGTGAGAGTAGTCATGAGACCTGCAGGACTACAGCATCTCCAGGTTGCTCTTGAGCTCGAAGGGCGTCACCTGGGAGCGGTAGTCCCGCCATTCCTGGCGCTTGTTCAAGAGGACGAAGTTGAAGACCTGTTCACCGAGCGTTTCAGCCACCAGTTCTGACTCTTCCATGAGGGCGAGCGCGTGGTCGAGGCTCGCGGGCAGCTGGCTGTAGCCGAGTGCTTTGCGCTCAGCGTCAGACAACTCCCACACGTTGTCTTCGGCCTCGGCCGGAAGCTCATAGCCTTCCTCGATGCCCTTGAGGCCGGCAGCGAGCAGCAGCGAGTATGCAAGATACGGGTTGGCTGCGGAGTCGATCGCGCGGTACTCGACACGGGCGCTCTGGCCCTTCCCGGGCTTGTACAGCGGCACCCTGACAAGCGCGGAGCGATTGTTGTGGCCCCAGGTGACGAAGCTTGGAGCCTCACCGAGCTTGCTCTGCGACGAGCCGCCCCAGAGGCGCTTGTACGAGTTGACGAACTGGTTAGTGACCGCCGTGATCTCGGGGGCGTGACGGAGCAGGCCGGCAATGAACTGGCGACCGATCTTCGAAAGTTGGTACTGGCCGCCCGCGTCGAAGAATGCGTTCGTGTCGCCTTCGAACAGAGACATGTGGGTATGCATGCCTGAGCCTGGTTCCCCGGAGAGGGGCTTTGGCATGAACGTCGCGTACACACCCTGCTCGATTGCCACCTCTTTGACCACGGTGCGGAAGGTCATGATGTTGTCCGCGGTGGTGAGCGCGTCTGCGTAGCGCAGGTCGATCTCGTTCTGGCCGGGGCCGGCCTCATGATGGCTGAATTCGACCGAAATACCGAGGTCTTCGAGCATACGCACCGAACGCCGGCGGAAGTCGTGTGCAGTTCCACCTGGCACGTTGTCGAAGTACCCGGCGCGGTCGACCGGCTCTGGCCCGTCGACGCCGTATTGCGAACTCTTCAGCAGATAGAACTCGATCTCGGGATGCGTGTAGAACGTGAATCCGCGTTCGGCCGCGGTCGCCAGCGTGCGCTTCAGTACGTTGCGCGGGTCGGCGACTGCTGGCTGGCCGTCTGGTGTCGTGATGTCGCAGAACATGCGGGCGGTCGGGTCGATCTCCCCGCGCCACGGAAGAATCTGGAACGTCGCAGGGTCTGGGTGCGCGAGCACGTCTGCCTCGTACGACCTGGTCAGGCCTTCGATAGCCGAGCCATCGAATCCGAGGCCCTCTGCGAAGGCTCCCTCGACCTCTGCCGGGGCGATCGCCACCGACTTGAGGGTGCCGACAACGTCGGTGAACCAGAGGCGGATGAACTTGACGCCGCGCTCTTCGATGGTGCGGAGAACGAAGTCACGCTGCTTGTCCATTGGCTCCTCATTGCTTACCGATCGGGCACTTCTGCCCCGCCTATTAGGCTAGTGGCTATGCCCCGACTCCGCTTGGCGCTCGGCCAAACCAACCCTGTTGTCGGAGACCTTCTCGGCAATTCGATGCAGATTCTCGACGGTGCTCGACGAGCCGCCGCCGCCGGTGCAGATCTCTTCGCGGTGGGCGAGATGGCTCTCAGCGGCTACCCGATCGAAGACCTCGCTTCCCGCCCCAGCTTTCTTGCGACAGCGCGGGACAGGGTAAATCTGCTCGCCAAGGAGCTGCTCGACGCGGGGCTCGGCGACCTGCCGGTGATCGTGGGGCATCCTGATGGTCCGTTCGAGCCACGCCTTCTCGGCACGAGTAATGCTCCGACTGCCATCGCTATGAACCGAGCGAGTGTGCTGCAGCATGGCCACGTCAAAGCCAGTTACTCGAAGCACCACCTGCCCAACTATTCGGTCTTCGACGAGTACCGTGTGTTCATTCCAGGCGATGAACTGCTCGTGCTTCGCATCAAAGGTGCGGATGTCGCCCTCATCATCTGCGAGGACCTCTGGCGTGATGGCGGACCGCTGGCCAGCGTACTTGCGGTGGACGCAGGGCTGCTCGTCGTAGTCAACGCGTCACCGTTCGAACGCGACAAGGACGACGTGCGACTGCCCCTGGTCACTCGCCGTGCCATCGAAACCGACACGATCGTCGCGTACGTGAACATCGTGGGCGGCCAGGACGACCTGGTGTTCGACGGAGACAGCGTCGTGGTCGACACCGAAGGCGCGATTCTCGCTCGCGCCCCGCAGTTCGCAGAGCACCTTCTCGTGGTCGACCTGGATGTCGCTGAAGCGACAGATACCGAGTTGCCCGCAGGGGTGTCGCGGGTTGAGCTCGCGTCATCCGGCTCACCGTCCAGCACTGTCGTCGCTGATATCGCAGTGCCTCCTGACGATCGGGAACAGGTGTGGAACGCACTGGTGCTCGGGCTGCGCGACTACGTCGAGAAGAACCGTTTCCCGAGCGTGGTACTCGGCGTCTCGGGCGGCATCGACTCGAGCGTCGTTGCGGCGCTCGCGGCAGACGCCGTTGGCGCAGACCGCGTATACGGAATCGCGATGCCGAGCCGCTACAGCTCGGGCGGCTCTGTCGACGACGCGAGCGAGCTGGCTGAGCGCATCGGCTTTCACTACTCTGTGCAGCCCATCGGCGACCTCGTCACCCCGATCGAGACCCAACTCGAGCTGACCGGCGTGGCTGCTGAGAACCTGCAGGCGCGCATCCGCGGAATGATCTGGATGGCCGAGTCGAACATGCACGGCCATCTCGCCCTCACGAATGGGAATAAGACAGAAATCTCAGTGGGCTATTCGACGATCTACGGCGACGCAGCGGGTGGTTTCGCGCCGATCAAGGATGTGCCGAAAACACTGGTGTGGGAACTCGCCCGCTGGCGGAACGAGTTCGCGGTGAGTCGCGGCGAGACTCCGCCGATTCCGGAGAATTCAATCGAAAAGCCGCCGAGCGCGGAACTGCGTCCCGACCAGACCGATCAGGACACCCTGCCGCCTTACGAGTTGCTCGACGCCATTCTCGACGCATACATCATCAGGAAACTCGGTCGCGAAGACGTGATCGCGCTCGGGTTCGAATCAGAGACGGTGGACTTCGTTACTCGTCTCGTCGACCGGTCGGAGTGGAAGCGTCGCCAGGGCGCGATCGGTCCCAAGATCAGCGGCATGGCCTTCGGGCGGGACCGCAGGCTGCCGATCACGTACCGACCAAACGACGAACCGTTGCCAGGAGCCAAGACGAAGTCCTGACCTTCACAGGCGCGACTAAAGTTGATCGCATGACCGAACCAACGACGGCAGCGGCAGCGCAGGCGAACCTGAAGCGGGTGCGAACAAGGCACTTTCAGACGGCGAAAGAGAACGGTGTGAAAATCACCGGACTCACCAGTTACGACCAGCTCACCGCATCCATTTTCGATGCGGCTGGAATCGACTTTCTGCTGGTTGGTGATTCGGCCGGCAACAATGTCTTCGGGTATGACACGACGCTGCCCGTCACTGTTGATGAGCTGATCCCGCTCACCCGCGCTGTCGCAGCATCAGTCACGCGCGCATTCGTCGTGGCCGACATGCCCTTTGGGTCATACGAGACCGGCGGCGACGAAGCTCTGCACACGGCGTTCCGGTTCATGAAAGAGACCCAGGCCCATGCAGTGAAGCTCGAGGGTGGCGTACGCAGCGCCGAGCAGATCCGGCGGATCGTGGATGCCGGCATCCCCGTCATGGCCCACATCGGTTTCACCCCGCAGAGCGAACACAAGCTCGGCGGGCACATGATTCAGGGACGTGGCGACGGGGTCGAACAACTTCTCGCGGATGCGCATGCGGTCGAGGACGCCGGAGCATTCGCTGTTGTTCTCGAGATGGTGCCGTCCTCGAGCGCACAGCGAGTCACCGACGAGCTGAGCATCCCCACCATCGGGGTCGGCGCCGGTCCACATGTCGACGGGCAGTTGCTCGTCTGGACGGACTGGGCCGGACTCACCACCGGGCGCATTCCGAAGTTCGTCAAGCAGTATGCCAACCTGAGTGCCGTTCTGACGGATGCTGTGAAGAGCTACATCTCCGACGTTTCAGACGGCGAATACCCGGCGGAGCAGCACGAGTACGACGATTAACCTTCCGTGAAGTGGAGCAGCAACGATGCCCCCTCCAAGGGCACCCGGTAGGCGCCGACAGGTCTCGGGATGCTGCGTGCACCTCGCGAGACTACTGCGCTGAAAACGCGGAAGTGCACACCGGCTCAGTTGTCTCGGGCTCAGTTGTCTCGCGAGTCTTCTGCTGCCCACTTGCGCGAACGCTCCGCGATGATCTGGGGAGCCCGCGCTGCCTCTTCCTGGCTTGCGAAAGGTCCGTCGAGATCCGCAGAGAGGGACTGTCTTCCTTCTTCGACCTCACCGGTCTTGTTGTTGTAAAACCACTCAGTCATGGGGGCTCCTGTCGCCAAAGTAAAATGAATCATATGCCCAGGCATTCGAACGGTCACCTGTTTCCCGGTCGACTCTCCCCGCTTCGCACGGTGCCGTCACCAGCGACCGGAGCCGGAGCCCCCAGTTCGCGCACATGCTCGTATTTGCAGAGCGCGGCGCGGAAATTCTGACCCTGCTGTAACGGAGAATGGAATCATGGCTCACAAAGCAGTAGGCATCGACATTGGCGGAACCGGCATCAAAGGCGCGATCGTCGACGTCTCGACGGGCAAACTTTTGAGCGATCGAGTCAAGATCGCGACTCCGGATGGGGGTGAGCCCGAGGCGATTGCCGATGTCGTCGACAAGATTATGAAGCAGCTCGGCAGCGCAGACAAGAAAGAGCCTGTGGGTGTGTGCTTCCCCGCGGTCGTCATCAAGGGCCGCACGCTGTCTGCCGCCAATGTATCGAAGAAATGGATCGGCTTCGAGGCCGAGAAGCTGTTTGAGAAGAAGCTCGGTCACGATATCCATTTCGTGAATGATGCGGATGCAGCCGGCTATGCAGAAACCCTGTTCGGCGCAGCCGAGAAGAAGAAAGGGCTCGTCATCCTGACTACTCTCGGCACCGGAATCGGAAGCGCGCTGTTGTACGACGGTGTGCTGGTACCGAACGCTGAGCTCGGTCACCTCGATATAGAGGGTGTCGACTACGAGACGAAGGCTTCGTATTCGGCCAAAGAGAGGGACGATCTGACCTGGGTGCAGTGGGCTGCTCGGCTCCAGACCTATTACGACGAGCTCGTCAAGCTGTTCCACCCCGACATGATCATTGTCGGCGGTGGTGTGTCGAAGGAATACAAAGACTTTCTCCCGCTCATCTCGCTCGATATTCCGATCGTTCCTGCGACCCTCCGGAACAATGCGGGCATCATGGGTGCGGCTGCGCTGGCTGCAGGCAAGTAACTTTCGACTGGGATGTCCGCGATAGAGAGCGATTTCGCCCTCCGTGCCGCCCAAGTCTCCGATGCCGCAGCCCTCGCGAAGGTTCATGTCAAAGCCTGGCAGGAGACGTATCGAGGGCAGATTGCGGACGATATTCTTGACAGCCCGGATTTCGAAGAACGTCGCGCCCTTCGCTGGGTACAGACTCTCAACGGCGGTAAATCCGACGTCGTCGTCGCCGAACTCCCCGACGGATCCCTGATCGGGTTTGCAAGCGCTGGGCCATCGCGAGATACGGATCTCGAGCGTGCACGGGAGTTGTACTCTCTCTACCTGCTGCGCGATCTGCACGGAACTGGCGCGGGTCAAGCACTATTCGATGCCGTCATGCCGGTGCAACAGGCGTTTCTCTGGGTAGCTGCCATCAACCCACGCGCGCAGGCGTTCTATCGGCGTAACGGCTTCGAGCCAGACGGCACGATCAAGTACGACGGCATCGACGAAATCCGCATGGTGCGGGTCGAGACGACTGCGGTCGACGGGTAGTCACCCACACGGGGACTGTCTCGAATTCGGTGTTTCGGGCCTGGAGGAGCGATGCCGTTGACGGGCCTGTCCGGCGACATCATTCGGCAGGTGCACCTTGACGTGGGTCCGTTGCGCGTCAACACTCCATGGCATGAATAAGACAGAGCACGAGGCGTCCGAGAAATACCACGACGCGAACGAGCGGGACATCACGGTGAAACAGACTGAGTGGGTGACCGCGAGCAGCGCGTTCGACGACTCTGACATCGACGAGTCGAAGGTGCAGGTGCTCCCGGGCACCGGAGGGCCGGACGAGGTCGGCGATACCGAGGCTGAAATCGGCGACTACAACAGGTCGGTCACCGACGGTGCGTACAAAATGTCAAGCCTCCTCGTGCGTGGCCGCGCTCATGCACCGTCAGGTAGTAGGAGAGAGAACTGGAATCGATCCACTCGCGAAGGCCCGCGCCGCTCATGTCATTGGCTGTAGTGAGAGCAACGCTTCGAGCCGCGACCAGAGGCTGGCTTCTGACCTCGCCATATTCCTGGACCCGCCTGCCCGTCGCCCGCGATTCGCCTCACGTGCACGCTCCCGGGAGAAACCCGTATCGCATCCTCGTCACAGGTGACGGAGCATCCGCGGGCGTCGGCGTGCTCACCCATGACCTCGGCCTGCCGGGATACCTAGCCCGGCGGGTGTCCCAGATCACGCAGCGCGCGACGGATGTCGACATTGTTGTCTCGACGGACATGACAGTGGCAGGGTGCCTCGCGGCGATCCGGCCACTGCGGCTCTCCCGATTCGACGTCATCCTTCTCTCGCTGGGTGGCAACGAGGCTCTCGATTTCATGCCCCCGCATCGCTGGACACGCGACCTCGATCTGCTATTGGACTACATCCGCGACAACTCGCCGGCCGCGACCCGGGTGATCGTGCTCTCGATACCTTATTTTCGCGGGCGATCCCGCTTCCCTCGCCTGCTCCAGGTCGCCGTCGACCGCCACGCCACGCGGCTGAACCGACTGAGTCGGCAGCGGGTCGCCAAGCGGCAGAGCGTCTCGTTCCTGGAATTTGCAGCTGGTGACCTCGATGAGTCGGGCGGCACGCATGCCTACGACGTCTGGGCGTCGGCGATCGCTCCGGGGGTCAGCAACCAGCTCGTTCCCCGAAGCGGGGTCGAGCCACGCTCCGAGGCCCTTATTGAATCCGCCCGCCAGCAGTCGCTCGACCAGCTGGGCCTTGTCGATATGGCCCGTGACCCCGTGCTGGACGAGATCACGAACCTCGCACAGGAGCTCTTTGACACCCCGATGGTTGGCCTCACCTTCATCGACAACGAACGCCAGTTCAGGGTGTCCGCCATCGGGCTACCCGCCGATGACATCCCCCGCAGTGAAGCGTTCTGCGATATCACCATCAGGCGAGCTGAACACTTCGTTATCGAGGACACCCTGCTCGACCCGCGCTACTCGAGCAACTCGGCCGTGAGGAACCCCCCGTATGTGCGCTTCTACGCCGGCTACCCCGTCGAGACCTTGGACGGACACCGCGTCGGCGCGCTCTGCATCATGGACGTGCAGCCCAGATCCTTCACATCACAGGACGCGACCCTGCTGCGCACCCTGGCGCACCGCGCGCAGCGGCGACTGTGGGCACTCAGTGACCCAGAGCAGGGCGACGCACAATAGGTCCCTGATGCCACTGACACAAAGACGGAAGGATAGTGAATGGGCCGGCTGTTACGCCGGGTTCTGTCCCACCGCCTACGCGATCTGGACGGCCATCTATCTCGGGACTACGTTTCCGCAGCCCTCTAGCGGTCTACCCGAGAGCGGAGCGGGCAGCTCCATTGCTCTCTGTCTGACCTTGCTCCGGACGAGGTTTACCTAGCCGGCACGATCACCCGCACCGCTGGTGGTCTCTTACACCACCGTTTCAGCCTTACCGCCGAAATGCACTTCCGAGGAAGCATAGGCCGGAGGCGGTCTACTCTCTGTTGCACTTTCTCGCGGGTTACCCCGGGTGGGAGTTACCCACCGTCCTGCCCTGCGGAGCCCGGACGTTCCTCGGCACTCTCCGAGGAGAGTGCCGCGACCGTCTTGCCGACCCATTCAGTTGGGAAGCCTACGGCACGTTGATATCAACCCAAAAACGAAATCGCAAGAGGCATGCGCGCACCTCATTGTCTCCTCATTGAAATAAAGGTGATCCTGAGTGGATGACGACGACCGTTGCCACTCAGCTACTGGATCAGGTACTGCTGCGGGCGTCCGACCACGACGATCCTGGTCAGAGCCCGATGTTAGCCTGCAGGTCCATGCAGCGGTTGGCTACCCTGTCTGCCCGAGTGTTCTGCAGTCGCGGAACCCACTGGAACTTCACCGGGGTGCCGGTGAGCAGCGAGCGTGCCTCCGCAGCGAGCTCTGCCATGTCTGGATGCTTGATCTTCCAGCGACCAGACATTTGCTCGATGACCAGCTTCGAATCCATCCGCACGTGCAGCTCGGCATCTGGGGCAATCTCCAGCGCCTTCCGCACCCCCTCGACCAGCGCGGTGTATTCAGCCACATTATTGGTGGCATGACCGAGGTAGCGTCCCACCTCCGCCAAAACCTCGCCCGTCGCCTGGTCGATCACAACCGACCCGCTCGCCGCAACACCTGGGTTGCCTCGTGATCCGCCGTCTGCCTCGATCAGCAGCTGCCGGGCCATCAGAGACCCGAATCGTTCGTACGCACGAGGATCGCGCTGCTGTCGGGGCAGAGCAAAACCTCGTCGGGGGCAGCAGCCCGAATGATCTGCATATCGTTCTCATTGAGCTTGACCCCGCTCGCCTTGGAGACGCCGCCCTGCAGGAGTGAAGCCCCGAACCCGTAGCGATCACGCTGGCGCTCGTAGAGCGCAATCAGGTCTGCCGGGAGTTTGCCTGCGATCGTCTCGCGATTGGCTGCAGCATGGCTGCGTTCGCTGGTGATTGCGCTGAGCGCGGCATCTCGCTCGGCCTCGGCCTCACTGATCGTTGCGCCCAGGTCGCTCAGCGCGATGACCAGCGCGGCAAGCGCCGACTCGAGCGTCTCGAGCTTTTCCATCACTGTCAGCTCGATCTCTTCGAGGTCGAGCTGACGCTTGCGGAGTCCAGCGAGCTCGCTTTCGAGGCCCGCGACATCTTTCACCGACGATGAGCCCTGAAGACGCTCGGTATCGCGTGCGATCCGCGCTTCGACGACCGCGACATCCGATTCGATCCGTTTCAGTTCGAGCGTGGCGTCGTCTACAGCTCCACTCGCGCTGAGGCGTTCAGCACGCAGGCCGTCGGCGTCACGCGCGAGACCTGCCAGAGTGCCGATCTCGGGGAGCGACTTCGCCCGGTGATCGAGCTGCTGCAGCTTCGTGTCGATCGCCTGGAGTTCGAGCAGGTGAGCCTGGTCGTCTGGACTTGCTGTCAATGCCATCGGGGTGCGCACTCTCGTTTGAAGAATCTGTTACTGGACAATCGTGAAATCCCACGGATCGGTGCGAAGGTCGCTCACTGTCACTGCGAGATCGGGAAGCTCGGCCCGCAATTCGTCGGCCGCAGTGTCGAGCCAGAGCCATTCGCTCGCCCAGTGGGAGATGTCAATGAGAGCCGGCCCGCCAGTCAGTTTCGCATCCTCGCGAAATGCCGAAGCGGGGTGATGTCTCAAATCGGAGGTTATGTAGACATCGGCGGCCAGAACGGCTGGCTCGCTGAGCAGGCTGTCTCCGGCACCCCCGCAGAGCGCGACGGTCTCGATGACCCGGTCGAAGTCCCCGGAGACGCGGATGCCCGAAGCAGTCGCCGGAAGGAGGTCGCCGAGTTGCCGAGCGAGCCTGCCAAGCGTCGTCGGCATCGCAAGTCGCCCGAAGCGACCGATCCCGCCATTGGAACTGGAACTGGAACTGGCACCGGCACCGGCACCGGCACCGGCACCGGCCACGATCGGCGCAGCCTCGACAATCCCAACGCGGTAAGCCAGTTCAGCTGAGGTACCGGTCTCGACCACATCGGCGTTCGTGTGCGCAGAGACCAGTGCGCACCCACCGCGGATCAGCGTGGCAAGCACTGCGCCCTTAAAACTTGTTTCGGCGACGCTGGTCACACCCCGCAGAAGCAACGGGTGGTGCACGAGAAGCAACTGAGCCCCGACGCCGAGCGCCTCGACTGCTACCGAGGGCACGGCATCCACTGCGAGATGAAGTGCCGAGACCTCTGCGGCGGGGTCCCCGGCCAACAGGCCCGCGGCATCCCAGCTCTCCGCGCCGGCAATGGGCCACAGTCGCTCGACGACAGCGCAGACTTCAGCGACGGTGGTTGGCATTCGCTCAGTCTAGTTTCCGACGCGCTCGCGCTCCTGCTTGCGCACGGTGGGAACCTGGGTCGCGAAGGTGACGACCAGCGCGAGAACGAGGGCGGCGATAACACCGATGTCTGTGCCGGCCAGGTTGCTGGTCAGCTTCACCCCGAAAGCCGTGAAGAGGTAGCCCTGCCATCCGAGCCAGCTGATCGTTGCTGTCGTGAGCCCCCAGCCGATAGCGGTCACCAGGACGAGCATCGAGAGGGTGAACCAGTTCACAGACGGATAGACACCGCCGCAGCGGAGCAGCGAATTCGAGTCGAATCGCCTGCGCCTGATGATCATGTCTGCGGTGAAAATGCCTGCCCAGGCAGCGACGGGCACAGCGAGTGTCGTTGCCAGGTCGCGGAAGACTGGCACAACCGACACGACCGTAAAGCTGAGCAGAACCGCGACGGCAAACAGCAGTACGCCGATGAGCACCGTCGCCCAGGCACGGTGAACGCGGAGTCCAACCGCCTGCAGAGCGAACCCACCGGAGTAGATGCTCAGGATGACACCGACCAAAAGGCTCACCACGGTGGCCGCGACAAGGGGTACCGGGTACCAGGCCGGGATCATCTGCGCGATCGTGTCGAGAGGATCGGTTGTCAGCCCGCGCGCGACGGCGGGATTGGATGCCGCGAGCAGCGCGCCGTACGCGATGAGCAGAAAGGCTGGCAGGGTCGCTCCGAACGGAGCCCAGAGCATCGCGGCGGCGCCAGAACTCGACGGCCGCTGGTACCGGGCAAGGTCGCTGCTGCTGCTCATCCAGACGAGTCCGACGAAACTGAAGACCAGTACGACACCGGTGACGACGAGAGTCCATGGGCCATCACCGACGGTGAGCGCACGGGAGATATCGACGCTGTGCCAGGTGACGGCGATGAGCCCGATCAGAAGCAAAGCGGTCAGGATGCTCGACACCCGCTGGATTCTCGCGAACAGGCTGTAGCCGAACAGTGACGCAGCCAGCGCGATGATGAACCCGACCGCCATCGTGATGACGGTGAGCTGAAGCTCGCTAAGCGAGCCGTTGAGCTGTGCTCCGACGAGGATGTGGGCCGTCGAGACAGCGATCAGCCAGAGCAGTACGGCTCCCCAGAACACTCGCGTGATGACGGCGAGAACGGCCGGTACGACGTTGCCCTTCACACCGAACGTCGCGCGTGACGCGATCATCGTCGGCTGGCCGCTCCACTTTCCGGCGAGGGTACCGAGACCGAGGGGCAGAAACGAGAGTGCCACACCGATGAACGCCGCAACCACCGCCTGCCGGAGGCTCATGCCGAGCGAGAACAGTGCCCCGCCGAATGCGACGCTCAGCACAGAGGAGTTCGTTGCAAACCAGAGCCAGAACATTCTTGCGGCGCGACCGACCCGGTGATCGAGTTCAGTCGGCTCGGGTCCGGCAGCTTCGATCGCGGTCGCGGGGAGGGAGGTTGGTTCGTCACTGTCGAGAACGACAGAATTGAGCGGCACTCGCGGACTGGCCATGGGCTGGATCGGCGCACTTCCTGTCATCACCGGGAGGGCTGTCACGCCGTCCGAGGTGACAGGAAACGCCCCGATGATGTCGGCAAAGGCTCGATCGGTGTCGTCGACATCCTCCTCCGGCTCCTCTTCGACCTGCGGCGGGATAATTGCCCGCGAGCCGGTCTGCAAGAGACCGAGCTCTGGATCGATAACTGGAACCGGCTCGATGAATGGCGGGTCGGCGACGGGGTCGGCTGGAGGCACTTCGTCGTAGGTGAGTGGCACGCTCGATTGGGGCGCGGCGAAAATGAAGCGCTCCGCATCGCGCGACGGCGGAGGTGTCGGTGCCGGGGCCGGTGCCGGTGCCGGTGCCGGTGCCAGCGGCTCAACCAGGGCGTAGATGATCGGGGCGCCGGCAGTCGGTTGCGGCTCTGGCTCTGGTTCGCGCGCCGGTTCTGGGCTTCGTGCTGGTTCTGGGCTTCGTGCTGGTTCGCGCCCTGCCTCTGGCTTTGGTGCTGGCGCGACCGGGATTTGCTGCTGGACGATATCGATGACGCCGGTGAAAGTGGGTCGAGCCGCTTCGAGCGAATCCAACGCCTCCGGAGTTCCGATCGATAACATCGTGTTCTGCCACTCAGAGAATTGGCGAGCCTCGTCCCGTCGAAGCTGCAGTTCGGTTTCGAACTGCTCCATGGCGCTGAGAGTCGCTCCCGGTTCACCGGTCACATCGCCGAGGGAACGTTCGAGGTCGGCGTCGTCGAGCGAACGGCGCAGTGGCGGCCCAGGCAACCCGCTCGTGTGCGCCAAATCAGCCGCCTCGGGAAAGACAACCGGAGGCCCTGAGGGCGCAGGCAGTCCGAAGAGTTGGGAGGCCGGGATGATCGGAATCGCCCTAGTCGGTTCATGCTGGGGCAGCTGGCTCGCGAGTGCGTTCGCCAATTCATCGTCATCCCAGGCAGAAGTCGACGGTTCTCCAGCCGGCTCCGCGAGCGGTACCGCGGGGTAGTCCGCACCGACAGTGGACAGTTTGTCTGTTACGGGAGGCGTGTAGGTGGATCTGCGCGGACCCGGTGGCATCACTGGCTCGTCGCCGAAGCCGTTTTCGGGCTCATCGTCGTTTGCCATGCCCAAAATAATACGGGGTCAGGCAGTTTTGCCCGGGAGCCGAGCCGAGGCCATGGAGGCTACTCCAGCAAGGATCAGTGCGAGCCCGATCCAGCCCACAATCGTGAGTCCCTCCCCCACGACGGTAACCGCCAGGAGAGTTGCGACGACAGGTTCGAAGAGAGTGATGGTGGTTGCACTACTGCTCGACAGCGAGCGCAGACCGATCGCGAACAGCAGGTACGCGACGAACATCGGTGCGACAACGAGATAGCTTGCGACGGCCAATGAGCGGCTGGACTGAAGCAGGGGTGCTCCAGTCAGCACGAGCACTGGCGCGAGGAGCGCTGCGCCCATGCCAAACATCGCTCCCATCACCGACCTGCCGCCATGACCGACCTCCATTGCTCTGGATGACGAGTATGTGTAGAGCGCGTACGCCAGACCCGCCAGCAGGCCCAAGAACACTCCCGGAAGCAGCGCGACCACAGGAGTTCCTGTTCTCGCGTGCCCATACGCCGCCAGAGCTCCGATACCCACAATGGCCACGAGTGTGCACACCATCCATCTGTGTGACGGTCGCCGGTGCTCGATGCCCCACTCGAGCGCGGCCGCGAAAATCGGTCCGGAGCCGAGCGCGACCACGTTGCCGATGGCCACACCTGCCAGGTGCATCGCGCTGTAGAAAGCAAGCGGGTATACGAACACTCCCAACGCCCCGGTGAAAAGCCAGCGTCGGGAAGTCGGGTCGCGAAGTGCCCGCACCGCGCCCCGCGCGCCAACCACGAAAAGGAGCACGCCACCGACACACATCGTCACCGCACCGATTGCGACCGGCGAGACAGTAGACGGCATGAACGTAGCGGCGGTACCCGTCGTTCCCCAGAGCAGTGATGCAACCATGAGGGCGGGAGCCGCGAGGTTTTTCGCCACTGCACGACTCTAGGGCAGCACTGATCCCCCGAGCGCGGGGGCGGCAGTATCGTCGGCCGTCAGCCTGTGGTGCGACCGGGTGACCGACCGCACCGCTGCCCAGCACATGTCAGACGCCGCGGCGCCCCGTGATGACCCGCACAAGGAAGACGATGACCGCGATAATCGCGAGCACGATGCCAACCCAGAGCAAGAAGTTGAGCGACTGGACGAATCCACCCGTCAATAACAGCACGACGGCGACTATTGCGATGATGATCAGAAGGATGTTCATGAATCCTGCCTTTGCTCGCGTCCGGTTGACGAGCGGGTTGCTCATCGGACAACGGCCACGCTAGCGCGCTCGATTGCCGGCTACAGGGGGTTGATTCTGATTCTGCGCGGGCGTAGCCCTTCCAGCGGTGTCGTGCCTTACGCCGGCTTCTTCGCTGTCTTCGACCTGGGTTTCGACGCGGTCCCGGCATTCGACGCAGCCCTGGGTTTCGACGCAGCGCGATTCTTCTCGACGCTCTTGCGGAGGGCAGACATCAGGTCGAGCACCTCACCCCCGCCATCCTTGGCAGGTGTTTCTTCACCGAAGGTGGCTGCCGTGTCGACGGCATCACCCTCTTTCAGCTTCGCGTCAATCAGCTTGCGAAGCTCGTCCTGGTATTCGTCACTGAACCTCTCCGGACTGAAGTCAGAGGCAAAACTATCGACGAGAGCACTCGACATCTCCAATTCTTTCGCCGAGACCCTCGCAGGCTCCTTCAACGCCGGGAAGTCTGCCTCGCGTACCTCGTCATCCCAGAGCAGCGTCTGCAGCATGAGAACAGCGCCATGCACCCGCAGGGCGCCAAGCCTCGTCTTCTGGCGTAGGGCGAAATGCACGATAGCGGTGCGGTCGGTCTGCTCGAGGGTTTTGCGTAGCAGAAAGTAGGCCTTCGGCGACTTCGAGTCTGGCTCCAGAAAATAGCTGCGATCGAACAGGATCGGGTCGAGCTGGTCGCTTGACACGAACTCGACCACCTCGATCTCCCTGCTGCGTTCCGCGGGAAGGGTCGACAGGTCATCGTCGGTCAACACGACGGTGCGGTTCCCGTCGTCGAAGGCCTTGTCGATGTGGTCGTACGAGACGATCTTTCCGCAGACATCGCAGCGACGCTGATACCGAATCCGCCCGCCGTCCTTGTCATGCACCTGGTGCAGCGCGATGTCGTGGTCCTCCGTCGCGCTGTAGACCTTGACGGGCACGTTCACGAGCCCGAAGGTGATGGCGCCGGTCCAAATTGCTCTCATATCTCCATCGGACACCCGCGGCAACCCGGATTCAACCGCTGGGCGTACATTGCCTCACATGGCGCCCCAGAACGAGACGGTCAGCATCGAGGGACACAGGCTCACCCTGACCAATCTCGACAAGGTGCTCTACCCGTCGACCGGCACGACGAAAGGGGATGTGCTGGCGTACTACGCCGAGATCGGTACCGTGATGATTCCCCATCTGGCGAATCGCCCGGCGACACGAAAACGCTGGGTGCACGGAGTCGGGACCGCGGATGCTCCTGGCGAGATGTTCTTCCACAAGAATCTTAACGACTCGACCCCGCAGTGGGTAAAACGTCGCGCTATCCAGCACAGCACCCGCAACACCGAGTATCCGCTCGTGAACGACCTCGCCACCCTGATCTGGCTCGCCCAGGTTGCTGCGCTCGAACTTCATGTTCCCCAATGGCAGTTCGGTCCTAGCGGAACCCAGCGCAATCCCGACCGCATCGTGCTCGACCTCGACCCAGGCGATGGGGCTGGCCTTGCGGAGTGCGTCGAGGTCGCCGGATATGTTCGCGCCATCCTGACGGACATGGGGCTCACCGCCCTGCCTGTGACGAGCGGCAGTAAGGGAATCCACCTCTATGCCGCGCTCGACGGCAGCCAGACTGCCGACCAGGTGTCTGCAGTCGCCCATGAATTGGCGAAGGCGCTCGAAGCAGACCACCCCGATCTTGTGGTCAGCGATATGAAGAGGGGCCTTCGCGCCGGCAAGGTGCTCGTCGACTGGAGCCAGAACAGCGCAGCCAAGACCACCATCGCTCCGTATTCGTTGCGCGGGAGCCTCGAGCCCACGGTTGCTGCACCTCGAACCTGGAGGGAGCTTGCGTCGAAATCATTAACCCAGCTCGACTATCGCGAGGTGTTGACGAGGGTGAAGAAAAACGGTGACCTTCTCGCAGCGCTCACTATCGGTCATCCGGACTCCCTCGAACCCGCCACCGACCGGCTGTCTCGCTATCGCAGCATGAGGTCAGGCGATAAAACGCCAGAACCGGTGCCAACTGGCCCCGCCCAGACATCCGCTGGGCAGTCGTTCGTTATCCAGGAGCATCATGCGTCCCATCTGCACTGGGACTTCCGGCTCGAACACGAAGGCGTGCTCGTGAGCTGGGCGCTCCCCAAGGGGCTACCGACCCAGCCGAAGCAGAACCACCTTGCCGTGCAGACAGAGGATCATCCGCTCGAGTACGGGCGCTTCGAAGGAACCATCCCGAAAGGCCAGTACGGCGCAGGGACCGTTGAGATCTGGGATGCCGGAACCTACGAACTCGGCAAGTGGAGGGACGGCAAGGAGGTGATCGTCACCCTGCACGGAAAGAGCGGCAGCGGCCTCGGCGGTGCGCGCACATACGCGCTCATCCACACCGGCTCCGGAGGCGGGAAAGCAGAGCAGAACTGGCTCATCCACCTGATGAACGAACGCAGTGCGCTGCCTGCTGCAGCACCCGCTGCGATGCTCGCGATGCCGGGTACCGCAGCCGACATCGTCGACGAGTCGGAGTGGGCGTTCGAGATGAAGTGGGACGGCATCCGAGCTATCTCGACGGTCGAGGGCAACGCTGTCACCCTCACCAGTCGCAACGGGCACGACCTCACTACCGCCTACCCGGAACTCGCGGCTCTCTCCACAGCCGTTGGAGTCCACACAGGAACTTTCGACGGGGAGATCGTTGCACTTGACCCGTCGGGACGACCCGACTTCGGGCTGCTGCAGAGCCGCATGAACCTGGTTCGCCCGCGCGAGATTGCCGCTGCGGCGAAAGCGGTTCCGGTGCACTACATGCTCTTCGACGTCCTCAGCCTGGACGGCCGATCCGTAGACCGAGAGGAGTACACAGCGCGGCGCGAATTGCTCGAGGCCGCGATAACCACGACCGCAGCCGGAACCGTCCAGCTGCCGCCAGCATTCACCGGGCGTCTTTCCCAGGCCATGGCGACCAGCAAAGAACTCGGGCTCGAGGGTGTTGTGGCGAAGCTGCGGAACGGTCGATACGAGACTGGCCGGCGATCGAGGTCGTGGACCAAGATCAAGCACTACAGGGCGCAGGAGGTCGTGGTTGCGGGCTGGCGCCCCGGCAACGGACGACGGGCCAGCGGGGTCGGGTCACTCCTCCTCGGGGTACCTGACGGCACGCGCATCCGTTACGTCGGACGGGTCGGAACCGGCTTCACCGATCGGATGCTGGCAGACATTCTGACGACCCTCGGCGCTCGCTCGCGAAAGACCGCGCCACTCGATTCAGTGCCAACCGCCGACGCGCGAGACGCTCACTGGGTGACGCCCGACCTGGTCGCCGAGGTGTCGTTCGCGGAATGGACATCGGAGGGCCGACTGCGGCAGCCGGTCTGGCGGGGGTGGCGCACCGATAAGTCGGTCGCCGACATCCATCTCGAATAAAATTGAATATGATCGTGTGCGGATACAGCGAACTTTCGCTCACTTCTTACTGGGCCTGAGGAGAGTCGACGTGGGCAAGTTATTGTACGGACCGACCATCGAGGTCATTTTCGACGACCGGGTACTCGCACACCTGCAGCTCGTCATCGGTCTGAAAATGCGCCGGGGTGAGAGCTTCTTCTTCTCCTGGCGCGATGAGCAGAGCGTTGGTGACGGGCGCAGTGTCATTTGGCTGGATCCGGCTATTCCGCTCGTCTTCCGCTACAACGGGGGGCGCATGCCGAAGATCAACCGGGAATGGCTCGAAATGCTTACGGCGTCGTCGAATAGCGCCCAGGGACTGCAATTGACCGATGAGATCGGTTCGCTCGGAAAGACGACCGAAGAATGACTTTTTAGCCCAGGTACGAGTGCAGTTCTTCGCTGCGCAGGCGCTTCAAGCTCCGGGTTTCGAGCTGCCGTACGCGCTCGCGAGTGATCCCATACAGCTCTCCCACTTCGTCCAGAGTCATCGCCTGGCGACCGTCGAGACCGAAACGCAGCCGGATCACCGTTGCGTCCCGCTGAGGAAGAGTGTCGAGCCTGCGCGTGATGTCGTCGTGCCTGAAGTCGAGTTCGACGGCTTCAAAGGGCTCTGAACTGTGGGCGTCTTCGATGAGGTCGCCGAGTTCGGCTGTTCCGTCTTCGCCGACCGGCAGCCCGAGGGATACCGTGTCATGCTCGGTGCGCTGCAGCTTCAGCACCTCTTCGGTGCTTATCTGCGCAGCATCGGCAAGTTCAATGAGCGTCGGCACTCGCCCGAGCTCACCGCTCAGGTCGCGGCGGATGCGATCGAGCTTCTCGATCTTCTCGACGGTGTGGACAGGAATGCGGATGAGGCGGCTCGCGTCTGCAATGCCACGCAAGATTGACTGCCGAATCCACCAGGTTGCGTAGGTGGAGAACTTATTGCCGATCATGTAATCGAACTTCTCGACAGCGCGAACCAGGCCCAGATTGCCTTCCTGGATGACATCCATGATGGGCAGGCCGCGACCGGCGTAGCGCTTCGCGATGCTCACGACCAGACGAAGGTTGGCGTGAACGAAATGCTCGTAAGCGGAGGCGCCGTCGCGCTGCAGGTAGATCAGTTCGCGCTTTTCTTTGCCGATCAGCTCGGGCGAGAGGGCTAGTCGCTCGCCCGCGAGAACCCCGACCTCGATGCGGTGGGCCAGCTGCACTTCTTCTTCGGCGGTGAGGAGACGAGCGCGACCGATGCGCTGAAGATAGTCCCTCAGAGGGTCGATGGACACCTCAGCCGAACGGCGTCCGCCCGACGAAAAACGTTCCGTGTACTCGCTTGCTGCAATTGTCATTTCTGACCCCCAAACTGGTTACAACGGACTGTTGAATTCAAGCGTATGGTGTGAGGCGATTTGGCCGCTCGGGGTTGACAAAGCCTCGGGTGTGACCTAAAAGTTGCCGTCGATCTCGGCGTTTTAGGCAACTCGTTCGCCTCTAGCAAAGAAACCAAGAGCTGTCGTCCACTCCTGAAATGAAATGTCATGATCTGGGGCCTCGAGGCTGAGCACCTCGAATGAGCCTGCGCGCTCCTGAATGAAACCCAGCACCTTCGACGGCGATTGGTCGCTCAGGCGAACGTCAGCGATTCGCCACTCTGTTTCCGATATCCGGCTCACCTGCAGGTCTTCCAGTGCACACGGTTCACGCTTGGCGATCATCCATCCCTCACTAAATCCTCAGCAAGATTAAGAGCGGTGCCGCGATCGCAACAGGGCTTGACTTTCCAGCGTGAGAGCGACGCTCAGCCCGCCACTTCCGGTCAGGTTGGCCCTTCGTTGCCACCGGGACCTGGATGCTCGACCAGGTGCGGTAGTGCCCCGCCATCGGCCTTGCGCCACCCCGGGCCGAGGCGTACTGTCTCGGGCAGAGAGATCACGTGTACTCAGGAACCGCCCAGATCCGGCTGTTATCGTCGCCGACTGACTCGCCCAAGGGAACGCCGACCCACCGCAATTGATCGTCCACGGACGCCGGCACCATGCAGCAGCCTATGAAATCTCAGACCCGAACAGTCCCCACTCAGACAGCTCAAACCCGAACGAAGCGAGCCTCACGCTCGTCGACGAGGCGGGGTTTCACGTTTCACCACGTCAAATACCCGATAGCGGGTGCAGCTGCGATCATCGCGCTGTCGGTAACCGCGATTGTCGCAATCGTCCCGCCGGGCGCGCCGAGCTCGGCCGAAACGCTGAAGGCCTACATCCACGAGCACGCCCAGTCGCTCACGGTTACTCCGGCTACAGCTCTGGTCACAGTGCAGCGGGACAAATATTCGGGGACCCCTGGAATTGCAACCTTGGCCGCGAGTGGCACGAACTATGACTGGGCAAAAATGGTTCTGCTTGATGGCGGCTGGCCGCAGACCGACAACAGCGTCACCGTGATGGTGCGGTGGATGCGTCAGGAAAACGGCGCAGACAATTGGTGGAACCGCAATAACCCGCTCAACAATGGCTGGGGCTCCGGCGGTGGAGGAGGAACGGGAAGCTACGCGACCCTCGAAGTGGCAGCGCAGATGGCTGTGGCCATGCTGAAGCAGAACCCCGGGATGGCAGAGATCGTCGCGGCGCTTGCCGCCGGTGCGCCATCGTCCGTCACCGAGTCTGCAATCTGGGCGTCACCGTGGGCCAGCAGTCACTATGGTAATGGTTCGCGCTGGCACTACACACCCGTCGCAACCGTCAAGGCTCCGACGGGCTGGTAGCTGGTTAGCGCTTCCGAGCGATACTGAGCAGGGTGCGCTCGACAATGGAATCTGGCGGTGTGATCAGCCCGAGCAACGCAGCACCCGCTCTGACGGTCACGACATCGGCTCCTGAATAAGCAGGATGCTTCTGTGCAGTGACCGAGTCGACCGTAGACAACCGGACGACAGTGCGAGCACTCGATAGCACCGGCACTCTGCTGCGAACCAGCCATTCCCGACGGGATAGCAGCTGCAGCTCATCCTGGGTTCCACAGACGATCGCGCCGTGCAGAACGGCCGGCATAAGCCGGTGCAGTGCGTGGGTCAGCCTGCCGCCGATCGGATCGAGCCTGGTCCTGCCATAGCCACCGAAATATTCAAGATCGGGTTCGAGCCGAAGCAACTCTCGGTATTCGCTGGGGATTGACACATCGTCAAGGCCGAGCTCGTCGCGCCCAGGGGTCGGTAGGGCGGCGAAATCGAAGCACCGTTGCCCTCCGCTGGTGTTCGCGTGCGACTCGACCCGAAGCAGGTCGACCAGGCGAGCGACAAGCGACCGAGACGTAGCGTTGTATGGGATGACCAGCCTGCGCCCGTCGGAGGTGAAAACAGTGAGCCGGCCGTCGAGCAGGCTCACGCTGTCTTCGATGATGACGATCGAGCTGTAGTCGATCCGCGATTCGCTGTACACACTTCCCACCCTGGTGAGCACAGTCAGGCCGTCATCCCCTGCAATGAGGAGGCGGTCGTACAGGTCCATCGACGGCGTGGCATTGCGGCGTTCGATCTCGCGCGGCACCTTGAGCACGAGCCGGGTCGATTCCAGGTCGAGTTCAAACCCTCGGAACAGGCGAGGCACCTCTTCGGCGGAGCGCACCTGGTAGATCCACGGCCCGAAGGCGTCGTACTCGGAGGTATTCACTGGTGCTGGGCTGCCAATTGCGGTCACTGGGCAAATCTAACCCCGCAGTGAGGGGACTCGGCTCCTCAGCGGGCCCGCATGAAAGGTCGAGTCGTCGAAATTGGCTCGATAGCCCGCGCGGTTGAGCCAACTTCGACGACTCGACACGGGATAGCCGCTCAGCGAAGAGGTGGGAGTGGAGAATTGATCCGCACACTACTCAAAAACAGTGGGCCCTACCGGGCTCGAACCGATGACATCCACGGTGTAAACGTGGCGCTCTACCAACTGAGCTAAAGGCCCGCAGTCGAAAGCTAACCAACTCTCGCTACGCGGAATTCATATTACAAGCACTCAGACGAGCGCTGGCGCCAACTCTGCAAGCGCCTGGCGGTATGCGGTGATCGATCGGGCTTCACCCGGCGCGGTCACGAAGCTGGCGCGAATGATGCCGTGGGTATCGATCAAAAAGCTCGCACGGTTCGCGAAGCCCTTCTCGGGCAGGAACACGCCGTACTCCTTGGCCACTGCTCCGTGTGGCCAGAAATCTGCAAGCAGGTTGAAGTCGTAGCCTTCTGCCTCAGCGAACGCCCGCTGGGTGGCCTTGGAGTCGACGGAGATGCCGAGCAACTCGATGCTCTTGTCTGCGAATAGCGCGAGGTTGTCGCGCAGGTCGCAGAGTTCCGTTGTGCATGTGCTTGAAAACGCGAGCGGGAAGAAGACCAGCGCTACCGGCTTCTTGCCGCGAAAATCACTCAACCGGATGTGCTCGCCGAATTGGTTCGGGAGGTCGAAGTCGGGAGCCTGGGTGTCGTTCTCCAGAGCCATATCAGTCATTGTCCTTTCGCGCCGGACAAGATGAACGTCCGGTGAACACGATTCGCAATGCTACGCCTGTTCTGAAGGAGTGCTGTCGTTATTCCTGTGACACGGTAATGCCGTGGGCGAACGGCAGCACGTCGCCCGGTTGCAGCGAGAACTGACCCGGCTTCTCGCCGTACTCCCCCGCGAAACCCTGTGGGGCTGTCATCCCGAACCACGGCTCGATGCAGATGAAATCCCCGGGCACTTTCGACCACACGCCGAGCGTTGGGAAGTCGGCGAAATCGACGGTGATCGACGGAGTACCCGGCCCCGAGTAGCGAACCCGGCGACTCTTCAGGCGGTCGAAGATGACTGCGTCGTCTGTGAAGAGTTTTTCGTCGAGGTACACAGTGCGCCCGACGACCGGGGTCGGCTGCGAATCAGGCAGCAGCAGTCCGTCTGCAATCCGTCGGATCGGTTCGGGTTCTTCGTTGGGAAACTCGAGAGTGTGAGAATCTCGCAGCACAGAGCTGTCGAGCGGCCAGATGAATCCAGGATGCTCGCCCAAAGACGCCGAAAATTCCTCTGACCCCGTGTTCGCCACCGTCGTCACAATGCCAAGGCGTTCGCCGATGAGGGAGAAGTGGATGTCGAGCTTGAAGGGGAAAGGAAACTGGGCGAGGGTCGCCGGGCTCTCCTTCAGCGAGAACACTGCCTCAGTTTCGGTGACCGCAAGAATGTCGAACTGCTGGTCGCGTGCGAAACCGTGCTGGCGCATCTCGTAGGAGGTGCCGCTGTGCACAAGCTCGTCTCCGGGCATCCGCCCAACGATAGGAAACAGCACGGGCGCGCGACGCGGCCACTCTTTGCCGCCCTGCCACAGGTACTCGCGTCCCGTCGAATCCTGCAGAGAGCTGAGCTCTGCCCCGACCGGGTTTATCGCGACCCGGAGAATCCCATTGTCGAGCGTGGTGAAAGCCATGTTCCGACGGTACAACCTCGAGAGCCCAACATCCTCTGGCGCGCAGGCGATGTCTTCCCCGAGAACTAGAATCGTTGAGTCCGTGCCACTGCCGACGAACGCAACCCGTTCTCTCGACGCGCGGCAGGACAGATCCGCGAACAAGAGCGAGGTTGACGTTGACGGTTAATGACCAGGACCCGTATTCGGTGAATCACACTGACCAGGACCCGGCTGAGACGGCTGAGTGGAACGAATCACTTGATGCCCTCGTCGAGGCGCAGGGTCATGAGCGTGGTCGCGAGATCATGCTCAGCCTGTTGAAGCGCTCAAAGGAGCTCCATCTTGGCGTGCCGATGGTTCCGACCACCGACTACCTCAACACCATCGCTCCAGAGAACGAGCCCGACTTTCCCGGCAATGAAGACCTCGAACGCCGGTATCGCGCCTGGCTTCGCTGGAACGCCGCGATCATGGTTCATCGCGCACAGCGTCCCGGAATCTCTGTGGGTGGGCACATCTCCACTTACGCAGGTTCAGCCACCCTCTACGAGGTCGGCAGCAACCACTTCTTCCGCGGTAAAGACCACCCGGGTGGCGGCGACCAGGTCTTCTACCAGGGTCACGCTTCCCCCGGCATGTATGCGCGCGCCTATCTCGAGGGCCGTCTCAGCGGAGACCAGCTCGATGGTTTCCGCCAGGAGAAATCTCATCAGGGCGGTGGACTCTCGTCGTATCCGCACCCCAGGCTCATGCCCGACTTCTGGCAGTTTCCGACCGTTTCGATGGGTCTCGGCCCGATCAACGCGATCTACCAGGCGCAGTCGAACAAATACCTGACCAACCGCGGCATCAAGGATGCGGCAGACCAGCAGGTCTGGGCGTTTCTTGGAGACGGTGAAATGGACGAGGTCGAAAGCCGCGGCGCGCTGCAGCTCGCAGCCAACGACGGTCTCGACAACCTCAATTTCGTCATCAACTGCAACCTGCAGAGACTCGACGGCCCGGTTCGAGGCAACGGCAAGATCATCCAGGAACTCGAAAGCTTCTTCCGTGGTGCCGGCTGGAACGTCATCAAGGTGGTGTGGGGACGCGAGTGGGATGAACTGCTCGCCCGCGACACCGACGGCGCACTTCGCGACCTGATGAACCGCACACCAGACGGTGATTTCCAGACCTATAAGGCAGAGAACGGCGCATACGTGCGCGAGAACTTCTTCGGCCGCGACCCTCGCACCCTCGAACTGGTCAAGGACTACACGGACGATCAGGTTTGGGGGCTCAAGCGGGGCGGCCATGACTATCGCAAGGTGTACGCGGCGTTCAAGGCAGCGTCTGAGCACACCGGCCAGCCCACCGTCATCCTTACGAAGACAGTTAAGGGTTACGGCCTCGGTCCGTCGTTCGAAGGCCGCAACGCGACCCACCAGATGAAGAAGCTCTCGCTCGACAACCTGAAGCAGTTCCGTGATGTGATGCGCATCCCGATCACGGATGCTGTGCTCGAAGAGAACCCCTACCTTCCGCCCTACTATCACCCGGGCGAGAACGACGAGGCGATCCAGTACCTGCACGAGCGTCGACGCGCGCTCGGCGGGTACCTGCCGGAGCGCCGCTCGCGCTACGAGCAGGTCACCATCCCCGAGGACTCGGCGTACGACATCGCGCGGAAGAGCTCGGGTAAGCAGGAGATCGCCACCACCATGGCCTTCGCCCGCCTGCTCAAAGACCTGCTGAAAGATAAGAACTTCGGCAATCGAATTGTGCCGATCATTCCCGACGAAGCGCGCACCTTCGGTATGGACGCGTACTTCCCCACGGCGAAGATCTACAACCCGCACGGCCAGAACTACACCTCGGTCGACCGCGAGCTGCTTCTTGCATACAAGGAGAGCCCCCAGGGCCAGATCATCCACGTCGGAATCAATGAGGCTGGTGGTTTCGCGGCGTTCACCGCGGCCGGCACCTCGTATGCAACACACGGCCAACCGCTCGTGCCCGTGTACGTCTTCTACTCGATGTTCGGGTTCCAGCGCACGGGTGACGCGATGTGGGCAGCAGGTGACCAGATGGCACGCGGCTTCATCATCGGTGCAACGGCGGGTCGCACGACGCTCACCGGCGAGGGTCTCCAGCACGCCGACGGGCACTCTCCGCTGCTCGCGTCTAGCAACCCGGCGGTCGTCACATACGACCCCGCCTACGGGTACGAGATCGGGCACATCGTCAAAGCCGGTCTCGAGCGCATGTACGGCGGCCAGCATCTAGACCCGAATGTTATGTACTACATCACCGTCTATAACGAGCCGATGGTGCAGCCCGCCGAGCCAGAGAACCTGGATGTCGACGGAATTCTGCGCGGAATCTACTGGCTCAAGGGTGGCACTGGCGACGGTCCGAAGGCGAACCTGCTCGCGTCAGGCGTCGCGATTCCGTGGGCGCTCGAAGCCCAGGAGCTTCTCGCCAACGACTGGGGAGTCTCAGCAGATGTTTGGTCTGTGACCTCATGGACAGAGTTACGAAGGGACGGCCTCGCAGCCGACGAATTCAACTTCCTCAACCCGAACGACGAGCGACGCGTGCCGTACGTGACGAATAAACTCTCAGGTGCTGAGGGCCCATTCGTCGCCGTGACCGACTTCATGCACGCGGTGCCCGACCAGATCCGCCCCTTTGTTCCTGGTGATTTCGCCACTCTTGGCGCAGACAACTTCGGCTTCTCGGACACCCGTGCTGCAGCCCGTCGGTTCTTCAAGATCGATGGCCCGTCACTCGTTGTCAAGACGCTCGAGTCGCTCGTCAGGCAGGGAAAGCTCGCGCCGGGCATCCCGCAGCAGGCCATCGAGCGCTACCGCCTGCACGACGTCTCGGCTGGCTCAACCGGCTCGGCTGGCGGCGAGAGCTAACGGCTCTCGATACGACATGGCAGCCGCGGTAAGAACGAAGGAGCAGACACTCGCATGGCTGAGAACGCTCTCGGGCGAGCTCGCCACTGCAACGCTGAAAAGGCTCGATGACGAGCTGCCCTGGTACGGCGAGATGCCGCCTGGGCGGCGATCGGCGGTCGGCATGGTCGCGCAGGCCGGCATCACGTCGTTCATCCACTGGTACGACGACCCGAAATCCACCCCGTGGATCGCAGCAGACGTCTTCGGCGCAGCCCCGCGAGAGCTGCTGCGCTCGGTGAGCCTCACCCAGACACTCCAGCTCATTAAAGTTACCGTCGAGGTCGTCGAGGAACGCGTTAAGGGCGCAGATGTCTCTGTGCGCGAAGCGATTTTGCTCTACTCGCGCGAGATCGCGTTCGGCGCGGCAGACGTGTACGCCCGTGCTGCAGAGGCACGCGGACTGTGGGATGCCCGCCTAGAGGCACTCGTCGTCGACTCGATTCTCAGCGGCGAGTACGACGACGAACTCCCCTCGCGAATTGCAGCCCTCGGCTGGCACGGCCACGGCGAAGTCTCAGTGCTCGTCGGCACGGCGCCGAAGATGCTCGATGTCGACATGCTCAGGCGCACGGCCAGGCACCTCGACGCCGACGTGCTCATCGGAGTGCAGGGCAGCCGTCTCGTCCTGGTGATCGGGCGAGCTCATCCGACCCCGGCCGAAGACGAGCCGTCGCTCGGCACACTGGTGCCCTTTCTCGAGATCGCCGCAGCGCTCGAGCCCGGCTTTGGCGACGGACACCTGGTGCTCGGACACGAAGTAGCATCGCTCGTCGAGGCATCCCGCAGTGCGAAGGCGGCTCTTGCCGGGTTTGCGGTAGCGAGGTCCTGGCGAAACGCTCCGCGGCCGACACTTGCAGACGACCTGCTGCCCGAGCGAGCACTCGCCGGTGACGGTCTCGCGCGAGCCACCCTGATCAACCGCATCTACAAGCCGCTGCAGGCCCACTCCACCGAGTTGCTGACAACACTCTGGTGCTACCTCGACAACGGCCGTTCACTCGAGGCGACGGCACGCGAGTTGTTCGTGCATCCCAACACGGTGCGCTACCGCCTCAAGCGAGTGACCGAGGTGATCGGCTGGGACGCCACCGGAGCCCGTGAATCGCTCATCCTGCAGGCTGCGCTCATCCTCGGCTCCATCGCGGAGCCCGACGGCCCACTCCGCCGGCGCTGACCCGCAGGGCACCGGCTGCACTTCCCGCCCGCACCTCCTTGCCTTTCTGTCCTCCTTCTTATGTTGGAAATTCAGGACAATGGACACGAAATTGGGCGATACACGCTCTGCAGCAACGAAGGATGACCAAAGTCCTGAATTTCCGAAAGCACACGGATGCCATGCCGCGACACGCAGGAGAAGAACTCCAAAGGTTTGTGGATCTATTTGTTCGTATTCACTGCCCGTCAGGCTGGCAGCCGTAGGAGACTGTCTAAGTGATTGTCGTCGTCTGCCCGGGCCAGGGTTCCCAAGCTCCAGGTTTTCTTACCCCCTGGATCGCTGAGGAGCGGTTCAACAGCCAACTGCAGTCGATCTCAGAGTCGGTCGGGATCGACCTCGTGAAGCACGGCACGGTATCGGACGCAGACACGATCCGCGACACGGCAGTTGCGCAGCCGCTCATTGTTGCCGCTGGCTTACTCACACTCTCTGCCCTCCTCGAGGACCGCCGCGACCGGATTGGCGGCGTTGCCGGTCATTCGGTTGGCGAGGTTACGGCAGCAACGGCCGCCGGCATCCTCAGCGACGCTGACGCGATGACGCTGGTGCGCGAGCGCGGTGTCGCGATGGCGCAGGCCGCAGCGGTTACGAAAACCGGTATGAGTGCGGTCATCGGTGGCGACGAGCCTGAGCTGCTCGCAAAACTCGAAACGCTCGGCCTCTCCCCGGCCAACTTCAACGGCGGTGGCCAGGTCGTCGTCGCCGGCGAGCTCGCGGCTCTCGACGCACTCAAGAACGATCCTCCCGCCGGAGCCCGCGTGATCCCGTTGCAGGTCGCCGGCGCATTCCATACCCGGTATATGGCTCCTGCGGTCGAGCACCTTCGCGACGTCGCTGCAACGCTGGAGAAGCATGAACCCGCCCTGCCAATCTGGACCAACAATGACGGAAGCGCAGTAACCAGCGGCACCCGATTCATCGAGCTTCTCGTCGGGCAGGTTTCGTCCCCGGTACGGTGGGACAAGACCATGGA
Organism: Lacisediminihabitans sp.; assembly: GCA_043746355.1. GTDB lineage: Bacteria > Actinomycetota > Actinomycetes > Actinomycetales > Microbacteriaceae > Lacisediminihabitans. Next base: position 54,775 of record JAYTRC010000072.1, on the reverse strand, counting down.
GTCGTTCGCAGCAGCGGGCGTCACCGGCATCATCGAGGTCGCTCCGGCAGGTGCGCTCGTCGGGCTCGCGAAACGCGGCCTGAAAGGCGTTCAGACGGTTGCTGTCAAAACTCCGGACGATCTCGCTGCTGCGTTCGCCCTGATCGACGGGAACTCATGAGCATGCCAGTGTTGAAACAGTCCACGGGCCCTGCGTTCACGCGAATCTACAGCTACGGAGCGGCACGAGGAGACCTCGTCGTGCCGAATGACGAACTCACCGCCGCCATCGACTCGAGCGATGAGTGGATCCAGCAGCGCACGGGCATCATCACCCGCACCAGAGCATCTCATGACGTGCAGGCAGTGGACCTCGCGACGGATGCAGCGCGCGAAGCAATCGTGAAGTCGGGTATTTCCGCAGACCAGATCGACCTCGTCATCTGCGCCACCATCAGCAATTTCCGACAGACCCCGTCGATGTCTGCCGTCGTCGCCGACCGCGTCGGAGCCAATCCGGCAGCGGCATATGACTCCAACGCGGCCTGCGCCGGCTTCAGCTACGGCGTGACCCAGGCGGATGCGCTCATCCGGGCCGGAGCAGCGCACTATGCCCTCGTGATCGGTGCCGAGAAGCTCTCCGACGTCGTCGATCCGACCGACCGCTCGATCTCGTTCCTCCTCGGTGACGGGGCTGGCGCAGTCGTCATCGGCCCGAGCGACACGCCGGCTATCGCTCCTGCGGTCTGGGGATCAGACGGGTCGAAAGCAGACGCCGTCGGCATGAATGCCCTGCTGACTGAGTTTCGCGACGGATCAGCGCCGTGGCCGACCCTTCGCCAGGAGGGGCAGACCGTGTTTCGCTGGGCTGTCTGGGACATGGCCAAAGTTGCACGGCAGGCGCTCGAGGTTGCGGGAATCGAAGCATCGGATCTGGCGGCGTTCATTCCCCACCAGGCCAACATGCGCATCATCGACGAGTTCGCCAAGCAGCTCGGCCTGCCAGACACCGTACTTATCGGTCGCGACATCGCGACCACCGGAAACACGTCAGCAGCCTCGATACCTCTTGCGACACATCGGCTGCTCGCAGAGCATCCTGAACTCAGCGGCGGTCTCGCGCTGCAGATCGGCTTCGGCGCCGGGCTCGTCTTCGGCGCCCAGGTAGTCGTGCTCCCGTAAGATAATCATCGGTCAAACGACACCCCTAAGAGGAGAAAACACAATGGCATTGTCCACCGAAGAAGTTCTGGCAGGGCTCGCGGAACTGATCAACGACGAAACCGGCATCGCGACCGACTCGGTCGAGCTGGACAAGTCGTTCACCGACGACCTCGACATCGACTCCATTTCGATGATGACCATTGTCGTGAACGCAGAAGAGAAGTTCGACGTGAAGATCCCGGACGAAGAGGTCAAAAACCTCAAGACCGTCGGTGACGCGGTCAGCTTTATCGTCAACGCCCAGGCCTAACCGCCGACAGACGTGGCTGGCCAGTCTGGACGCTTCCAGGCTGGCCGCGCCCGTTGCGCGCGATCCTGTCGCCGCTGATCCACAAGAGAGATGCCGTTATGACCAAGAAGATCGTTGTCACCGGAATCGGTGCTATCTCACCGATCGGTGTCACAGCCCCTGATTCATGGAGCGCCCTGCTTGCGGGGGCATCAGGCGCCCGCTCCCTTGAGCACGAATGGGTCAACACCTATGAACTGCCTGTCACCTTCGCTGCGGAAGCATTTGGCCGCCCCGAGGAGTTTCTCGAGCGCCAGGAGTCCCGCAGGCTCGACCCCTCAGCGCAGCTCGCTCTCGTTTCAGCTCGCGAGGCCTGGAAAGATGCCGGGTCACCCGAGATCGAACCGGAGCGCCTCGGGGTCGACTACGCCACCGGCATCGGTGGGCTGTGGACCCTCCTGAACGGCTGGGACACCCTTCGCGAGAAGGGCGCTCGTCGAGTGCTGCCGATGACGGTGCCCATGCTTATGCCAAACGCGGCATCCGCTGCCATCAGCATGGACATTGATGCTCGCGCGTTTGCACGAACAGACGTCTCTGCCTGCGCTTCGAGCACCGAGTCGATCGCCAATGCGTACGACCACCTGCAGCAGGGTCTCGCAGACGTGATCGTCGCGGGCGGAACAGAGTCGGTCATCCATCCATTCACGCTGGCTGCCTTCGCAGGCATGCAGGCTCTCTCCCGTCGCAACGACGACCCGGCGACGGCGTCGCGCCCCTACGATATTTCGAGAGACGGCTTTGTCATGGGCGAGGGCGCAGCCACCATCGTGATGGAGACCGAGGAGCACGCCATCGCCCGCGGTGCGAACATCTACGCAGAGATCGCCGGCGGCGGCGTGACAAGTGACTCCTACCACATCACCGCCCCTGATCCTGAGGGACGAGGTGCCGCCCGTGCGGTCTATGCGGCACTCGAGCAGGCTGGTGCGACACCGGATGAGGTCATCCACATCAATGCTCATGCGACGAGCACCCCGGTCGGCGACATAGCCGAGTACAAGGCTCTCCTCGCGGTGTTCGGAGACCGCGTGCACGACATTCCGGTTTCCGCGACCAAGGCCGCCACCGGACACCTTCTCGGCGGCACCGGAGCACTCGAGGCGATCTTCACGATCCTCGCGCTTCGTGATCGCCTTGCTCCTCCCACGATCAACCTCACCGAGAGAGATCCTGAGATCCCGCTCGATGTCGTCACAGAAGCACGCCCGCTGGGTACCGGGCCGTTGCTTGCCATCAGCAATTCGTTCGGATTCGGTGGGCACAACTCCGTGCTCGCGATCAGGAGCGTATAGCTGCACCAGCCGTAAAGGTACCCAATGCGCATTGCGATCGTCAGCGACTATTTTCTGGACTACGTCGGTGGTGCCCAAACATCGATGAAACAGCAGCAGCTTGCTCTTGAGGAGGCGGGCCACATCGTTGTCATGGTGTCGGCGCGACGTGGGGCATTCGGCAGACGGATGACGGCTGTGCCAGACGGTGTGCGGCTGCAGCCCAACTTCACCCTGCCCGGACTTGAGCTGCCTATCGTGCCCAATAACGGGCGCGTGCGAGCAAAGCTTGAAAAGTATTTTCGAGACGAACGCATCGAGGTGGTGCACGTCCAGACGGAGTTCAGCCTGGCTCGCGCGGCTGCGGACGTCGCAACGACTCTGGGCATTCCGGTTGTGCACACCGTGCACACCTTCTACTGGGCCAGCGAAGGCGGTCCGCAAGCTTCTGTAGCGTGGTTCCTGCGACTGGGCCTGCGGCTGCTGACGAAATCCAGGGTCTCCAACCAGACATTCACCCCGCGAGCTGCCGACAACGTGCTGCGCAACCTCACCCTTGACATGGCGCTGAGGGCAGATCGCGTGATTTCCCCATCCGCACACCAGGGCCAAGACCTCGCGGCGGCCGGCGTGGTCGGCGACATCGCCATCGTTCCGAATCCGGTCGCGACGTCGTCCAGCCCCTCGGCCCCACTACCCGACAACCGTGAACCGCGCTTCCTTTGGGTTGCACGCTGCGAGCCGATCAAACGGCCACTCGTGTTCGCCCGCGCAGCAATCGACGCGCTCGGCCGTGCTGAGGGCAGTTTCACCGTCGACTTCGTGGGAGAGGGCGCCGACCTCGCAGAGCTCACAACGCTCGCGGCGGGGCGCCCTGAATTGCGCATCCAGGGCGCGCTCCCCCACGATGCCGTTCTCGACCTGATGGATCAATCATCTGCCGTCGTGCTCTCGTCCATCGGTTTTGACAACCAGCCGATGACGATCGCCGAGGCAGTGAGCCGCGAACGCGGTGTGCTCTACTGCGACCCCAAGCTGCGCGAAGGCCTTCTGAACTCGGGGTTCCTCTCCGAGACTCCGGATGTCGCCGGCCTGGCAGATGCGATAGTCGCGCTCGTCGACGACGCAACGCTCTTGCCAGGTCTCTCGAGAGGCGCCGCCATCGACCGCAGTGCCTTCGCGCCGGCCACCTATGTGAAGCGCGTCGTGGAGGTCTACGTGGATGCCGCCAGCCGGGTCTCGTCGCCCCACTGAAGTCGCCCTAACAAAAACGGCCAGCTAACCCACCTTATGCAGCCAGACCACCGCGTTGGTGTCGCTGGCATGGCGAAAGGCTTCGAGCTCATCGTCCCAGGCCTGACCCAGTGCGAGTCGCAGCTCGCGATGCAACTCGAACGCGTCAGATCCCGCGATCTCCATCGCGTAGCGAATCCGGTCTTCCGGAATGACGATGTTGCCGACGGTATCCGTCTGTGCGAAGAAGATGCCGAGGTCAGGGGTGTGCAGCCAGCGGCCGCCGTCGCTTCCTCCCGAGGCATCCTCGGTCACCTCGAAGCGAAGATGCTCCCAGCCGCGCAGCGCTGAGGCTATCGCGGCGCCCGTGCCCTGGTCACCTTCCCAGTAGTACTCGGTGCGCATCGCACCTTTGAGCACGGGCTGGTCGTTCCAGTCGAAATTGACGCCGCGGTCGAGGGCACGGCCAGTAGCCCACTCAACATGCGGGCACAACGCCTTAGGAGCCGAGTGCACGTAGAGCACTCCGCGCGCCGAAGCGGTTTTTACTGCAGCCACGATATCTCCATTCCCTTGAGGTGCGACTTCCCCATCGACCTCGGAATGTTCCGTGCTGCCTATTAAATTGAACCTACCGTAATTATCGCTGATCAGGACAACGAATAACAACTGTGTAATTGCCGTGTCGAACCTATACTCGGTATAGCAAAGGAGGCCAGGATGTCGGTGCGTGACGGCCTTCTCGCCATCCTCACTCTCGGGCCCGCGTATGGGCTGCAACTGCATTCAGAGTTGGCCAGCAGGGCACCCCACCGCAAACCGGTGAACGTCGGCCAGATCTACGGAACTCTCGACCGCCTCGTCGCGCAGGCGCTCACCGAACCGGCCGGTGTGACCGACGATGGGCTGCCGCTCTACCGGCTGACGGCCGGTGGTAGATCAGCCGCCGTCCAGTGGATGTCGACTCCCGACACTGGAGCTCTGCCAGCGTGGACGGAGATGCTCGATCAGGTGCTCGTGACGAGCACAATCGACCCGGCCGCAGCGAAACACGTCGCAGAGGACTACCGCCGGTGGTGGGAGGGTGACCTCGCGACCTCCCGCACTCCCGTCATAGAAGGGTCATTCCCTACCGAGGCGCACCTCGCCCTCGTCGCTCGAGAGGCCCAGGGGGTAGCAGCGCTCGCCTGGCTCGGCGCTGCGATAGCCGCCCTTTCCGACTATGACTCCTACCGCGGCCTGAACGAGACGAGGCCAAGGCGAGGGCGGAAACCGAGGACTACTTAGCCTGCCCGTAATCCTCCACGATGGCGACGGTGAGGGGAAACGTGACCGGCATGGCGCCGAACATGAGGCGGCCGGCCTCGGCTGCCGCTGCCCGCACAGCTTCCTCTACCGCCGCCGCGGCATCCTCCGGGCAATGGACAACGACCTCATCGTGCATGAAGAAAACGAGGTGGGGTGAATCGGTGATCCAGCCGCCCATCCCGAGTGCATCGAGGCTTCGCCTGAGGTTCGCCATCCAGCAGAGCGCCCACTCGGCGGCGCTGCCCTGCACCACGAAGTTGCGGGTGAACCGCCCCCAACTTCTCGCCTGGGCGCGAGCCCGGCTCGCATCAGCATCGGTTGCAGCCTGCCTGTAGGCGTCAGACTGCACCTCGCGCCACGCCACTCCCGGGCGCGGCGAGCTCCTTCCGAGGCGTGTCGTGACCACTTCGCCCTTCTCGCCAGCGCGCGCGGCACCCTCCACCAGCCCGATCGCTTTCGGATAGGCACGGGTAAGAGCGGGCATCAACCTGCCGCTCTCCCCTGTCGTCGCACCATACATTGCACCGAGCATTGCGACCTTGGCCTGATCTCGAGTCTCGACCGCCCCGCTCGCAACAATTCCCGCATAAAGGTCGCCGGCCGCGCCCGCCTCGGCCATGCCCTGGTCGCCCGCCATCGCCGCCAGAATGCGCGGCTCGAGCTGGGAGGCATCGGCCACCACGAACTTCCAACCCTCGTCTGCAACAACGGCACGCCGTACCTGCTTCGGCAGCTGCAGCGCGCCGCCACCGCCCTTGCTCGCCCAGCGTCCGGTAACGACACCCCCGGGCACGTATTCCGGATGAAACCGACCATCACGCACATTCGTCTCAAGCCAGTGCCAGCCATTCGCACTGAGCAGGCGCGCAAGCTTCTTATATTCCAGCAGCGGTGGAATGGCGGGATGTTCGAGCTTCCGCAGCTCGTACGACCTGGTCGTTCGTGCCATCAGCCCCACCCTGCCGAGAGCCCTCAGCAGCTCTGGCGCTGAGTCAGGATTCAGCGACGGCGATTCGAGCGCTGCTCTCACCTGGTCGAGTAGTGCCGCCAGTCGTTCAGGGCGCTCCCCCGGCACAGGGCGCTGGCCCAGAACGCTCTCGAGCAGCCGTTCGTGGATATCGGCTCGCCACGGCAGGCCGGCATAGAACATCTCGGCTGCGACGAGCGAACCAGCAGATTCAGCGGCCAACAGGAGGCCGAGTCTGGCGGGATCCGCTGACTGCGAGACTGCTTCCCGCTGGAGCAGAAATTCCGCGAGGACGTCTTCGAGCTCGACCTCGGGCCCGTCATCGCGCTCGAAGTCGAAGAGCGCGTCATCCGCCCTCTCGACCGATTCGGCCGCCGCGGCATCCCAACTGCTAATCGGCCCTATCGCAAGGCGTGACCCCGCGGTGAGGGACGAGTTGCGCAGAATCACGTGGGACAGGCGCAGGTCGATGCAGCGCTCGACCCTGACCCGCGCAGCCAGGAGGCGGGGGTACCAGCGGCTCGTGTCGTCCCATACCCAGCGCGGATGCGCGAGCTCGTGTTCAGCGACCACAGCGGCGAACTGCTCACGAGCGACTTCGCCTGCTGGGGCCGTCTGTCTCAGCGATTCATCCAACGTGCAAATGCAGGCCCCGGCGGGCGAGGCAGACACCACAACGAACACCTGACAAGTGTGCCCGCTGCCGCGGACATCCGCTCACCACTGTTGTAAATTCAGGACAATGGTTCACCGCGGTAGCGAAAGACAGCGCGCCAAGTAGGTTGAGTAACCAAAGTCCTGAATTTCCAACTCAAGTGACGAGCGCCTGTCGACGACTCCGTCATGGGTCGGTTCGGCCCACCATGACGCTGGGAGTGCCGCAGGCACACTCTCCATACCTCGGAGTCGTGTGACGCTTCGTCTGTGCGGGCCTACTCGAGAAGCGTGTCGAGGCATGGATCCAGCCGGTCGAGTACAGTGGCTGCAACGGCAGCTTCGACCAATCGATCGCTGCCACCACTCTGCTACTCCCTGTCGTACAGCGCCAGGGGCACGGTCACCCGGGAAGTGGCCATGCGCACCGCCGATCACCAATGAACGACTGCTGGGCTTCTACTCGTGGAGAAGCGAACCATCTTTCTTCAATACCTGCTTCTCGCCGGCCTCGATCGGAACGGTGAAGCGGTTCTGTTTCGGTGGCATCGGGCAGTTGAACGCGTAGCTGAAAGCACAGGGTGGGAGCACAGCTCGATTGAAGTCGAGTTCGATCGTGCCGTCGGCCTTCGGCGCGATGAACAGGAATCGACCGACGCTGTATGTGCTGTCACCGCTAGTCGCGTCAGAGAAGACCAGTTGCAGCGCGCGCCCGGATTTGAAGGCGGCGAGGTCGTAGTCGATGCCGTCCCTGCTGAAGGTGATCTGCCCTGGAACAGCAAGCTCCCTGGTCTTACCATCGTCTTTCAGATGTTCGAATCCGACGGTCGTCCCGCCCGGGATTTCGGTGAAGGTGCCGGTGATGACCCAGGACGGGTCATAGGGGAAGACATCGATTGATCCGAATGCCTGGATCTGCTCCGAGTTCGCGTCCCAGACGCGAAGAGCATAGGTGCCTTCTTCACTCGCGATCACAAAACCGGTGACCGTGTCGCTGAAGGTGATCTCGCTCGGGGTCTCGGCATCCTTGCCCCTGACGACCGTGGTGCCGTCGATCAGCACACCGTCGACGGAGATTCCGTCGGATGCCGCAGCGGTGAGCAGCAGTCCTGATTCGCCGGCGGGCAGCGGCGCCCAGGTGCCAGGGACCCCCCAGATCGTCTGTTCGGAATCGATCCACTGAGTGTTGACCAGTGCGAGGCTCCCCTTCGGCTGGACCACTGACAGCTCGCGCCGCTCGTGGTAGGTCTCAAAGTGGGTAGCTGCAGTTGCCGTGTCGGTCATCGTTCCATCCTTATGTCTTCGCGGAAGACAACCGGGAGCAACACGAAAATATTGCCAATGCCAAGAGTCGGCGGCTCGCGCTAGCGAAGAAAGACGAGGATTGCGATGAGTGCAATCGTTGTTGCCGCGAAGATCATGGCACCGGTAATGGCGGTCTTGCGTGCAAGCTGCATGAATCCCCCGATTCGGTTGAAGGCTCAACCTTGGCACAGAACGGGTTCAGTGTGGTGTCGCGACGCGATTTGCGCCCAGATGAAGAAATCCGGTCCCCGCCAAGCGGGGACCGGATTTCTTTTGCTAGTGCTTTAGCTGGTGACTACAGCGGGCGGATGTTCTCTGCCTGCGGACCCTTGGGGCCCTGCGCCAGGTCGAATTCGACCTTCTGGTTTTCGTCGAGGGACTTGTATCCGCTCGTCGCGATCGCGCTGTAGTGCGCGAACACGTCGGGGGATCCGTCATCGGGGGCAATGAATCCAAAGCCCTTTTCAGCGTTGAACCACTTCACGGTTCCTAGTGCCATTATTTTCTCCTTCAGGAGTCTTCGCGCGATCCGACTGTCGGATCGCTCGTCGCGGTGTTCATCGTCCGCTCCCGAAAAAGTCCAGACACCTGCGAGAAGTGATTCTGCGGGTTCCCAGCATTCAAGATGTGCGAGGTACTGCAACTGCACGACCAAGCGTAGTGTAATTGGGTCGTTTTCGTGCGTTGCGTCACGCAATTGAAACATGGCAGGGTTTCACCATGCCTCTTACTTTCTCTTCTGCGGTGAAGCAGGCGCCCGGCCTGAAGGCAACTGGCATCCCGGTTCCCGACGATATCGTCGAAGCTCTGGGCGCTTCGAAACGGCCGGCCGTGAAGGTGACCATCGGCGAATACTCCTATCGCACGACTGTTGCCACCATGTTCGGTGGATATATCTTTCCCCTCAGCGCCGAGAATCGGATGGCTGCGAGACTCAACGCGGACGACCCTGTCGAAGTGACCATCGAGCTCGACCTGCTGCCAAGGACAGCCGACGTTCCAGCCGACCTCGCTGAAGCCCTCGACTCTGTCGGGGCGCGCGGGGCATTTGATTCGCTGTCGCCTTCGCGTCAGAAGGCACACGTCACCCAGGTCGCTGGAGCGAAGAATCCCGAGACTCGAGCGCGCCGGATAGCGGCGGCGATTGAGAGTCTCACAATCAACTAGCGGCTGAAATCGGGCAGTCTCTTCTTCGACAACCAGATGGCTCCAGCGCAGACCACCCCGATCACCACCGCGATCAACACGATATAGAAGGCAACGGACGCGTAGCCTTCCGGTGCCGTGTTCGGGTTGAGGAACGGATACGGGTACCAATAGTCGCGTTTCAGGATCGCGTCATAGGTGAGCGGCCCACGAATGAGTGTGTAGATACCCCATGCGAGCGGGAAGATGAGGATCGGCCAGAGAGACTTCCACGCGACCGGGCGACGGCCCGGCGCGAGAAGCCAGTCGAGAATCACATAAACCGGACCAACCAGGTGCAGTACCTCGTTCGACCACGGGAGCGTCGTGCCCTGCGGTAGCTCAACTCCGCGAAGCAATAAATTGTAGACAATTCCCGTCGTAGCCATATAGGTGACTGTGGCGAGCCTCAGCCCGAGCAACCAGCCGACGTCATCGCCGGCACGTGTGAACAGGAACCAGGCCCCGATGAGCATCACAACCACTGTCAGTACATTCGACTCGATGGTGAAGAAACTGAAGAAATTGATCACCTGGATGCTTACGTCAGCAAGCCCGGCGCTGTGCCAGTTGTTGGTGCTCACGATCAGTTGACCGATAACGGCCGCAATGATTGCTGCCGCAATGGCCACTCGGAGTACCCCGAAAAGAATTCTCATTTAGGTGACTCCCCTTCGCCTGCGATTTCGTCGCCTTTGCTCACTGTACCTACGCGAGAGAGTCAACCCCTAGAGGCGCCACGATCTGCCGCGTACTTTCCCGACCATGATGAAGCCCAACAGCGCACGAGTATGGCTGGGCTCACCGAACCGTGCTGGTGACAATCGATTTGTCGACGCCGTACTGGGCCACTTACCGATAACTGTGGCGGATGCGCTCGACCTGGCTGCGCAACTCGGCTCGATCGGAGCCGTTCCGGGGCGAGGCGAAACGCTGGAAGTCTGGGAGGCTCTCGCCACGCTGGGCGCATTCGACCTCGGCGCTGTGCGCGCAGTCGAACCACACCTGGATGCCGTCGCGATTCTGGAGCAGGCCGGCGCTGACCCTGCCCCGGGCAGCTGGGGCGTCTTTGCCGCGGAGGGCGGTGGCGATCCCCTCATAGCCACCCGGATGGGGAGCGGGTGGATGCTGAATGGCACGAAGCCGTGGTGCTCCCTCGCGGCAACCCTCGATCGTGCGCTCGTCACAGCTCAAATCGGCGAGACCCGCGGGCTCTTCTCCGTCGAGCTCGGGTCGCCAGGAGTGTCGGTGATCAAGGGCGAGTGGCACGCCCGCGGACTCACTGAGATTGCCAGCGGGCCGGTGCGATTTGCGGAGGCGCGCGCCAGCGCTGTCGGCGAACCCGGCTGGTATATCTCAAGACCGGGGTTCTCGTGGGGCGGGGTCGGGGTGGCCGCCTGCTGGTACGGCGGAGCAGTCGCCGTCGCAAGAACGATGTACAGCGCCTCGGTGGCGCGCCCGGATGACCAGATGTTGCTCATGCATCTCGGTGCGGTCGACGAAATTCTGCAGTCTGCCAGGCGGGCACTGGTGGAAGCCGCCACCATCATCGATGCCAGAGTCGATGAACACCACGACGAGCGAATACTGGCCAAACGGGTCAGGGCGACCGTTGCCAGGGCGGTCGACGAGGTGATCATCCGCTCAGGCAGGGCGCTCGGCCCGGCACCGTTGGCTTCGAACAACGGGCACGCGAAACGCATCGCAGACCTCACGCTCTACGTGCGCCAGCACCACGCGGAGCGCGACGAAATCTCCCTCGGCCGCGCGATCGCCGAGCAGAAGAACTTGCCATGGTGAGTTTCAGCGCACTGGCAGCCGGCACGCCGGCAGCGACCTGGGAAGCGGATTCTCGGCTCGCCCGCGCGGCGAGTCTCCCCCTGGAAGGCGTGACGCGACTCGTCGTCGTCGCACCGCATCCCGACGACGAAACCCTCGGCGCGGGCGGCCTGATTGCCGAGTGTGCCAGAAACGATATTGCGGTCGAAGTGATTGTTGTCACCGACGGTTCGGCCTCGCATCCTGACAGGGATTCGCTCGCCGATACCCGGTCGAATGAGCTCCGTCGCGCTGTCGCTCTTCTCGCCCCGAACGCTTCAGTCGTCTTTCTGGGGACCGCCGATGGGCAGGTGCGCGAACAGCGAATCTCCGTGCGCGAATCGCTCTCGGCAATGCTCGAGGGATTCGGTGCGGAAACCCTCGTGGCCGCTCCGTGGCGTGGCGACGGTCATCGAGATCACCGCGTTGTCGGAGAAGCGTGCGCCGAACTCGCTGCGTCGAACGATTTCACCCTGATCGAGTATCCGATCTGGATGTGGCACTGGGCCACCCCGGATCACGAGGAGGTGCCCTGGAATCGAATCGCTCGCGTGAACCTCAGCGCCCGAAGCGTCGCAGTCAAACGTGCGGCACTCACGCAATTCGAATCCCAACTCGGGGATGTGATCACACCCTCCTTTCTCGAACACTTCGACCGGAGCTCTGAATTCTTCATGACGAACGACCAGAAACCTCTGGGCGAGACCTATTTCGCCGACCTGTATGAACGGCATCCTGACCCGTGGGGTTTCGACTCCCGGTGGTACGAAAAGAGGAAGCGCGCGGTCACCATGGCCGCCCTCCCCCGCGAGCGATACGGTCGCGGCCTCGAGCTGGGATGTTCGATCGGGATGCTCACCGAGCAGCTCGCGGCACGATGCGACTCATTGCTTTCTACAGACATCTCCGCAGCCGCGGTCGAGAGGGCGCGAGATCGCGTTGCCGACCAGCCGCAGGTCGAAGTGCGGCAGGCTGACGCTGCGTCCGGTCTGCCGACCGGCGAATTCGACCTGGTGGTCATGAGCGAAGTCGGCTACTACTTCGACAGGCGCACTCTCGACACTGTGCTCGCTGACGTTCTCGACCGAATGACATCAGACGGCACTCTCGTCGCCTGCCACTGGCTGCACCCTGTGGAGGACTATCCGCTCAGCGCAGAGATCGTGCACGGCGCGATCGCGGCACTGCCTCAGCTTCATCGCCTGGTACGTCATCGGGAAGAGGACTTCGTGCTCGAGGTGTTCAGCTTCGACCCGAGCTCGGTGGCTCGGCGGGAGGGCTTGGCGTGACGATCGACCGGATTGTCGTGGTCATCCCCGCCCGCAACGAAGAGGAGCTCGTCGAGGGATGCCTACTCTCGGTGGCAGCTGCTGCGATGGCTGCTGCCGTACCCACTCGTATCGTGCTCGTCGCCGATCGCTGTACGGATGCAACGGCAGCGATCGCACGCTCGGTTGCCGGTGTCAGGGTGCTCGAGACCCCCTTTGCGAACGTCGGCGCGGCGCGGGCCGCTGGGGTGAGGTACGCAATGGGGTCGTCGACGGGCGCAGACTGGGTGGCGAACACCGACGCCGATTCCAGCGTGCCGACCAACTGGCTCACCGCACAGCTGGACGCTGCCGCAGCGGGCTTCGACCTGGTCATCGGCACGGTAAGACCTCGCTTCTCCGACCTGTCACCGCAGGCCGTCCAGCGTTGGAAGGCAACCCACAGTGATGGGCAGGCGCTCGGCCACATTCATGGCGCGAACCTCGGCATACTCGCGGCACGGTACGTCGAGGCCGGTGGCTTCTCTGACGATGCTGAGCACGAAGACGTCTCGCTCGTTCGACGGGTGCGAATGCTGGGTGCTCGAGCACTGGAAACAGGAACGATCGAGGTTGAGACCTCCGGGCGATTTCGGGGCCGGACTCCGGGCGGTTATGCAGCACACCTTGCAGAGACGAGCCGCGATATTCGGCTGAGGGCGTGACAGTCGTCATCACCGACCAGGAACAGGGCGGCCTCGACGAGGCGGCGGCGCGACTCGACGCAGCAGAAAGCCCCCTGTGCGTTCGAGCGCACGGGCTGAGAGCACGGTGCACAGTGCGCGGAAAAGTGTTGAGAGTGGGCGGCGTGACCCTCGCTGTGCGCGGGCTCGACTACGGCAAGCATGGCGGGGAAAATCGCGCTGTTGCCGGGCACTTCACCTCCCTACCTCACTCGCGTCACCTCCATCTCCGTGGTGAGGACAGCCGGGCGGCAACTGCACCTTCCTGACCCCGAGTTGACCGACAGGAGTGCATGCGGGCAACCCTTCGGGCGACCAGCTTCAGCTCGGCATTTATGGCGACCTATTCAGCCGGATGCCTGCATGTGGGGAGCTGACCGAAGAACAGCACTACACCGCGTCGAAGATGGGATGTTGGACCGCCCTCAACGCTGCGGTGTGGCTGTGTGAGAACGGCCAGATCCCGGGGAGCCCCGAGCAAGGAAAAATGGAGCGGGACACCATCCACGACTGGGGCTCTGACAACTACCGGTCAGAGAAACGAAGGGCCTGGGTGGCGCAGCCCAGGTCGGAAGACATCGACACAGCGGTGCTGCTGCACGCGCCATCCGGATTTGATCGAGGCAAACGGATGTCGTCGACCATCGACGCGATCCGGATCGATCTCTCGCGAGGGCCGCTCGTCTACCGCTACAGCCAGATCGTCGGTGAGGAGGAACCGTCGTCGCCTGCGGATTCTGGCTGGCGACTGCACTGGCCTTCCTTGGACGGGTGAATGATGCGACTCCGCTGATGGGCGACCCCGTCGGGCTCGCAAACGACGTCGGGCTGTACGCGAAGATGGTCGACGCTGACAACAACTGCTTTCTCGGCGACCTGCCGCAGGCGCTCGGCCACCTCACGCTCATCAGCGCGGCGATTCTGATCGACGAGCTGAGTCATTCATAGGTGTGCACCAACTGCCACTCCTGGCGCAGCTCGTCGTAAAGAACGTCGAACATTCGGGTGTCCCCTGCGTCGCTCGTGCCCTGGAATCGCCAGCCGAGAGGCATCGCCGGCGGGTGGGTGATTGCTGCGTAGTCGATGTCGAGCGGTGTGGGGGTGTCAGTCACCCTGTATCGTTTGCTGTCCCAGACGAATCGCTCGGGGATACCCAGGTCACCCATCCAGACCGTGACCGTCGCGCCGACGAGAGTCATTTCCGCTCCTCAAATAGGTTCGAACGTGTGTTCTATTTACGACTCTACGGCGGGAGGGCGCGACACGCCAAGAATTCTCCGAGGCAAGCGTGGGAGTCGACGACTCGCTCCCAACGGAGACACTGCGAAATGCCCGAAATGATTCGTCGCGAACCGCACTGACAGCGCAACTTCTACCGCTGCTGCGCCGGGGCAACGCCCTTCGCAGCAATAGCAGGAGACCGAAGCACGCACAAATCGCATCTCGCGGATTTTCTCCGTCGGCGTCGCGAAGCGCTTCAACCCGAAGACGTCTGACTCAGCCGCGGGCCACGACGACCTACAGGACCTCCAGAGGGATTGCGCTGCGAGGAGGGAGCTGCTCTCGGCACCATGCCGGTCGACGGCTAGCGTTATTCGGCAGCTTCTTCAGCCGCTTCACCATTCTCGACGATGTCCCCCGATTTGAAGAGGATGCCCTTGGCGGTCTTTCGCCACTTGGGTGTTTTGCGAAACAGGAACTCGAGTTCCATACTGAAGTGCTTGAACTCCTCGCCGAGCGAATCCTCCATGATCGCTTTCGCGTCAGGATCTTTCTCAACCGCCATGCGCTGGACGTACCAACCGATGGCTTCAGCCTCTTCACTGAGGCTCGCACACATCCGTGCGAACGTACGGGTTTCCTCGCTGAGCTCTTCCGGCGGCTCGTGGTATTGGTCGAATCCCATTGCATCTCCTTTTATCGTTTTCGACTGGCTCTTTTTCGACTAGCCGTTTTATGGGCTGGCCCGGACGGTACTCCTTTAGCGCGTCACGACCTCAAGCGGTCACTCACTTCCCGCAGAATGCCGAACAGGGTCGTGAGAAATCCTGCGAGAACAAGCACGAAACCGAAGAGGTTCAGCCCGTTTAATTCGGCTCCGACGAACACTCCGAACAGCAGAACCAGGAGTCCGACAACTGCTATCGCAAGCCCGGTGCGCCCGGGTTCGCCGTTCTTTCTCGCCATGCCACCAGCGTACGCGCGGGATTCGACTGCCCCCGAACTGGCGGGAGCGGCCACGAATTAATTGCGACAACATGGAACCGTGGAGGACAACGATTTCAGACTGCTCGAATTCGAGGACTCCCACCCGCGCAACGACCCACGTAAAGAAGAGTCGCTGCGCGAAGAGTTTTCGCTCACCCCCGGCGCCTACTTTCAGCGCCTGTTCCTGCTAATCGAAGAGCCAGAGGTCATGGAGACCTACCCGGCAGTGCGCCGCAGGCTCGTTCGACTGCGCGCACGCCAGCATCAGGTGCGCGCGAGCACAGCGGAGTAAAGCCACGACGTAGAGCCTCTGCCGCGGCGCGGCGCGGCAGTGGTCAGTGGCTGCGTCTGTCTCGTCCCGCTCACGGAAATTCAGGACTTTGGTTCATACTGCGTGTCGCAGATCTCTGCAACGCGGGGGTCGAGAGTTCAGAGGGCGACCAAAGTCCTGAATTTCCGAAAGCGGGTGAAGGCGAGTGGTGGGGCGGACGGGACTTGAACCCGTGACCGACGGATTATGAGTCCGCTGCTCTAACCAGCTGAGCTACCGCCCCGCGCTGCACATCGAATCAGGAGAATTCGAGCGACGCATCGGTGACCGGGTCGGTCACCGTTTCACCACGATACAGTGCCTCGAAGATCGAGAGGGTGCGCTGGATATCGTGCGCCGCGATGTAGCGAAGTGACCACTTTTTCATAATGTTCAGGTCGGCAGCCGACATCGTGAGCACCCTGGTGAGTTTCGCGGCCAAATCGTCAACATCACCCGGAATGAAGAGGTAGCCATTCTCGTCGTTGTGCACGAGATGCGGCAACGCCATGGCATTTGCGGCGACGATCGGCAAGCCTGACGCCATCGCCTCCATAGTTGCGATGCTCTGGAGCTCGGCAATGGACGGCATAGCGAAGACAGTCGAGTTGGTAAGAGCCGTTCGCAGTTCATCGTCAGTCACGTACCCACTGAAGCGGGTGCGATCGGCGATGCCGAGCGTGCGCGCCAGGGCCTGCAGCTCTTTCATCAGGTCGCCGCCGCCCACGATCTCGAGCTTGGCGTCGAGGGCGGGATCGAGCCTGGCGACAGCTTTCATCAGCACGTCGATGTGCTTTTCTGCCGTGACCCTGCCGACGAAAATGATGCGATTCTCAGTGCGCTTCTCGAAGCTTGGCGTGTACAGGCTTGCGTCGATCCCGCACGAGACGGCGTGAACATCTTTGATGTCGGTCTCTGCCTCGAGAAAGTCTGCCGCCTTTCGCGACGGCGATGTCACGGCCGAAACCAGTCGGTAGGTCTTCGCAGCATCGTTCCAGGCGATGCGGGCTGCCGTACGGCGAAGGAATTTCGGCAGCAGCGTGTGCTCCATGAGGTTCTCGGGCATGAAGTGGTTGGTCGCGACGACGCGGATGCCGCGGATCTTGGCCTGGCGAACCAGACCCCGCCCGAGCACGATGTGCGACTGGGTGTGCACGACGTCTGGCTTGAACTCGTCGAGGATGCGCGCTGCATGCGCTTGCGCACGCCACGGCAGCACGAACCTCAGCCAGTCGTGCGGGTACCAGCGCCAGGAGTAGATTCGCCAGACCGGAAAGGTCGCACCCTCGTGCGTCTCTTGGAAATAACCGTGCTTGCGCGAATACGCCGGTGACGCGACACGCACGTCGTGGCCGCGTGCCTGAAGGCCCGCAGTGAGCCTCGCGGAAAACGTTGCAGCCCCGTTTACATCGGGTGGGAAGGTGTCGACGCCCATGAGGATCTTGAGCGGGCGCTTGGTTGACGTCGGTGAATCCGGCGAATCAGTCAAATGCAGGAGCATCCCTCTGTGGTTGGAATCCGAACCATCAGTTTAGTGCTGGGCCTGCGGATGGTATTTCGCCAATTGAAACACCCCGTAAACAGCGAGCGCACCGGCGATAACAAAAGCGACGATCGCGTACCAGGGGGCGCCATCCGCCTCACGCAACACGATGATTCCGATCGACACGGCGACCAGCGGGTCGATAACGGTCAACCCCGCGATAACCAGGTCGGGGGGCCCTGACGAGTACGCGGTCTGCACGAAGTAGCCGCCAAGAGCTGTCGCTGCGAGAAGAGCGACGATGCAGACGATCGTCAGCCACTCGAAACCGTTTGTCCCGTTGATAATGACCGTGTGGATGCGGTCAATGACGACCTTGGCGAGGGTGGCGACGAAACCGTACAGAACGCCGGCACCCACAATGTAGAAGATCGCTTTGAACCGCTTGCGCAGGAAGGCGAAGATGAGCGAGAACAGGATAGTGATTGCTGCCAGCAGAATCAGCACCGTGACGAGCTCGCGCTCTGTGATCTCTTTCGATTTAGCCGTGAAGGTCGCAATGGTCACAAACAGGCCGACACCGATAATGCAGAACGAAATGGCGCGAATCGACTCCCGCGTCAGTCTCACCTTCGACACGCGGGCATTGACTAAAGAGGTGATGACGAGGGCCACTGCACCGAGAGGTTGAACCACGATAATGGGAGCGAAGCCCAGGCTGGTGAGCTGGAATGCGACAGCGAGCCCGAGCATGAGGGTGCCGATGACCCAGGACGGCCGACGCAAAAGCGCCAGAAGCTGCCCACCACTGAGTCCGCTGGTGCTCTGAACCACCGACTGCCGCTCGACCGTATTGACGCCGCGATGCTGGAACTGTGCACCGAGGGCGAGGAATACCGAACCGACAAGCGCGATCGGGATTCCGACTGCCTGAAGCGGAGTGAGGCTGATCTGGCTAGCGATGCTGGTCAGGTCTGGAGTCACGGCACGACTTTACCGTCTGCACTCGCGATATTCTTGGCAAATGGCCGTACTCCCGATTCAGATTACCGGCGAGCCCGTGCTCCACAGCCCGGCAGCAGCTGTCACCCAATTCGATGCCGCGCTCAGCACCCTGGTCGACGACATGTTCGAAACCATGGCAGCGGCGCCCGGTGTCGGACTCGCGGCTCCGCAGGTCGGAGTGCCCCTTCGACTCTTCGTCTACAACTGGACCGACGACGATAACCGGCTCTGGCGCGGGGTTGCGATCAATCCCGAACTCTGGATCACGCCCCAGCCAACGGGAGACGCGGATGTCGAGGAAGAGTCAGAGGGCTGCCTTTCGATTCCTGGCGAGCGCTTTCCGCTCCGCCGCGGTGAGCGCGCCATCCTGCACGCCCAGGGTCTGGATCAGAAACCGTACGAGATCTCGGCCGAGGGCTGGCTGGCCCGCATCTTCCAGCACGAATACGACCACCTCGACGGAGTGCTTTACGCAGACAGGCTCTCTCACGAGCATGCGAAGGCCGCGGCGAAAGCGATCCGCAAGAATGGCTGGGGTGTGGCGGGCGAGCACTGGTTGCCCGGCGTCGACGACCTCGACGCTTAAGGCTGCGCAGCAGCGGCACGCACGGCCGCGAGCAGGTCTTCGGGGTGGAGATCTTTAAAGAGCACCGCGAACACTCCGGCTGTCGCCGCAGCAGCGATGTGATCATCGACAGCGACCGCGGTGAGCAGGATGACGCGCGGCGCGCGGCCGAGTTGCACAACTGCCGCGTCATCCGCAATCTTCGCAGCGGCCACCAGACCGTTGACCCGTGGCATCTGGATGTCCATGAGAACCACATCCGTCTGCTCGTTCCGAACCAGTGTCAGGGCCTGGGCGCCGTCGCTCGCCTCCCCCACTATCGTCATGTCATCCTGCGACTGGAGAATCATGCGAAACCCCTGTCGCTGCAGTGGCTGGTCGTCTGCGATGACGACCCGGATCTGTGGACTCGCGGCCATCAGGCTCCCAGGTTTACGCCGTGCACGCCGTTGTTGTATTTGAGGGCGGGAAAGATCGCTGAAACGGAAAATCCGACACCGGGTACTGAATATGCCTTCAAAATGCCGCCGAACAGCTCGGCGCGCTCCCGCATCTCGGTGATTCCCCGCCCGGTCACGACCTCGGTTAGGGCGTTGAGGTCATCCGCCATTGTGTATGGCCGCTGCTGCGCCACGATGTTGGGGTCGAGGCCCTGCCTCCTCGCGGAGGTGCGGTCGCCGTCATCGTCGATGAGCACCTGGATGCCCTCGGCGGTCCAGCCCGTCGTGACTTTCGCCGTCGTTCCCTCACCGCCGTGCTTGAGGGAGTTCGAGAGCGCCTCCTGCACGATCCTGAAAATGGCGAGCTCAGCGCCCTCGCCGATGTCGAATCGCTCACCGGTCTCGACGTACTCGACGTCGATACCCGCGTCACGCATGGTTCTGAAGAGGTCTATGAAGCTCTTAAGGCGAGGCTGCGGGGATGCCGCGACCTCGCCATCCTTCGCGATGGTGACCACTCTGCGAAGGTCAGCAAGCGCAGCCCTTCCCATCTCAGCGATGGTCGCAGCCGCTCGTACGGCCGCGTCTGGGTCGGTTTTCGCCGCGTACTGGGCACCATCGGCCTGGCTGATGATCACCGAGACCGTGTGCACCGCGACCTCGTTGAGTTCGCGCACGATTCGGAGGCGGCCGATTTCATCCTGCAGGGCGACCTCGCTGTCGAACCGATCATTTTCAGCGATGATTCTCGCAGCCTGCTGGCGACGACGATTTCGCGAGGCCAGCAACCACAGGATAAAAAACACCAGCGCAGCAACGAACAGGAACGCTGCTATGGCGTCGACTGTCAGCGGGTTCTCGGCGAGCCAGGCATTCACGTGATCTCCTCTGAAGTACAGAGTTGAGGTTACCGCCTATGGCGGGTCGGGCTTGCGCAGCCGACCCGCCACGATCCAGCCTGGCGCTACCTATTTGCGCGCAGCACCTCGAGCCTGGCGCGGTATTCCTTCTCGTCGATATCTCCCTGGGCGAATCGCTCAGCGAGAGTGGACTCGGCACCTCGGGCTGCTCCCCAGCCGCCGTGGCCGGGGTGGCCGGGGTGGCCGCCATTAGCGGCCCACATGCGGCGCAGGCGACGGCGACCGAAGCCGATGAATAGTCCGATGACGACGATCCAGAACAGTGGGATGAGAAGGAACAGGAAGCCGAATCCGAACCCGGGGCCACCCATGGGGCCACCGAAGTGATGCACTAGAGCGAGTGTTGCGAGCACGATGAATCCTTATCTTTGAGGTTCCGGCGGAACCGTTACGACAACACTCCCGCTCCTCGGCCATTACCGAATCTGCCCGTCGGATGCTCGTGGATACACCGCAGGGAGCAGCCGCTGCTACTGCTCGTACCCCGCCCGCACCAAGCCGGTTTCGTACGCTACAACCACCAGTTGCACCCGGTCGCGTGCGACCAGTTTCGACATGATGCGGGAGACATGGGTTTTCGCGGTGAGCGGACTGAGGAACAGCTTCCTGCCGATCTCGTCGTTCGTGAGCCCGTGCCCGACCAGGCCGAGCACCTCGCGCTCGCGCTCCGTCAATACGGCGAGTTGACGGGTATCGGGCGCTTCCCGAAGACCGCCGGCGACCCGTTCCAACAGCCTCTTCGTCACACCGGGCGAAAGCAGCGCGTCTCCGCCCGCCACAACTCGAACCGCGCGAATGAGTTCGACCGGCTCGGTGTCCTTGACCAGGAATCCGCTGGCACCGGCACGAATCGCCTGCGCGACATACTCGTCGAGTTCGAAGGTGGTGACGATCACGATGTGGGTATTCAGCAGTGCCGGATTCGCGACGATCTGCTCGGTCGCCCACAGTCCATCGCCGTCGGGCATGCGGATGTCCATGAGTACGACATCCGGCTTCTCCCGAGCGACCATGGCGACAGCTTCAGCACCCGTGCCGGCCTCGCCCACGATTTCGAGATCCGGCTCGGCTTCCAGCAGTGACCGAAAACCGGCGCGGATGAGCTGCTGGTCGTCTGCGATAGCGACACGGATCATTCGACAACCTTTGCCGGGATCTTCGCCGTGACCCGGAATCCGCCCCCCGGTTTCGGCCCAGCCACAAGGGTTCCCCCGAGGAGCTCGGCGCGCTCGTGCATGCCGAGCAGACCGCGGGCGCCCTCACGTGGAGTCGTCAGTTCTGTGCCGTTGTCGGTGATGGTCATCACGTATTCATCATCTTTCCGGGCTGCGTCAACGGTGACCAGGGTGGCCTTCGCGTGACGCAGTACGTTGGTGAGGGATTCCTGCGCAATCCGGTACAACGCCAGCTGGGCGGCCGCTGGCGGAGCCGGGGAGATACTGTTTTCGACGCGCACCGTGATCCCCTGGGCCTCGATCGATGCCGCGAGTCCGGCGAGCCGAGCCAGATCAGGCTCAGGGACGAGAGGCGCGGTGGGATCCCCGCCCTCGGCTCGGAGCACTCCGAGCACGGACCGCACTTCGTCGAGCGCGGTCTTCGACGTCTCTTTGATGCTCGCCAGCGCGTCTTTGGCCTTGTCGGGCTGGGCATCCATCAAATGGAGTCCGACCCCGGCCTGCACGTTGATCTGGCTCAATGAATGTGCCAGCACGTCGTGAAGTTCTCGCGCGATACGTACCCGCTCCGCCTGCACCTCAGACTGTTTGCGTTCCGCGAAACGTCGCGAGAATTCTGCGTACCCTTCGCGCCTGGTCCGCATCGCCTCGCCGACTCCCAGCACGATGAGCACGCCGAGGGTCACACCCGCGATTCGGCCCGGCTGCAGGTCGATCCCCATCAGCAGGCTGATGCCGAGTGTCATCACCCAGACGGCCGCGATCGAAATCCAGGCCCAGATTCGAGCGCCCCGTACGACCGCACCCACGATCGCGAACGCCAGTGCAACGTACGGTGGCTTGTCGCCGTCATTGAAGAGAAGCAGGTCGGCGGCGGCTGCGACAGCGACCAACGCGACGACCGGCCCCGGAAATCTGCGGGCCGAGATCAGCGCGAGCGGTCCGATCAGCGCAATGCCGAGCTCGACAAGCAGAACGGGAAGTGAGGTGGACTTCGCAACATTGTCGAGCCCCTGCCCGGGGTGGAAGCGCACGAAGACTGCTGGGACCTGCACAAGGAGCGACAGCAACACCGGCACCCACAGTCGCCCTGCACGCCCGCTCTGGCGCTGCGATGCCTGCCGGGCCAGCGCGTGTTCGACCCACGGGTCGTTCCAGCGCTGTTGCCAGCGCTCGTGCGTGAACCGACCCTGGTGTGGCATGGCTCGATCGTAACCGGCCAGCTCGATGTCTGGCATCTGCCTGGCGGCGGTCGTCACCTACTCCGTTGGGAGTACGCCCGCAGCCGTATAGACCTCGGCGAAGTGCCGGTAGCGAGCCGCGACCGAGGCTACAAGGTCACTTTCGGACCCGCCGGCGAGGTGGTCGCGCAGCGGTTGCTCCCAGATGCTGCGCCCGATCGCAAACCCGATGAACCCGTCAGTCGCGGCTGCGATCGCCAGCCAGTGGTCGAGCCGGTCGATCGGAGCATCGCGACCCAACACGATGCAGCGAACCTCGGTTCGTGCGCCCGCCCGAGCGGCGGCCACAACGCTGGCCGCGGCCTCGGCCGTTTCGAGCCCCTCGATCTTCCAGATGGTCGGCTCGATCGCGTTCGCCTGGTACTCGGTGATCAGGCGGCTGGTCAACTGTGGGCGCAGCTCGGTGTCGTAGCGAAGCGCGTTTCCGTCGACGCTGGCGAGCTGGGCATCCGTCGCTGGCACGAGAAGCTCGATGATAAAGCTACGCGCGGCCTCCTCGAGAACCAGCGACAGCATCGCCAGGCTTGTGAGCTGCGCGCGTCTCGCTGCCGGGTCATCGTCAGGATTGTCCCTGATGAGCACCTTCACCTGGTCGGGATCGAACTCTGAGACATGCTCGAGCCAGTCATCCCCATATTCGAACACGAGCAGCTTCTGTCCGCTGCGTTCCACGGGCATTGCGAGGTCGATGCCACGCGAAGTCGCGAGACGGGCGACCTGGGCACCAAATCGCTCGTCGACGAGTACGCCTGCCGCCGCAGCATCCGCTCCCCCGTCTATCGCGGCCTCGAGCCCCCGATAGACGAGGAGCTTGCCGTGCTCCAGTCGCGCGATGTCTGACGCGGTCGGCTCAGCCGTGATGCCGTAGACGTCGCGCTCGAGCGAATCACGGTGGTCCATAGCCAGAAGAAAAAGCATCGTTGCCGCCCTTCGGGCCTCAGACCAGTACAAACACAATGGCCGCAGGGGGTGGAGCCCCGTGCGGCCATCGAGCTCCCCGACTTGGACTCGAACCAAGAACCGCCGCATTAACAGTGCGATGCTCTGCCAATTGAGCTATCGAGGATTGCTGGGAACAGCGTGACCACATTACCAAAGGAAAGCTGGTCGACAAACCGCAGGGGCCCTCTCAGTAGCCAGTGGCTGTGTCGACGACGCCCTCAAATCGACCGTCGCCGTGCAGGGCGACCACGTTGGCCCGTACCCGCTCGGCGATGAGCGGTTCGACCATCTCCGGGGTGTCCGCGACGTGGGGCGTGATGATGATGTTGGGTTCCTCCCAGAGCGGATGCCCGTCAGGAAGCGGCTCAGGGTCGGTGACGTCGATCCCGGCCCCTGCAATGAGCCGGCTCGCCAGCGCGCCGGCGAGGGCATCCGTGTCGACCAGGCTCCCCCGTGCGACATTGACCAGAATGGCCGTGTCTTTCATGATCGTCAGTTCGGTTTCACCGATCAGATTCTTCGTCGTCGCTGTGGCTGCGGCTGCCAGTACGACGACGTCGGCCTCCGGGAGCACGTCGAGAAAGTGCTCGGCCGAGACCGTTCGGTCGGCACTCGCCACCGGATCCGCTGTGCGCCTGACGACAGTCACGTGCACACCGTATGGCTCGAGCAGGCGAATCAGTTCGATAGCAATGCCACCGGCGCCCACGATTAGAACTTGAAGCCCGTAAAGCGACGTCCCGCTTTTCCGCGTCGTCCAGGTGGTCGCCAGAATACGTTTCGGCAGCTCTCTCAGCAGTGCGAGAGTGAGAGTCAAGGCATGCTCGGCGACGGGCTGGGCGAATGCGCCCTTGGCGCTCGTCCAGACCAGGTTCGGATGGGTCGCAATTGCACTGCCGAAGCACTCGATCCCCGCGAGGGGCAACTGCACCCAGCCGATGTCGGGATGCTCATCCAGCACTGTCGCGAGAGCGTCGCCATCCCTGAACCCGCGCCAAATGAGCCCGCGCGTCTCAGAAGACAGGTCACCGACCGTGCCGCCTCCTGCGATTACGGCATCAGCCAGGGAATCAGCTGCTTCGGGAAGAATCGCGACGGGCCCGGGCTTCGGTCGACGGGCCGCCGGTATCGCTTCGACAGGCCTGCCGAGTACTGCGCGATGCTGCGTCATGTGGTGGCTCTCCTCATTTCTCCGCTCTGGCCGCCATGGACGACCTGTTCTCTCGCCCTCACCAGACCTTTGAGATATGGATGATGCGGGCAGTTGAGCACGTCGTCGACAGGTCCCAGCCCGATCAGGATGCCGCCCTGCATCACCGCAAGCCGACTCGCGATGCTCGTCGCGACAGACAGGTCACTGGAGACAAGCAGCGCCGAGAATTCGCGGTCGGCCTGCAGATCGCGCAGCGCATCGAGTACGCCGTCACGCACCCCCACGTCGACTCCCCTCGTCGGCTCGTCGGCGACCAGCAGCACCGGCTCGAGAATGAGGGCACGAGCGAGTGCAACACGCTGGCGCTGACCGCTGCTGAGCTCCCACGGCATGCTGGTCATGACGCTGAGGGGCAGTCGCAGCGCGTCGATCAGGTAGGCGGCGGCGTCTGACGCTTCGCGGGTGCTGAAGCGCCGGTCGCGCCGGTAGATCGGTTCTGCGACGTTCTCGGCTACAGTGAAGTCCGAGTTCAGGTTTGCTGCGGCATCCTGAGCGAGGTATCCGACCTGCAGGGTGACTCGATCTCGATCCCGGTGCCCGATCCCGCGCATCGAGTGCCCGAGTACGCTGAGTGAGCCACCGCTGATTTTCGGGATTCCTGAGCCGGGTCCCCCCGCCCCTGCGATGCCAGCGATCGCCAGCGCGAGAGTCGACTTGCCGGCTCCGGATTCGCCGACCATCCCCACGATCTCACCACGAGCGATATCGAAGCTGACGCCGCGCACCGCGACCACTTCGGCCGGTACCCCGTTCGATCGATAGTGCACAGACACGTCTCGTGCCGTGACAACCTCGGTGAAATCCCCCGTGCGCCCCATGTCAGCCCTGCGTCATTTCAGCCCTGCGTCATTTCAGTCGGCACCACTCGTCACAAGGATTTTACCGCAGATGCGTCTCCTGTCACCCCGACTGATACGGCCCTCACTCTGCCTGAAGCGCCCTGCGCTCCGCCTCAATGCGAACCAGCTCGACCTGCAGCTCACGGTATCTCGCAGGTTCAGCGGCACTGTCGGTGCGCTGCGACTGGCGGATCAGGTCGGTCTTCAGCCGCAGCAGCTCCCTCTCGACGATGTCGACGGTCACCGCCTTACAGTACGCAGCGACATCTTTTCCGGGGCCAAGCGGGATCGGCGCAACGGTGAGCTCCCTAACCAGCTTGGCAACTGATCCCGGAACCTCTGCAACGACCCGGTCGACCCAGCCAGGTGACGCGAAATCGTCGAGGCTGACAAAAATTCCGTCCCGCACTACCGCGAGATTCGGATTCTGGAAGCCCACCTGGCTGGCTCGGCGCACCAGGTCGATGCCCACGGCCTCGGGATGCTGCAGAATCGCCATCAGCGCATCGCGTTCAAGCCGCGTGGCCGGGTCGATCGGCAACTGCACCAGCCCGACACTCTCGTCAACCACGGGACGCTCGGCTAGAGCCTCACCCGACCGTGGCCCGGGCTGCTCGGTCGGTTTCGCCCTGGCCACTGCCACAGCCCTGCCGACCTCGGCCGGGTCCATCCCCAGCCAACCAGCCAGGTTACGCACGTAGCCGATGTTGAGTGCCTGGTCGCGGATGCCCGCCACAACGGGCGCAGCAGCCCTCAGCGCAGCGACGCGCCCCTCGACGGTGTCGAGATCGTGATTCGCGATCACCCGGCGCACCATGAACTCGAACATCGGCTTCTTCGCCTTGACCAACCGGCGCACAGCGTCATCGCCGTTCTGCAGCCGCAGGTCACAGGGGTCGAGGCCGTCCGGACCGACAGCCACAAAGGTCTGGGCAGCAAACCGCTGCTCCTCGCCGAAAGCCCGGCTCGCGGCTTTCTGTCCAGCTTCATCGGGATCGAAGGTGAAGATGACTTCGCCGAGCCCACCCGTGTCTGCATTGTCGATGTCGCCGAGCACGCGGCGGATCACCTTGATGTGGTCGACGCCGAATGCCGTACCGCAGGTCGCGACGGCAGTCGTCACTCCGGCTAGGTGGCACGCCATCACGTCGGTGTACCCCTCGACGACCACGACCTGGCGGCCGCGCGAGATGTCTCGCTTCGCCAGGTCCAGCCCATAGAGCACCTGCGACTTGTGGTAGACCGCAGTCTCGGGGGTGTTGAGATATTTGGGCCCCTGGTCGTCATCCAGAAGCCGCCTGGCGCCGAAACCGAGAGTCTGGCCGGTCACGTCGCGGATGGGCCACACCAGCCTGCCGCGAAACCGATCATACGTGCCGCGCTCACCCTGGCCGACGAGGCCGGCGGCGAGAAGCTCTGCCTCGGTGTAGCCGAGCTTCTTCAGGTGCTTGCTCAGTGCGTCGTAACTCTTAGGGGCGAATCCGATCCCGAACCGCTGGGCAGCCGCGCCATCGAACCCGCGCTCGCCCAGGAAAACGCGCCCGACATCGGCCTCGGGCGAGCCCAGCTGTTTCACGAAGAAGTCGGCTGCTGCTGCGTTCGCACCAAGGATGCGCGCACGATTGCCATGGTCTGCGTTTGCCGGGCCGCCGTCTTCATAGTGCAGCTCGAAGCCGATTCTCGCCGCCATGCGCTCGACCGCCTCTGAGAAGGTGGTGTGGTCCATCTTCTGCAGGAAGCTGAAGACATCGCCGTCTTCACCACAGCCGAAACAGTGGTACCTGCCGACCTGTGGGCGCACGTGAAAGCTCGGGCTGCGCTCGTCGTGAAAAGGGCAGAGGCCCTTCATCGAGCCGACCCCGGCGCCCTTCAGCGTGACATAGTCGCCGACGATATCCGCGATGTTGATGCGCGCCCGCACCTCATCGATATCGTTTCGTCTGATCAGGCCGGGCACAGGCTCATTCTAAGTTCGTACGGGCATGCTCCCTGCTGCGTTTCCACATCCGGGACCACGGCGCTTGCGAGCGTTTCGCTTGGCTCCTTCGGAAGGGAGAATGGACGGCCGGCAACTGGTCAGCGCACGAGCCGCTCGTGCCAGGCCACCGCAGACTGGTCCGTGAGCGACGCCACCTGGTCGACTACCGCTCGCTTGCGGCCGGCATCCGTCGTCGCGGCACGCCAGTCCTCACCGAAGCCGACATCGAGATTCCGGTCACCCGTCGCTAACAGCGCGTCAGCCAGGCCGGTGAGAGTCGAGCGCTGCTCCGTGTAGATCGGCTGCCGGGTGTTCTTCGACATAACAAAAGCCGCGACAATTCCTTTCAGCACCGAGATCTCGGCCTTGATCTCGCGCGGGACGACCATGTTCGCGGTGAAGCGGATCAGGCTGCCGTCGCCGTCTGCGGCACGCGTCGCCTGCACGGCCGCGCCTGCAAATCGCCCGATCAACTGCGAGGTGAGGTTCTTGAGTCGACCCTGCGCGATTCGCGATCCGTCCCACTGGTCGATCCAGGCGTCCAACGAATCCAGCCGATCGAACGCCGCTATCAACTCAGCGTGATCGAATTCACCGCCGATCCAGGCGAACATCGACTCGACCAGCTCATCGTGCTCGACCCGCGCGCCGAGGGCTGCCACGTCGACATAGCCGTTCACTACCGCATCCTCGAAATCGTGTACTGAGTATGCAATGTCGTCAGAGAGGTCCATCACCTGCGCTTCGATGCACAACGTGCGCTCGGGTGCTCCGTCACGCAGCCAGCGGAATGCTTCGACATCGTCGGCATAGAAACCGAACTTCGCTCGTCCGCTCGGGTCGTCGACGCTCGAACTCTCCGGCCAAGGATACTTGCAACTGGCATCGAGACTCGCGCGCGTCAGGTTGAGGCCGAATGACTGGCCCTCTGCACCGAAGACCTTCGGCTCGATACGGGTCAGCACCCTCAGCGTCTGCGCGTTGCCCTCAAAACCACCGATGTCGCTCGCCCAAAGGTTGAGTGCGCGCTCGCCGTTGTGACCAAACGGCGGGTGGCCCAGATCGTGGGCCAGACAGGCGGTGTCGACGACATCCGGATCGAGGCCGAGGCTCGTTGCCAGCTCCCGCCCGACCTGCGCGACCTCGAGCGAATGGGTGAGCCGGTTGCGCGCGAAGTCGAGACCAGCGGTCGGGCTCAACACCTGGGTCTTCGCAGCGAGCCTGCGCAGCGCACTCGAGTGCAGCAGCCGGGCACGGTCCCGGGCGAAATCGCTGCGGCGGCTCGAATGTTCCTCTGGAAACCAGCGGGCCCGATCGCGTTCGGTATAGCCGCTGTCTGCCGCTGCCTTCTCCGCCACCGACCTATCCCCCACTGTGCGTCAGTTCGGCCTCGGCGAGTTCTGCGCGGTGAGTGTCGGCGAGTTCGCGGCTGAGCAGCCAGCCGTCTGGCAGCGATGTGCGCTTCGGGGTGCCGGCCCGACCACGCGGGCCCTCTGCATCTGCACCGGGGTAGGGCTGGTGCCAGTCGAGCTGCCCGAGCAGGTCATCCATCTGCTGGAGGCTCTCGACCATGGCGAGGCTCGAACGGATGTCACCGCCGACCGGGTAGCCCTTGAAATACCAGCCGATGTGCTTGCGGATGTCGCGGCAGGCATGATCTTCGTCACCGTCGAAGAAGTCCACGAGAAGCTCGGTGTGACGACGCAGGGTTGCCGCGACTGTGCCGAGCGACGGCTGCGGGATGTCGGTCTCGCCACGGAAAGCTGCCGCCAGCTCGCCGAACAACCACGGGCGGCCGAGGCAGCCGCGCCCGACCACGACACCATCGCATCCGGTCTGCTCGACCATGCGTAGTGCGTCAGCGCCCGACCAGATGTCACCGTTGCCGAGCACAGGCACATCGTGGATGGTCTCTTTCAGGTGAGCGATGGCCGACCAGTCGGCATGCCCGCTGTAGAACTCGGACGCCGTGCGTGCGTGCAGCGCGATGCTCGCGACACCCGCACCCTCAGCGATACGCCCCGCCTCGAGGTAGGTGAGGTGGCCGGAGTCGATGCCCTTGCGCATCTTGATGGTCAGCGGCAGGTCACCCGCCGCCTTCACAGCGCCCTCGACGATGTCACGGAACAGGTCGAGCTTCCATGGGAGCGCAGCACCCCCACCCTTGCGAGTGACCTTGGGCACCGGGCATCCGAAATTCAAATCGATGTGATCGGCGCGATCTTCGGCGACCAGCATCGTCACGGCGTCCGCGACAGTCTTCGGGTCGACGCCATAGAGCTGGATGCTTCGAGGAGTCTCGGACTCGTGATGCTTGATGAGCCGCATCGCCCCCTCGGTACGCTCCACGAGCGCACGGCTGGTGATCATCTCAGAGACATAGAGACCGGCGCCGAATTCGCGACACAGGCGCCTGAAAGCCGTGTTCGTGATGCCAGCCATGGGTGCGAGCACAACAGGAACAGACAGCTGAAGGCTGCCGATCTGTAGGCTTTTGCGCGGGGTTGCTGTCACAGTCACGCCTCAATTCTCCCAGAAAGCACGAGGACCCATGACGAACGGCCGAGATCGGGTGACTACGGATGCCGCGGCTCGCGGCCTCGCAGTGGAGATCGTCGAGCGGCCGGCAGCCAGCGGCCTCGAGGAAGCGGCAGTGCTTCTCGGACTCACCCCACGAGACATCGTGAAGACCCTGGTGGTTCGGGCACACGATGGCAGCTACCTCTTCGCGCTCATTCCGGGAGACAGGCAGATTTCGTGGCCGAAGTTGCGGGCTGTCGTCGGGGTCAACAGGCTCGCGCTGCCGCCCCCGGAGCTGGCTTTCGAAGCAACCGGATTCGAGCGCGGCACCATCACCCCGATCGGATCACTCGGATCGTGGCCGGTCTACGCCGACGAGTCCATCGTCGGCGCCAGGATCGCGCTCGGAGCCGGCGAACACGGCTATAGCGCCTTCGTCGAAGCGGACGATTTCATCGCCGCGTACGGCGCAACGGTCGCTGACATCAGCTGACGTCGCCCCTAACTGGGGTGATCACGCAGGCCTCGATTTCCCTAAACTTTCGACGTCGACGGGAGGGGTCGGATGTCGGATATTACGCGCGCCATGCCCGTTCAGGGATGGTATCCCGACCCGGGAGGTTCGGCGCTGATGCGCTGGTGGAGCGGCATGGAGTGGACAGCACACACCCTGGACCCCATGACCGGCCAGCCGCCGGTCGCGTACCAACCTATCCCGTCGCACAGCGACTACGCGTCGAGCTACTCGTCGGCGGCGACTCACTCGACCTCGCAGCGCACATACGCCGGCACCCCGACACTCACGATCGCGATTATGGTCCTCGGGATCTACCCGATTGTCTACTCAGCGGTGCTCTGGGCCGCAGTCTCAGCTTCCGGCAAAATCGACGCGGTGCCAATCGGAATCGTGGGTCTCGTCACCCTGACTGTGATAGTCGGGATGGCGTTCTGGGATAGCTCCGTTCTCAAAAAGCGGGGCATTCCGGCCGCGTCTGCGCTCTGGATATTTCTTTCCCCCCTCGCATATTTCATCGCTCGGCGAGTGCGGCTCAAAGAACTCGGGATCAGGGCGAATGCACCCGGAAACGTCTTCGTCGTGAGCGCGCTGGCCGCGGGCGCGCTGGCTGCGACTGTCGGCACGTCCGTTGTCAACGGCATTATCGACAAGGAATCGATCAGCGCGATGCAGACCTCTGTCGCGACCACACTCGCCTCGAAAACATCGACCCACTGGACAGTCAACTGTCCGGAGGATGCCCCGGCCGCGACAGTCGGTGCGGTGTTCACGTGTCACGCGACAGACACCTCCGGTAAGGCCGTCGACATCAGAGCGACGGTGATCTCGCGAGACCGGTTCAGTCTCACAGCTGTTACGGCGCAAGCCACCGGTGCCACCACCTGACGACCGAATGTCTAGGCGAATCGCTCGGCACTGATCAAGGCCACTCCCGATGAGTGGCTCAGCAGGGTCGCCCTGAGCTCCACCCCAGCCAGCCGGGCGGAATCCCGGAGAAGACGAAACCAGCAGATGTCGTCATCCGTCACCCCTTCAGCACCCGGCCTTTCGAGTACGACGACAATCGACGGGTACTCCACGGCTTTCACAACCTCCTCGATGAAGGTGGAGAACGGGCCTGCGTCTCGTGGCCCGGGACGAACCGGAATGTCCGTCGGCAACAGCACGGGCGATTGGACATCGTGCACGTCGAGAAACATCAGCCAGAGCTGCAGGCGTTTCGCCGTGCCGACCAAGTTAAACGCTCGGTCGATGAGCTGAGTTTCGTTGGTCAACGGAAGAAGGGTGGAGGGGTTCATCCCCCGAGGCTGTCATCCCCGAGAAGCGCGTCAGTCACACACAGCCAAGCTGTGGATAACTACCGCAGATCAGACGTTGTCTTCGTCGAGACGACGGTTCACCACCGACTGCTCGTGGTGATCAGGGATGGCACAGAAATCGCCGTCACACGCTGCCGCCGTCGGGTCGCCGATGATTTCGAGCTTGATCTGGACTGCATCCGCCATTAGATAGCTTCTCTTTCAGTTGCTCGCTCGGTTGCGACCTGTGTGAGCACGTTAGCGAAAGTCTCGGCGTCCTGCGCGCCGGACACACCGTACTTGCCGTCGATCACGAAGAAGGGCACGCCCTGGATGCCGTACTCGACAGCCTGCGCGACGTCGGCCTTCACGTCCGCGAGATAGCGGTGTGACTCGAGAGCCTCGGTGACCTCGTCGCGGTCGTAGCCGAGCTCCGCCGCGATGTCGACCAGGTCGGGGATGCGCCCGACATGCTCCCCGTTCACGAAGTACGCCTTCAGCAGGCGTTCCTTCATCTCCAGCTGGCGCCCCTTCGACTTGGCGAAATGGATTAGCTCGTGGGAGATGACAGTATTCGTTTGGTGAACGTAACCGTAGTCATAGTCAAGTCCGACAGATTTTGCGATGCCCGTGACATTTGCCAGCATCTTCTCGACCTGGTCTTTCGGCAGGCCTTTGCGCTGGCTGAGGTAGTCGATGGGAGTGCCATCGAAATCGACCGGGGTGTCTGGGCTCAACTCGAAGGAGTGGTATTCGACCTCCACGTCGCCGCCGAAAACCTCTGCACCGGCCTCGAATTTGCGCTTGCCGATGTAGCACCACGGGCACTGCACGTCTGACCAGATGTCGACTTTGATGGGTTCACTCATTCTTGCTGCAACGCGGTGGTGCCCTGCCTATTCCCGTGCGGTCTCGTGCCCTTTCGGAAATTCAGGACTTCGGCGCAGTTGCTTTCGGCGCGCCCGCCTGGTTCCGGGGGCGATGATGCGCGGCGGCATCCATTCTCCTGAATTTCCGAAAAAAGCGGCAGGGCGGTCGATATGGGTGAAGAGCGCGGTTTCGATCGCGAGCAGCACCCGATCCCAGTCGGTGAAGACCAGACGCGCACTCGGACGGATGCCGTGCAGACGAGTTATCTCAATGTCCAGGTCTTTCGAACGATCCGCCTCAAACGTTTTCAAGTGATGCTCCTCGCCGTCGGTTTCGATTCCAAGGCAGTCATCGACGACCAGGTCGATCTCCTGCAGGTCACCGAGCCGCTGCTGCGACTCAACCTGATGACCGCGCAGCCGTAGCCGCGTGCGCGACAGGCTCTCCGGCAGGCTGTCGCACTTCTCATCGACCCAGTAGCGCAGGTGACTGAACTCGGCGGGGAGGCCCAGCAGAATCCCCTCAAAGTCCATCCGGTCGATCGCTCCGGTGCGCATCGCCCAATCAAGCGCTGCGATCGCCTCCTCGAACGGCTCATCGAGCACGACTCGATGCAGGGCATCCCGAATGTCTACAGCCCAGGGCGTACCGCGCTCGGCCACGCCGGAGTCATCCCAGACCAGCACAGCCTCGTACGGCGCAGCTGAGTCGAACCTGACCCGCCGGTTGAACTGCGACCTCAACCGCGATGCGTTGTCGTGCACCGAGACCTGCAATTGATGGTGACCCAGCACCCAACCGCCAGCATGCTTCACGGCAGAAATACCGGTGAGACGCCCGCCGACCCGCACCGCGCGCACCCGCGGATCCATCGCCGGCAGAGTTGCATACCACCCCTGCCTGGCGCGAATGACCGTGCCGTCGCGCACGGCGCGCGTCAGATCGAGATCACGAGCGCCCCGCCGCACGAGCTGCTGTTTTTGGGCAATTCCCCCCAGGGAACTGACAATGGCTGCGATGTCGGGCATTCCGAAATCCTGCGGGAGAGAGGATGCTGCGCCCGCACGTTTCGCAACACCGGGGTGATCCCGGCGCGGAGGCCCCGTGTAGAGGAGCGGACATCCACTCTCCCTTTCGGAAATTCAGGACAATGGCGCAAAGCGGACACGGTGACTCCCGTAATTCCGGGTAACGCGCGTGATTGCGAAGACCCAAGTCCTGAATTTCCGAAAGTACTCGCAGAGAAATACAAGGGCGCGCGGCACCCGGAACGGCTACGAGCCAGCGGCAGCCGCCGATCAGGCCCCGACGAGCTGCTCCGCGAGGTAGCCGCGCAGACGGTCGAGCGAGATCCGTTCCTGGGTCATTGAGTCCCGCTCGCGTACCGTTACAGCCTTGTCGTCGAGGGTGTCGAAGTCGACGGTGATGCAGAACGGCGTGCCGATTTCATCCTGCCGGCGATATCTGCGCCCGATTGCGCCGGCGTCGTCGAAGTCGATGTTCCAGTACTTGCGGAGATCGGCGGCCAGCTCACGCGCCACCGGCGAGAGCTGTTCGTTGCGCGACAACGGCAGCACCGCGACCTTGATCGGCGCGAGACGACGATCGAGCCGCAACACGACGCGCTTGTCGACGCCACCCTTCGTGTTGGGTGCCTCATCCTCGTGATAAGCATCGACCAGAAACGCCATCAGCGCGCGCGTCAGACCAAACGCCGGCTCGATCACGTACGGAATCCAGCGTTCGTTCTTCGTCTGGTCGAAGTACGACAGATCGACGCCGGACTTCTCCGAGTGCGTGCGCAGATCGTAATCCGTGCGGTTCGCAACGCCCATGAGCTCGCCCCACTCGCTGCCCGCGAACCGGAAGCGATATTCGAGGTCGATGGTCTGCTTCGAGTAGTGCGAGAGTTTTTCTTTCGGATGCTCGTAACGACGAATGTTCTCGGGTGTAATTCCAAGATCGAGGTACCACTGCTCGCAGGCATCCAGCCAGTACTGGAACCACTCGTCATCCGTGCCAGGCTCGACGAAAAATTCCATCTCCATCTGCTCGAACTCTCGCGTGCGGAAGATGAAATTGCCTGGGGTGATCTCGTTACGAAAGCTCTTGCCGATCTGGGCGATTCCGAAGGGTGGCTTCATGCGCGACGAGCCGAGCACGTTCGCGAAGTTGACGAAAATGCCCTGCGCAGTCTCGGGGCGCAGGTAGGCCATGCCCTCCTCATTGTCGACGGGGCCGAGAAACGTCTTCAGCAGGCCCGAGAAGTTCTGCGGTTCTGTCCACGATCCGGGCTGGCCGGTGTCAGGGTCTTTGATGTCCGCGAGGCCGTTGACCGGCGGATGCCCGTGCTTCTCTTCATACTGCTCGAGCAGGTGGTCGGCCCGATAGCGCTTGTGGGTGTGCAGCGACTCGACCAGCGGGTCACTGAAAACCTCAACGTGACCGGATGCCTCCCAGACCTGGCGGGGAAGGATGACGGAGGAGTCGATCCCCACGATGTCTTCGCGGCCCTGCACCATGAACTGCCACCACTGGCGCTTGATGTTCTCTTTGAGCGCGGTGCCCAATGGCCCGTAATCCCACGCCGAACGTGACCCGCCATAGATCTCACCCGATTGGAAGACGAAACCGCGGCGCTTTGCGAGGTTGATTACGGGGTCGAGGGGGGAGGCGTTGGCCACGGAGAACTCCAATATGGAACAGCCGTGCTGGATGCGCGGTCGAAGCCCCCAGCCTACCGATGCCCTGCCCTTCGGAAATTCAGGACTTTGGTCATGCGGTCAACGCCTGCATCCCGAAAACACGGGGACACCGAGTCAAGCCAGCGCCAAAGTCCTGAATTTCCGAAGGGGCAATCGAAATGGCGATGGTGGGATGCCTCAGGCCAGCGCCGCGACGACCGCGGCCACGTCGGCCGGCGTGTTCCAGAGGTGGAAGGCTGCGCGCAAGCGCCCGGCGCGACCGGAGGCCCGGATGCCCGCCGCCACGAGTTTGCGGAGGTCCGATGCATCCTGATCTCCCCAGGTCACTATCGCCTGGTGCTGCTGTTCGATTCCGAGGGCGTCGCACAGGGCGTCGCCCAGCCCGGTCGTGTAGGACCAGACCTCGTCGATGTCGAGATCGGCGAACATCCTGATGGCCGGCTCGGCACCGACCCAGGCCGGCCAGGCAGGAGACACGTCGAACGCCCGGGCGTCACTGGCCAGGGCCATCGAGGGGCCGTAGCAGGACTGCCAAACATCGGCTCCCGCATACCAACCGGCCTGCAGAGGTACCAGTGAGGCCTGAAAAGAAACGCCGAGGGTGAGGAATGCGACACCGCGCGGAGCACACAGCCATTTGTACGCGTGGCAGATCGTCGCGTCGAACAGGGACGCATCGACGGGATGCACACCCGCAGATTGGGTGGTGTCGCAGAGCGTGAAGGCGCCGTGTGACGTCGCGGCAGCCACTATCGCATCGACATCTGCAACGACCCCGGTGGCGGACTGGATGTGCGAGAAGACGACCAGCCAGGTTTCGTCGGTGATCGAACCCGCGAGCTCCGCGAGTGGCACGTTGCGCACCCGGATGCCGCTGCGTTGGAGGAACGGGAAGACGATGGAGGAGAAGTCGCCCTCGACACACAGCACCTCGGCCCCGTCTGGCACGGCTGCAGCGATGACACTGGTGATCACAGACGTCTGCGATCCGGTCGCCACCCGGCCAGGGTCGACGCCGACCAGCCTGGCGTAGTGGCCGCGGGTGCGCTCGATGATGCCGTCGTAATCCATCGGATCGCGCTGGGCGGATGCCCACAGGTCGATGTCGTTGCGCAGCGCGTCAGCGGTCTCCCTGGTCGGAATGCCAATCGACGCAACCGCGAGGAAGTTGCTTCCAGCGTCGAAACTGTCGATTGCGCGCGCGAGAGAGGCTGACGGTGTCATCGTGCAAGCTTCGCGCCTCACAAAGCATGCGACAAGGGCATACTTCGGATGCAACCGATAACATTCTGCTATGACTGAGCAACTCGACCTCCAGTCGATCCGGATCGTGCGCGCCATCGCCGACTCCGGGTCGATCACCAGCGCAGCCAGGATGCTCGGCTACAGCCAGCCCGCGGTGAGCCAGCACCTCCAACGGGCAGAGATCCGGCTCGGTGTGCCTCTGGTGAGCAGGGTGGGCCGATCTGTTCGACTCACGGAGGCAGGCCAGGTGCTCGCGCGGCACGCCAGGGTGATCTCTTCCGCGCTGGATGCCGCGGCGGGCGACCTGGCAGATCTCGCCGGGCTGCGGGCGGGCACCGTGCGTCTCGCGGCATTTCCCACCGCGTCATCGACGATCGTGCCCCGACTGCTCGCGCTTGTCTCAGAGCAGCACCCGGGCATCCGTGTCACCTATGTCGAGGCCCAGCCGCCACAAGCAGTCAGCATGCTGCGGGACGGTTCGATCGACCTCGCTGTCACTTTCAACTACCCGGGAGACCGGGCAGATCCGCATCGCGACAGCGCGAACGGGCTTGAGACGCAGACGCTTTACACAGAAGAAATGGTTGCCGTTCTCCCTGCCGATCATCCGCTGGCCGCCGAGCCTGTCATCAACGTTGCTGCACTCGACGGTGAGCGCTGGATTGCCGGATGTCCGCGCTGCCGCGGCCACCTTTTGGCGGTCTGTGAGGTGGCGGGCTTTGAACCCGCTATCGCGTTCGAGACCGATAACGCGAGTGCGGTTCTCAACATGGTCGCGAGCGGACTGGGAGTGGCGATGCTGCCCCGTCTCGCCCTCGCGACGGCCAGCATGCCCGCTGGCGCAGTGATCCGACAGCATGCCCCGGAGAGCATGCGCAGCATCCACCTCGTCGCGAGCGATGGGGCAGAGCGCGTGCCGAGCATCGCTGCCGCGATCGCGGTGCTGCAGAGGATGCCCGGTACCGAGTGGGGCCTGACCCAGGCCTAGAAGCTGTGTGCTGCCTCGATGATCCGCAGCGTCGCCAACGCATCCCGCACATCCACCGGCGACGGCGCACCGTCGAGCATGGCAGCTGCGACACCGGCATAGAAGGCGGCGTACTCACCACGCTCCATGGGCACCGGGCGGAGAGAATCGCTGATGCCGAGCTGACCCCACCGAGGCTCAGGGGTTTCGCCGAACCCCGCATCGGTCGGCGAACCACCCGCCATAAGCGCCGGCTCCTGCCCGTCGAGTCCGTACGATGTATAGGCGGATGTCGAACCCAGCACCCTGAACCTGGGCGCGTTCTGGCCCGCGAAACGGCTGATGGTGAGATGCGACCGCACCCCGCTGTCGTGCAGCAGCGACAGGAAGGCCTCATCATCGCTGACGCCACCCTCCCTCAGGATGGAGAGTTCGGCATCCACCAGCGTCGCTGGTCCGAAGAGGTGTAATGCCTGGTCGATGAGGTGGCTACCGAGGTCGAAGGTGATGCCGGCGCCTCGGGAGATGGGGGTGGTGTCCTGCCAGCGGTCGCGGAGAGCGGGCGACCAGCGCTCGAAGGTGGACTCGAAGCGATGCACCCGACCGAGAGCACCCGAGGCGAGCAGCGAACGAACGGTACGGAAGTCTCCATCCCAGCGGCGATTCTGGTAGATGAAGAGCCGATCGGATGCCGCGATCAACCGCTCGGCTTCTGCGACGGATGCCGCAAACGGCTTGTCAACCACGACCGCAGCACCGGTGGCGAAAGCTGCAAGCCCCTGCTCGAGGTGAGCGTCAGCCGGCGTGGCCAGGATGACGAGGTCGAGTCCCCGTGCGAAGAGCTCATGCGGGGTGAAGACTATTTCGGCGTCGGGGTGGGCTTCACGGGCCTGCGCCTGTCGCCCGAGGTCTCGGGTCGAGATCACTTCGAGCGCGAAGCGCGGATTCGTGGCGATGAACGGAGCGTGGAAGATGCGCCCGGAGAGCCCGTAGCCGACGATGCCTGTGCGAATTTTTGCGGTGCTGGAGTTCACAGATTAAGACTAGACAGTCGGCGCGTCGATCGCCGCGCCGAAGCGCCGGGTGCGGGCGGCGTAGAGCTCGATCGCCTTCCAGAGA
Source organism: Lacisediminihabitans sp. (assembly GCA_043746355.1). Classification (GTDB taxonomy): domain Bacteria; phylum Actinomycetota; class Actinomycetes; order Actinomycetales; family Microbacteriaceae; genus Lacisediminihabitans. The sequence goes on along the minus strand of JAYTRC010000072.1, from coordinate 15,989 downwards.
TCGAGGCGACTGAAGTCGGGCCACAGCGTGTCGAGAAATACCATCTCGGCATAGGCGCTCTGCCAGAGCATGAAATTGCTGGTGCGCTGCTCCCCGGAGCTGCGAACGAAGAGGTCCACATCAGGAAGTTCAGGAATATAGAGATGACGCTGGATCGTCTTCTCGGTGATACCCGAGGGTTTGAGCCGCCCGGCAGCCACCTCTTCGGCGATGGCGCGAACCGAATCCTGAATTTCCGTACGGCCGCCGTAGTTCACGCACATCGTGAGCGTGAGCGTCGAGTTACCGGCGGTGAGCCGTTCGGCGAACTGCAGCTCGTCGATGACCGAGCGCCAGAGGCGTGGTGTGCGCCCTGCCCATCGCACCCGCACGCCCCAGTCGTTGAGCTGGTCGCGCCGACGGTGCAGAACGTCACGGTTGAAGCCCATCAGGAAGCGCACCTCTTCAGGCGAGCGCTTCCAGTTCTCGGTCGAGAATGCGTAGACGCTGAGGTGCTTAACCCCGATCTGGATGGCGCCAGCCACGACATCCAGCAGGCTCGCCTCGCCGGCTTTGTGACCCTCGACCCTGGTGAGGCCCTTGCCGTTGGCCCAGCGTCCGTTGCCGTCCATGACGATTGCGACATGCTCTGGCACAGCGGATCTCGGCATCACGGGCGGGTACAGGCTGGTCCAGTCGACTGGCTTGAAATCGACGGCGTCTCTGTGAGTCTTCTTGACCGCCATCAGGAATCGCCCGGTGAGGTCTCGACGAGCTCGACCCGCTCTACCCGCCGTCGGTCGACGTGCTCGAGCGACCGCAGCCCGCGGTCGAGGTGGAACTGCGTGTAAGCGGCGACAACCCCGCTGGCTTGAGCCCTAGTGCGGTCATCAGCCTCGTCGGCAGTAGCCCACTCCCCGGTGAGCAGGGATGTCAGCAGCAGCAGCGTCTGGGCGTCAAGCCGCGGGGCTCCGGGAGGTGCGACCTCGTCGGCCACCACTCCCCCGAGCTGCACCACGAAAGCCGAGTGCGGCCCCGGTGCGCCGGTGACAGAGCAGTCGTGGAAGCTCGGCGACCAGCCGGCGATGGAGAGCGCGCGGAGGAGGTACGAGTCGAGGGTGAGACTCGAGCCGTGCTCGGTCTTCGAGAGGGAACGGAGGGCACCGACCAACAGGAGATATTGCTGAAGGCTGGGCTCAGCATCCGTCAACTTGTCTGCCGCTTCGACCATTGCGCTGGCAGCGGTGTAGCTGCCGTAGTCCGCGGTGATCTCTGCGCCGTACGATCCGACAGACTCCGCCTGGGTGATGATATCGAGGCTGCGGCCCTCGTAGAGCTGCACGTCTGCGACCATGAACGGCTCGAGCCGCGCACCGAACTTGGATGCGGTGCGCCTCACGCCCTTGGCAACCGCCCGCACCTTGCCGTGCTGGCGGGTGAGCATCGTCACGATCCGGTCGGCCTCGCCCAACTTGTGGGTGCGAAGCACGACGGCTTCGTCACGGTAGAGGGGCATCCATCAAGTATCCCGCGCGTGGTATTGATTGAGGTGCATGCCACCCCTTTTCTGATTCCGGCCTGGGCTGACCTTCTCGCCGTCGGCATTGGCGCGCTGCAGGGAGCGCTGTTCGCCGCGCAGTTTCGCGATCGCAGACTCGACCTGCTGGGTGTGGCAATCATGGCAATCGCCTCAGGGTTGGGCGGCGGTCTACTGCGCGACCTGCTGCTGAACTCGCCGATCGCACTCGTGTACGCCCGGTCTCGCTACGCGATCGCCGCCATTGTCGGCGCATCACTGCTGGTCGGGCTCGCTGCCCTCGGAGTTCCGCCGTTCGCCGCGGCATCGATCTGTGTGGGTGTGACGCTCGGGGTGCGGATCCTGGCGGTGCTATTCACGTGGACGCTGCCGGAACAGTGCGGCCTGAGAAGGATTCCGCGCATCCCATTTCTCCGCCGAGGCAAGCAGCTAATGGGGCGCGACGGCGCGATCAATGAGCCTGGTCAGCACTTCGGTATAGCTCACGCCGACAGCCTGCCACATTCGCGGATACTGGCTGAACGCCGTCATCCCCGGCAACGTGTTCACCTCGTTGAGCGTGATCGTGCCGTCGTCGCCGACGAAGAAATCGACCCGCGCGAGACCCTCGCAGTCAAGGGCGCGGAACGCCTGCTTCGTGTATTCGACGAGCTGGGCCGCGAGATACTCCGGAATCTGCGCAGGGACCTCGAGTTCGGCGCCGCCGGCCGTGTACTTCGCGGCGTAGTCGAAAAAGCCAGACCCGGCCGGATGGATGCGCAGCGGTGGTCCGACCTCGAGAGAACCATCGACCTGCTGCAACACACCGAGGTCCACCTCTGCGCCGACAACGGCCATCTGCACGAGTGCGGTCTTATCGTGCTCCAGAGCGACATCGATCGCCCTCAGCAGCTCGTACTGGTCTGACGCCCGGCTGACCCCGACACTCGACCCGGCCCGATTGGGTTTCACAAACAGCGGGAACTCCAGGTGAGCCACCAGCTCGAGTGCGTCGTCCCTGGTGTCAATCGTGATGCCTCGACTCGGGATCGTCGGGATGCCCGCAGCATCGAGCAACCGCTGGGCGATGAGCTTGTCCATGGCAAGCGCGCTCGCGAGCACACCGCAGCCGACGTAGGGCAACCCGGCCAGTTCGAGCAGGCCCTGCACAGTGCCGTCTTCGCCGAATCGTCCGTGCAGCACCGGGAAGGCGATGTCGATGCCCTCGAGTTGTGGCAGCCGCGTGCCACCGGTCGCGTTGGCCAGGTCGTCGATGGAGTCGACCTCGTGCCAGCGCCCGTCACGGCCGATGCCGATGAGCACAGCCTCGAAGAGGTGGGCATCGAGGTTCGCGGCGACACTTCGCGCGGAATTCGTCGAAACCTCGTGCTCGCTGTTCGCGCCGCCGAAGATGATGCCGATGCGCTTCACTGTTCCGCCCCATTCACATGTCGTCTGGCCATCCGGCCACCAAGCCCGGTGAGAATCTCATGGGCGATCGTACCGGTGACATCCGCCCACTCCTGTGCGTCGGGTTCACCGTCGGAAGGTGTGCCGAGCAGCACCACCTCGTCGCCGAGCTCTACCGGGTGGGCGCCGACATCCACCACCAGCTGATCCATCGAAATGGCACCGACGATGGGATGGCGGATGCCGCGGATCACCGCCTCACCCCCGTGCGACAGATCGCGTGGAATGCCGTCGCCGTAGCCAACCGGAACGAGCACCAGGGTCGTCTGCCGATCAGTCACGTATGCGTGGTTGTAGCTCACCCCCGTGCCTGCAGCTACCTGCCGCAGCTGCGTCGCCCGCGAGACGACCCGCATGGCCGGCTCGAGGCCATGGGTCGTGCCGCGTACCGTCTCGATGCCGTAGACCGATGCCCCGCAGCGGACCACGTCGAACCACGTGCTGTCGTGTTCGAGAGCTGCGGCTGAGTTGGCAAGGTGCAGTTGGGCGGGCGCGAGGCCGAGTTGCCTAGCCCTGGCGACTCCGCTCTCGAAAGCCAGGCGCTGCGCGACCGTGGAGAGCGGATCAGGATCAGCCGCCAGTGCAAGATGCGACCAGACACCCGTAACGCTCAACTCGCCAGTGGATTCAGCGGCCGCGGCGGCACCGCACAGGGCATCCCAGTTCGCAATCGGGGCGCCGCCACGGGACATGCCGGTGTCGAGTTCCAGGTGCACGAGGGCTCTTTTCCCGGTCTTTCGCGCCGCGGCTGTCACCGACTCGAGTGTCTCGGTATTCGCGCAGGAGAGGGTTACGTTGTTGCTGACCGCATCCTCATTCGGCGTCCACGGGTCGGCGAGCCAGCAGAGCACCGGCGCATCGATACCGGCTTCCCGCAGAGCGAGGGCTTCGTCGACTGTCGCGACGCCGAGCCACTCGGCGCCCGCTGCTAGCGCTGTGCGGGCGACCTCGAGCGACCCGTGCCCGAACGCATCAGCCTTCACGACCACCATCACCGCTCCGCCCGTGCGCGCCCTCAGACGCTCTACGTTGCGAGCGATAACGGCTAGGTCGACGATGCGGGTGGCGAGCGGCGTCGGGGCAATCGCATCCGCCGTGGTCATGTTTCGAGGATACAGACGGCGTGCGCCTCTGAGGTGCCCCGCCCCTGAGGCTCGCCTTTGCGCGCGTCCCCGCTGTGCGCGCCTCGCCACCGCGCGCCCCTCGCCACTGCGCGCCCCTCGCCACTGCGCGCCCCGTCACTGCGGAAATTCAGGACTTTGGTGACTGACCCGATCCTGAACTCCCGAGAACACGGGCCAACTCGCCAGCGGCTCTCGCCAAAGTCCTGAATTTCCGAAAGGGTGGCGGAACGTGAGCCTGATGCTCAGCGGGAGCAGGATGCCGCCAGGCGCCGGCTACACGGAGGCCAGGGCCTCCGCGCTGTGCTCCAGACGAACTGCCCGGTTCACCGCCGAGACGATCGCGCGCAGCGACGAGGTCGAGATGTCTGCATCGATGCCGACGCCCCAGAGCGTGCGACCGTTGACGTTGAGCTCCACGTAGGCGGCCGCCAGTGCATCACCGGACGCGCTGAGAGTGTGCTCGACGTAGTCGTACAGCTTCACGTCGACGCCTTGCTCGCCGAGAATCGCCAGGAACGCCGCGATCGGCCCATTACCGGTCGCGTCAGCGCCGATCACATCATCGCCGACCCTCAGCTCTGCGTGCAGTGCGACGACCCCGGACATGTCGCTCGAGGTGCGGGTCGAGGCGAGCTCGAAACGGCCCCACTTCTCAGTGGCAACAGTGGCTGGCAGGTACTCGTCCTGAAATATATCCCAAATCTGGTCGCTCGTGACCTCGCCACCCTCTGCGTCAGTCTTAGCCTGCACGACGCCGGAGAACTCGATCTGGAGCTTGCGCGGAAGGTCGAGCGCGTGGTCGGTCTTCAGTAGGTACGCGACACCGCCCTTGCCCGACTGCGAGTTCACCCGGATGACAGCCTCATAGCTGCGCCCGAGATCTTTCGGGTCGACCGGCAGGTATGGCACGGCCCACTCCAGCTCGTTGACGCCGACGCCCGCAGCGAGTGCCGTGGCCTCCATCGCCTCGAAACCTTTCTTGATGGCATCCTGGTGCGAGCCGCTGAAGGCGGTGTAAACGAGGTCACCCGCCCACGGATGCCGCTCGGGCACCGGCAGCTGGTTGACGTACTCGACGGTGCGCTTGACCTCGTCGAGGTCGCTGAAGTCGATCTGCGGGTCGATCCCCTGGGTGAACAGGTTGATGCCGAGGGCGACGATGTCGACGTTGCCCGTACGCTCACCATTGCCGAACAGGCAGCCCTCGATGCGGTCGGCACCGGCGAGGTATCCGAGCTCGGCGGCAGCCACAGCAGTGCCGCGGTCGTTGTGCGGATGCAGCGAAAGGATGATGTTCTCGCGATGTGCGAGGCGCCGCGACATCCATTCGATCGAATCCGCGTACACGTTCGGTGTCGCCATCTCGACCGTCGCGGGCAGGTTGATGATCACCTTGCGGTCAGGCGTCGGCGCGAAGATTTCGATGACCCGGTTGCAGACCTCGAGAGCGAATTCGAGCTCGGTGCCGGTGTAGCTCTCTGGCGAGTATTCGTAGAAGATCTCCGTGCCCGGCACGATCGCCTCAGCCGCCAGGCACATGCGCGCCCCGGCGACCGCGATGTCGATAATGCCCTGGCGGCCGGTGCGGAACACCACGTCACGTTGCAGGATCGAAGTCGAATTGTAGAGGTGCACGATGGCCTGTTTTGCGCCGATGAGCGACTCGTAGGTGCGGGTAATGAGCTCCTGGCGGGCCTGGGTGAGCACCTGGATCGTGACGTCGTCTGGGATCAGATCGTCTTCGATGAGCGTGCGAACGAAGTCGAAATCCGTCTGGCTCGCCGAAGGAAATCCGACCTCGATCTCTTTGTAGCCCATCTTCACGAGCAGGTCGAACATGATGCGTTTGCGCTCAGGGCTCATCGGGTCGATCAGCGCCTGGTTGCCGTCACGCAGGTCGACCGCGCACCACCGCGGCGCCTTCGTGATGGTCTTGGCTGGCCAGGTGCGGTCGGGCAGGTCGACACCGAGGGCGTCTCGATACGGACGGTACTTGTGGATCGGCATTGCAGAAGCCGTTTGCGTGTTCTTCATAGTCTTAGCTTTCGTCGTGGAGTGATCCAGACCAACGCCGCTGAAAATGACTCAGCACAGGCCGCGACGAGTGAGGCCTGGAAGTTAGGACTCGTCGCGGCAGCTAAGGAGCAGACCGAACAGCACGGGTTCAGGTTAGCACCACGGGCATATGGTGGAGAAATGGAGTCGGATCCAAAAGCCTTCCGCGCTGCAGCCACTGCACTGCTGGTGCGCGACAGCCCGTTCGAAGTTCTCATGGTGCGCAGGCATTCGAAGGCGACCTTCGCGTCCCGGCTGGTCTTCCCCGGTGGAGTCGTCGATGCGGAAGACAGTAGCGAGGAGTGGATGCCGTTACTCAGCGGTGCGAACGATCTCGCTCTGGTGGAGCGTGCGCTTCGCATCTGTGCGATCCGCGAGACCTGGGAGGAGACATCAATTTTGATTGGGGCCGCTCACGCGCCAGCCGGGATGTCGGATGCCCCCTTCCGAGAGGTCGTGCGAGCGGGCGGTGGAACACTCCCGCTCGACCGGATCCGTCCGTTCGGCCACTGGATCACCCCTGAATTCGAACCGCGCCGTTTCGACACTCACTTCTACCTGGCGGAAGCACCGACGGGGCAGGTCGCGGTCGCTGACGGTGGCGAGACAGTCGAATTGCAGTGGCTGGACGTGCATGGGCACAGCTCAGACGGCCTCATGTTTCCGACGATCATGAATCTGCGGCGTCTCGCGGAGTCCAGGGATTCTGCGGCGGCGATTGCAGCAGCAGTCGAGAGAGTCCCTTTCACCGTAATGCCCGTGATGGAGGAGCGCCCTGACGGATCGCGCCTTCTCACCATCCCCGCTGAGGCTGGCTACGCCGTGACCGAATTCGTGCACCGCTAGCCGCTACAGGTTACGGACGAATCGAATGCTCTCCCGAACCGACAGGGACGGCACGTACGCGCGCGCGAGAGCAAGGCCGATCGTCGGCAGCGCCAGCGAGTCTGGATACGCCATCGACAGTCTGCGAAGCTCAGGCTGGAATTTGCGCTTGAATGCGAAGAGCGAGCGGAAGCCGTAGACCGGTTCTAGGCGCGAACCGATGTAGCCGAGCATCCGCTCGGCAGTGCTCGGTGCTTCGTCATTGGAGCCGCGTGCCAGTGGCGCGGCCGAGAGGCTCATGAACTGGATTTCCTGCGCCTGGAACTGCTCGGCGCAGCGCGCGATCAGAAATTCCATGATGCCGTTTATGCCGTCGGGGCTGCGGCGCATGAAATCGAGTGTCCAACCGACGACCACGCCTTTCTTCCAGGTCGGGAGCCAACTGGTGACACCGATGACCCGATCTTCTGAGTCGCAGGCGAGCATGAGCCGCACCTCTGGATCGTGCAGTTCGTCGATACCGCCGAGCGTGAAGCCCATCTCAGGGAGGTCTTTCTCTGCGACCCAGGCTTCAGAGATTTCGTTGATCTGGATGAGGTGGGATGCCGTGAGGTCAACGAAGCTCGACCACACCGACGTCACGCCGGCGCGTTCGGCGCGATTGATCGAGGTACGCACGTCTTGCCAGCGCTTACCCGTTGTCTGCCATTCCCCGGGAAGAATCACCGTCTCGTCGCCGACGGCTATGGATGGCCACCCCAGCGCTTCGCACTGTTCGAGAAACTCGTCGTGGATCGAGTAAAAAACCGGAGTCCAGCCGTTGTCGTCGCAGAATATCGCGAACTCCGCAATCGCGGAGAGCGACGCACGCTTGCTGCCGATCGGGTCGGATGACGTGATGGCCACGCCATTGATAACCCGGTATGCGACGCCGGCACGACCGTCGGCAGAAAACCAATACTGGTTGCCGTCCCAGGTGGCCCAGTAACCCAGCGACCCACCGCCTGCCAGTAAAAGTTTGCGCATGCGCGCGAGCCCGGCCGCCTGGTCTCGTGACGTTGCCGAGAGCACGACATAGAGCGCGCCTCCGATCACTGTGATCCAGAAGATGGGCCCGATCCAGTAGTACAGAAAACCAACGACCGGCCCCACCGGAAGGAAGGTCAGTCGCTCGGTGCGCACAAAGCCGATCGGCACGAACCGGTTAGGAAGATCGGCGAGGAGATCGAAAAGTGTGACGCCGGGGTGGAATCCGGCCGGCATCAGGGCGCCCACTCCGACATAAAGCGTGGAGAGGCCCGCCAGCATGACGCCAACGGTAGCGGTGTATCGGCGCACTGTGCGCGACCCTGTGCGCAATCTCACGTGCCTCAGGTTGACCAGGATAAGGGCAGCATTGAAAAGCGGAACGATGACCGAAACGGCGAGAGAAAGTGTCACTTCCCAGTAGAGCGTGGAATGGAACGGAAATGAGACCTGCGACCCGAACAGCGGCAGAAATCCGTAGAACCACGCCGCGAGGCCAGCAAGCATCACATTCACTGCTGCAGCGAGAAGGGCAGCAAATCTCCTCCCCCGTGCGATTCCGAAGGCAGCGACGAGCAGGGTGAGGAGCGGCAAAACAGTGAGAAGCACCGGGCCGACCCCGCTGATCCGCTCCAGCGTCATGTCATGCAGGCAGAGCCTCGTGATGTTCGATGCGTGGCATTCGTCGACGGCCGAGACCCCGCTCGGTCGTGCATCCGTCAGCAAAAGTCCGAGAGGGGCAAGCGCACCGAGCCTGAGCTTGCTGAAAATCGTGATGGCCGGCCCGATCGCAGTAATGGCGACCACGGCAGAGAGAAGCACGCGAACTTCGTGATGAGAACTGCGTTGCCAGCGGATGGCGACCGGGCCAGGCTTGAGCAGCAGGCCGAGGCCGAAGCCGGCCAGAGCGGCGAGAGCGCGATACAGGTCTGACGGGTCACCGGCATAGAGCAGGAAAACGATGACCACCACCGAGGTGAGAACCCTGATGCGCCTGCGCCACAGGGGGCCAGCAAATGCGCTTGCGGTCATAATCGTGCCGGCGACAGCGGTCAGTGGGTCGAGGGTGACGAGCTCGCTCACTCGCCGCGACCAAAGCTCGCCGATACCGGTTCCGAGCTCTTGGACCGCGATTCCGACCAATGCTCCTGCGACGGCCGTCACAACGAAGGCAAACGCAGTGCGCACCGAGCCCATCAGGCGCTCTGCCGCACCGACCACGAAAATTATGCCGAGCAAGGCGAGTGGCAACTGGATGCCACCGTTGGTGAGGAACATCGAGGTGAGAGGTGTCCACCACCGGTGAGCATCCACTACCTGCTCATACCCGGTGCCGACGGCGTATTGGAGCTGCACCGACGGTCCACGGAAACCTCGCCCGAGGATCGCGAAGACGACGGTGACGAGGAGGATCGCGATCGCCACCGGATTGCGTTTCAACTGTCGCTCAAACATCGAGCCCCCAGTTGTGTTCGATTACCGGCAGGGTGTGGTCCAATGCATATGCGACAGTGTGCCAGTCGTGGGCCGATCCCGGTGAGACAAACATGCGGGAATCCATTCCTGCTAAAGATGCGTCGGCAGCGATCTCTTTGAGACCAATGCCGTATCTCGTGTCCCCGGCGCCGACGCTGAACAGCGCGAGGCTGTTGGTGTACGGGCCGACTCGCTTCAGGATGTTGGCCGGGATCGCGGCACGATACGCCCGGGTAGAACCACCGAAACCGTCAGCGATCGTCTGCCCTAGCGATCCGCTCTTCGGAGCGATTTCGCCGGAGATATCAAGAATGGTTCCAAACAGTTTCGGCAGGGCAGCGCCGAGCTGGATCGCGCAGGTGCCCCCCTGGGAGAACCCTCCGATTCCCCAATTGTTTGCACCGGAGAGCACCGACAAATGATGATGGATCCACTGCGGCACATCCACCGTCAGGTAGGTCTTCGAGTTGCCGAGCGAGGAGTTGAGGCACATCGGATTGCGAGCGGGCGCACCCAGCTGGTCTGGCACGACGACTATCGGCGCAAGCCCGTGATGAGCAGCGGCGATCGCATCGAGCCGTGCAGCCAACCCGCCTTTCGTGAAGAGATCGGCTGGCGCTCCCGGCTGACCGGAGATTAGTTCGAGCACGGGGAGTTTGGGCGGATTCGCTACCAGGGCGGCTGGTGGCAGGTAGACCATCGCCTGGCGCGCCTGGAAGTGCGACAGCGAAGCCGGGATCGTGACAAGCCCCGCGCGCCCTTTCGAGGGCATCTTGGCGGGCGCGATCCAGGTTGCGACGGATGTGGTGGGCCCGAGAGCTGGCAGCCGAATCTGCCCATATTCACCGATACCGAGTGCGTTCTTGACTGTCGGAAACTCTCCCAGGTCTGAATTGAGACCGAGGCCACCGACGAGAGCGAGCACCACCGCGGATGCCATCCAGATCGCAGCGGTTCGCTTTCGAGAGAACACTAGCCGTGCAATTCCGAGGGAGAGCCCGGCCACACCGATACCGAACCAGACCCGGCTGGCAATCGACAGGGTCACCCCGAAGAGGTCGAGAACATCTCCGATGATCCAGCAGACGACGAGGCCCAGAAAGAACCCTGCGACGATGACGCAAACCGCAATCGGGTACCACTTTCGCCACCGCCTGGTGATGACAATCGCGACCAGCGCGAGCACACCGAGGATGTTGACAATCACGGGCACGTTGCCGTTGATCAGATGAAGCGACAGGATCGCATTCAGCACGGGAGCCTCCTCGTTATGAACCCGACGCCAAGTATGCGAGAGCCGAACCGGCCGACGCCGAGGTTTGGTGCTTCCTGTGAGACCCCTCAGCGGAATCGAGCATTTTCTGAATGCGAGCCGCTGACAACAGATCGAGGGCGCGGAGACTACCGCGGTAGCGACGCGCCCTATGCCGCCAATATTTCGGAAATTCAGGACAATGGTTCAACGCTGACTACTCAATACGGCGTGTCGGGGGGCCGACGTTACCGAAGTCCTGAATTTCCGAAAGGGAGCGATAGTCACTCGGCCGCGAGAGCAGCCACCGGCACGATTCGCGTCGCTCGACGCGCTGGCGCAATGGATGCGACCACGATCAGCACCACAGCGGCCCCGGCAACCACGGCGAGAAGCACGAGCGGGATGGCCGGGACGACAAAACCCGGCGAGCCGTGAATCGATCCAAGCAGGGATTGCGCGCCGACCCAGCCATAGAACGTTCCGAGAAGCAGCCCCACGACCACGGACGCGATTGTGAGTTGGGCGCTCTCCGCCAGGATCATGGCGCGAACCTGCCGAGCAGTGAATCCGAGAGCGCGAAGCAGCCCAAGTTCCCTGGTGCGCTGGAGAACGCTCATGGAGAGGGTATTCACCATCCCAACCGCGGCAATCAGGGCACTGAAACCCATCAGTATTGAAAACACCGCCACCACGATCTGTAGAACGGAATCCGTACCCTGGTATGTCTCGGGTTGCGCAGCCTGTGCCTGGTGGATGATCACCTGGAAGGTCTCAACCGCAACGGCGAACATTGTCACCAGGGTGACTCCGATGACAAGGCCGATGGTCGTGCGCGAACTGCGCTCAGGATACCTGGTCGCGTTTTCTGCGGCGAGCCTAGCGGTTGCACTTCGACCGAAGAGACGACCGACCAGTCGGAGAGCGACCGGCATGACGAGGTGCGCTCCGAGCACGAGACCGGTGAACGAGAGCAGCCCGCCGACGACACCGACAAGCACTCCGGCGGGCGAGATGAGGCCGATGACTGCACCGAGGAGCATGATCGCGATTCCGACGGCGAACAACACAATCGATACGACATTCCGACCTCGCCGAGCTGTCGTCTCTTCGCGGGTGCGTTCGATGGCGACGCCAGCGGCTTCCATCGGAGAAACCTCGAGCACGCGACGTGACCCGATCCACGAAGCAAGCCAGGTACTGAGCACGACCGCAATCACCGGCAGCGCAACGATCGGTTCGAGCCAGGTGTACTCGATCTTCGGAATGAGCCCGTTTGCTGAGCCGATCGAGATGAATGACGCGGTCAATGCCGAGCCAACGAGTGCTCCGATGACCGATCCCGCGATCCCGACGACGAACCCTTCTCCTGCAACGGCACGACGCTGGTCGCGCGCGCTCGACCCGATCAGGCGAAGGAGGGCGATCGTGCGAGTGCGACCGGCGATGATCGTGGCGAACGTATTCACCGTAACGATAGCGCCGACATAGATGGCCAGAGCGATGAAAACCAGCGCGACGGCAGTGAGAAGCGCCGCAACCGTGTGGCTGCCTCCTGTCACATCGTTCGCTGAGATCACCTGCGAGAGCACCCTCGTCACCTCGAGCAGGGTGACCCCGAACGTAGAGCTGAGCGCTGCCACGAGAATGCTCGGCACGTGTTGCTTCATGCCGCGGCCTCGATGCCGAGCATAAATGCCGAAATTTCCTCAGCGGTCGATCGCCCACGCTCTTCGACAACTTTTCCATCCGCGAGGAACAGGATGCGGTCGGCATAGCTCGCTGCGATCGGATCGTGCGTGACCATTGCGATCCCCTGCCCGTACTCCGAACTCGCCGCCGCCAGCAGGGAGAGTACTTCACGGCTGGTGCGAGAGTCGAGGTTTCCGGTCGGTTCGTCTGCGAATACCAGGTCGGGGCGTGACGCGAGCGCCCGGGCAATTGCCACTCTCTGCTGCTGCCCTCCCGACAATTCGTGCGGGCGATGCTTCAGCCGGTCGCGCAGGCCGAGCGAGTCGATGAGCCGGTCGATCCAGGCGGTCTCATCGACGCTTGGTCGACGCCCGTCGAGCTCGAATGGCAGCAGGATGTTGCCGCTCACGTCCAGGGCGGGCACGAGATTGAAGGTCTGGAAGACGAAGCCGACCCGACGGCGACGAAGCAACGTGAGTGCGGTATCGGCGAGGTGTGTGATCTCTGTGCTCCCGAGCCACGCCTGCCCGCTGGTCGCGCTGTCGAGGCCCGCCATGATGTGCATGAGAGTGGATTTACCTGATCCGCTGGGCCCCATGATCGCCGTGAACTGGCCCTGGCGAAGTCCGATGGACACCCCGTCGAGAGCCGTGACCATGCTGGTACCGGTTCCATACGACTTGGTCAGGTTCTCTACCCGCGCTGCTAATCCCGAATCTGCCTGGTTTTCTGTCATGGCCCCAACCCTATGTTCGCTAGTGCTGCGGTTCATCGGGCGCAGGTAGCCGACGACTACATCGCAAGGATGATCAGGCGAGCCCGTGCTCGTATGCATAGACCACGAGCTGCACACGATCTCTCAGCGTCAGCTTCGCGAGGATGCGGCTGATGTGTGTCTTCACCGTCGCTTCGCTCAGAAACTCGCTCGTCGCAATCTCGGAATTGCTCAAGCCACGGGCTGCTAGGGCAAAGATCTCGTGTTCGCGCGCGGTGAGAAACGCGAAGTTCGCGGGCACCATTTTCGCAGCAGCGACACCGAAATGCTCGAAGAGTTCACGTGTCGCGGATGCTGCGATTACCGCATTGCCCGCGTGCACAGTACGAATTGCGGCGAGCAGAAATTCAGGGTCGGCGTCTTTCAACACGAAGCCACTCGCACCACCACGGATTGCCCGCGCGGCTGCTTCGTCAAGGTCGAAAGTGGTCAGCACGATAATCCTCGGCGCGTCAGGCGTGTCAACGAGCGCAACGGTGGCTTCGATTCCGTCCATGATCGGCATTCGAATGTCCATGAGCACTACATCGGGGCGCGATTCGACGGCCATCGCGAGGGCTTCCCTGCCGTTGCCTGCTTCGCCGACGACCGAGAGGTCGGGCTGGGAGTCGACGAGCATCCGAATCCCCGCACGAAAGAGTGCCTGGTCGTCGACGAGCGCCACCCGGATCATGATGGCACCCGCGCTGAGACCACCCAGAGATTTGCAGACCGGCCAGCGCTCAGCGTGCCGCCAACGAGCGCAGCGCGCTCCCGCATACCGGCGAGACCATGGCCGTCCTGAACGGGTCCAGCGTCGCCAAGCGAATTGGTGATCGTTACCGTTACCGGGTCGCTCCAGTCGAATCCGAGCGCTACCGGCAGCGAGGCGTCGCCGTGGCGGAGGGCGTTGGTGAGCGCCTCCTGCACAATCCGGTAAAGGGCGAGCTGCTGGCCGCTCGCCAGGGTCTTAGGGTTACCGACGTCTGCGCGGTGCACGTCGAGTCCGGAATCCACGAGTTGCTCAACCAGCTTGTCGAGGTCACCGAGAGCCGGTTGGGGTCCGTCGCCCACGCTGTGCCGAAGCTGGGTCAGAAGCATTCGAACATCGCCGAGTGCTTCGCGAGCTGTAGCCGAGATCGTGCCGAGTGCGCCATCAACGGCTTCCGGACTGTTCTCCATCGCATACCGCGCACCGTCCGCCTGGGCGATGACGACAGCAAGCGAGTGTGCCACAACGTCGTGCATGTCTCTCGCGATGCGGTTGCGTTCCTGTTCGACAATGACATCGCGCTCGGCCTCGGCCTGCGCCAGCCTGCTGGCACGACCGCGGCGCCAGGTGCGGGTGAGAAGCCCGAGTGTCCATGACAGGCCCAGCACCGCGAGACTTCCGAACAGGATGAAGATGCCGGAGTGAAATGCCGTAGAAAGTCGCTGGAGGTTGGACTGGTTAAATGGGATATTCGGAGCGAGCAGCAGGTATGCGGTCGCCACAAGCGCCCCGAGCATCGCAGAGGCGAGTCCGATCCACCTCAGCGCGCGGCCGCCATAGGCCGCGGTCGCAAAAAGCACGGCGAGGATAGCGAGGTCCGCGAACGCAGGAACGGTCGGCGGTCCCAGCACCGAGCGCAAAAATCCGAGGGCCTGTAGTGTTCCGAGTCCCACTTGAAGGAGGGCTCCAAGCCAGGCGAGGATGAGCGCGAGCGCTGGCGACAGCCGCCGGAAAACGAGCGAGACTCCCAGCACGACAAGAACGATTACGTCGGTTATGCCACCTCCCGACCATGCGCTCCACAGCGAGAACACCATGAAAAAGCCGCCGACGACGAGGTCGACCACGAGCTGGTAGGTCAGGAGCCGACGGAACATTGTTTAACCGTATTGCTGGGGCGAGCGAAGCGAGTCAGTCCTGCGATGTAGCTGCGCCTCACAACCCAAACCCTCAGAAGCCCAGGCGCCCCAGCTGCTTCGGGTCGCGCTGCCAGTCCTTTGCCACCTTGACCCGCAGGGAGAGAAACACCTGTTTTCCCACGAGAGGCTCGATCTGGGCGCGGGCCCTGGCTCCGACATCCGCAAGCCGACTGCCCTGGTGGCCGATGATGATGCCCTTCTGGCTGTCGCGCTCCACGAACAGGTTGGCGAAGATCTCGACGAGATCTTTGTCTTCCCGCTCGACGATGTCGTCGATGGTGATAGCGATCGAGTGTGGGAGTTCGTCTTCGACCCCCTCGAGCACCGCCTCGCGAATCAGTTCCGAGATGCGGGATTCGAGATCTTCCTCTGTGACAGCATCTGCCGGGTAGAGCGGCTGCGAGACCGGGAGCAGCTTGATGAGTTCGGTGGCGAGGATGTCGAGCTGGATGCGGTTGCTCGCCGAGACGGGGATGATCGCTTGCCAGTCGCGCAGCTCAGCGACTGCCTGTAGCTGCGCAGCGACCTGCGGGCGCGATGTTGCGTCGATCTTGGTGACGATCGCGACCTTCTTCGCCCGTGGAAACGAGTCGAGCTGCTCGTTGATGTAGCGGTCGCCCGGGCCGATTTTCTCGTCTGCAGGCACACAGAACCCGACCACGTCGACATCGCCCAGGGTCGTTTGCACGATCGAGTTGAGTCGCTCGCCGAGCAGTGTGCGCGGCCGGTGCATTCCCGGGGTATCGACCAGGATGAGCTGGCCGGCCGCGGAGTGGGCGATACCGCGGATGGCGCGGCGAGTGGTCTGCGGCTTAGAAGAGGTGATCGCGACCTTCTCCCCCACCAGCGCATTGGTCAACGTCGATTTGCCGACGTTCGGACGCCCGACAAACGACACGAACCCCGCGC
>JAYTRC010000071.1:0-70223 GCA_043746355.1 Lacisediminihabitans sp. | reverse complement strand
CGAAATAGAGCGGCACGATCTCGATCGGTAGTGCTGGCAGACCGGCTGCGGTTCCGAGCACAGCCGGCACGGTGAGCCCGCCCATGCCATTGCCGGCGTCCACGACGATCTTCAGGGGTCGGATGCCTGCGAGGTCGACCAGGGATCGCAGGTATGCCGCGTACTCCCCCAACACGTTTCGCTCGATAACCGAACCTGGAGCCGCTACGGAAGTGACACCGTTCGACAGATATTCGGTCGCGCGATCGCGAATCGCCTTCAGTCCTGTGTCGAAACTGATGCCCCTCGCACCTGCCCTACTGAACTTGATGCCGTTGTACGTTGCCGGGTTATGGCTCGCAGTGAACATGGCTGCCGGAACATTCAAGTGGCCAGACGCGAAATATGACTCGTCGGTCGAGCACAGCCCGATAGCAATGACGTTCGCTCCCCTGGCGGTCGCTCCGCGCGCGAAGGCCATGGCGAAGCCCGGCGACGACTTACGCATGTCATGGCCGACCACGACATCCTCACCAGCCGCACCGACTTCGTCGACAAAAGCTGCACCGAGCGCGGTGACTACTTCGTCAGTGAGCTGGCTGCCAACGAGCCCTCGAACGTCGTATGCCTTGATGAAGGGAGCGAGTTCGATAGCCATTCACTCAATCTACCGGCTGGCGCGAAGTCAGCCCGCGAGCGAGACGTGCCGCACAATCTGCCAGCCCTGTGGCGCCGACAGTCTCTCAGCGTGACGCACGCACAGGTCGTAGCTGTGTGGCTCAGCGACCCGGCTGAGCGGGCCGAGCACCGCCATGGAGTCCGCATAGACATAGGTCAGGGTCGCAACGGCCTCGCTGGAGCACGCCACCTTGCTGCAGGGTCTTGGGTCCATGTCAGGTCGAGCCTAGTCACGCCACGAGGCGGCAGACGAAGCCTCGCCGGATAGAATCGGGCGCATGGCTCGCCCGAGAACTTCCCGTGGGGCTGCGCGATCGTCTGGCCGCGCAACCTCACGCGATCGCCATGGCCGCGGCCTGCGCTCGGCCGTTACCGGTCCACATCTCCCGCTCCTCCACACCCGGGCCGACCTGTTCGACCTCACTGTGTCGGCCACGGCCGAATACCTCAAAGACATCTGGCCGGATGAGCTTGCCGGCGTGTCATTCGAAGTGGCGGGCCTGCCCACCCGAGAGCACGAAACCATGGGCATCGAGCGCTGGATGGTCTCGACTGCTGAGCACCGGGTCATCCTGTATCGCCTGCCGATCGAACGGCTCGCGCGCCTGCATCGAAATGACGACCTGCACCGTCGGATGCTCATCGAGAGCTGTGTCTTCCGTGCTGTCGCCGAACTTCTCGGCAAAGATCCGTGGGACCTCGCGCCCGAGCGTTTCCGCCATCTCTAGCGGTATCACCGGTAGACCCGGATCGGCTGCGTCGCGGCCGCGGGCGGGCTCACCGTGAATCCTGCGATCAGCCCATCGCCCAGATAACCGATCGAGGCCTCGAACGCTCCAACCGACGTAAAGCGATAGGTCGTTCCCTGGTCGACAGCCACCGAAACCGCACTCCCCGCAGGGATCGTCACAGTGGTGGCTGTGCCACCCGTCGGCGTTATGGCGACCACAACGGGCGCGGTCGATGGATTGGCCAGGTGAGCTCTCGCAGAGGGGCCGGGTGCGATGACGACGGCGTTGGCACCGGTGAGCGAACGCGCACCAGCGAGCCAGGCGAAATCGGACTGCCCCGCCGACCCCACGGTCGAGACTCGGGCACCGCCGACGATGGGCCGGTCACTCGTGACGACGATCGAATAGCTGCCGTCGGCGAATTGTCCGAGAGGTACGTCAGTAACAGTGCCAGCTTTGAGAGTGACCTGCGCCGCCGAAACTCGTTTCGCCGTCGATCCCTCAGGCACGACGCTGATTGCGACGTGCGCTGCTTGTGTGCCAGGGGCGAGCAGTCGCACGACCGAGACGAGGTCGGAGTATCCGACACCGCCCTGCTGAGCGAACACAGCGCCTGAGTTCACGATATCGACGCCGGGAATGACTGTCGTCGTGGATGGCGGGGCCGCGGCGTCGACGATATCGACGCCCCCGGGATTAAGCGTTCTTACCGTCGTCTGCTGCAGGTTCGCGACGAGGCTGCCTCCACGACTCTGCACCCGTACGACCGGGGAGTTGGCGCCAGGTGCGAATGCGGCAAGCGAGATGACCCGCTGGGCACCGGCCGGTACGACTATTCCTTCCAGACCTGCAGCCGAGACCGTACCTTGTTCTGAGTAGATGGTGAGTGTGGCCGTTGCAGCGACGCCGGTCGGGTTGCTCAGGGTGACGAGTGTCGTTCGTCCGGTTGCCGTCGCGCCGCCGACCAGCCAGCTGTCACCGCTGCCCGATGTGCATTCAGATGCCGCTAAGCCGGCTGCGTCTTCCGTCTGCGCCTCCTGGGACTGACTGCCCGAGAAGAGGGTTGCGGGGGATGTCGGGCCAAGAGTCAGAAGTGTCGGAGCGACTTTCGACGAGTTGTCTGTCTCCGACAGCCGACTGTATTTCACGGATCCAGCGGTCGACCCTGAGCGCACCGCGGGGTTACCGAACGACGATGCTTGTGTAGCACCGGCTCCAGACGCGCTTCCGAGGCTCAGCAGAGGCCCAGCGCACACCAGCTGCTGGGAAGCCGGTTCAGGGGCCACGAGCACCGACGGCACCGACATCGTGTGAGAGGGCAGAGGCAGAAAACTGGCCGCGAGAAGAACAAGCGCGGCAGCAACCAGGCCGATGACACCGGAGACGACGCGAGCCCCGATGATGACTGCACCCTTCGCGGTGCGGGGCGACTTCGGCTCGACGTACTCGTCGTCCTCGGGCACGAATGAATCAGTCATCATCCACCTCCTCGAAGGTGTCTGCCGGTTCTCCGGGAGCTGAACCGGTCACAGCGCGCTTGCGACGGCGTCTGGCGGTGGGGATCCCGATCAGCAGGGTCAGCGCGAACACGACAGCCTGGCCGATCAGGATGCCGCGCCCGAGGGGTGTCGCCGTGTTCGACACCTGGCCGGCTGATCCGCTCGTCGTCGAATCGACCACCCTCCAGAGCAACCCGTTGTCGGTCTGCCCAACCGACGCCAGCGTGGCATTGCCATCGAGCGCGTCAGCCGTTCTCTGGCGCACACCGTTCGCTTCGGTGGCGGGGCCAAGCAGCACGAATCCGATCGAATACTTTGCGAGTTGAGCCGTGGCATTCTGCCCGCTTCGGGAGGCGAGATTGCCCGCAATGACTGCTATCGCCTTCTCGGTACTGTCGAGGGTGGGCCTCGTCGCATCGAGTGTCGACTGGTCGTCGAGCGTGGTTCCAGAGCCGCGCTCGATGCTGACCGAGATCCCACCGCCGATCGACGGGTCTATGACGAGAGTCGCGACTGCAGGGTGCTGGTCGGCCTCGGCCGTGACGACCGCGGGAAGGATGCGCGAGCCTCCAGCTTTGACGGAAGCCGTTCCCAGGTAGAAAGCGCCCAGCATGGGGATGGCAAGAATCACCGTCGTGACCACCGCGACAACCCCAAGCGGAATGGCGGCCCGCTGCGAGCCGTCGAGCGCGATTATCGACGCGCCGATCAGGCCCAGCCAGAACAGGCTGAGAGCAGCACCCGGCCAGATCGACGCGGGAGAAGCCCCGGCAACAGCGACCTGGATATGGGAGCACACAATCGCCGTGGCGAACCCGATGAGCGCGACAGCGAGCGCCGGAATCGCCCGCCGCGAGCCCGGCACAAACAGGGCGAGCAGTGCCAGGGCAGCCATGGGAACCAACAGTGCGGCGACGATCGCAGCGACGCTGGCACTGGAAAACCCGAAAGAGTGAAGCGCTGCTGTCCAGCCATTGAGGCCAGGACTGGACGACCCGAGCGCGAGTTGCCAGCCGCGCGATTCAGCGCCGGAGACAGGCACTCCCGGCTCCGCGAGCAATGAGAGCGGTGAACCCGCCGCGAACTGGGCAACGACCAGCGGTGCGAACAGAGCCAGAGCGGGGAGGGGAATGCCGATGATCCTTGGAACGCTGGTGGGGTGAGAGAACAGCCAGGCGAGCCACATGAGTAGGAGCGCCGGGACAATTGCGGGAGCGGATGCCGCTACCGCCGCGAACAGCAGCGCCGCCGCCGCTGAACCCGACCACGATCGGGGAGCATTAAGGGCTGCGAGCACGAGCCATGGCAGCAGGATGTGCGCGATCAGTGCGCCGAGGTGACCTGCCGTGACCGAGCCGAGCAGCGCTGGCGCAAATGCCCAAAGGAGAGCAGCAACGGCCGGAATCCAGGTGCGCCTGGCCAGCCTGCGCGCAGCGAACCATGCCCCGAGCGCGGACAAGGGAATGGAGAGGAGCACGAGCAGCACGATGGCGAAGGATGGCGACCAGAAGGTGATCGAGCCGAGGACTGCGAGCACGTAGCTGAACGGGTCGGCGGCACCGGTGAATCCGACTCCGATGGCCCTGAACCCGTACCCGACATTCGCCCAGAGCCGGCCGACGGATGATGACAGCGGAAGCAGGCCGCCGCCGGTGAGCGATTGTGCCCCGAGCAAGGGACCGAACGAAAGCAGTCCGACCAGGGCTGAGAGCACAACCACCCAAAGACCGCCGCTCGAGACGAACCCGGCGACTGGATCGAAGTCTGCTGGCGTGCCCTGGCTGGCTGCCAGGTTACCCGCTTCTCGGGCCTGGGCTCGACGCTCGCGAACGTCGCGGGGAGGCATCCTGAGCGGCGCCACGGCCTCCCAGCCCAGTCGACGAGTGCGCGCGAGGCTGGCGCGCGCCGTCCCGACGCCGCCGGTGAAAGCCGCAGAGAAGGCGGCCCTGAACTCGCCGCCGATGAAACCGGGCCGCTTTGCCAGCAGCTGGCCGAGTGCGCGGGCGACGGCAAGCGGCACGAGTGTAAGCCAGATCAGCGGAACCGCCGTGGGCGGTGCGTACACGAGTCGGCGGTGAAGCTGGGCGGTGCGCGAGACGCGCGCGTGCCTGCGCAGAGAGACCGAGCGGCGACCGAAGAGCTCAGGGCCTCCGGCACTCGCGACTTTCGCGCCGGGTACCACCACCACCCTGAATCCGGCCAGGCGGGCCCGCAGCGAGAAATCAAGCGCGGCGTCGATGGACGGGAGACCAGGGTCAAAACCGCCGAGTGCTGTGAAGAGTGAACGGCGCACCAACATGCCTCCGGCAGCAACGCCGAGTACATCGTCCTGCACGTCATGCTGTGCCTGGTCGAGCTCTCCGTCGACGATGGCAATGGATGCGCCGAAGGTCGTGATGGTCTCGCCGAATCCGGCGATGACATCCGGGTGCTCCCAGCGCATGAGCTTTGGTCCTGCGATCGCAACGGACGGCGCGATCTCGACGGCACCGAGCAACTGTTCGAGAGCTGCCGGGTCGGGAGCATTGTCGTGGGCCAGCAGCCACAGCCACTCCGAGTCGGACACAGGGGCTGCGATAACGCTCAGAGCGCGCGCGACCGCGCTACCGAAGGGCTGCGCTCGCGACGACACCAGCTGGGTCGGCCCGGCCGCCGCGAGAAGTTCCGAGGTCGAATCGGTGGAGCCGGCATCGACGGCGATGACGGCATCAGGCTTGCGGGTCTGGCCTGCGAGGGCCGGGAGGGTTCGACCAAGGAAGGCCGCCCCGTTGCGGGCGACGAGTATGGCAGTGACTCTCGCGTGCATCCCGTCGAGACTACGGTCGCGATGCTGGGCCGCACAGGAGGCTCGCGGAGTTACGCCCTTTTGCGCAGTTTGCGACGCTCGCGCTCTGACAGGCCGCCCCAGATTCCGAATCGTTCATCGTTCTGGAGGGCGTATTCGAGGCACTGGCTGCGAACCTCGCACGACGTGCAGATCTTTTTGGCGTCGCGGGTAGACCCACCTTTTTCGGGAAAGAACGCTTCGGGATCGGTCTGGGCGCACAGCGAGTCAGTTTGCCAGGCGAGAGGGTTGTCATCGTCGGTGGCCTGACGAATGCCGGGGACGCCGAGGCGAACCGGATCGACGAACCAGTCTTCAGGAACAGACCTTCTCTGCTCTTCGATCGCCATAGCAGGCACTCCCCTCGGCGATTGCGTACGACTTGCGCAAACGCTTTAGAGGTAATTACACCGTTGTAGTTACCCCCGCGTCAAGTCGCAGATCGTAAAGGCTCTATTGGCGGTTGAGGGTTCGCGACGCGCCGCTACCCCCAAATGGGTGGCAATCGTTAGCGCGCGGTATTCCTGGCGACCCAGGCGCTCTCGACCATGTCCCTCAGGGAGTGACGCATGCTCCAGTCGATGTCACGTGCCGCCAGGTCACCGGCCGCCACGATTCTCGCCGGGTCCCCCGCTCGCCTCGGGCCGATCTCCGGCGTGAAAGCTATACCGGTGACCTCTGCGATAGCGTTCATTATCTCGGCGACCGACACGCCATCGCCGCTTCCCAGGTTGTATGCCGCCTCGAGTGGCTGGCCGGCATCAAGGCGTTTCGCCGCAGCGACGTGAGAAACCGCAAGGTCGGCGACGTGGATGTAGTCGCGCACGTTCGTGCCGTCGGGCGTCGCATAGTCGTCGCCGTTGATCCGCGGTGTTCTGCCATCGACAAGCGCTTCGAACACGAGCGGGAAGAGATTGTGGGGGCTCGTGTCGTAAACCGCAGGGTCACCGGACCCGACAACGTTGAAGTAACGCAGGGACGTGTGCCTGAGGCCAGCTGCAATGCCCTGGTCCCTCAGTAGCCATTCGCCGATCAGCTTCGATTCACCGTATGGCGACGCCGGATTCTTGGCTGTGTCTTCGGTGACCAGGTCGACATCCGGGGTTCCATAGACCGCGGCGCTTGAAGAGAACACGAGGCGGTCAATACCCCTATCGGCCATCGCTGCGAGGAGAGTCGCTGTTCCCGTGACATTTTGCTCATAGGTGTGCAGCGGACGCTGCACACTGACACCCGCGTACTTGTAGCCGGCAACGTGGATGACCCCCGTAACGTCATGCTCGATGAAGGCCTGTTCGAGGGCGGCCCCATCGAGAATCGAGGCTCGTACGAAGGGCACTCCGGCCGGGACGAAGTCGGCGAACCCGCTGGACAGGTCGTCGAAGACGACAGGAGTGTGCCCGGCCGACGCGAGCGCGCGCACCACATGGGCACCGATATAGCCGGCGCCGCCGGTCACTAGCCAGGTCATGCCTTCAGAGTAGCGGCGACCGGTGCTGGCAGTAATAGACCAAATAGCTATATCCTGCCACCATGCTCAAGAAAATCGTGCTCCTCGCCATCCCCGGTACCGCCCCCTTCGAGTTCGGGGTCATCTGCGAGGTGTTCGGAATAGACCGATCTGCGATGGGTGGCCCGGCATTTGATTTCACTATTGCTACCGCGGTGCCCGGGCCGGTGCGCACCAGTCTCGGCTTCGACATGATCATCAGCAGCGGTCTCGACGCTGCGGCGGATGCGGACCTTGTTGCGGTGCCCGCCCACAGCACCGGCAGTGTCGACGAGGCGTACCTCGCCGTGATCAGGGAGGCAGAAGCGAGGGGCGCCTGGGTGTTGAGCGTGTGCAGCGGCGCGTTCGTGCTCGCTCAGTCGGGCATCCTCGACGGCCGCCGCGCAACCACACACTGGATGCACACAGACGCCCTCGCGGCGCGCTACCCCCGTACCTCAGTCGACCCGGACGTGCTCTTCATCGAAGATCGGCACGTCGTCACCAGCGCAGGTACGGCCGCGGGAATCGATGCAGCCCTGCACATCGTGCGCAGGGAGCTCGGGGCGGCAGCCACCAACGTGATCGCGCGGCGCATGGTCGTGCCACCCCAGCGCGACGGCGGCCAGGCGCAATACATCGCGTTCCCAATCCAGAAGGACTGCGCAGACTCCTTCGCCGAAGTCGCCGAGTGGATGCTCGAGAACCTTCGCGAAGACCTCACCATCGAGCAACTCGCTCGCAAGGCGCTCATGTCGTCGCGCACCTTCGCGCGGCGATTCAAGGCAGACATGGGAACCACGCCCGCAGCGTGGCTCAACCGGCAGCGCATCATCCGTGCCCAGCATCTGCTCGAGGCGACTGACCGCTCTCTCGAGCAGATCGCCACCGATACGGGCTTCGGTGCCGCTGCAGTCATGCGGCACCACTTCCTGAAGGTGCTGCAGACGACGCCGACGGCCTATCGGCGTGCGTTCGGGGAGCGCATCGCTGGCTGACCGCCGGTCGCGTATCCCCCGCCTTTGGTCCCAAAACGCAGGAGATTCTCCCGAAATGAGCCGCATTTTCGCCATTAGGTCGCTTTCCGGGCCGATCTCCTGCGTTTTGAGTGGACACGAAGGCGGAAAGGGTGCCGGGCGCGATACGCAGTAAGCGCCAGGTCGTCCGCGATGGTGCGCTCAACCGCGGCGAGTACACGCGCCCAGTCGCCATAGAGCTGCCGGTAGGTATAGCGCAGGGTGGTTCCCCCGCCGATCGCGACGGTGGTATCCCGGTCGTGATCTCCCTCGTACGAACTCCGCGACTCGCCGATCCAGTCCGGATCGTGCTGGGCGCCATCGATTTCGACGAACGTGTGCGGCCCGACGCGAAAGTCGACACGGCCGACTCCCGGGAAGGCAAACTGCTGCTCGAAGACGTGGCCGACATCCATCATCCAGAGCCTGAAGAATGTCTCGCCGTGCGAATCGTCGAGCGGGCTGGCAAGAGCGAGCCATGGCCCGCAATGTTCCGGCGCGCGGGCGAAGACTGCGGTCAGCTCTGCGACGGTGAAGTTCGTTCGGCGCATTATGGCGCTTGCACATGCGACAGCGATATCCCGTGATTCCGCGACTAGCACTGCGAGGAGCGCATCGCCAAGTGATACTCGCCAGACCGATCCGCCACTCCCCGGCCGATCGACCCAGTGCACGAGGACGCCATCGGCGGCACCGAGACGCGCACGACGATCGGATCGCGAGCGCAGTCGGGACGATGTGCGCACGACGGCTACGTGGAGGTTCGGCCGCCGGGGCACGGGCAGGCCGTAGCTCTCAAGGGCAGAAGTCGCGGTCAATCGGCCGCCGACGCGAATTGCGTCGATGGCGGCTTGCGGCGCATCCGGCACGGAATACCAGCCTTGGCGCACGCGGAAGATGCTGTGGCTGCCGAGAGCACCTCGAATCTGGGCATCGGTGAAGCCGGCGGCAAGCAAATCCCGCCTGCGGAGGAAGAAGTCGGAATCTCGGATGCCGCTGGCGATTGAGTTCATGGCCGAACTCTCGCGAACTCGGGGTCGCCGCGGGGGCGTTTCCTGCCTCCGGTCAACTTCCGCTGCGCCCGGCGTTGGTGGAGGACAGGTAGAGACCTGGCCGCGGACCGAAAACGCAGGAGATCGGAGCCGACGGCGCCGAAATGTGCTTCAAGGTTAGGTTTCGGGGCGAATGTCCTGCATTTTGGGTAAGGCACTCGGCGGCGCCGCAGGGCGACGGAAAGAGAACCACTTGTGCCCGACATAACTGACCACAGTGGTGGTGATGAGGCTCAATGCCTGGGCGAAGTAGGGGTTCCAGTGCGCGACTTCGACGAAGAGGGCGAGGATGCCCGCGTTGAGGAGCAGGCTGATCGCTGTGACCCCGGCGTACCGCGCGAAGTCGATGAACGGCTGGCCGGAGCGCACGCGGAAAGTGAACTTCCGATGCAGGCTGAACGCGATCACCGTCGCGATCGCGTACGACGCGACGAGGCTGCCGAGGTATCCGATGGAGCGGCCGAGCGACCACTGGAACAGCGCGAACAAGCCATATCCGACGAGAGTGTTGATTCCGCCGACAAGAAGAAATCGCACCCGTTCGTCGGCAAGCAGGCGGCGAATCATAACCCGGGCGTCGCGAGAGGCGTCGTGGCGAGAAACAGGGTGCCGTCGCCGAGAAACGCCAGATCGCCCTCGTCTGGCGTGATGTACACGGATGAACCACGCCCGACGGCTACCCCGTTTATCGTGAACGTTCCGTCGACGCAGATAGCGATCGCCGGGGCATCGATCGACCAGCTCGAATCTCCGGTCACTCTGACGAGTTCGAAATCGGGAACCTCTGGTGCGAAGACCGTGACGTTGGCGGCCGGCGCCAAAGGCAAAAGGTACGGCACGCGAACCGTGCGAAAGTCGAGCACAGACACTAGCTCGGGCACGTCGATGTACTTCGGCGTCAGCCCCCCGCGCAGCACGTTGTCTGATGCCGACATGAGCTCGACGCCGAGGCCGTCGAGGTAGGCGTGGATGTTGCCCGCCGGCAGGTACAGAGCCTCACCCGCGACCAGGCGAACCCGGTTCAGGAGGAGCGAGATCACGATTCCTGGGTCTGCGGGATATGCGGCGGCAAGCGAGCCGACAGTCGCGAACTCGAGCTCCCACCCCGTGGCCAGCGGGGCCAGTGACGTCACGAGAGAAACGAGTTGAGGCACACCCTCGCCGTTCGACAGCAGCCACTCGAAGGTGGTTCGGGGGGCATCATCCGTCTCAAGGGAGGCAAGAACCTCGTTGAGGAGGCCTGGAGCTTCGGCGACGTCGACGAGCGCGAGCACGATCATTCGCACCTCCGAGACCGATCGAAACCCGCAGAGGGCATCGAAGGTGGGGCTGAGCGCATAGATGAGTTCGGGTTTCGCGAAAGCGTCGCGGTAGTTGCGGTTCGGGGCATCCAGCGGGATGCCCAGCGCATTCTCTCGCGCGAAGCCGGCCCGCGCCTGCTCGGTCGTCGGGTGCGCCTGCAGGGAGAGTGGGGATGCCGCAGCGAGGAGTTTCAGCAGAAACGGAAGGCGCCCGGTGGATGCGAACCTGCCGATAGTGGTCTGCGGATCAGCAGCAATCCAGGCCGCGAGATCTGCCGCCCCCGCGGTCTGCGAAGGGTCGACGATGATGCTCGGTGATCCCGGATGGGCGCCGAGCCAGAGCTCAGCTTCGGGGTCGCCCGAGGGTGCGGTACCGAGCAGGTTCGCAATCGCAGTCGTCGCCCCCCAGGCATATGGACGGGGGGTGTTGGTGATCGGGACGAGCATGTACCCAAAGTATCAAGTGTGGTCGTTTAGGCTGCTCAGGTGACTGCAGACGCGCCAGCTGAAACTGCCCGCTCGCTGGTGATAATTCCCACCTATAACGAGGCCGAGAATCTCGAAAACATCGTGGCCCGCACTTTTGCAACAGCGCCCTTTGCCAACATCCTGGTCGTCGACGACGCGAGCCCGGATGGCACCGGTGAGCTCGCCGACAGGCTCGCCGGGGCAGACGCGCGCCTACAGGTTCTCCACCGAACGGCCAAGTCTGGCCTCGGGGCGGCATACCTGGCCGGATTCGAACTCGCTTTCGATCAGGGATACGACGTCATAGCGCAGATGGATGCTGACGGGTCCCACCCCCCGGAGAGCCTGCCTGCAATGCTCACCGAACTCGACCGTGCAGGAGCCGGCCTCGTAATAGGGTCCCGCTGGACGACGGGCGGGTCCGTTGTCGACTGGCCGCGCTCGAGGGAGCTACTCAGCCGGAGCGCGAACGCCTACGCGCGCGCTGCTCTCGGCATCCGGGTGAAAGATTCGACCGCGGGATTTCGGGCCTATCGTGCGTCAGCCCTGCAGTCGATTGATCTCACCAGGATTGATTCGGAAGGCTACTGCTTCCAGATTGAAATGACCCTCTGCCTGCTCGCGGCGGGTTTCACGGTACGAGAGGTGCCGATCGTCTTCCGCGACCGCACGCGCGGTGAGTCGAAGATGAGCGGCGGCATCGTGATCGAGGCAATGACACGGGTGACCGGATGGGGTCTGGGCCGGCGAGCAAGCCAGCTGATTCACCTGTTCGACTAACCTCGATCCATGGCCTTTCTGCACACCAGCGCATTTCGGCTATGGTTCGCCGTTTTCGTGCTGTTCACGGGCATCGCGGGTGATTTCTGGCGCAATCTGCTCACCTGGTATGGGTGGGGCATCATCATCGCGCTCGTCATCGCGGGTTCGGTGTTGGCGCTGGTCAGCTTGCGCAGAACAGTGCGCCTCTACAAGCTGCCGTACCCCCTGCTCGCCTTTCTTGTGCTCGCGACCTTTTCGATTGCGTGGAGTCAATACCGCATCGAATCCGTCGGCGGAGTTGTCGCCCAGTTCGCGACAACAGCCGCAGGTGTGGCGGTCGCTGTCACTCTCAGCTGGGAAGAACTCCTCGTTGTGCTCGGCCGGGTCTTCCGGCTCATCCTCGGCCTCTCACTCATCTTCGAGTTCGTCGTCTCGGCGTTCATCAGGCACCCGATCTTCCCGGTCTGGCTCGTGCCAGAGAATCCCGCTCACCCGGCAGCTCTCCTCTACTGGTCACGCGACCTCCTATTCAGCGGTGGCAAGATCCAGGGAATCGTCGGCAATTCGAGCCTCCTTGCCATGGCCTCGCTGCTTGGGCTCATCGTGTTCGCCGTGCAGCTTGCGACCCGTTCCGTGCGACCAGTGGTCGGATGGATCTGGTTGATCGCCGCTCTCGCGTTTATCGCGATAACGCAATCCGCCACGATTTTGCTCGCTCTCGCAGCGGTGGTAATCGTCGCCGCGGCGGTGGTTCTGGCGAGAACTGCCTCGACGCCACGCGGCCGTTCGATCCGTTACGCCATCATTGCGATCGTTGTGCTCATCCTCGCCGTCGTCGCCCTGGTCAAGCGCACGGCCCTGCTTCATGCCCTCGGCAAGAGTTCAGACTTCACCGGCCGATCTGAGATCTGGGCGAAGGTGATTGCTCTCGCCCACGAGCATCCTGCTTTCGGCTGGGGCTGGATCAGTTATTGGGTGCCGTGGGTCGCCCCGTTCAATCACCTGATCGTCAAGGGCGGCGTGCAGGTTCTTCACGCACATGATGCCTGGCTGGATGTCTGGCTTCAGCTCGGAATCGTCGGGCTCGTAGTCTTCACGGCGCTGGCCCTGTCGACCCTCGTGCGCTCGTGGTTGTTCGCCGTCGATAGGGTCGTCGTCGATCCGTCCACGCCAGGCAACTACAGCTGGCTCACCGTGCTTCCCCTGCTCATGTTCGTTGCCCAACTGGTGCAGAGCGTCGCCGAAAGTCGAATGCTGGTCGAGGGCGGCTGGATGCTTCTGGTCATCTGGGCCGTCAAAACGAAATGGGTTCCGGCGCTCGGCACCCGGCCGAAGGTGCGGACATGACCTCGGCTCCACGCCGCTTCACCGCGCTCGACGCGGCCGAGTACTTTTTCGCCTCGCCGAGATTCTCTGCGGCCCTCGCCCTGGCAATCGTCGGCATCGCGCTCTGCGCATTGCTGCTGCGAGAACTTATGGGTTGGCCGGGCATGATCGGCATCGTCGCCACGCTCGTTGTTCTCGCCTCGCTGTCATTGGTCGCGCAGCGGCACAGAATCGAGTGGCAGGGGCTGCTGCCGATCTCGCTTCTGGTCTTTGTCGGTTGGGCTTCGGTCTCTGTCTTCTGGAGCCAGTACAAGTGGGCCACGGTCGGGGGTGTCGCTTATTTCCTTGCTATAACGCTGCTCGGCATCTATGTCGCCCTCGCACGGGACACCATCCAGATCGCTAGAACGTTCGGCGATGTGCTTCGATTCGGACTGGGGCTTTCGCTCTTTCTCGAAATATTCTCCGGCATCCTCATCGACTCGCCACTGGGATTCCTCAACATCTCGGGGCGCATCGCCAACCTCGGCCCCATCGAGGGCATCTTCGGAACGCGCAACCAGCTCGGCATCGTGGCACTTATTGCCTTGATCACCTTCGGTACAGAGTTCAGGACGAGATCCGTACAGCGCTGGACCAGCATCGGCTCCCTCGCCGTAGCGGCCGCACTGCTCGCGCTATCACGGTCTGCTGTCGGCATTGGCACCCTAGCGGTGGTAGTGGTCGCAACAGCCGCCCTGTTCGGGCTCAGACGACTTCCGGCCGAGGCAAAACGATTTTGGCAGGTCGGTTTACTCGTCGCTGCCGTCGCGGCCGCCGTCGCCGCGTGGATCGAACGGACACCGATCATCACTACCTTCAGCGCTAGCGGTGAACTGGTTACGCGACTTCACCTGTGGCAGCAACTGCGAGCGCTTATCCCGTTCCACAACCTCGAAGGGTGGGGATGGGTCGGACACTGGCGGCAGGATCTGGATCCTTTCACCAGTTTTCTCAACGCGACCTCGAGAACGCCGACATCAGCGCTGAATGCTTATCTGGACGTCTGGTTCCAGGTCGGGCTGATCGGTCTTATCGCCTTTGTCGGCCTGCTCGGGCTCACGTTCGTGCGATCCTGGCTACTCGCCTCGAAGCAGCGCAGTTTCGTCTACGCGTGGCCGGCACTCGTACTGGTGGCGCTGATCATCTCGTCCCTTGCCGAGAGCGCGATCCTGGTCGAGTTCGGCTGGCTCACATTCGTTGTGTGCTCGGTGAAGGCTGCGCGCGAGCTGAGCTGGCGCAACGCGCTCGCGCGCATCGAGCCGCATCGGATCGCCTCCTAGAAATGCAGCCCCAGGCCTTTCTCCAGAGCGGGGATGAGGGTGAGCGCAAACTTGCCGGTGAGGTGATGGGAATCACGATACGCAATCACGCCGCCGACCACGCTGTGGCATGTCGTCGCGCCGCAGAACTTATCAGACAGATTGATCAGGCTGACCTTCGAAGAGCCAGCCTTGGTGACTGATGCGGGCAGCGGATCGTAGGCGAGCGCGACTGAGCGCGGCTCCGTGCACGGGTCATCGGTAATGGATGAGGCCGCTATGCAGTCGGGAACGCTTACACCGGAAGTGAGCGGAACGTCTTCGACGACAAACACTCGTTTGCCAGATGCGGCCCAGTCGGTCCACTGAGCCGCATAGCCAGCAGAGAGGGTCGATTTAGTGCCGACATAGTCGGCTCCGGGCTCCTCCCTGCTGAACCCCGTTGCCACCACCATATTGATCGATTGGTCAGCTGCGATTCGCTTGCCGACCGCTTCCCGCCAGTCGTTGCAAGAGCTGTGGGCAGCCGGATTGGAGTAGTGCTCGGGGACGCCCGGCGTGCACGAGTTCATGAGAAATGCACGCACTTTCCAGCCCTGCTGCTCGGCTATCCGCACCAGCGGCTCAAGCAGCGCGAGCGCGTGGGAATCCCCAGCTACCGCAATCGTTGTTGTCCCGCTGGCGTTGCCGAGCGTGCAATCGAGGTACCGGCTATAGCTGGGCGAGAAGTCAACGCACTCTACCGTCGGCGGGAGCTCGCCATCTTTGGTGACTCCGGCGATAGTGCCCCAGTCTCCCGCAGCTACATCTGGCCCGAACGCCGAGGAAACGATGTGTGATTCCGGGCATGCCTTGGGTCGGGTCATAGCCGCGGCCCCGAAGCACGGATTTCCTCCCTGCAGGGCTTTGTCGACGATTTCGCGGGCTGCAAACTGTGCTGCAGTACCCTGTGCGACGGCGAGACCACCTACGGAGATCGATCCGCCAACGACGAGTACGATCGCCACGGCTGCGACGCCATAGTTGATCCAGAGGCGATGATTGAGCGCTCGGGAGCGACGTGCCGGATCCTCCACCAGAATCTTCGTGAGCCAACCGAGAAGCAGTGAAGCAGTGAAGATGGCCAACTTCGCTGCAGTTCCGAGAGGCGCACCGAGAACGAACGGGGCGGCAACGACGATCGGCCAGTGCCAGAGGTAGATCGAATACGAAGCGCCGCCCACGAACTGCACCGGCGGCGAGCCCAGAAGCAAAATGCGCTGGATACGCGACTCGCTGTGCCCAGCGGCGATGACGGCAAGCGTCCCGCCGATGGGCAGAAGTGCAATCCAGCCGGGAAATCCCGAGTGTCCGGTAAAGAGGATAGCTGCGGCGAGGATCGCGAGGATTCCTATCCACGTGAATAACGCCCGGGTGCGCTCGAGCGCACCCCACCGACTAGACATCACGCGTCCTCGCACCACGGCGAGCAAACCCCCGATGGCGAACTCCCACCCGTGGGTGAAGGTTGAGAAATAGGCAGGGCTCGGGTCTATAGAGGTATAGAAAATGGACCAGCCGAATGAACCGCCGAAGACGAGGAGCATGAAGCCCCCAATCAGACGGAAGCGAGCAGCTGCGGAAAGGTGCCTCGCCGCCAGAAACACGAGGAACAGTGCGATCGGCCAAAAAAGATAGAACTGCTCTTCGAGCGAGAGTGACCAGTAGTGCTGCACCAGCGTCGGCTGGTTGGTCTTTCCGAAATAGTCGACGGAGTTTCCTGCAAGCACCCAGTTCTGAATGCCGAGCGCACTGGCGCCGATCTGCGTCGCCGTCTCTTTCCAGACACGAGAGGGCATGAAAAGCAGAGTCCCGCCCAATGAGACGACCAGCACCAAGAACGCCGCGGGCAGAAGCCGTCGCACCCGTCGCGCCCAAAACGCTGATAGCCGGATGCGACCAGTGCCAGCCTCGCGCAGGAGATGCCCCGTGATCAGAAATCCCGAGATGGTAAAGAAGACGTCTACACCGACGAATCCCCCGGTGAGGCGGTTCGGCCACAGATGAAACACAACCACCAGCAGCACTGCCAACGCGCGTAGTGCCTGAATCTCCTGGCTGAAATCAGCACGTGAGGGGCGCATAGTCGAGCCCACGGTCGCCGAGGTGAGGGTCACCCGACCGCGACGATGGTCTTGTATACGCTCCATCCGGTGGCAAAAGGCACGGCAGACGCCGCACCTCCGTGGCCGTCACCCGCATACAGGGACACATTTCCCGAAGCATCCAAAGCGACGATGTCAGCTATCCCGTCGCCAGTGAAGTCGACACCACCCACTATCGAGGTAAATATGTTCCAGCCGCTACCGAACTTCGTGGCAGACGCCGCGCTCCCCTTGCCGTTTCCTGCGTAGAGATACATCGTGCCCGAACTGTCCCGCGCCAGAACATCTGGCTTGCCGTCACCAGTCATGTCTCCCACACCCACGATCGAGGTAAATATGTTCCAGCCGCTGCCGAACTTCGTCCGTGGTAGCCAACCTCCGTGACCGTCACGTGGATAAAGCCAAGCATCACCGGACGCATCTCGAGCCAGTATGTCCGGAAATCCGGTCCCCGCCATATCGCCCACGCTAACCACGGCCGTCATGCCGCTCCAATTGGATCCCGCTGGTTGCGGAGCTCCAATCGTCCCACTTCCAGTCGACGGGAGGATCGAAAGCCCACCCGCCGCGTCCTCGGCCAGCAGGTATGTGGCCGGTTCGCCCGCAGTCGGATTTGCGGACGCAATTGGATCGCCAACTGGACTTGCGGGGACGGGCGTCTTGAGGAAATTCCCCGCTGCCATAGTGAAGTATGGCCAAGCTCCCGCCGCGGACAGCGTAGTCGGGCTACCCAAGCCACCCGCCCCATCACCGGGGTAGAGAACCAACGCTCCACTGCTGTTTCGAGCAACGATATCGTTGTGCCCATCGCCGTTGAGGTCTCCTGCGCCCGAAATCGACACGAGATTTTGCCACCCTGTCGCGAAACGAACTCCGCTCAGGGCGCCGCCCCTGCCGTTGCCTGCGTAGAGGTACATCGCACCCGTTGCGTCCCGCGCGACGATGTCGGGTATGCCGTCGCCCGTTAGGTCGCCAACGCCCGTAATGGCGCTCATGGCGTTCCACCCACTACCGAATTTAACCCCGGCAGATGCGCCTCCCTTGCCGTTGCCCGCGTAGAGGTACATGTCCCCACTGCTGTCGCGCGCGAGGATGTCAGGGTGGCCGTCACCGGTGAGGTCGCCCACGCCGATGATGGCTGAGAATATGTTCCAGCCGCTGCCAAACTGGATTCTGGGAAGCCAGCCGCCTGCCCCATCCCTTGGGTAAAGCCACGTCGTACCGTCTGGGTCTCTTGCAAGGAAGTCAGGGAAACCGTCACCTGTCATGTCGCCTACGCTGACCAGCGCCGTTTCGTTCTGCCAATTGCTCCCAACCTGAACCCGTGCCTTGAGGCCACCCTTTCCATCACTCGCGGAAAGATAGAGCACACCGGCCGAATCCTTGCTGATAAGGTACGCGGCCGGCTCACCGTCGGCTTTATCCGCCGTTACCAGGGGGACGTCAGATGAGGTATGTCCGGATGATGTCGGAGTCGGAGTCGGAGTCGGAGTCGGAGTCGGAGTCGGAGTCGGAGTCGATGTGCGTGCAGGCGCCTTGAGGAACGGACCGACTCCCATGACCGCCGCCATCACATCCCACCCGGAGCCGAATCGCTGGGCTGCACCAAACCCTCCATGCCCGTCGCCGGGATAAAGCCACATCACACCCGAACTATCCCGCGCCATCAGGTCCGGGTGTCCATCTCCCGTGAGGTCCCCAGGTGCATAGATGCCGCTCATCGAACCCCATGAACCCGGGATGACCGAAGCGGACGCGGCACCCCCCTTGCCGTCACCGGAATAAAGCAGGAGCTGTCCCGTGCCACGGTCACGCGCGATAATGTCTGGATTCCCATCACCGGTGACATCCCCTGCGCCCAGGATCGTATCCATCGAGTTCCAGCCGCTGCCGAACTTCACCGCCGACGCGGCTCCGCCCTTCCCGTTACCCGCGTAGAGATACACATTGCCAGATCCGTCACGCGCCAGGACATCTGGGTTGCCGTCGCCAGTCATATCGCCGACCCCGACAATCATCGACATGGAGTTCCAATTGCGACCGAACTGAACCGGCGCAAGCCAACCTCCTGCGCCGTCCCGGGGATAGAGGAACGTGGTTCCATCCGTATCACGCGCAAGTATGTCGGGAAACCCATCTCCGGTCATGTCACCGACGCTGGTCACTGCGGTCATTACGTTCCACTGGCTGCCAACCACTCCGGCGGCCAGTGCGCTGCCGTGTCCGTCGGCCGGATAGAGGTCGAGCGAACCCGTATTCTCTTCGGCCAGCAGGTACGAGGAAGGTTCACCAAGTGTCGCGTTTGGAATGTTCACAGGGTGGGCGGCCGGCGGCGGCCCAAACCAGTTGTTGTAGTAGACCCAAAAATTGCGATTCCCATAGGAGGAACATCCGTCGCCGACGCCGGTGACGCTAGCAAGCGCCGCCGCGTTCGGCTGGTATGGCGTGTAGTTGTAGAGAGCCGCCGTTGCGTAGTTGACAATGTTGACCACGCTGCTGCCGCAGGATGCGTTCGGGCTGAACAAGACCGAATTTGCCCCGGGTTGCACGCCGAAGTCGCTCGCCTTGTATGTCTTGAGCTGAAGCGCGCCGGTGTACACCTGATTGGCAAAGCCAAGCGAGTTCGCGGCACAGGGGGCAGTGTCAGGGCACGCGAAGCCCATTGCGCGATCTAACGCTGCCTGCGACGGAGCAGTCTTGGTTACAAGACCCTGTTCTTTTTGCAGAGTGACCAGAATCACCTTGGCGCTAATGCCACACGCGACCTGGGAGCGATAAATGATGTCGGCGGCCGACAATGTGCCGCCCTGAAAAGCCTCACAGCGCACGCTACCGGTGGAATCAGAGACAATCCGCGCGCGGCTTGCCACTGACATCGTCAGAACATTCAAGCACATGCCGTTCGCGCAGGTGCCGATCTGGGAATCCAGAAACGACTGAATCTGGGCCTTGGACATGGCGGCACTGTCGTAAAACGCGTCATCCGTGATGATATTCCCTGCGTTAAAGTCATCTCCGGAGAGCGCCAGCGCGACGGTCGGGGACTGTACAGCGACCAGGCCAACAGCAAACAAGCCTGCAACGACCAGCGCGACGAGACCCTCTCGGCGCGTCCTTCGCCACCATTTATTACGCACTGTCTTTGCCCCCTGCGATCCTTAGCTCGCCTAATCTTAAGCAGGGAACGGGTGTTTACGCTGTATTTCGGGCATAAGTAGCCAGAGCGCCTATTCGCGCAGCTAACATAAAAGGCGGCGCCCTTACGACGCAAGTGGCGCTGAAACGCTGGATCATGATAAGCAAAGGATCTTCTCTCATGGACGTAACCGAGCTCAGGAAGATCACGGCGGAGGCCCTTGGCAAAGACATCGCAACTGTCCCCGAGAACCCGGAATGGGACTCGCTCGACAAGCTCGAGATCATCACACACCTCCACGATGTCTTCGGCGAGAAGGTGAACGACATCGACGATCTCGATGATTTCGAGGACCTCGACAGCCTGGCCAGGGTGCTTCGCTCTGGTGGACTCGTTGACTGACCTCTGGATCTACTCACTTGGGACTGCGCTCGGCAGTGAGCGGATCGAGGCCGTCGAACTCACCAAAGAGTTCGGCCCCGTGCGCGAAGGCTTCCTCGACAAGACCGGGTTCGTGAGCCTGTATCGATCGCTTCCGGATGAGACCGGACTGAGTATGGCAGTGAGGGCCGCAACGAGTGCCGACTCCGAGTGGTGGAAACCGTCGGTAGACGCGCTCATCTACGTCACCTCGACCGGAGACCTGGTGGCACCGGGCAACGCCCACCTTCTGCAGAACCAGCTTGGCCTGGACGCTGAAGTGTTGCTGCTCGACCTCAACGACGCGTGCACGGGATTCGTCCGAGCGGTTCACCTCGCGAATTCGCTGATCACGTCTGGTGCAGCGACGACGGTGCTTCTCGTGCTCTCTGACACCTACTCGAAGCTCTACGAACCGGGCAATCTGAAGGTCTCGCCGCTGTTCTCGGATGGGGCCAGCGTCACCCTGATCAGCGGAAAAAGACTTGAGGATGCACCCGAAACGGTTACGCCTCGACACTGGGACATTCTGAGTACCTGGTTCCTCTCCGAGGGCGGACGTTCTGGCGAGTTGGCGATCACCCGCGGAGATGACAAAGCGCCACTCGGGGCGTTGTATATGAACGGCGGAGGCGTCTACAACTTCGTTCTCAAGCATCTTCCCTCCTGCCTCGCATCGCTGAGCACGAACTCCGGAGTTGCCGTCGGTGATGTCGATGAGTGGTACGTTCACCAGGGTTCTCGCATGGTGGTAAGCGCCGTCGAGAAAACGCTCGGCGTGAGTACAGATCTGTTCCGCTCTGCGAACTACGGGAACACGGTTGGAAGTTCGCTGCCGTTCCAGCTCGAGGCCGACACATCGAAGCAGAGCGAACAGACGATCGGGCTTCTCGCCTTCGGTGTCGGCCTCACCATGGCTGGCATGACCGTACGCCAGGTCGCAGACAGCTCATCGTAGGACGCAGCATGACCGAAACACTCATCGTCGTTTCGTCGTACGACCCGGGATACTTACGCATCTCAGAGCACCTACTGCGGCGCGCTCTCGCCGCTGGCCAGCATCCCATCGTGCTCGACGTATCAAAAGCCCTGGCCTCACCCCCGGACACCTACCATCGAGGAACACTAAAACTTTTTGGGCGCACCTTTCCCGGGCATGACCTGACAAAGCGTTTCACGTCCCTGGGTGCCGAGGTGATCGACATATCCTCCCTTGCGATCGACCCGAGCGCCGTGGCACTGCCGCGCGAGGTCGAAGAGTTGCTCGATAGTGCGATCGAATCAGCGCTAATCACCTTCTACCGCACCGAAGTGCCGAACATGCGCCGAAGATCGGTGGTCGGCACGCGACGGCGACTTGATCGCGAAGGTCGCACGGTCTGGGCTGCGGTCCATCGGATGCTCGACAACCATCAGTCGATCGGCGAAGTCGTCGTTCCCAACGGACGCTTTCCCAACCAGAAGCTGGCCACTCTCGCTGCCCACTCTCGCTTGATCCCCACCATGCACTTCGAGAAGGGTGAGACTCCTGACGGCGCCTACCTGCAGCCGTATGCTCCGCAGAGCCGCATCCTGTCGCAGAATCACGTCGGCCCTACTCTCAAGAACCTGGCGCACGACGAGATCGTGGGGGTCGCGGAAGGCTGGATGTCGCGACGCTGGCCGTCAAAGGACTCCCCCAACGAGTTTGCGGCACTGTGGGACGAGGACCTTCCGCCGGGCTTCATTCAGATCGTCGCCGACGGCGCACGCATTGCCGGGTTCTTCACATCGTCACAGGACGAGTTCCAGTCCCTCGGACCGGAATGGCAGCTGCATTCGTGGAACACCCAGTTCGAAGCTTTCGATGCCGTCATGACCATTCTCGAGAAGCAGGGTTTCCGCTGCTTCCTGAGGGTGCATCCCAACCTGGCGACCAAGGCGCAAGACTCATACGTGAACGAGCGAGAAGGAATCAAGTGGATTGCCGCGCGCCATCCTGACCTCCTAGTGATTTGGCACGACCAGGCCGCGAACTCGTATCGCCTCCTCGAGCAGTGCGCCGTCGCCGTGGTCTGGGATTCCACAATTGGGCTTGAGGCGAGCGCACGACGAATTCCAGTCTGGACCATGGCCACCTCGAGGTACGGGCTCACTGCCGACGTCCGCGAACTCCTCACTCCGGCCGCCGTTACCGAAAAGGCACTCGTCCCCTGGACAGTCGACCCCTACGGCGCGCAGCGCTTTATCGCATACCTCGTTCTGCGTGACAGCCAGATGCCGGTCGAGTTCGATGCGTGGGAGACCTGGGATACCGGCTCCTCACCGTTCGGAGTCTCGATCGCCAGAGTGCTTGTGAGCGGTGGCAATCCGACGCCACGTACCGCTGTCACGTCGCTGGTGGATGTGTACCGGCACCGTGGAGTGCGCGCCAACCTCCGATCGCTCCTTCGGCGCTGAACCGAATGAGGCCTAC
This sequence comes from Lacisediminihabitans sp., assembly GCA_043746355.1. Lineage (GTDB taxonomy): Bacteria > Actinomycetota > Actinomycetes > Actinomycetales > Microbacteriaceae > Lacisediminihabitans. The sequence goes on along the minus strand of JAYTRC010000071.1, from coordinate 47,642 downwards.
CCCCGCCCCGAAGAGAAGAACGCCATGACCACTCTCGCGCTGCCCACCAACGCTCCGGCGGGTCCGGTGATTGTGCATACCGACGCCGCGAAAACCAGGTCCCTGACACCCGGCCAGCGCTACCGGTGGGGGTTCCTCGCCGCCCATCTCGCTGTTATCGATGGAATCGTTGACGGACGAGCCGCCTGGTTTCCCACCTTCAATTACGACTTCCTTGGTTCGGGGATTTACTCGATCGACAACGACCATTGCCAAGTTGGCTCGATCAACGAGTTCGAGCGGGTGACCCGTGCAACGTGGCGCAGCAGAACCCCGGTATTCAACTTTGCGGGCGCGGCTTCGGAGCCCGAGGGCACTGGCGAGTCCGAGTTGATCTTCCCGTTCGACCCCCTGTCGCCGTTCGGTCAGTGCGCTGCAGGGGACGGCACGGTGCTCTGGTACGGCGCGCCATTCTCGTCCGCGACGATCCTCCATCACTCCGAGTCAATTGCTGGCGGTCCGCCTTACCGTTTCGATAAGGATTTTCGCGGTGTGGTCAGGTCAGGGGCAGTGGAACGAGCGGTGACCCTCCGCTATCACGTGCGACCCAGGGGACGTCACCTCGACTACGACTGGGAGCGCATCATTCCCGATGCGATGGCCGCTGGGATCATCCGTCGCCTCGGCGATACCCCGGTGTATTGGGCTTCCGCAGGCGACCTGGTGCAGCACTGGGCCAACCTTCAGCTGCGGGATCCACTGGCGCTGCTCGATGTAGAGTCGCGTGACTGGGTCGAACCGCTGGTGGATGCGCTCGGCCGACGCTTTGTTCGCAGTGATTTTGAGGAAGTCCAGGAATGACTAAAGACACCGGGGCGGACCTGCACCGCTGGGCCACCGATCTTTTCCCCATCTGCCGCAGTCTCACCGGGAACGGCGTTCGAGCGACCCTGGATTATCTCGGCTCACTGCTGCCGGGCCTAACTTTGAATGAAGTGCCAAGCGGCACCGAGGCGCTTGACTGGACGGTTCCCGACGAGTGGAACATCCGCGATGCGTACGTCGCCGACCTGGACGGCAACCGTCTCGTCGATTTCCAGGAGACCAACATCCACCTCGTCGGTTATTCGACCCCCATCGACGCGGAAATGGATCGGGCCGAACTCGACGCGCACCTTTACTCGATTCCGTCGCAGCCGACCGCGATCCCTTACGTCACCTCGTATTACGCCCGCAACTGGGGATTTTGCGTGACCGAAGAACAACGAGCCGAACTCGGGGACGGCCCGTTCAAGGTGGTGATCGACTCGACTCTCGGCCCCGGTTCGTTGACCTACGCCGAGCTCATCATCCCTGGCGAGACCGACGAGGAAGTGCTGCTGTCGACATATATGTGCCACCCATCGATGGCGAACAATGAACTTTCCGGACCGGTGGTATTAGCTGCGCTTGGCCGGTGGCTTGGCACCCTGCCAACCCGCAAGTATACCTATCGGCTGCTTTTTCTTCCCGAAACCATCGGGGCGATTATCTATCTTTCCCGGCACCTCGACCATCTGAAGGCACACGTGAAAGCGGGTTGGGTGCTCACCTGCATGGGAGACGACCGCACCTATTCCTACGTGCCATCGCGTCGCGGAGGTACGCTCGCAGACAAGATTTCGCTCGCGGTGCTCGAGGAGCGAGGTTTCGAATTCCAGCACTACACCTATCTCGACCGGGGCTCCGATGAGCGGCAGTGGTGCGCGCCCGGTGTCGACCTGCCCGTCGCCTCGTTGATGCGTTCGAAGTATGGCGAATTTCCTGAATATCACACGTCACTCGACGATCTATCGCTGGTCACGCCCAAAGGTCTGCAAGGCGGGCTCGACATGATGAAAGACGCACTGATGCTGCTCGAGAGCAACGAGAAATGGCGGGTGACGACAATCGGCGAACCGCAACTGGGCCGTCGCGGCCTCTACCCGACGACAAGCACCAAAAACACTAAGTCCGCTGTCTTCGACATGAAGAACCTGATCTCCTATGCCGACGGAGACAATGACGTTATCGACATCGCGCGGATAGCGGGCATCCCCACTGCAATGGTCCGCGAACTTGCCAGCATGCTCGCGGCGGCGGGCCTACTGGTCGCCGAGACCTAGACGCTATGGTGTGTTGGGCTGAGGCCTCCCGATCGCATAGACGGGTCCACGATCCCGGGTCCAGGCCCGTTTTCTTTCATGTGTCGTTGTCGGCCGCGAAGCGGTGGGCTGACCGGTATGCTGCGATGGGGCGTGGCGGGATGCAGGACCGTTCATCGCGACCGCACCGGTCACCAAACAAAAAATCGCAGGAGTTGATGCGCAAAGTCGTGCATCTGAGGTGAAAGAAGCGGCTCGAGTCGGCCGCGATCGGGGAGAAGCTGGGATGCCGGCATCGACAGTTCACGTCGTGTTGACCCGGTGTCGACCGAATCACCTTCACCACGTCGACGTCAGGACTGGGGAGCCGATCCGCCGTTATGAGCACGACCATCTTGGTTCGATGATCCACGTTGACTTGAAAAAGCTGGGCAGGATCCCTGAGGGTGGGGGCATCGTTTCGCGGCCCGCAAACAACGCGGCCGAACCGTCGCAGCGACCCCGTGGCGCCCGCGTCGCAAAGCCGGCCAGTTCATTGGGAGGAGTTTCGTTCACACCGTCATTGATGACAACTCCCCCTGTCGCCCATGCGGATATCCACGCCGACGAGAAAGCGGAGACCGCGTTCGCTGTGCTTCGTCGCGCCGTTAGGTGGTTCGAGGCCCACGGAGAGAAGGTCGAACGGGTGCTCTCCGACAACGGGTCCGCCTACCGATCCTTCGCTTGGCGAGACGCCTGCGCGGAGCTGGGCATCACGTCGAAGAAGACCCGCGCGTATCGACCCCAGACCAACGGGAAGATCGAACGGCTCCACCGGGCCCTGGCCGACGGCTGGGCGTTTGTCCGCGAATGCAAATCCGAATCAGCCCGCCAAGCCGCTCTCCCGGCCTGGCTGCACGGATACAATCACCACAGGCCCAACACTGCCATCGGAGGCAAACCACCCATCAACCGGCTAACCAACCTGCCTGGGAAGTACACCTAGCGAACCCGCAGTGCGAGATCTGCCACCGCGACATCGAGCCGAGAGGCGGCATTGCCGTTGTCGACGGCCTCGCGGATGATCGGCAGGGTTCGCTCGTAGGCCGCGACCACCACATCCAAAGCCGCCTCGTCGTGCGCCGCCGTCACGTTGTGGGTGGCAATCATCAGCACGCCCGACCGGCTCATCTCCTGCATGAAAAGGTTCTTCAGGTCCGCGATCTGAGGATCGTCAGGGTTCCACATTACGAAAACCCAGGCCGGGTGCCCTGACAAGGAAATAAGATCCGAGAGCCCGTTGCGGTCAATGACCTCTTGAACCCGGGTGCGTAATGACTCGCCCTTGGCCGCGATCTCGGCAATGACGTCGGTCGTCGCGATTCGATTCAGCACCACCTTCGCCGCCGTCAGCGACAGCAGTTCGCCTCCGAAGGTACCGGAGATGAATGCCGTCTCGAGCACCTCGAGCAGCTCCCTTCTGCCGACGATTGCCGACAGCGGGAATCCGTTCGCGATGCCCTTTCCAAAGGTGGAGAGGTCGGGAGTCACTCCAAAATATTCCTGTGCACCGCCATTGGCGAACCGAAATCCTGTAACCATCTCATCGAATACGAGCACAGCGTCATACTCATCGCTCAGCGCACGGACGCCTTCGAGGTAGCCCGGTTCCGGCCAAGTGGTCGTCATCGGCTCAAGCATGATCGCCGCGGTCGGGTTGCGCTTGAGTTCGGTCTCCATTGCGTCGAGATCGTTGTATGGGACGGGGTGGATAAGATCGCCGAACGCGGCCGGAACACCGAGGCTGCGACTCGGCATCACACCGATGAACCAGTCCTGCCAGCCATGATAGCCGCATACGACGACGTGATCCCGGCTCGTGAAACCTCGGGCAATGCGGATCGCGGCCGTTGTCGCATCGCTGCCGTTCTTGCCGAATCGCACCATCTCCGCGCTCGGAACTAGGTCCACAATTAGCTGGGCGACCTCGAGCTCCAGTGGGCTGCTCAATGAGATGGTGACTCCGTCTGCCAGTTGTTTCGTTACCGCTGCGGTGATCTCCGGGTCCCCATAACCGAGGTTGATAGCCGCAAGGCCGCTCATCAAGTCCACGTATTCGTTACCGTCGACATCCCAGATGCGGCCCCCATCGGCGCGTGTCGCGTAGAGGGGAGCTATGCCGGGTGGGAATGTCTTCCGAGACTTGCTGAAGGTCTGGGCGCCGAGCGGAATCAGTCTCTCGGCCCGCTCAAGCTGTTCAAGCGACTTGGTGTACCTGCTGTTGGCCGAACTGCCCACGGGAACTTACCTCTCTCCGGGCCGCCGCTGCAGCGAGTGCCAGTCAATCTATTATAAAGCTGGTCGGTCGGCGCCGCTGCACCTCGCGGGCCCACGACGGTAAAGTAGCCATTTGCTGCCCCGACCGCGTTGGGCGGCGGCCAAGACTGGCCCTGTGAAGCTGAGGAGACCCTGTGTCGACGAAGGAACGAGCTTTCTATACGGGCGAGAACATCCGTCTGGTCGTCCCCACGATCGAGCACGTCGAGAACTCGTCGTGGGCGTCATGGTTTAACAGCCAGCGAACGAGCCAGTACACCAGCCATGCAATTGTCACCAACACCGTGGAGGACCAACGTGCGTTCTACCTGGGTATGCGCTCGACCGGGCGGTTCGCCCTTCTCATCACCGCCCTCGAGAACGCGGAGCCCGTCGGTGTCGTCTCCCTCTCGGCGATCGACTACCGACAAGGCACAGCCGCTATCGCAATCGTGATGGACACGGAGACCGATCAGAAACTACCCGCCCTGGCGTCCCTCGAGGCAATGGCGAGAATGACCATCCATGCATTCGACGTAATGGGACTTAAGCGTATCGAGGCCGGCCAGGTTTTCCCCGATCTCAAGCGCTGGGCTCGTCTGCTCGAGCTGCTCGGCTACCGTGCAGAAGGTTTTAAGCGGCAGGCATTTGCGCGCGGGCAGCAGCGTTCCGACGTTGTGGCGCTTTCGTGCCTTTACGCCAGCTATCGCGAGCTGTCCGAAGGCCACGGCGGAACACTGTGGCCAGGGTCGGCGAGGATGCTCGAGCTCATCCGAAACCTTCCCCGAGTGTCTCTGGCCGAGCGGCTTGACCGGGCTCAGCGGGATGTACTCGAGGCCTATCTTGCCGAGACACGAACGGATTAATCGAAGCTCATTTCTGCTGAAGTCCAGTATTTCTAGCCAGATCATCCTCAGTGCGGTTGAGGTCGGGTTGGCTTGTGATCAGTGACAGGATGTCTGCCTGTGCGAAGTCTGGCGTCATCGGGTACAGCGCTGCGTAGACCGCGCGCACGAACTCAAGGTCGTCCGCGACATCCACCGTCCAGCGAAGCGAGGAACGGTCCGGATCCTGGCGGTAGGACTCAAGGAGATACTCGTCGGGACGGCTGTACAGCCCCAGGGTCACGTGCTCACGCTCTCGCGGTGTGAGGGGCAACGCCCGAAGCCTGCCGAATGCATCAGCACTGATGCATTCGACATCGAGTCCGTCTGGAAAGGTCGGCTGAAGTGTGTTGGAGGTGTAGTCCGCGCCCAACCTTAGGTGTGCGGAGATGACGGCATCGATCACCGCGTGGTCGGCGAGTGGACAATCGGCCGTGAGACGCACGATCACATCTGGCGCGAACTCGTCGACGACCGCAGCGAAACGACCCACGACATCGTTAAGGGGCCCCCGTCGCACCTCGATATTCCTTGCATCGAGTTCACGTGCCAGCTCGTCGTCAGATGCGCTCTCGGAGGTGGCCACGACCAGGCGATCGATACACGCTGACCTGCGCAGACGCTCGACCTGGCGCACAATCATCGGCTCACCGAGCACCGGCCGGAGAACCTTTCCAGGGAGCCGGGTCGAGTTCAGGCGCCCCTGAAGCACGCCGAGGATCATGAGAGAACCTTCACTGCCGGCCAGCGCCGCGGGTCGAGGATCTCGTCGAGCAACCCCACGCCAAAGTCCGCTGGAACCTCAACCGCTTCGTTCCACGCGCTGGCTACCTCACGTATTTCAGCCTCGGTGGTTGCCCCGAACACGACGCCGTCCACGATGGGGTTATTCCTCAGAAACCCGAGGAGCACGGCGAGAACCGACGTTTCGTGGGCTAATGCGATTCGAGCGAGCGATTCGAGCACCGGCGCGAGCGGGGCGAAAAATGGTGGGAGGGATTCGGCGGATGCGAGCAGCAGACCCTGCAATAGTGCACTCCTGACATGGATTTCGACGCCATCCCGTCTCAAAGCGGCAACTGTCGGACTCTCGAGCAGCCTGCGATCGACAACGTTGCCGGGGATCTGCAGCAGGTCGAGATCGGGAAACGCCGCCAGCGCGAGTTGCAGGTCATCGTCGTCATAGATGCTGACGCCGGCGTGAAGCAGCCGGCCATCGGCCCTGGCCTCGCGCACCTGGTCAACCGCTTCTGCACAGCGGGCATCCTCGAGGTCCGACACCCGATGGAACAGCACTCCCTCAAGTCTTTCCACATTAAGTGAGCGGGCCGAGTTTTCGAAGAGGGTGCCAGTAGTCGGCCTTTCGGGTGCTGACGCAAGACTGAACTTGGTGACGTATTTACGCGCCGCGGAACCGGCCGCCGCACCCAGCCTGGCCTGCGAATCGCCGTAGTCTGCGGCGGTGTCGAACAGCCCGATGCCCTCCTCAGCCGCCGCTCGAAGAATCGCAGCCATAGCCTGATCACCAATGCGACCAGTCGCATTGGTGATTCCGTACCCCGCACCGAACTGGGCGGTGCCGAGGATCAGCTCGTTCATCCGCTTCGTTCCTCCATCTCATCGACCACCCGCTCCTTGCCACGTCCGTCGAACACCGCGGAACAACGCCGCGAGAGGCGCTCGCGCAGAGCGCGGTCTCCGGCGAGCGTCGTGACCATGCCACCGAGCCTTCCTAGCGCGCCCGGTCCCTCACGATAAACATTGATGCCGAGCGCGACCTCTTGCAACACCGCCTGGTCAACGAGGTCACTCTGGTTATCAACCAATCCGACGAGAACGGAGGGAATTGCGAGGGAACAGACATCCCAGGAACTGGTACCAGCCGCAGAGACCACGATCGAGGCGCCGGCGAGCAGTTCAGGCAGGTCGGGTGTCGCGGGGATGACCGTCGAGTTCGTCTCGTCTCCGAGCACAGACGCGACCTCGACTACGAGTCTCTGCGGCGCCACAATCACTAGGTCGACAGCGGCGTTGCCCGCAAGTTTGCCCGCCACATCCACTATTGCGGCCGACGGGTCCGTTCCCCCCATCACAGCGACCACCCGGGGGATGCGACCCGCCACCCAGGGGCGGGCGCGACGGCGGGCCAGGATATCTTCGCGCACCAAAGCGAACCGGGCTCCCGCGAGCATTCGCCCAGCCGTCGCAGCTGGCCAGTTGTGCGCTTCCGAGCCGAGATTCTGGTCGACGTAGAGTGTGGCGCCGACGCCACGGGTGTCCCCGTCCACCACCGCGAGGACAGGCAGATCCTGGGCAAGGCTGGTGACCCGTTCCGAAGGGATTCGATAAGAGTCCACCACTACCCAGTCGGGGGCCATAGCCAGAATGCTCTCTCGGTCAAGGGAATCAACAGTAGTCGCGACCACCTCTACGTTCGAGGCATCGATTGCCGACCGGAGCCAGTCAATGCCGGACGGAGCGGTCATAAGCACCGCTTCGTGGCCGCGTGAGCGGAGCTCCTCGATCAGAGTCAGGCAGCGAACCACATGCCCGGAGCCGCTGCTGACTGCCGCATCAGCACGAAGAACGACTTTCATGGCTACTTTCTGGTCGGTGCCTTCGCTGCTTCGCCCGAACCTTGACGGGCCAGGTGAGCAGACTCTGTATTCTCTTATGTGGGCCAGAGCCGTGCGCGGCATAGTGTCCGCGTTTTTTCTTTTCCAGCGAAGGGTAATACGTGTCAATTCTAGAGGGATCGTCGATCCTCGTTACTGGCGGCACGGGCTCATTTGGCAAGGCCTTTATCCGGTATGCACTCGACAACCTGAATCCGGCGCGAATCGTGATCTTCTCGCGCGACGAACTGAAGCAGTACGAGGCTCGCCTGCTGTTCGAAGAGGACCAGCGCCTGCGCTGGTTCATCGGCGACATCCGCGACCAGCACCGGCTGAAGCGTGCGATGCACAACATTGACTACGTCGTGCATGCCGCCGCGCTGAAGCAGGTCGACACCGCGGAGTACAACCCCTTCGAGTATGTGCAGACCAACATCATCGGGTCGCAGAACGTAGTCGAAGCGGCGATCGACACCGGAGTCAAGAAGGTCGTCGCGCTGTCAACCGATAAGGCCTCGAGCCCACTCAACTTATATGGCGCCACCAAGCTCGCTGCCGACAAGCTCTTCCAGTCGGCCAACCACTACGCGGCTGGCTACGTCACCCGCTTCAGTGTTGTGCGCTACGGCAACGTCATGGGCAGCCGAGGGTCGGTGATCCCGTTCTTCCGCAAGCTGGCGGCCGAGGGCAAATCCCTTCCGATCACTGACGAGCGGATGACCCGATTCTGGATCACGCTCCCCCAGGCCGTGCAGTTCGTCGTCGACTCGTTCGACCAGATGGTGGGCGGCGAACTCTACGTTCCCCGTATCCCGAGCATGAAGATCATGGACCTGGTCGAGGCGGTCGCACCAGGATCAGCAACGCACGAGATCGAGATCCGCCCGGGCGAGAAACTCCACGAGGAGATGATCTCCGAAGACGACAGTCGGCGCACGCTTCTGCTCGACAACCGTTACGTTGTGCTCCCCACGATCGCCAACTGGGGCGACTTTGTCGCTCCCAAGGGTGAGTCGCTTCCCGATGGGTTTGCGTATCGCTCCAACACCAACGACCAGTGGCTGAGCGTGCAGGACCTTCGGGACCTAATCACGAGCCTCGACTAAACATTGGCTGACGTGTCTATCCCGTACGGTCGCCAGTCGATCGACGACAGCGACATCGCGGCAGTCGTTGCGACCCTGAGCAGCGACTGGCTCACCATGGGCCCGAATGTCACCGGCTTTGAGGATGCGGTAGCCGCACTTTCAATGAGCGTCGGCGCTGTCGCGGTATCGTCAGGGACTGCGGCCCTGCACTGCGCATACGCGGCGACAGGAATTGGCGCTGGCGACGAGGTCATCACCACCCCGATGACCTTCGTTGCAACAGCTGCGACGGCCATCGCCCAAGGGGCGACGGTGCGCTTTGCCGACGTGCAGTCCGACACCCTCAACCTTGACCCCGCCCAGGCCGCGGCACTCGTCACCAGCAACACGAAGGTGATTGCGGTAGTGGACTTCGCGGGCCACCCGGCCGATCTTGACGAATTCGCTGAACTGGCAGAGAAGTCGGGCGCATTCCTGCTCGAAGACGCCGCGCACTCGATCGCGTCGACCTACCGGGGCCGCGAAGTGGGAAGCATCGCCGACCTCACCGCCTTCTCGTTCTTCCCGACCAAGAACCTCACAACAGCCGAGGGCGGCGCGGTGGTCTCCGCTAGCTCTGACCTTCTTGAGCGCGCACGTCTGTTCCGCGGTCACGGGGTCGTTCGCGACCGCGAAAAGCTCCGCAATGAGGAGGAAGGCGCCTGGTACCACGAAGTCCACGAGTTCGGCCTGAACTACCGCCTGCCCGACGTTCTGAGCGCGCTCGGTATCAGCCAGCTCAAACGAATCGCGGCGTTTAAAGCCCGCCGAACGGCGATCTTCGAGCGCTACACCGCAGAGCTTGCGGATGTCGACGGCCTTACCCTGCCGACCAAGCGAGACTATGTCGACCCGATGTGGCACCTCTTCCCCATCCGGGTTCACGACGGACGGCGGCGCGAGGTGTTCGACTATTTGCGCGACCATGGTGTGCTCGTGCAGGTCAACTACATCCCCGCCTACTGGCATCCAGTATTCGAAGATCTCGGCTACCAGCGGGGAATGTGCCCGGTGGCCGAGCAGTTCTACCGCGAGGAGGTCTCGCTGCCGATGTTCGCCGGGCTCACAGACGACAACCAATCTGTAGTAATCGATACCCTGCGCGCGGCTCTGTCCGCTTAGTAGAAAGCTTCAACGTGACCGACAATTTACCCAACCGACGAGGCCCGATGATCGTCGCTGAAATCTCCGGCAACCATAACGGCTCGCTACCGCGCGCCCTTGACATTGTGCGCGCAGTCGCCGGTGCGGGCGCGCACGCGGTGAAGATCCAGACATACACAGCAGACACCATCACCTTGAACGTCGATTCCCCCGCCTTTAGGGTGAGCCGAGGCCACGAACTCTGGGCAGACCGGACCCTCTATGACCTGTATGAGGAAGCACATACTCCCTGGGAGTGGCACGAGCCGATTTTTTCGCTTGCAAAAGAGCTAGGCCTTATCGCATTCAGTACACCGTTCGACGAAACGGCAGTCGAATTCCTCGAGGCGCTCGAGGTGCCAATCTACAAGATCGCGTCGCTCGAGATAATTGACCTTCCTCTGATTCGCCAGGTTGCCGAGACGGGCAAACCTATGATCCTCTCGGTCGGCACCGGCTCGATCGAAGAGGTGGCTGCCGCAGTCGAGGCGGCCCGTAGCAGCGGAGCGACGGACATCACGCTCCTTGCGTGCACAAGTTCATACCCCGCTCTGCCCGATGACGCGAACCTGCTGCGCATGCCGGTGATGAAGGACCTGTTCGATGTCAAGGTTGGCCTCTCCGACCACACCATGGGCATTGGTGTCTCGGTTGCAGCCGCGACTCTCGGCGCGACGGTCATCGAAAAGCACGTGACGCTGCGCCGGGCGGACGGTGGGGTCGACAGCGCATTCTCTCTCGAACCGGAGGAACTAAAACTTCTGGTCGAAGGGTGCGACGCTGCGGTGCGCGCCTTGGGCTCGGCAAGTAACTGGGCTTCCACTGCTGAGAACGAGTCGCTGCGCCTGCGTCCATCGCTCTACATTTCGGCCGACGTGAAAGCCGGCGAGGTCGCGACCCACGCGAACGTACGGTCGGTTCGCCCAGCGGGCGGCCTTCCACCGGTGGAGCTTGATCGAGTAATGGGGCGCACCTTCGCCCAGGACGCGACCCTGGGCACACCGGTGGCCTGGGAGCTGTTCTAAGTCAAACGGCCAGCGAGAAGTTTCGCAGCACATAGGTTGACGACTGGGCCGTGAGATGGTCATGGTCGCTTGCGACCAGCCCGGCAGGTATATCGTTCGAGACCCGGATCAGGCATTCGTTTCCAGTGCAGAGTGTCCCTACGAGCGAGAGATAGCCAGCACCGAGCTTTTTGGCCAGCGCCGCGAGGCTTGCATCTTCTTGCTTTGTTGCCGTCCAGGTCGGCTCGGGCGGCGTCATCCTCTGAGGCAGGGTGTCGCCGGGGAAGTGCATGGGGAGCAAAATTGCGCGCAGGTCTGGCTGCCAATCGGGCGCGGGGCCGATGAGCTGAACATGCTTGACGCCGTTATCCTTCAGGAATGCGGTCAAGTCGCTAATTTGAGGGTCCCTGGCCTTCTCCTCATCGGGCCAGCGTGCGTTGATGATCACCGCCTCCGGCCGGGTCTTCTCGATGAAAGTTCGATCCGCAGCATTGATCTCGTTGCAGTTGCCGCGGTCGGAGTAGGAATTATCGAGCGCGGGAGGACACGAGCTGGCCGTGCGCTGCTGGATCGTGTAACCGAGCGATGAACCTTTGGCCGCTAGACCCGGATACAGCTGCGCGGAGAGGCTGTCGCCCCAGAGCAGAAGAGTTGGCGTTCCCGCGCGCGCCGCATCACACTTGGAAGCAAAGTCGGCCGAAGTCTGGGTTGCGGAATCCAGGAAGCAGCCGTGGAATCGGTAGGCGGGTTCCGGGTTATAGGCATTGGAGAGTTTGCCCTGGGTCGCGGTCAGCTTGATGCCAGACAGGCCGATGGTGTTCGCAGTGACACCGAAGGCGAGGATGAGAGCCATTACAACTAATAGTGCGAGCGAAGTGCGACCGAGTCTCAATGTTTTGATCGGTTTTTCGACCAAATGATAAGTGGCCGCGGCGAGCCCGAAACTCACGAGCAGGGCAATGATGAGCAATACCCCGGCCGGCTGCGGATCCTGGATGCGCAGAAAAGACAGAACCACCCAGTGCCACAGATATAGCGGGTAACTGATCAGGCCCACGTAGACGATCGGTCGCCAGCCGAGAAGTCGGCGATTGGACCACGTGTGCTGCCCGAACCAAATTATCGCCGCGGTCGCGGCAACCGGAATAATGGCCTGCCATCCCGGGAAGCCAGCTTCGGTGATGAAGAACAGTGCACTCACGGGGATTATCGCCAGCGCAATCGCGGAAATAGCCGCGCTCGCTGGACCGGGTTTCGCCGACAGCCCCCGCGCCTTCAGACTGGCGAGCAAGCCTCCGACCGCCAGCTCCCAGCCGCGCGCGAGAGGGGAATAGTATGCGGCGGACGGATCGGCGGAAGTCACCCAGATGCAGTAGATAAGCGATGCTGCTGCCAGCGCACTAAACAGCCACCGAAATTGCTTTCCCCTGGCGAGCTTGCCGAAGAAGAAGATGAGCAGCGGCCAGACGATGTAAAACTGCTCCTCGATGGCCAACGACCATAGGTGGAGCAGCGGCTTCGTGTCGGCCGAGGTATCGAAATAGCCGGCTTCCGCCCAGGCCACGAAATTCTCGACGAAGCCTGCGCCACCGGCAATGTATTTGGTGAGTTGCTGGTACTCGGCCGGATAAAGCCAGAACCAGCCGTAAATGGCGCAGGCGACGAGAACAACGATAAGCGCCGGAAAAATGCGACGGATTCGGTGCTTGTAGAAATCAGCAACGAACGCAGGGAGGCTGACGCCTCGCATGCGGCGATCGAGCAGAATTCCGGTGATGAGGTAACCCGAAATCACGAAGAACACGTCGACACCAATGAACCCGCCACGGACGTAAGTGGGGAACGCGTGGTAAAGCAGCACGAGTCCGACGGCGAGTGCACGCAGACCGTCGATGTCTGGGCGATATCTGCTTGCTGCTTTGGTGGCCACCTGAGCAGTCGCCACTCCGGTCGTCATGCGAGTCAGCATATAGCGGAGAGGCTGGGGGCTGAGGCCAGCAGGTAGTGCCCGACGCCATCGTGACTGTGTTGGTGCGCGAAGCCGACACGGGTGAAGATTGCGATGCTTGCCGCGTTCGACGACCTGATCTGCGCGGTCAATGGCATTCGGCGACGCCGGTCGACGAAAAACTGCTCGATCGACGCCCGAAGCACAGGCAGCGAAAGTCCGCGCCCACGGTACGCGGGGTTGAGGTTGATGCTGACCTCGGCGCCGCCGCCCTCGATGTCAAACCTTGACGTACCAGCAGGATCCCCGTCGTCGAGGGCCACATACAAGGTCCGATCAGCATCCTCGAGCACTCCTGCCAGCCAGGCAAGATGTTCTTCAAACAAGATTTCATCCCGCGACAGGGACGCGCTCCTGCTGATGTCGTTATTGCGCCAGTCGAGAAGAATCTGGGCATCGGCCAACGTCGCCGGCCGAATCGTGATCATTGCCATCATGGTAGCTTCGACTCATCGTGAAAGTTCTTTTCTTCTCCCCCTTCGCCAATATCTGGGATCATTCATTTCCCGAGGCACTGATCGCCGAGGGACTCGTGAAGCAGGGTGCCGATGTGCTCTACGTTCGCTGCGATGGTATGCTCAACGCCCACTGTGTCGCCATGGCCGCGACCGGCGTCGACTACCGTGACAGCGCTGCGACGCGCGCGCAGGTCTGCCGGGCATGTATAAAACGCCGCATGCTGATCGATAACACGATGCAGTTTCCCTCCACGGTGATGGACCCTCTCGTAACCCCAGCTGACCGCGACGAGGCCGAACGGATCTGTGCGAGCGTGAATCGCGAAACCTGGCCAAACACAATGGTCAACGGCGTCCCGCTTGCACGATATGCGGCGTACGAGTTCATCCTCGACCACAAGCTTGTCGGCACTCACATCCCGGCGGCACTCTGGGATCTCTATCTCGACCAGCTGCGGAACACGATCCTGGTATTCCGTATTGCGCAGCGCATCATCGCTGCTGAGAGTCCAACGCACCTGGTGGTGTTCAATCGCCTATATTCGGCGAACCACGCGTTTGCTGCAGCCGCGGAAAGTGTCGGGATTCCCACCTTCACGCTGCAGGGCGGCGGTCATATCACCCGTCGGGCCGAGACCATGACCATGTATCGAGGATCGCTCTCTCTGGCGGATGTATTCGACGCTGCAGCCTGGCAGACCTACAGCAGAACGCCGATCGGTGCCGACGAGGTCGCACTGGTAGGCGAACACTTCAGCGGGCTGCTCGAGGGCAGCAGCGCGTTCGCCTACTCGAGCGCCTTCGAGGCCAGCGATCCGGTGGCGCTTCGTGAGCGATTCGGCATCCCGCTCGACTCACGGGTTCTGCTGGCCCCGCTCTCCAGCGAGGACGAGATCAACGCGGCCCGTCTCGCGGATGCTCTCCCCCACTCCAACGGCCAGGTCTCGCTGTTCGACGGACAGTTCGCCTGGATCGCCTACCTGCTGGAGTATGCGGCGACCCATCCACGGCTGCATATGATCATCCGACTGCATCCCCGCCTATTCCCGAACAAGCGGGACAACGTCCAGTCGCCGATCGTCGACGAACTGATGGCTCTGCTCGCCTCGCCGCCAACAAACGTGACGCTCAATCTGCCCACCGACGACGTGAGCCTGTACGACATCATGCAGATTGTGGATGTACTGCTCAGTTTCCGTTCGGCAGTCGGCGCGGAGGTCGCGGCTTTCGGAACCCCTGTCGTCGTTCCCGCCAACTCGGATTTCTTCACCTATCCGGATGAGATTAACCTCATAGGTCGCACTATCGATGAATACTCGGCAATGATCGACCGCGCACTAGACGATGGATGGTCGATCGAGAACTCACGGCGCGCCTTCCGCTGGTACGCGTTCCTGTTCTCGCGCGTTGCTGTCGATTTCTCCGACTCGGTGCATGCACGGCCGATCGGAATCCGCCCAAGGAAGCCAGGCTTCCGACTCTGGCTCTGGCGCAAATTGGTCTATCTCTTCATCCAGTTTGGGCCGCTGGTTCGCGAGCGGATCGCACTTCGCAATCGGCGCTTTCCCGCGTCGAGCCGAGAGCTCTTTATGGACGTTCTCGGCCATCAACGCGGAAATCTCGCCGACTCCGCGCTCTGGCACAAGGTAAAGTCCAGCCCACGCGCAGAAACCGCGCTTCTCGAGGATTATCTGGGGAGCCTGGCCAACGGCCTTTGGAAGAGCATTGTCGTCGACGACTCCCTCGCGGGCCGAATTCGCGCCGGAGTATCGTCGAACGGCTGATCAGTGCGCGTTCCTCGCCCGTCGCCACTTTCTCACGGCGAGCACAGCAGTAATGGCGACCCCGCGCGCTACACCGAATGGCGTGCCACGAAAGACCACGCGAGAGACCCAGCCCTCCCCGCCCGGGTCGAGCTCAGCGTCCCCCGTGAGGAGGGCGGTCGGGTCACCGTCGTACAGCGGCAACTCGGTCCACGGAGGCTTTGTGAGGGTGTTGGTTCCCTCTTCCTGCCCGACATAGGTAACCAGATTGTGGTTGGGACTGACCACGAGAGCGCCGGTCGACCACATGCTCGCGATCCAGCGGTATGCCCAGGTTGAAATCCGGGCCGAGGCAGCGTCACGAAAATTCTGCTTCCATCGCAGCGCCGCCGCAGTGGTACTAACAATCTCTCGCAGGGCGGGCACAGGCGTTTTCGGGCCCCAGGGCAGGTCGTCGTCATAACGCTCCCAGGCACGAGCCCAGGTCGCCCACGCGATTGACTCGGGGTAGACCGAGAGACGATTCTGGTGCTGTGGAAATGTCAGTGCCTCACGCGGCACGACGTTATAGCCGGAAATGTGCGCGATGCGTTCATCATCGCGATACCGATCGAGCATGTACTCGACGTATGGCAGAAAGTCCGGGCCGGGAACAACATCCTCCTCGATCACCGCGACCTGTCCGTACTCGGAGGTTGCCCAGGTCACAGCGTCGACGACGGAGGCCCGCAGTCCCACATTCACCGGACGGAATCGAGTGTGCACCTCGATCGTCCAGTCGATGCGCGACACCGCGTCGCGCACCGCCTGCACCTTCGCAGCATCCGTCGCATTTCCCGGTTTCGGCCCGTCGACGACCACCATGACCAGCTTCGGCGCGAGCGGGCGCAGCGCGTCGATGAGCCCCCGCATCTTATCTGGCCGGTTGTAGGCAAGGATGAGCAACGGGGTGTGGGGCACGGCTGGTGTTCCTCACTTAATCGGTAGGCTTATCTGGCACGGATCGGACACTCCCGAGGCCGGTGTTGTTAAGTCGAGCTAAGGATACGGCCTTGAGAGCAGTCATCGTCGGCCTGGGCTACGTGGGTCTCCCACTCGCGAACGCAGCCTCACTCGCCGGTGTCGATGTGGTCGGGCTCGACCTCAACCCGCGTACCATCGAGGGATTGAACGCTGGGCGCAGCCACATCGATGACCTCGGCAGCGAGCACATTGCGGCGCTACTGAAGAGTGGCTTCACCGCCACCAGCAATCCCGACGTCATCGTCGATGCCGACGTTGTCGTGATCTGCGTGCCCACTCCGCTCGATGAAGATGGTCGCCCGAACTTGGCTGCTGTCATCGGCGCGAGCGCCACTATCGCTGAGCACCTGACTGCCGGGACAACAGTGGTGCTCGAGTCGACGACCTACCCTGGAACGACCGAAGAGATTTTGCAGCCACTGTTCGAAGCGAACGGCATGGTCTGCGGCACCGACTTCTATCTCGCGTTTTCGCCCGAACGGATTGACCCAGGCAACCTGATTTGGAACATCACCAACACTCCGAAGGTCGTCGGCGGTGTCACGGCAGAGGCCACCACGAAGGCGGCAGAATTCTACTCCCTCTTCATCGACCAGGTGGTTGAGGCAAGTGGTCCGCGCGAGGCCGAAATGGCGAAGCTTCTAGAGAACACCTACCGCCACGTGAACATCGCTCTGGTCAACGAAATGGCGCAGTTCAGCCACTCGATGGGCATCGACATCTGGGAGGTGGTGCGGCTCGCCAAGACCAAACCGTTCGGCTTCCAGTCTTTTTCGCCGAGCGCCGGGGTCGGAGGCCACTGTATCCCCATCGACCCCAACTACCTGGCTTACAAGGTGCGCGCAGAACTCGATCGCCCGTTCCGTTTCGTTGAACTTGCCGAAGAGATCAACCAGAGCATGCCGACCTTCGTCAGCCGCCGCGTCCAGGACATGCTAAATGACAAGTCGAAGGCTATCCGAGGGTCCAAGGTACTCCTTCTCGGCGTCACGTATAAAGCGAACATTTCCGACCGCCGGGAGTCACCCGCCGTGCCGCTCGCGAAGCGCTTGATCAACATGGGATGCGTGCTGCAGTACAACGATCCGTCTGTGCAAGGCTGGGACATCGATGGCGTTCCTGTGCAGGAAGTCACTGACCTGGCCACGGCCTGCGCCGAAGCGGATGCCGTGATTATCGTTCAGCCTCACAGCATCTACCTGGAGCAGGCCGCCGCCATCACCGGCTCAGGCACTCCCGTTCTCGACGCGACCGGCAAGTTCAGCGGCGCCGATGTCGAGCGCCTCTAACGTCCCATGGCACAGCTACGCGCCTACTGCACCTACTTCGACAGCGGATATCTCTCGCGCGGTCTCGCGCTCATCCAGTCGCTCCGCGAGTACGGTGACGACGCCCCGGTCTGGGTACTCTGCCTCGACCAGAAGGCGAAGGACTATCTGGATGCCGCCACCCTGCCCGGAGTCTTCACACTGACCATCGACGACATCGAAGCCGCCGAACCCGAACTGGCCCCGCTCAAGGCGTCCCGCTCACGGATGGAATATTTTTTCACGTCGACTCCGTTGCTGATGCGATGGGTGACGAATTGCCAAAATGACCCGTCGACTGTCGTCATCTACCTTGACTCCGACCTGTTCTTTTTTGACGATCCATCGCTGGTGCTGGACGCGCTTGGCGACGGGTCCGTGGGGATTATCGAACACAAGTACCCCGCGCGCCTCGCCGCGAGGCTCGCCAAGTACGGTCGATTCAACGTCGGCTGGGTTGGTATCAGAGCGGATGCCCGCGGTCGCGCCTGCCTGGACTGGTGGGCCGAAAGCACGCTGGCCTGGTGCTACGACAAGCCGGAGGACGGCAAGTATGCCGACCAAGGCTACCTCGATTGGTTCCCCGACAAGTTCGAGGGCGTCGTCGTGCTGCCCTCGAAAGGGTTCAATCTTGCGCCATGGAACACAGGCGGGCACTCGATCATGCTGCGCGTTGCGCAGGTCGTGATCGACGGTGACCCGCTGGTGTTCTTCCACTTCCACGGCGTGCGTCGCGTAGGCAACTGGTACGTGAGCAGCCAGCTCGTATACGGTTCACGCCTGAATCGGGTGCTGCGCAATGACGTCTACGCGCCATACCTACAGAGCCTCGATGCCACCGATGCGAGAGTGTGCGCTGCGCTCGGCACTCCGGCAACGCACAGGCGGGGAAACGGCATCCGCGGCATCCTGTCACGCCTGCGCAAATGGTCGATCGACCGGCTGGCAATCGTGACAGGCAACGCTCTTAGCCGGCGGCGTCTGGAACGCGTCTAACGGCTGAAAACTCCATCACCTAGGTTTCCGGCACCGTAGGGATGCCGAGGTACGGTCAGAAGTCGTAGTCGAGGCCGTCCGTCTCGGCCACCTTCGCGAGGCCGAGCCCGTCGCAGACTGTCAGCGCTCTTCGAAAATTAGGCCGGTAACGCTCTTCGAAAAGTAGGCCACCCAGACACGATTGGGTGGGTGATTAGCTTGCAGGAGTGGGCAGAGATTCGGCATCTTCACGTCAGTGAGGGCATGTCGGTTCGGGCGATAGCGAGCCGGCTCGGGCTGGCGCGAGACACGGTTTCGAGGGCGTTGGCTTCGGAGAGTCCGCCGGCGTATGTTCGGGGCCGGGTTCCGTCGGCTTTTGATGCGTTCGAGCCGCAGGTTCGCGCTTTGTTGGTCGAGTTTCCGTTGATGTCGGCGACGGTGATCGCGGAGAGGGTTGGTTGGGCGGGGTCGCCGTCGTGGTTTCGGAAGCGAGTCGCGTTGCTGCGCCCGGAGCTGGCGCCGAAGGACCCGGCTGATCGGTTGCAGTATTCGCCAGGCGATCAGGTTCAATGCGATCTCTGGTTCCCTCCGGCGCCGATCCCGCTGCCCGGCGGCAAGCTCGGATCGCCGCCGGTGTTGGTTATGGTCGCGTCGTTCTCTCGAACGATCTGCGCGGTGATGATCCCGACGAGGACCACCCCGGATCTGCTGGCCGGAATGTGGTCACTGCTGGCCGACCAACTTGGTGCGATCCCCAGGCGCCTGGTTTGGGATAACGAGGCCGGCATCGGGCGCCGCAATCATCTCGCCGAGGGAGTGACTGGGTTCGTGGGTATGTTGGGGACGAAGATCGTTCAGCTGAAACCCTTCGACCCGGAATCGAAAGGGATCGTGGAGCGGGCGAACCAGTATTTGGAGACCTCGTTCTTGCCGGGGCGGGCGTTCACCTCCCCGGCCGATTTTAACGAGCAACTGGCAGCCTGGTTGCCGCGGGCGAACAATCGCCAGATCCGCCATCTCCACGCCAGGCCCACCGATTTGATCGCCCTGGACCGGGCGGCGATGAGCGCCTTGCCGCCGGTGAACCCGCAGGTCGGGTTCCAGAACCGGGTCCGCCTGCCCCGCGATTACTACGTCTCGGTGCTCGGCAACGACTACTCGGTCGATCCGGCCGGGATCGGCCGGATGGTGAACGTCCGCGCCGATCTTCGCCAGGTCACTGTCATTTTGGAGGGCCGCACTCTCGCCTGCCATTACCGGGTTTGGGGTTCAGGGCAGACCATCACCGACCCGGGCCATGTCACCGCGGCTGGCCGGATGCGGGTCGCATTCCAAAACCCCAGACCGGTCGAGCTCGAGCACGATATGGGACGAGATCTCGCCGACTACGACACTGCGTTCGGGGTCAGTTTCCACGAAAACGGGGAGGTCGCCTGATGGGCAACGACACGGGCTCCCAGATCCAGTATTTCGCCCGCGCGATGAAAGCCCCCCGCATCGGTGAAGCCGCTGCCCGGCTTGCGGACCAGGCCCGTGATGCGGGCTGGTCCCATGAGGAATACCTGGCCGCGGTTCTCTCCCGCGAGGTCTCTGCCCGGGAAGCTTCCGGCGCTGAGCTGCGTATCCGGGCGGCCGGGTTCCCGGGCCGCAAATCGTTGGAGGAGTTCACCTTCGACCACCAACCAACACTCAAACGCGACACCATCGCCCACTTGGGCACCGGAGTGTTCCTGACCGAAGCGAAGAACGTGGTCCTCCTCGGACCTCCCGGGACGGGGAAAACGCATCTCGCGATCGGCCTTGGCATCAAAGCCGCCCATGCCGGCCACCGGGTTTTGTTCGCGACCGCAACCGAGTGGGTTGCGCGCCTCCAGGCCGCCCATCGCGCCGACCGCCTCCCGGCAGAACTGGAGCAGCTCCGCCGTTACGGGTTGATCATCGTCGACGAGGTCGGCTACATCCCGTTCGAGCAAGACGCCGCGAACCTGTTCTTCCAACTCGTCTCATCCCGATACGAACACGCGTCCCTGATCCTGACCTCGAACCTGCCCTTCGCCCGGTGGGGAGACGTCTTCGGCGACCAAGTCGTCGCCGCAGCGATGATCGACCGGATCGTCCACCACGCCGAAGTCATCACGTTGAAAGGCGCCTCCTACCGGCTGAAGAACACCGGCATCAACCCGACCAGCTTGACCAACACACAGAACACGGCAGAATAGCCAAACAGAAACAGTGGCCTACTTTTCGAAGAGCGAAACCGGCCTACTTTTCAGCGAGCGTCGACAGCAGACCTCGAGCAGCTGTGAGCTGTTGAAGACGCATTCGATGGTTGGCCGGCCGTGGGCGTACTTCGCGAACTCGAGGGTCTCCTCCGTGGCGCTCAGGGTCAGTCCCTGAAAGATCACCTGCGAGCGAGCCACCCTGGCATGTTCGGGCAGCACTTTGCGCCAGCCGGTCATGTGCAGCAGGGCCACCCCGTCCAGCACGATGTTGACTCTGCGATCAGCACGCGGCAGCGAGTACGCGCTACAGACCTCGAATTCGCGGGTCGGGTAGTGCTTGCGCGCAACATCGATCATCGCGGCTGATAGGTCGAGTCCGGTGTAGGGGACCTGCGGAAACGAGTGGGCGATAATCTCTGAGTTGTAGTCGCCGCCACATCCCACCTCGAGCACGGTGTCCGGTGATGGGGTCTGACCAGGGGCACTCGTGAGTCCTGTAGCGCCTTGAAGGCTTCTCGCGGCCCGAAGCTCGACGGAACGCGGGCGTAGCCCCTCGACGTGAACACCCTGCTGGAGAGCCGCAGTAATCACTGGGCGACAAAGGCAGAACCGATGATGTGAGGCTCACGTTCCGTGACAGTACCGGATCGGTCATCCCTCTATAAGTGCTGGGCGCTTCTGTCGCAGCGACCTCACTGCTCGAGAGACAAGTTGCGCAATCCATGAAACCAGTCCGGCAAGGGCGGCAACGGCCCACGGATACGCCGGCACCCCATATCTGTCGATGGGCGAATTCGAGAGGGCATACACGGCGAGGAATGAGAGGGGTACCGCGAGCACCAGGAAAGAACCCCAACGTCGCCGAACGAGACTGAGCAGGAGCACAAGGAGATAGGCGATGAAGGTTCCAGAATAGACTATGGGCGCATTCGGCGCGGTCCATGAATATACCTGGTGTACCTGATTCGAGGGGTCCGGTACCGTGAACCAATGCTTCGCATATTGCGCGAACGGCTTACCCACGTAGGCGGTGTCGTATTGGCCTATCGCGTAGTCGACTCTCATCTGTTGTTTCATGAACAGTGCGTTCTCGCTCGGGTAGTGCTGGATCGTGCCCATATTCATCAAAGCGAACATCCGCTGGATGAGGGGCCACACGGGCGGAAGCGCGGGAGGACCGGACAAAGGCTGGATTACGGCGCCGGGAACGACGGCGGTCTTCAGGTACGGATCCTTAATGTCCTGCCAGCCTGAATAGACCTGTAGACCCGAGACGTACACGCCGGCAAAAATGGCGATGACTGCTACAGCGCTGAGTGCAACCACAGCTGTCTTGCGCAGCCCTCCTCGTACGCGAGTGAACAGTGAAACCACATTGTGCGAGAACACGATCGCGATCACGGCGACCACCGGTAACAGCCCGAGGTAGAGCCAGCCGATCGAGGTCCAGATCGCGATGAAATAATTGGCGAGCACCAAGGCGATGAGCGCCCACCTGTTTAAGCGCACGGGCAGTCGCAGGGCCCACGCGACGCTCAGCGCGAAAAACGCGAGCTGGAGGCTGAACAGAGCCTGCTGAAGCACCAGCGCCGAATAGATCATGTAGATCGGATTCAGGCTTAGAACAATGACGAAAAATACGACGGCGGTGCTCGGACGCCCCCGTCCAAGCGCACGACGGGTGGCGTATAGGGCGAGGAAAGTCGCAACTCCGAGACACAGAGACTGGACGAGCACAATAAAAATGCCGCTGTTCCCGAAGAAGTGAATAATTCGGAGTAGCAACGGATAGCCGGGTTCCCGAAACCAGGCGTAGTCCACAGCGAAGTGATCGCTGAACAGTGATTTTGCACTTGAGATGTAGACGATCCCGTCGACCGTTGCCTTGTAAGGCACTGCCACACATCCCACAAGTACCGTAACTCCGACGATCACTATGAAAATGAAACGATATGCGACTGGTTTGCGGAGGAACTTGATCGCCTGCTCTCTGTAAGTCATCGACTCGCAGCCATTCTCTTGAATTCTTCATACTCGTGGATGTAGTCGTCAGGGTCATAGGGAGCCGAGGCCAAAACGAGCAGTATCGCGTCGGGGGAGTATCGGTATTGGGTTCCCCAGGTCATCGCCGGCATGTAGAGACCAACTGAGGGGTCGTCAAGAACCACTTCCCGATGTCGAAAACCATCGTCGACTACGGCAGTCACCGAGCCAACTAGACACACGAGTAACTGTTCGCATTTACGGTGCGCGTGCGTACCTCGTGGTTCGCCAAATGGAACATTGAAGACGGTAAAGACCCGACGAACAACGAATGGCAGTCCCGCATTCACTTCCCCGACGATGAGCGATCCGTTCGTCCCATCTATTCTGGGCAGCCGAGTCAGCGTCGCTCCGCTCACCAGCTCGTCGTCGAACTGGTTGTCAATCATCGCTCTCCTCCAGAGCGCCGATCGCTGCCGCGACAGTCTCCACTTCGGCATCAGTCAGGTCGGGAAACATCGGCACCGAGAAAACGCGTCCGGCCGCATGCTCGGTCACGGGAAGGGAGACTCCTGCGATTGCAGCGGTAGGGAACTGCTGCTCGTGATCGGGCACGGGGTAGTGCACGTCGGTACCGATTCCTGCAGCCTTGAGCACGGACCTGGCGGTGTCACGATCGTCCGAGCGAAGCACCGCCAGGTGGGCGGTGAATGATGGGGATGCCGTTCCCAGCATCAGCCTGGGAGCAACTTCCTCATAGCGGGCGTGGATTTGGCGCCGACGCTCGTTCCAGGAGTCAAGGTGCGGAAGCTTGACCCGCAAAATCGCCGCCTGCATCTCATCCATGCGGCTGTTGCGACCGCGATCGTAAGAGATGTGGTATTTCGACGACCAGCCGTACTGTCGCATCCGCCGCACGCTCTCGGCCAGCTCGTGGTTGTTCGTGAAAACAGCACCGCCATCACCGAGGGCCCCGAGATTCTTCGTGGGGTAGAAGCTGGTGGTTGCGATATCGCCAAAGCTTCCTGACTGCCTACCGTCTGCCCGCGCACCGAGTGACTGCGCGCAGTCTTCGACGACCGCGATGCCGTGCGATTTGGCTACTGCCACAATCTCTGCGACCGGCGCCATCGATCCGAACAGGTGAGTGACGACTATCGCCGTCGGCTTGACCGCCGCGCTCGCGAGCGCTTTCTCAACCCCGGACACAGTCATCAACAGTGATGCTGGATCAACGTCGCAATAGAGCGGTATCGCACCGAGAAGCCGGGATGCGATGGTCGCGTACCCGCCAGCGTTGGCTACCGTGAGCACGACGCTTCCCTGGGTAACGCCGACAGCGGCTAGTGCGAGCTCCAGCGCATCTGTGCCGTTGGCGACCAGCACGGTATCTAAGACGCCCAGGTAGCTGGACAGTTCGGCCTCGAGTGCATTGTGCTCGGGGCCCATCACATACCAACCGCTCGCCAGCACGCGGGCGATCGCTGCCTCAACCTCAGCCATTACCGCCGGCGGAGTGCGGGAAAGATCGTTGAATGGAATCGGATTAACTGATGGCACGAGTCTTCGATACCTCTCTTGCGAAGGTTATGAGGAGCGCCAACCAGGCGAGCGATCCGATCACCAACACCAACATGGGCGGGATGGGAATGTTCCACCACCACTGGATTCCTGAATCCAAATTGTATTCACGACTGGTTACACCCACGATGTAGCGCCTCATGTTGATGTACATCGCGACTGTCTCAGCGAGCGAGAGTGCTGCAACGCTGACGATGAGCACCGTTCGGCTCCACACGATTCGTTGGCCGACGACACCGAGGAGAGTGACGCCGACGCCCAGGACGATGATTGGCAGAATATAGCGGGGCTGAACGTTCTCCCCCACCTGATTGGCGCCCGCTACGAGCACATAAGTCGGCAGCGCCCACAGCACCACGCCGACGAGCACCAGGGCAATCGTCTTCCGGCGAAAACGGTTCCGCAGGCCTACCATGACGATCAGAACGAGCGCGAGGACCGAGGCAAAGGGGACGATCGTGGGCAGCGCAGTGTCGAGCCAGCCAAGGGCCCAGGTGCCAAACGATCCGAACCACAACGATGGGACGTTGATCAGGTCTTTGAGCGCGAGAGCCAGGACTCCCGAGTGCGAGCCAGGCTGGGTGCCGTCGCCGAGGCCGACGACTGCGACTGTGGACTGCCGGGATGAGAGGAAGAAGATCAGGGCGACCACGGCCAGCACAGCGGGAAGGATCACATTCAGGAGGAATGCCCGCGTGCGTGCGAATGACAGGATGAGCACGACTACAGATCCGAGCACGGTGTACAGGGCGGCGTCTCCCCGCGCACCCGCCGCCATGATCACGGCAAGAACGAAGAGCGCGCCAAGCAGAATCTTCCGTCGTCCAACAGTCTCGAAGAATCCAAGGAGCGCCAGCCAGGCTGAAGCAACTCCGATTAGCGCCCACGAACTCGGATTATTCGAGGCGATAAGGAAGAGCCCGAGCGGAACGGATGTCAGCAGCCATCCACCGATTAGGGCCGGGCGTCTCCTCCTCGGCAAGAGGGCCCAGAGCGCTGACGTGAATCCGATGAGGAGGAAGATATTCACCATTCGCATCACGAAGATCGAACCTTCGAAACTCGGACCCACGAAGAGGCTCATCGTCGCGTAGTAGACCGGTGGGTAATTGTTCTGGAAGCTGCCGCGCTTCGTGAGTACGGAGGGAACCGTGCTCTGGCTGTGATCGGCCTGGCACCCCGCATTGATGTTCGCGTCGCGCGCGTAGCAATTGGCGAAGTAGACGGCGGGGGGAATCTCCCGCTGGTCCGAACTGTGGCCAGGCTCGCAAGCCGAGGTATTCGACGCGTTCGCGCACCAGATGCTCGCCAGGTGGAAGTCGTCGTCAGGGCTCGATCCGGGAGGCGATGCAAGCGCCCAGCACAGGAGTGCGATTAGCGCAAAAACCGGTGCGAGATAGAGGAGCTTGAACTTACGCACCAGGATCCTGGTTCTGTGCCTTCTCCTCGAGCTCGAGGGCGATTGCCTGCACGACCCGGCGCAACTCGTCGCGGGTACGTGCGAGTTCAAGGCTCAATTGCATAAGCAGCAGAAGCACGATGAAGAAACCAGCGAAGAAAATCAGATTGATGGGTTGCGAGATGCCGAAGAAACTGGAGATTGCTTCGAGCACCTGCGGAAAAATGGCGAGAAGCACACTGATGATCGCAGCAAGCAGCCAAATCACGGCGTACTTCTCGGGCAGAAAATAGAACCGGAGCAAAACGAGCACCGCCACGAGGATGACAAGTGACAGCAGTATGGCCAGAATTTGTGGGTTCACGCTGTCTCTCCCGCTCTATTGGCTTTCCGCCTATTGATGACCCCGTGCGGTGTGCTTCGAAACCCGGCTAAAACGAGAATGAGCAGGATTCGACCCGTATAGAGGAACGCACGGAAGATCGATTGCGACGGCAGCCCACCCATTCTCTCGTTCATCGAAACCGACACCTCGGTGACCGTCAGACCCTGCCGGGAAGCCAGAACAATCGACTCGACAGTGTCACCGAGATATTCCACCGGGTAGTGCTGTGAGAAGAGTTCGATCGCCCGCGGCCCGCTGAAACGGAATCCAGAGGTCACATCGGTGAGATGGGTTCCGGCGTAAGCCGAGACGACTCCCGCAATCACCCGCATTATGCTTCGTCGGGCAACGGTCGTGCGAAAGTAGCCACCGTCAGCAAAACGGCTTCCGATTACGATATCGGCGGAGCCGATCTGCCCGAGCAGTACAGCGAGGAATTCCGGCCGATGCTGGCCATCGGCATCCAGTTGGATGAGGCCTTCGTAGCCATGACGCGCAGCGTACTTGAACGCGGTACCCATGGCAGCACCGACCCCGAGATTGATCGGGTGCCGAATAACCCGAACGCCGAGCTTGCGAGCAATATTTGCGGTGTCATCGCGCGAGCCATCGTCGATCACGATCACATGCTCGGTTGGGTGATGGACACGCAATTCTGTCAGCACTGCTCCGAGCGACGCTTCTTCGTTGAAGGCGGGGATCGCGATAAGCGTCCTCAGCGGGGCAGCTGGCTCACTTGTCATCGAACGACATCAACCTGACATATTCGGCAACCATTGGAACGGTCTCTTGAAGCACCCTGAATTTGTCTGACGCTACTACGCGGCCACCCTCAACGACGTGAACGACATCTGAATGCTGCACTGTCGACAGTCGATGCGCCACGATAATTACGGTGACCTTACCATGCAGCTTGCTGAGCGAGGCGGTAATGAAGGCCTCAGACCCCGCGTCGAGCCCACTGGTGGCCTCGTCGAGAATCAGAAGCTGTGGCTTCGAATAGAGTGCGCGGGCAAGTCCAAGCCGTTGGATCTGGCCGCCGCTGAGGGAGTCCACCTGCTTTCCAACCGAGGTATCGATTCCCTCGGGAAGACTCGCGATGAATTCGGTGAGATAGGACGATTCGATAACCTCAGCCACCAGCTCACGATCTATCAGTTCTGGCTCAATACCGAGGGCGATGTTCTCGGCAATCGTTCCAGAGACCAAGCCCGGTTTTTGAGGAACATAGGAGACCATGCCAGGTGCGATCGCCCGAAGGTCGTTTGGCTCGACTCCCCCGATGTTCACGCTGCCGGTCTCGGGCATCACCAGTCCAAGGATGAGGTCCACCAATGTCGTCTTGCCTGCACCAGATGGGCCGATTATAGCGACGTGTTCACCGGCGGTCACGCTGAAACTAATACCGTGAAGCGTGTCGTGCCCATCGCCCGGGTAGCGGTAGGTTGCGTTGTCAACGACGATCGGAAGACCAGCTTCACGCCGGATCCCATCAAACTGCTTATGTTCTTTCGGCGGGAGAGTTCGTGCAAATTCGGTGATCGCGAGCTTGTCGCGCACGGCCACGAGGAAGCCCTGTGCAAGTGCTGCCTGCTCTGTGTTCTGCTTGATCGAGCCCAACGCACTCTGCAGGGGAAGCAGGGATGCCATGATCCTTACTCCTCCAGTAAGGAAGATACCGATAGTGACGATGCCGGTGGCGAGCTGCCCGGTAAGAAACTGCTGACCCACGAAGACGACGATACCGAGCATTAGAGCCGTCTCAACGACGTAGCGGGGCATTCCAGACAGGAAGGTCATCGTTGCGCCACTGCGCGAGATAAGTCGGCGAGCCTTATAGATGCGGTCGATGAACAAGTCTTGCTTTGCCAGGACAGAGATCTCGCGGAAAGTATCGAGAGTGTCGCTGATCGCGTTGGTCGCTACGACTGTGCCCTCAACGGCTTGCGTGCCGGAGCGCTTAAGACTGCCTCCAATCACCACCTGGATGATGACGATAACGATGCCGAAGTACACCAACGCAAAGACAGCAGCGATCGGGTTGATGAGGAAGAAGGATGCAACGACGACCAGCAGCAGGAAACCCTCGCTCACCATCACGGCAACGTTATTGAGAAGCCCGGTGAACGCATAGACAGTCGAACCGGTGATTGCATACTGGAACTCGGCTTTGGAGTACTGCTTGACGAAGTCGAGGGATCCGCGAAGAAGGTGTTCAGCGATTAAGGCTGCGCTCTCGCTCTCGATACTGGCGACGAACGAGGTGAGGCGCCACGACAGGAAGATCGCTGTGAATGCCTTTAGAACGAAAACAAACAGCACGAAGACGACAAGCCAAAGGAGTTGCTGCGAACTGAAATGCGGGAGCGTGATGCCGAGAAAAGTCGTAGTGCTCGAGCTCGATTTCGAGCCGAGTTGCGTTGCACCGATTCCGGCGATCAGCCCGATCAGCCCGATCCCGAGAACGTCGAGCAGACCGGTGAGAGCCTTTCCGATGACCAGGGCAAAGTACTCAATTCGTTGCTTCCGGGCGAGAAAACTCAGCGAGAGACGTACGGCAGCAAACATGTTTTCCAGACTAGTGCAGGGGCAGTATGGGGCTATCGGGCGGCGAGGGCCTGCTCGTGAGTGGCGAGAAACCACTCGTAGGTAAGACGAATTCCGTCGGCCAGGTGCACCTTCGGCTCCCACCCGAGGGCATGGATGCGACTCGAGTCGAGAATCTTTCTGGGCGTGCCGTTCGGGCGGGAGGGATCCCATTCGATCGTTCCCGAGAAACCGACGATGCTGGCGACAACATCGGCCAGTTCTCGAATTGAGACGTCTTTACCGAAACCAACGTTGATCGGGCCGGCCTGGTTGTAGTTGTCGAGCAGGAAGATGCTCGCGTCGGCGGCGTCATCCACGAAAAGAAACTCGCGGAGTGCCTCGCCAGTGCCCCAGAGCGTCACGCTCCGCGCGCTGGCGACCTTTGCATCATGAAAGCGACGGATGAGAGCGGGCAGCACGTGAGACGTCTCGAGGTCGAAGTTGTCGCCTGGGCCGTAGAGGTTCGTCGGCATTGCTGAGATCCACTGGCGGGCGTACTCGCTGCGGTACGCATCGACCAGTCGGATGCCAGCTAATTTCGCGAGTGCATACGCGTCATTTGTCGGTTCGAGTGGGCCGGTGAGCATCGACGATTCCTGGATGGGCTGCGGCGCCATCTTCGGGTAGATGCACGATGACCCGAGGAACAGTACCTTCGGCACGCCGGCCGCGTGGGCGGCGTCTAGCAGGTTGGACTGGAGCAGCACGTTCTCGGTGAGAAACTCAACCGGAAACCTGTCGTTCGCGGCGATACCGCCGACTTTAGCGGCGGCGATCACGATCGCGTCCGGCTTCGTGGTCGTCACAAAATCGAAGACTGCCGGGCGGTCTGTCAGATCGAGTTCGGCGCGAGTGCGCCCGATCCAGTCGCGGTCGCCGCGCTCGTCGATGCGGCGGGCAATGGCTCCGCCGACCAGACCGCGATGGCCTGCAACGTAGACGAGATCTCTCGTGCCGTTCATTTTCTTCTTCCTCCGACAACATCTCCTGCACGCACGGTCGCCCAGCGCACCGGCCGTTCCCAGACAGCCGAAACGGGGCGGATCCACGCGGGGAGAAATTCCCGACGCACCTGGCTTGCCTCACGAACTGAATGATCGCGCTGCCCAACTGAAAGCGATTCTGCGTGCCAGCGGAACGCTGCGAGCGTACGCCGCACATATGAGAGCCTGCCGAATTGAGCGAGCCTCAGGAAGATATCGAGGTCGAACGCCCAGCCGAGATCTGTGCGCAGGCCCCCTGCCGAATCGAATGCCGAGCGGCGAAAGAGTGATCCGGGCTGCGGGATGAGATCGGGGCCGACCCTAAGCAGCGGCGCGGCCCAGGGGCCCGAGCGGTTGGTCCAGAGCACAGCGCCGCTTTCATCGATGTAGTCGCAGCTACCGTAGACGACTGAGGATTTCGGATGGTTCTCCAGAAACTCCGTTGTGGTCACGAGCGAGCCCGGTCGCAACACGTCATCGTCGCCGAGCCACGCGATGTAGCGGATATCGGCCGGGAGCGATGCGAACCCCTGGTTGATCGCGTCCGGAAGGGTCTTGCCGGTCTCGTCAACCTTCTTGTCGATGAGTCCATCAGCGACGAGTCCCGATGCGTCAAAACTCGCCGGCGCCACCATCACGATGTAGGCGTCTCCGGCATCCCGAATCGACTGCAGAGACAATTCGAGATATTCGGGCCGCCGGCCGAGCGTAGGAACAACGACAGCGGTAAGGCGGCTCGCGGCCACCGTCACTCCGTCCAGGGTGCGACCACGGGTACGTCGACGAGATGTTTGTCGATCGAGGCCAGGTCGTGGTCGACCATGATCTGTGCAAGCTGCTCGGGGTGCACTGCAGCTTTCCAGCCCAGCACGTCGAAGGCTTTCGTGGCGTCTCCGACAAGAGAGTCGACTTCGGTGGGGCGCAGGTAACGATCATCCGTGCGCACGTAGTCCTGCCAGTTCAGGCCGACGTGCTCGAAGGAGAAGCGCACGAAGTCTTCGACGCTGTAGTCGGTACCGGTCCCTACCACGTAATCAGACGCTTCATCCATCTGCAGCATCTGCCACATCGCAACGACGTACTCGGGCGCATAGCCCCAGTCGCGACGGGCATCGAGGTTGCCGAGGTAGAGATCGTGCTGGCGGCCGGCCGTGATGTTGGCGACGGCCGTTGTGATCTTGCGCGTGACGAAGGTCTTGCCCCTACGCGGGCTCTCGTGGTTGAACAGGATGCCGTTGACCGCATACAGGCCATAGGCCTCGCGGTAGTTGCGCGCGGCCCAGTACGCGTAGACCTTTGCAACCCCGTACGGCGATCGCGGGTAGAACGGGGTTGACTCGTCCTGCGGCGGCGGGGTTGCACCGAACATCTCTGAGCTCGACGCCTGGTAGAACCGTGCGGGAACGTGGGTCTGGCGAATCGCCTCCAGCAGGCGGATGGTGCCGAGGCCGGTCGTGTCTCCGGTGTACTCGGGCTCATCGAATGACACGCGAACGTGCGACTGAGCAGCGAGGTGATAGACCTCATCTGGCGCGATCTTCATTATGAGCGAAGAAAGGCGTGAGCCGTCTGCGATATCCGCGTAGTGCAGGAAAAGCTTCGTGTCGCCCTCGTGAGGATCGCTGTAGAGGTGATCTATTCGCTCTGTGTTGAAGGTCGAAGCGCGCCGGATGAGCCCATGGACCTCGTAGCCCTTCGACAACAGCAGTTCTGCGAGATAGGAGCCGTCCTGGCCGGTGATACCCGTAATGATCGCGCGCTTTTCGCCCTGGTCATTTGCCATCTAACGTTGCCCACTCATCTGATTTGTTGATCCCTACGCAGGTGAAACCACCCAAGTCTATATTTCGGGGTCAGCTTAGACGTCGCTCGCCCTCGAGCGATCCTTTTCGCAGTGCGCTGTCATCGTCGAGACGAACTCTCATCGCCCGCCGGGTCGCCGACGACTTCGCCAGGTGATAGAACGGGTTCACAACGAGCCAGTAAAGTTTGAGAGCCCAGCTGAGATCGCGATCCTGCACGATGTCGGCCGGATCGAGCAGCACAGCTCGAACGAATCGACGAATGGCGCTCGGTGGCTGCGGCACCCTGTTGCCGGATGCTCGGAGCCCGACTATTTCGTCGAAGATGCGTTTCTTGTACTCGCGGTAGGTGAGATCGTTGGAGTGCTCCACTGCCCCGCGCGAGGCATATGCCTTCGAGAAGCCGGCCTCGAGAACATCTCGACCGAATAGCTGGTCTTCGGCATAGTCGACGTCCCGGTACTGCACAGTGTCGAGCAGGAATCTTCTCCGCGCTGCCGAGTTCACATCGGAGTAGAACGCGGCGGGAAGCCAGTAGTGAGGCTGCCGATCGAAGGCGCCTGTTCGATAGCTGATCGTCGTGCCGAACTCAGGCCCCTGGGTCGAGAACACTCGCGCGATTTCATATTTGAGGATAGGAATACAGGTGCGGCGTGCGACCTGGCGACCGACGACAGCTTCGATCCCGGGAGAGAGGTCGAACGGCTTCAGCAGTTCGGCCAGCCAGTGCTCATCGGCAGGCACAGCGTCGTGGGTGAGGTAGACCACGAACTCGCCCGTTGCGAGCTGCGCAGCTAAATTACGGGTCTTGCCATGCCCGAACTCGCTGTTCGGAATCTGGTGCAGCCGCACGCCGGGGTGGTCGGCGACGATCGCCAGCGTGCCGTCGGTCGATCCTGAGTCGAGCACGAGAACCTCGACCGTGCGATCCCAGAGCTGGGTCTCTACCGCATCGAGAATCTGCCCGAGGTACCTTTCGCCATTGAAAGTGAGGATGGCGACGGTAGCGCCCGGCTGGTCTGTCATGAAGTCTCATCCTGGATCGCGCGCCACGTGAGCTCAATACCTTCAGGTAGCGAGACACGTGGCTGTGTACCGAATTCGGTCGAATACCGGTGGATGTCGAGAACAACATGATCGACGAATGTGGTGGGTACGGGCTCCCGCAGCAGCTGTGGCTCGATGCCGGTGGTCGCAGTCATGATCGCTAGAAGCTCATTCACACTGGTGCCGTGCCCGCTGCCAATGTTATAGAGCGAGTGCTGAGTACGACGATCGACCGTCTCGGCGATCATCCGGGCGGCATCAGTCACGAAGATGTAATCGCGAATCATCGAACCATCTCCGTAGACAGTGAGCGGTGCCCCCTCATGCAGGTGACGCAGAAAGATGGGGATGACCCCCTGAACTTTCGAGCTGCGCTGACGAGGACCGTAAGGGTTCGAAATACGCAGCGCCACAGACTCGAGACCGTGCTTGCGGCGAAAGTAGCCGAGGTAATGCTCGATCGCGAGCTTGCCGATGGCATACGGCGAGATCGGCTGCGGCAGCGAGTTTTCGTTCGCATCGACGGGCTGATCGCCGTAGATAGCACCACCGGTCGACGCGAAGAAGACGCGGTCGACACCGGCTTGGACA
Source organism: Lacisediminihabitans sp. (assembly GCA_043746355.1). Classification (GTDB taxonomy): domain Bacteria; phylum Actinomycetota; class Actinomycetes; order Actinomycetales; family Microbacteriaceae; genus Lacisediminihabitans. Next base: position 14,356 of record JAYTRC010000071.1, on the reverse strand, counting down.
CACAGCTGGAAGAGGTCAACACTCGGCGCCACGTTGGTGCGCACATCGAGAGCCGGGTCACCGTCAGAGCTGAATGGGGTGCTCGCCGAGACGAAGTGGAACACCAGCTGCTGACCGACGAGGGCAGTCTGGAGATCGCTGGGGCGAGTGAAATCACCGGCGATCGCCGCGACACCGTCGGCAGAGTAGAGCGCGGTAGCTGTCGAGAACCGGTCGAACGCCGTCACGTCGTGACCACGGGCCGTCAACTCGTCGACGAGGTGGGACCCGAGAAAGCCATTGGCACCGATCACGAGGCACTTAGCCACGCATGAGCCTCTCGACAATTCTTACGAAAGACGCCCCTGCGCTGTCCCAGCTATCTTCGGTGAGGCTGGCGGATCCCAGTACAGAGTGCTCGATTCGATCCGGCCGGTCGAAGATCGAAACCAGTCGATCGGCAAGGGCTCTCGGTGAAGCATCCGAATACTCGATGAAACTGTTGTCGGACACCTGGCTGTTGTTCGGCCCAGAATTCACGACGGGGATGACGCCGGCCGCCAGCAGTTCGAGCGGCAGGAGGGACATGTTCGTCATCGACAGCACGAGGCCGGCGGCGCAGCGGTTGTAGACGGCGTTCAATTCACTCACCGGCATACTTCCGAGGTTATTGAAGGCGAAGGGCAGCTTGAACCGGGTAACGTCCCAACCTCCGAGGTTGATAGTGATGTCTGGGCGCTCGCGCGCGAACAGTTCGAGAGCCATGACGCCCATCTCGAAACCACGGCGCTCGGTTCCGGGCCTGGCGTAGAAGAAGGCCTCTTTACGGTCGGCGGCCGGGTCGAGGATGTGATAATTCGAGCGGTCGGCACTGAAGTCGTAGTACGACGTCTTCATCCCGTACTCGGCAGCCAGCTTGCCCGCGAGCCAGCCGCCCGCCGTCACTGCTTCAAATCCGAAGCGATAGGTGTTCTCTGCGAAAACCGAATCGCTTCCCACCGGATAGAAGTACGGCTCGAAATCCTGTACAAAATAGAGGCGGCGCGCCGGTGAGCGATCCCGGAAAGCTGGATAGGCGGTCTCCCAGCCCGTCGCGAAGATGGCGTCGACATCGCTTGCAACTCCAGCATCGGTATAGAGCTCAGCCGTGGCGTTGAGCCTCGCATAAGACGAACTGGTCGACGTGAGCGTTGTCACCTGTGGAAGCAGGATCCGCTGTGTGCTGTACAGATAAATGCGCACGGTGTGACCGGCCGCTTCGAGGTAATGGGCAAATCGATAGATGTTTTGGTGGCCACCACTCGACGCGCTGGGCGGTGACATGATGAACGCCACTGTGAGCGGACGGCCGGACACAACGAGCGGATCTGCCACAGCAGGATGTTGCCGGCTCCAGTCGACTGCGAGCGCATCCTCGTGGTTCAGGGCTGACGGCAGCACTGTAGCGGTGCCCGCGAGTCGTGCCACGACCTGTTGAAGGACACCGCGCAGTCCGCTCGACCGAAAGATCGAGATCGCGGCCCGAACCCTGCTCATCCGCGTGTACTCAGCAGGCCGGTCAGATAGTCACCGTAGCCACTCTTAACCAGGGGGGCAGCGAGAGCAAGGAGTCGGTCGTCATCGATCCACCCTCGGCGCCACGCGATTTCCTCGACACAGCCGATCTTGTAGCCCTGCCGCGCTTCGATGACACGGACGAACTCAGTGGCCTGCACCATCGATTCGAAAGTTCCGGTATCGAGCCAGGCCGTGCCACGGTCGAGGACCTGCACCTGCAGTCGGCCACTCTCCAGGAAACGCTCGTTCACGGTCGAGATCTCGAGCTCACCTCTCTCACTCGGCTTTATCGACTTGGCAACCGCGATGACGCTATTGTCGTAAAAATACAGGCCGGGCACCGCGTAGTTGCTCTTAGGGTGGGTCGGCTTCTCGACGATGGACACGACACGGCGATGGTCATCGAACTCGACTACGCCATAGGCGGTCGGATTGGAGACGTGATAGGCGAAGATCAGGCCGCCCACGATTTCGTCGTGCGCGGCGAGGTCCGAGCCGAGGTTCGAGCCGTGGAAGATATTGTCGCCAAGTACGAGTGCCACGCTGTCGTCCCCGATGAACTCTTCACCGATGATGAATGCCTGGGCAAGACCGTCCGGCTGCGGCTGCGTCGCATAGCTGATTCCGATGCCCCAGCTGCTTCCGTCCCCGAGCAGGCGCTGGAACTGGTACTGGTCATCCGGGGTGGTGATAATCAGTACCTCACGGATGCCAGCCTGCATGAGTGTCGACAGGGGGTAATAGATCATCGGCTTGTCGTAGATCGGCATGAGCTGTTTGGAGATTGCTCTCGTAATAGGCCATAGCCTCGTACCGGTCCCGCCAGCAAGGATTATTCCGCGCATGGCTCAGGTCTTCCGCGTCATCAGGGATTGGTAGAAAGCAGACACTTCGCCGTAGTCCGGCAACGCTCCAGCGTCGCGAGCGCTCTTCAGCGACGCTGCTCCGCTGTCTCTTGGCGACAAGATGAGCTCTCCGATGTCTGACGGAAAGACCAGGGCGATATCCGGATCAAGAGGGTTGATGCCGTGCTCGTGTTCGGGATTGAAGGTATCCGACACGAGATAGCTCACCGTCGCGTCATCGGTGAGGGCAACAAAGGCGTGCCCCAGCCCTTCGGCAAGATAGACCGCGCCCCGGGTCTGATCGTCGAGCAGAACAGAATCCCACTGTCCGAATGTGCTGGAGTCCACGCGCAGGTCGACGATGAAGTCGAGAACGGCACCGCGAGCGGTCGTTACATACTTCGCCTGGCCGGTTGGAGTATCGGCGTAGTGGATTCCGCGAACGACGCCCCTTTTCGAGACGGACTGGTTGGCCTGTCGAAGGGTGAGCGAATGGCCGACGGCTTCTTCGAGAACGTCAAAACGGTACCACTCCAGAAACGAACCTCGCTCGTCTGCGTGCTGCACCGTAGTTATCTCATAGGCGTCAGCAATTGACAATTCTCGTATCTGCACTCATGAAGCTTACGTGAGCGGTACGCCACGTCGCCCGTCGATCACCGGGCCAGTCGACCGGGGAACTTTGCGGGCGACTCCTGAGACACCGGAGCGGCGCAGCGCGTGCACCACCCGCGAGACGCGGCCCATCACGACGCCGGATGGCAGCGGTCGCAGAGCGCATAGATGCCGCCCGACCAGAGGATGAGCTTGTCACCGGGCGCATTACCCGGATCGACGGCCTCCACCACATCTTCGATGTGCTCGGGCGCGGTCCGCCCGAGCTCGAGCGGAACGACGGCGACGAGTTTCTCCAGCATCGGATCGGCCGAAAAATTGTCCGGGTTGACCCGCCCGCGCGCTGATAGCTGGCCGAGATCGAGGTAACGCTGCCGCTCCGATGCGCAAAGGACGAAATCTGGTTTGACCAGCTGCTCGTTCACTAGCCAGATGGCGTCCTCCGCCTGTCGGGACCAGTGATCGCGAGACAAGGACTTGGCCTGCTCGAAGTGCATCGGGTTGTAGAGGTCAACAACTACCACTCTTTGATGCGCCGGAGCCCGGAGAACTGCTCGAGTGCATGCCCCGGAAAATGATGACATCAGCGCGGGACTCCAACGCGGAGAAGTGACACTCGTCGCCCACGACCAGCCGCTTAAGCTCGAATTGATCGCCCGGGGTTCCGTCCAGCGGCGCGGTCGTCGCGAGCGTAACGGAATACGTTGCCGGACCCGCCATTTTCGGCCCGATTCGGTTGCCGGTGATGATCAGTCCGGTGGTCACTTAACTGAATGTGCTGTTGATAACACCCGTCCCGCTCAAGGCGGCGCCGGTCACGCGGGTTGGAGCAGGTCTCGCAGCACGTCAGCCCGACCCCGGCTGAATTGTCGGTATCCACCGCCGGCAGCCTCTCTCAGGATCGGCACCAGTCGGGCAATCCGATTTGGCGAGAGCGAGTTGCGAAACTGCTCATGCGCGAACTTCCCGGAGGCGAGTTCGAGATAGCGGCGCTCAACCGCCGGAGTGAGTTTTGGAATACGGGAATTGAGGATGCGCGCGCGCGCTAGCAGGTTGTCGTTACGCTCTGCCCTCGGCTCGCGGAGCTTTCGAATCTTGTCGCGTGGCGTCGGCTTGCGCGCCCCGATCTGGTTTCCGGAGTGCTGCCGGTAATTCGTGAGCCTCTCGGCGACCAGGCCGACCCCACCGTAGGCGCCAGCGATCATCGCCAGCCACTCATCGTGGATCCAGTTGGACGGGATGGGCATTGCGCGCTCGACCAGCCGACGGGAGACCAGGGTGGTTGCGCCCGTCACGAGATTGCGTCGCAGGAAGGTCTCGAAGGCGTGACCCTCGTGAATCTCGGCGATCTCGCCCGGGGTAGTCTCCAGTGAATCCAGGAGACCAACTCCAAGATAAGCGCCGTGCTCGTCGACGAGCGAGGCGTCCGAGTGGACGAGAAGGAGTTCAGGGCGCAGGGCAAATTCAGCTGCGAGGCGCTCGAGGCGGCGTGGACTCCACACATCATCCTGGTCGCACAGCGCGATGAGGTCGCCACGCGCGGTTTGCAGCGCCTGCTGGAAATTGGCCGCTACGCCGAACGGGGGGTCATTGAGAAGCACCACCAGCTCGATCGCCGACGACTTGAGCAGCTCTCGCACTATCTCGACAGTGTCATCGCTCGACGCGTCATCCGACAGTACGATCTCGGTCGGCTGAAGAGTCTGGGCGAGGATACTGCCCACCTGCCGACCGATGAACCGGGCGCCGTTGTGGGTACAGAGGGCGACTGAAATGGTTGGCTGCACTCCCCCATTGTGACCGAACCCGCTCGAACTAGAATGGCTGTCTCCCATGACCACACCAATCACGCCATCGAGTGCGCCCGCTGTGGCGGTCGTCACCGTGAGCTACGGATCGGAAACCGTGCTTGCTGGCTTCCTGGCCTCGGTGCCGCCGGCGAGCGTTTCGCCGGTTTTGGTCACGGTCGCGGACAACAAGCCAACCGCCGGAACCGCTGTTCAGGAGCTCACCGAGAAAGCGCACGGGGTGTACCTCCCCCTCGATCGGAATCTCGGTTATGGCGGCGGCATGAACGCCGCGGCGCGAACCATCCCGGCGTCTACTGAATGGATCTTGGTCAGTAACCCTGACGTTGTGCTCGGGCCCGGCGCGATCGACGCCATGGTGGCTGCCGGATCCACGGACGCGCGGATCGGCTCGGTCGGCCCCGCTATCTACGGCGAAGACGGCGAACTCTATCCCTCGGCCCGTTCGGTTCCTTCCCTTCGAACAGGAGTCGGCCACGCCCTGTTCGCTAACCTCTGGCTAGGCAATCCCTGGAGCCGCGCGTACCGCAAAGACACCGACGCCAGCCCGGTGCGCCGCGACGCCGGCTGGCTGTCCGGCGCGTGTCTCCTGGTGCGTAAGAGCGCGTTCGACAGCCTCGGCGGGTTCGATGACGGCTTCTTCATGTACTTCGAAGACGTCGACCTTGGCTTTCGACTCGGCAAGGCCGGGTTCCGGAACGTCTATGAGCCCGCAGCTTCCGTCACCCACAGCGGCGCCCATTCGACAACCTCGAACTCGAAAAACATGATCGAAGTCCACCACCAGAGCGCACGCCGGTTTCTCAACAAGAAATACTCCGGTGCGGTGCTCTGGCCGGTACGACTCGTGCTGACCATCGGCCTGCGCGTGCGCTCGACCCTCGTACAACGCAGCCTAGATCGCTAAGGAACACCATGAAGATCCTCGTCACCGGCGGGGCCGGATTCATCGGCTCCAACTTTGTTCGACGCACACTGGAAGACGCCTATCCCGGTCTCGAAGGAGTTGAGGTCGTCGTTCTGGATGCGCTCACCTACTCTGGCAACCTGCAGAACCTGGCGCCGATTACCGACTCTCCCCGATATTCCTTCGTGCACGGCGACATCCGCGACTCTGATCTGCTCGACCGTCTCTTCCCAGATGTCGACGCCGTCGTGCACTTCGCCGCCGAGTCCCACGTCGACCGCTCCGTGCGGGACTCCGGCATCTTCGTCGAGACCAATGTTCTCGGAACCCAGCGTCTGCTCGACGCCGCGCTCCGCTCGGGCCTGAAGCGGTTCGTGCACGTGTCGACCGACGAGGTGTACGGGTCTATCGCCCAGGGCTCGTGGGACGAATCGCACCCTCTCGAACCGAACTCGCCCTACTCGGCATCGAAGGCCGGCAGCGACCTCCTCGCGCGCAGCTACTACCGAACGCACGGGCTGAACGTGTCGATCACCCGCTGCTCGAACAACTACGGGCCGTACCACTTCCCCGAAAAGGTCATCCCGCTCTTCGTCACCAACCTGATCGACGACACGCATGTGCCGCTTTATGGCGAGGGCAACAACATCCGGGACTGGCTGCACGTGGATGACCACACCCGCGGCATCGCGATGGTGCTGGTGGGCGGCCGCGCCGGCGAGATTTACAACATCGGCGGGGGCACGGAGCTGACGAACCTCCAACTTACCCAGCTGCTGCTCGACGCGACCGGCAAGGACTGGTCATACGTCGACCGGGTGCAGGACCGCCTCGGTCACGACCTTCGCTACAGCGTCGACATCTCCAAAATCCGCGCTGAGCTCGGCTATGGGCCGCTCGTGCCGTTCTCCCAGGGGCTCGCGGAGGTAGTGCAGTGGTACCGCGACAACCGCGCCTGGTGGGAACCGCTCAAAGAGCGCGCAGCGCTCTGATGACCCGCTACCTGATAACCGGCGCCACTGGAATGCTCGGCACCGACCTTCAGCGCGTTTTGGCCGACCGCGAGGTGACAGCGCTGTCGCGGGTGGCTCTCGACGTGAGCGACCTGGCCGCGGTGCGCGCCGCAGTCGCCGGTCACGACGTCGTCATCAACGCGGCCGCGTACACGAAAGTTGATGACGCCGAGACAAACGAGGGCGCCGCTCATCTGGTAAATGCCGTCGGCGCACAGCACCTCGCAATCGCAGCGCGGGAGAGCGACGCGAGGCTGGTGCAGTTGTCAACTGACTACGTCTTCAACGGTTCAGCTACGTCACCGTATGCCGAAGACGCCCCGCTCGACCCGATTTCGGCCTACGGTCGCACCAAGGCCGACGGCGAGAGACTGGCTGTCGCCGAGCATCCCGATGGCACCTGGATCATCAGGACCGCCTGGCTCTACGGCGCCGGAGGCCCTAACTTCGCCAAAACCATGCGGCGGCTCGCCATGGGCAATGACACGGTCAGCGTCGTCGACGACCAGCTGGGCCAGCCAACCTGGACCGGCGACCTTGCCGCGCAGATTGTTTCCCTTATCGATTCGGCTGCGCCGGCCGGCAGCTATCACGGCACGAATTCCGGGCAGGCGACTTGGTTCGAATTCGCCTGCGAGATCTTCCGTGCTGCGGGCCTCGACCCAGAGCGTGTGCTGCCGACAAGCAGCACGACCTTCGTGCGACCGGCAGCGCGTCCCGCCTATTCCGTCCTTGGGCACGATAATTGGCGCACGGCGAACCTCCCCGCGATGCGAGACTGGCGTGAAGCACTGTCCGAGGCCTCGGCCACCGGCGCGACAAGTCCTGAGTAAGCCACTGGTACAGTCCTTGGCGGGGAACGCTGATTCCCGCATATTCATTGGAGTGACATGACGACGACCCTGCGCGTGATCGTCGACCAGATCGTCGCTCCGATCCCCGGCGGAATCGGTCGATACACCGAGGAACTGACCCGCGAACTGATCACCACCGCGCCCCCGGGCTGCGTCGTCTCCGGTGTGGTCTCGGCCTCCCCCGAGCCCGAGTACGAGCTCATCGCGGAACTGCTTCCTGGACTGGCTGGCCTGTTCAAGAGCACGCTCGCCCGCCGCGAACTCGAGCTCGCCTGGCGAAGTGGGCTCACCCGGCTCCCTGGCTCGGGAATGTTGCACGCGACCGGACTCTTCGCCCCCCTCGGCCGACACGATCGGCTGAACAGCGACGTCTCCTCCCAGGTCGTTGTGACGATCCATGACGTCGTGCCGTGGACCAATCCGGAGGCGCTCTCCGGCCGGAGGGTCGGCTGGTACAAAGCGATGGCGAAGCGAGCGTACAAATACGCAGACGCCGTCGTCGTTCCCACCCACGCCGTTGCTGCCCAGCTGGCCGACATCCTCGATTTCGGCGAACGTATCCGGGTTATCGGCGGAGCGGTTTCGTCAAAACTCAAACTGCCGGTCGACCCCGACGCGCGCGCTGGGCGCCTTGAACTCCCGGAGCGTTACATCCTCGCAGTGGGAACGCTCCAATCGCACAAGGGTCTCATCCAGCTCATCCGGGCCATGGCCCTTCCCGCTCTCGACGGAGTCACCCTCATAATCGCCGGTCCGGAGGGATGGAAGGGAGTGGATATTGCGACAGCTGCCAAGGCGGCCGGTCTCGGCCCCGACCGGGTGCTCTCCCTCGGTTTTCTCGCTGACGCCGACTTGGCCGTCGCGCTGGACAGGGCGGATGTCTTCGTCTTCCCGAGCATCGCCGAGGGCTTCGGCCTGCCGGTGATCGAGGCCTTCAGCCTGGGGACCCCGGTAGTGCACTCCGACGATCCCGCCGTCGTCGAGGTGTCAGCGGGTGCCGGGCTCACCGTTCCGCGCGAGGACGCCGAGGGCTATCCCCAGCGACTGGCCGACGCGATCCGCAGCATCCTCGATCATCCGGCCACTGCCGAGCGCATGGGCTTCGAGGGGCAGGATCGCGCCCGCGCATTCAGCTGGCGTGACTCGGCGCAGCGCGTCTGGCAGCTGCACGCCGACCTCTAGCGCGCTTCGGCTGCCTGAAGCTCGGCGACCCTGGCCGACACTCCCCGGCCCACGCGCTTCGACAGTCGATGGGCCGGTGCCTCGACGAACCGCGCGAACAACTCAGCGACCACGAGCGACACCGGAACCGACACGGCCAGGGCGAGGAGTCGATGATCGGCCCCGAAAAGGTTCGCTGACGCGATGATGATCGGCACGTGCACGAGGTACAGGCTGAAAGAAACCCGACCGAGCCACCGCGACGGCGCGATAGTGAGCACGGTTGCGAAGGGATGCCAGAGGAAGGCAACGGCCACGACGATCACAGCGCCGACGAATGAGAGAGCGGTGAGCAGCGGAATCAGGTAAGGAATCGCGCCGATGCTCGCACACATCCAGCGGGCAATCAGCAGGGCAAATCCGCCGAGCAAGAGGGCGCACCATGCCGGGGAAACCCAGCGGCGTCCTCTGATCTGCTCCGACCAGAGTGACAGGCGCTCGGCGTTCACCGCGAGCAGTGAACCGGCCAAGAAGACGGGAAGATACTGGAAGACCGCAACGTTCTTGAGGACCCCGACAAAGACCACAAGCAGGACACCGGCTATCGCCAGCAGCCACCAGCGACGGAGCATCATCGCCCCGTAGGCAAAGAGCGGAAGAGCCAGGGAAAAGATGATCTCCCATCGAAGGGTCCACAGCGGATTGTTCACCAGGTTCCCAGTCTCGAAGATGTCGAGTGCCTGCGCGAAGATCCCCGGGGTGGGCGCCGGGATGCTCCACGCCGAGACCCAGGCACTCCCGTTGCCGAAGGCAACCCGCTGGGTCAGCAGGATGATGACCGCAGCGAGCGCAATTGAAGCAACCACCGGAAGGTACAGACGGATACTGCGACGGAAATAGTAGGAGACCCAGTCGTAGTGTCGCAGCCGCAGCACTGGCAGCACGAGCACGAAACCGCTGAGCACGAAGAACACCAGCACCGCCTCCGCGCCGGCAGAGAATATCTTGAGCGGCGAGACCTCGATCCACCAGACCAGCGAACCAAGGGGAGGAACAGTGGGGTATTCAGCGATCGACGGCAGGGTCAGCAGACTATGGTGGAAGACCACCACGAGCGCGGCGACTCCGCGGAGCCCGTCGAGCGACCGGTATCGGTCGGTTGTCATTGGGGGCTGATCGGGCAATGTCACGTGTCGAGGCTAGCTGATCGTCATCCCACCAGATCTATAGCTGTGACTTGAGCGCCACGTTCTTCTCGGCGACGAGAGTTTCAAGGGATGCGGCATAGGTGGCGAGCGCGCTTGCGAGAGCGCCATCCGACGTCGCAAGAATCCGCACGGCGAGCAGCCCCGCGTTGTGGGCACCGCCGATCGAGACTGTGGCGACCGGGATGCCCGCGGGCATCTGCACTATCGAAAGCAGTGAGTCGATGCCGTCGAGCTTCGCCAGCGGCACCGGTACCCCGATCACCGGCAGAGTCGTCACTGACGCGAGCATCCCCGGCAGGTGGGCTGCCCCGCCTGCACCGGCGATGATGACGCGAAAGCCTCGCGCTGCAGCGCCTTTTCCGAATGCGATCATCTTCTCTGGGGTGCGGTGAGCTGAGACCACCTCGACCTCAGTCTCGACGCCGAACTCCCTGAGGACGGCGAGCGCGGCGCCCATCACCGGCCAGTCGGAGTCTGATCCCATAACGATCGCGACGAGGGGCTCAGGCATGCTGTTCAGCCTAGGCCGATGGGTTCGAAGTGCGCGGCAGCGGCACGCGCCCTGAACACGACGTCGTCGAGGTCGTCACCGACCGCAGTCACATGCCCGACCTTGCGGCCCGGGCGCGGATCTTTGCCGTAACTGTGCACCTTCACTGTCGGCTGGTCGGCGAAGCTCGCCGGGTAATGATCGGCGAGGGAACCTTCAGTCGGGCCGCCAAGGATGTTCACCATCACCGACCAGGGGGCCCGGGCATCCGTCGCGCCGAGCGGCAGGTCGAGCACCGCGCGCAGGTGCTGCTCGAACTGGCTCGTGGTGGACCCATCGATCGTCCAGTGGCCGGTGTTGTGCGGGCGCATCGCGAGTTCGTTGATGAGCAGTCGCTCGTCTGTGGTCTCGAAGAGTTCCACAGCGAGAACCCCGGTAACGCCGAGTTGCTCGGCCACCGTTCTCGCGATCTCGCCCGCCACCTCTGCGACGCGGGGCGCTGAGGTTGGTGCCGGCGCGATGACCTCGGCACAGACCCCGTCGCGCTGGATGCTCTCGACGACCGGCCAGGCCGCCAGCTCCCCCGACGGGCGCCTCGCAACCAGCTGCGCGAGCTCACGCCGAAACTCGACGAGTTCCTCCGCCAACAGCGGCTCGCCGACATCCAGCCAGTCTGCAATCTCAGCCGAATTCGTCACGACCCGCACGCCCTTGCCGTCGTAACCGCCGGTTGCCGTCTTCACGACCACACGCCCGCCGTTCTCGGCGAGGAAGGTGTCGAGCTGCTCTGCCGTTTCGATTCTCGCCCATTCCGGCATAGGCAGCCCGATGGAGGCCAGTCTCTCGCGCATGGCGAGCTTGTCCTGGGCGTAGAGCAGGGCATCCGGACCCGGCTGCAGGTTCACACCGGCATCGACAAGCGCCCGCAAAACCTCCTGCGGCACGTGCTCGTGGTCGAAGGTGACGACATCCACCCCCTCCCCAAAACGCAGGACATCGGCGACGTTTCGGTAGTCTCCGAGCGATGTGACCGCTAACGAGGCCGATTCTCCTGCGTTTTCAGCAAGCACGCGGATGTCGATGCCGAGGGCGATTGCCGGGGGAATCATCATCCGCGCCAACTGACCGCCACCGATCACGCCTACTGTGGGCATCATCACTTCCCAACGAATTAGAATCCCAAACGGAAACTCCATCTTCGCCCATCGACAGGGAGACGTGTGAAGCGGCTTGTCGCTCAGCTCATACGTTTCGGGCTTGTCGGGGGCGTCGGATTCATCATCGACGCCGGCATATTCAACCTGCTGTGCCTTACGGTGCTGTCACCCCAGAAAGTCGAACACGGCTCCATCTACGCGAAGATCATCTCGACGACGCTCGCCATCATCTTCAACTGGATCGGCAACAGGTACTGGACGTTCGGCGACAGAAGACGACCCCACATCGCGCGAGAGGGCCTCGAGTTCGCGCTGGTTAGCGCTGGCGGGCTGCTCATCGGCCTCGCTTGCCTCTGGGTCTCGCACTACGTGCTCGGGTTCACCTCACTGCTCGCCGACAATATCTCGACGAACGCGATCGGACTCGTGCTCGGCACGACCTTCCGGTTCTGGCTCTACCGGGTCTGGGTATTCAGCGACGAACGGCACGACGGCGAGACCGGGGACGGCGTCAGCGACTCCCCCACGACGTCGTCTCGTCCCGCTCTTCGCGAGCAGCCCGCTCCTGCGCGAACGCCACCGGGTCCCGTGATTCCTCGGCCTGTCGACGAGCAGCGATAGGGTTCAGGCTCTTCTCCATCAGGTCGTGGAGCGCGCTCTGCACCAGGTCGGCCGACGGCACATCTTTGAGCCGCACTGGATTCTCTTGGCCGACGTTGATCAGTACGTCACCGCTGCCGAACAGGGATTGCAACCCGGCCTTTCGCACCGTCACGTCGTAGCCGCGGCTGTGCAGCAGCTCCTGGCGCAGCCGCACGAAGAATCCACCGCTGAGCACGACGCGGCGGGTGGTGATGACATAGCGCTTGCCGAGCCACGACAGTAGCGGCAGCATCCAGAGCAGCAGGATGACGAGTGCTCCGCCGGCCAGCACGGCGACGTTCTCCCACATGGCTGTGAACCGACCGTAGAAGTACGCCATTGCACCGACTACCGCGATCAGCACAAGCGACGGCCAGAACAGCACTCGGGCGTGCGGCCGGAGGCGCGCCACAACCCGCTCGCTGTCCCCCGTGTCCGTTGACATGACTTATTCATACCGCAGATGTGTCACGTCGCCCGCAGCAACCGCGACGACGACACCATCCGCTGATCGCCGCACCCTGAGCCGCCCGCTGCCATCGACGTCGATGGCGGTGCCGAACAGCTGGTCACCCGCGGGGAGTTCAACGCGCACACGCTGCGAGAGGGTGCTGCAGAGGTCGCTGACGAGCGCAGACACCCCACTTGCACCCGCGTCACCGCCCGCCGCCACGAAGGCCGAGTAGAGCGCGTGAAGCTGCGTGAGATAGCCCGAGAGCACCGCGTCTGCGAGGCCGTGCGGGTCGGCACCATTCAGCACGAGAGAGGTGGATGTCGGGGTCGGCAACGCGGCAGCTCCGATGGTCAGGTTCACCCCGGCTCCCATCACCAGGCCGTCGGAGCCCTGAAGCAGTTCGCCAAGCAGCCCCGACACCTTCTGCCCGTCGACCTGCACGTCGTTCGGCCATTTGAGCGTCACCCGGTGCTGGGGCACTAACGGCGCGAGCGCCCTCGTCATCGCGAGCCCTGAGATGAGTGGCAGCCAGCCGTAGTGCTCAAGCCCGAGTGGCTCGCCCGACGGCAGCACGGGCCGCAGCAGCACCGAGAGTGCAATCGTCTCGCCGGGCGGCGCAACCCATGACCTGCCGAGTCGGCCACGACCATCGGTCTGGTTGTCGGTGACCAGCACGGCGAAGTCGTCGAGCGAAGCCGCCCGCACCACCAGCTCGGTGTTGGTCGACCCGCATTCTTCAAGCACGACGAGACCGGGCGCGAGCGCAGCGCTGAGGGGAAGGTGCATAGCTCAAGGTTAACGTTGTAGAGATCCGCAACCGGGTTCGCCGATCTGTCGACGATAAAGTGAACCCGTGACCGACAACGCTGCGCCTCTCAACGACATGTATACGACCGCCGGCAAACTCGCCGATCTGAAGGTGCGCTACCACGAAGCCGTGACAGCGAGTGGCGAGGCTGCGATCGAGAAGCAGCACTCCAAGGGCAAGAAAACCGCCAGGGAACGCATCGACCAGCTGCTCGACCACGGTTCTTTCGTCGAAATCGACGAGTTCGTGCGGCACCGCACCCACGCGTTCGGAATGGAAAAGAAACGCCCATACGGTGACGCTGTGGTCACGGGCACTGGCACCATCCACGGCCGCCAGGTGGCCGTCTACAGCCAGGACTTCACCATTTTCGGCGGCTCGCTCGGCGAGGTGGCCGGCGAAAAGATCATCAAGGTGATGGATCTGGCCCTCAAGACGGGAGTGCCGATCATCGGCATGCTCGACTCCGGTGGCGCACGCATCCAGGAAGGCGTCGTCGCGCTCGGCAAGTACGGCGAGATCTTCCGCAGGAACACAGCTGCGTCAGGCGTGATTCCGCAGATCTCGATCATCATGGGCCCTGCCGCGGGCGGTGCCGTCTACTCGCCGGCGCTCACCGACTTCGTGATCATGGTCGACAAGACCAGCCAGATGTTCGTGACCGGCCCCGACGTGATCAAGACCGTCACCGGTGAAGACGTGGGCATGGAGGAACTCGGCGGGGCCCTCACCCACAACAGGGTCTCCGGCGTGGCCCATTGGCTCGCCGCGGACGAGGATGACGCACTCGACTACGCGCGCACCCTGCTGAGCTTCCTTCCCGATAACAATCTCGCCGAGCACCCCGTCTACGAGAGC
>JAYTRC010000070.1:0-33798 GCA_043746355.1 Lacisediminihabitans sp. | reverse complement strand
CTTTGGTCGGTTCTCACTGACCATCACACGATGGCTTCTCACGTCACCGCAGCGACGCTCACAGCCAAGATATTTACACCACTCGCCGGGACGTCACCCCGCGTAGAAACTGATTCACTTGCCAGCTTGTGTCTCCTCCAGGTTTTTGATTTTGTCGAGGAGCGCGCCGATCGCGGCGTCCTGGGACGCAAGATGCAGTTGGATCTGTTTGGCTTCCTCGAGGATCGCCCCCGCGTCTTCGTAGGTAGCTGCGGAACGCGCGTCAGAGGCGACAGCCTGAATGTTCTGCCCGACGATGATCACCGGGAGCAACACCAGCTGGAGGAAGGTTTGAGCGATCCACGCGACGATGATGATCGGGCTGTGGCTCGCAATCGCCGCTGGCAGGCTCACTAACGCGATAACGGTGAAAATATAGGCGCACCACATGGTGCCAACGCTCGTGGTAATGCCTAAACCAACTTTTCGATTGATTCGGTTCACGATTTTGTCTTGCGAGTGCAAAGTGCCCGCGGCCGAGGCGACGGTCGGCGGGCCCTGCTTCAGACGGTCTTTCGCGCGGGCGTGCTGGGTGTATTCGTAAGTTGCAGTCATCTGTCGTGCTCCTTCGTGTCAGCCGCCCGCGAACGCGCCGGTCTCATGGCCCAGAATATTGGCTTGCCGGCCATTTCTCCTCTGTTGCCATCACCAGCATCTGAGCGGGCAGTTCGCGCAAAGGTCGGCCAAGGAACCCGTGCGGCTTAACGCAGCATGCAGCGATCCTGCAGGGTCGGGTTGATCGCCCGGCCTACACTCGCAATCATGCGTGCACAGTCCGTCGCCAGCCCTCGGCACGAGCATCGACTCCCGGCACTTGCCGCAGTCGCAGTCGCCTTGACGCTCTACCTTCTAATTCCGGTGAAGGTTCAGATTGTGCCGATATGGGTCGTCCCAACTATCGGGCTACTGCTGCTTATCCCTCTGGTAGTGCTCAACCCTCGGCGATTCACCCGGGAAACCGTCTGGTCACGGCGCCTCTCGATTGTGCTCGCCACTTTTTTGACGGTAGCAAACCAGATCACGGTCATCTTCACAGTTGCACTGCTCCTGGATGGCAAGGAGAAGGGCTCGGCTGTGCTGCTCACGGCGGGACAGGTTTGGTTGACCAACGTGATCGCCTTCAGCCTCGTTTATTGGGAACTGGACCGCGGGGGCCCCGTGGCTCGACGTGACGATAGTTTGTGGCGCACGCAGGAAATCGATTTTCGTTTTCCGCAGAACGACGGTGCGCCCGGAAACCAGGAGTGGCGCCCTGTCTTCCTCGACTACGCATATTTTGCTTTGACGAACATGATGGCTTTCAGCCCTACCGATGTCATGCCAATGACGGTGCGAGCGAAAATGCTGATGGCGTACCAATCGCTCACCGGGTACATCTTGCTAGCCCTCGTGATTTCCCGCGCCGTAAACATCCTCACCTGAACATCGCGACCGGTTGAGCGTTCAATGAGAGAGCACCACGGGCTCTACTTCTCTCGGCGACGATCATCGCAAGGGCATTAGCCGAGAACAGTCAGTGCCAGGCGATAGTCGGATTGGTCAAGCAGGCATCGGCGAACAAGGCGCCCGCGGTGCGATGTGCCGAAGTGCTGGTGCTGGCTGCCCCGGTTGCAATGAGGGAAGCGGCTGACCTACCTGGCGATCTCCACAAGACCTGCTCTGTATAGGTGCCCAAGCGCAGTAGGTCTCGTTCGTCGAGATGGCAGACTGCGGCGGCTGCACCTTCGAGTTGGGTGTCAGGATGGAGACGTGAGCAAAGTGCACGATGCCGGCCAGTCGCTGGCGGTAGAGAGTCTGGCCGAGAAGAGCAGCGTCTACCGCGATGCGGTCCGCGCCGTGCGGGAGGACGAGCTCGATGCGGATGCAGCCGCAGACAGACTGATCGATCTGATGACCGACAGGGAGCTTCTTGGACTCCTCGATGGCGACTCACCCCGGCGGCTGCTCCCGGTCATTCCACTGCTGCTCGGGCGGCGCCCATTCGTCGCGGGGGCAGTTCCGCGTCTCGGATTCCCGGGCATCCGGTTCAGTGACGGCGCTCGCGGAGTGGTGATCGGCGCCTCCACCGCCTTCCCCGTCACGATGGCTCGGGCGGCCAGTTGGGATCCGTCGCTTGAGCAGCAGGTCGGCTTCGCCATTGGCGTGGAGACCAGGGCGCGCGACGCGAACTACTCTGCATCCGTTTGCGTCAACCTGCTGCGCCACCCCGCCTGGGGCCGGGCGCAGGAGTGTTACGGCGAGGATCCCGTGCTCACCGGCCGGATGGGATCAGCGATGACCCGCGGCCTGAGCGCGAACGTGATGGCGTGCGTCAAGCATTTTGCACTCAACTCGATGGAGAACGAGCGCTTCGAGGTCGACGTGCAGGTGGACGATCACGCGCTGCACGAGGTATACCTGCCGCACTTCAAAGCCGTGCTCGACGCAGGGGCCGACTCGGTGATGACCGCATACAACCGGGTGCGCGGTGAGTACATGGATGTCAACACCCCGTTGCTCACCGAGGTGCTGCGGCACGAGTGGGGCTTCACAGGTTTCGTGACGAGTGACTGGGTGTTCGGCACGCACGACGCGGTCGCCAGCCTGAATGCGGGAATGGATGTCGAGATGCCGCTCCGGCTGCTGCGTGCACGCGAGTTGCCCGGCGCGCTCCGAACGGGAGTGCTCAGCCGCGAGACGGTGCTGCGTTCTGCGCGCCGCATCCTGCGGACGATCATCCAGCACGAGGCGACCCGAGCCCCCGAGGCGCCGGCCCCCGACGTCATCGCCTCGCCCGCGCACCAGGCGCTCGCCCGCACGATTGCCACCGAATCGATCGTGCTGCTGAAGAATGAGGCGGTCGACTCGGTGCCGCTGTTGCCCCTGCATCCCGGCATCCGACACCTCGCGGTGGTCGGGCGGCTGGCGGCTACGGCGAATCTCGGCGACCACGGTTCGTCGCGCGTGCGCCCCCCATCAACGGTTTCACCGCTGCAGGGTTTGCGCGAAGCACTCCCCGAAGCACGGATAACGACGGCATCGGGCCCCAGCGCACGCGCAGCGGCCACCACTGCAGCAGCCGCGGACACCGCGATAGTCGTCGTCGGCCTCGACCAGCACGACGAGGGCGAGTCAGTCGTCACCGGCGGCGTCGAGGTTGGCGTGCTCGGCCGGGGTTTTCGCTCGGGTCCTCTCCGCGCGCCCCTCGTGGGCCTCGCGCATCTTGCATCCCGTTTTGTGCGGGGCGGCGACCGGGCATCACTCGAGCTGCGGCCCTCCGACGTGAAACTCATCCGCGCGGTCTCCGCCGCAAATCCGCGAACAATCGTGGTGCTGGTTGGCGGTAGCGCGATTCTGACGGAGACGTGGAGAGAGCAGGTGCCGGCTCTGCTGATTGCCTGGTATGGCGGGATGGAAGGCGGCCGTGCACTGGCGAGTGTGCTGACCGGGGAGTCGGAGCCAGGGGGTCGACTGCCTTTCGTCGTGCCGACTGACGTCGCGCACCTTCCCGCGTTCGACAGCACCGCTAAGTCGGTCGTCTACGACGACACATGGGGTCAACGAAAGCTCGACGCCGACGGGCACGCTCCCGCCTTCCCGTTGGGCTTCGGCCTGAGTTACACGCGAATCGAGCATCAGCTGGTCGACCATCGGTTCAGCAGTGCCGGCGGTACCGCTCACGTGCGCGTTACCAACGTCGGCGACCGAGAAGGCTCGACCGTCGTGCAGGTCTACGCCGCAGACATGCTGCTTGATCGGCCGGTGGCTCAGTTGCTGGGATTCCAGAAGGTGACGCTGCCGCCGCACGCGGAGAGCGTGGTGCGGGTCGCCCTGGATGCCGGGCCCACCCTGCAGCGTGATCCGGAAACGAAGAGATGGTCGCCTCGGCCAGGCCAGTGGGCCGTGCTCGCCACCCAGCACAGCCCGAGCAGCTGGCAGGGTGCGCGCCCGTTGCGCTAGCCCGCCTGGTCACCCTCGACCGCGGCAGGAGACCCTGCCGTGAGAGCCTCCACGCGCACGGGAAGTGCCTGGTCGTCACCGAGCACGCTGCGGAGCAGTCGCCGCGCCTCCCACCGGAACGACACCCGCGGTTCGTCATGCTGCAGCACCAGGGTTCCGTCGGGCGCGGCGTAGCGCTTCTGCAGGTCGACGAGTTCCTCAGCGCGAATCAGCGCGACCGTGCAATCGCTGGCTGTATCGATCAGGCGCACCAGCGCCGTAGGCCCGACGAGATCGCTGGCGATCAGTCGCTGCTCGCTGGTGGCGAGGATCGACCGCTGGGCGGCGCGTGTCACGACAAGGGGGCGAGACGAGCCATCCAGCAATCCGCGCAGCACGTCTGCGGCCGCGTCAGGGCGGCCGATGCGCGCCGCAGCCGCAGCCATCCGCTCCAGTTGACCCGGTTCGCGGAGCACCTCATCGATCTTCCAGCCGATAGTGGAAGGGGTGTTGCACCTGATGGCCGCCCCGTGCTCCATCATGTAGTCGCCGTTGCGCACCTCCTGACCGGGGATGGGGTTGACCAGCACCATCGGCAGGCCGGCAGCCATGCACTCCGACGCAGTGAGGCCGCCCGGCTTGCCAACGAACAGGTCGGCCTGGCGCAGCAACTCCGGCATCTCCGTCGTGAATCCGAGAACGCGGTACCGGTCGCCTGCAGGTGCCACCAGCTGCTCGATGCGCTGACGAAGCGAATCGTTGCGTCCACACACGATCGTGGCGGTGAAGGGCGAGCGCATGTGCAGTGTCTGCCGAACGACCGCGAGGGCGTAGTCGCCACCGGAAGCGCCGGCGGAGATCAGCAGCATCGGCGGTCGCTCGCGGTCGTGCGCGGGTGCGGGCTGTGCCTGGACTGAGATCGGGATGCCGGTGGCGGTGACTCGGTCGGGTGGCAGCCCGAGCGCGGCCAGCTGCACCCTGCCCTCCTCTCGTGCCACGAAAAGGGCGTGAAACGCGCTCGTGAGCCAGAGCCCCTGAAAGTCGTAGTCAGTCGTGACAACTGCCGTCTTCGCGTCGATCACGCCGCGCAGCAGAAGCGCCGCGACGAGTTGCGCAGGCAGAAAGTGGGTGCAGATGATCGCGGTCGGCTTGAACCGCTTGATCTCGCTGATGGTAGGTGCCGAGTTGACGCGTGTCCAGGGGTCTAGCGGTCCGCGACGCCAGAAGGGCTGGTCACTTACGTCGTAGCCCCAGTCCACCAGCCAGGGGGCAGCGTCGACGAGTGCGAAATAGCCCTTTCCGAGCAGGTCTCGGTAGAGCGCGTTGCTCTGTTGCAACACGTCCATTACGCGCACTTCGTCGATGTCTGCGCGCGCCGAGCACGCCTGTTCCACAGCTGCTGCAGCGCTATTGTGCCCTGATCCCACCCCCGCCGACAGGATGAGGACTCGTTCAGCTCCAACGCTTTTTCGGCCCTCTGCGGGTGTGCGGCTCATGAAGCAATGCTATTTGGCTGGTTCGCTGGCTGGATGACCTCCAGCCTCTGGTTCGGAGCTTCTTGAGCTGGTCCACCTTCTCCTTCTACGTGCAGCTGTCCCTTCATCTCCTCTCGCGAAGACCAAATAGTAAACTTGCACGCACATCTAGATGCGGAGGGGTGTTCCGCGAGTGAAAGGGTCGTCTTCGTGAAAGCGACACGATTCAAGGAAACCTATGGCCCGTACGCGCTGGTGGCCGGTGGTTCTGATGGTCTGGGTGCGGCATTCGCAGAGGCGATTGCGCGCAGGGGAGTGAATGTCGTTCTCCTCGCGCGGCAACAAGATCGCCTCGAGGCGACGGCTACCCGACTACAGGAAACCTATGGAGTCGATGTCGTGCCTCTCAGGGCGGATGTGGCCGATTACGAAGGCCTGAAAAAGCGTCTGAGCGACCTCGACCTGAAGATCGGCCTCCTTGTCTACAATGCTGCGTACGCTCCCATTGGCCTGTTCGAAAACGTGACTGAGGACCAACTGGTTCGTGCCACGGAGATCAATGTGCGAGCACCTTTGCTCTTTGCGAAACTACTCTCTGTGCCGATGATCTCTCGAGGTCGGGGAGGCATCGTGCTGATGTCATCGCTTGCCGGGTCACAGGGCAGCCCCAACATCGCGACCTACGCCGCGACTAAGTCATTCAACGCGATTTTGGCCGAGGGGCTCTGGAAAGAGCTGAAGCCACACGGCGTGGATGTGCTTGCCTGCATGGCCGGCGCGATTCTCACCCCTGGCTATCGGGCGGCCGAGAGCGCCGCACCCGCGCCGGGAACGCTGAAAGCCAAAGAAGTGGCCGAACAGACGTTGAGGGCGTTGGGGCGGGGTCCGATCGTCATACCCGGGCCGGTGAACAAGGTCGCTCGCTTCATCCTCACGCGGCTGCTCAGCAGACGAGCCGCAATCGCCATCATGTCCAAGAACACCGGAGGCCTTTCATGACGACCTTCCTGGGACTCATCACCCCACTCATCGCCTACGCAGCGATCACACTCCTTCACGCCGCCATTCCCGCGAGACGACAGACGGGCTACGTGAAGAGTGACGTGACCGGCGAGGTCCTGAAATACCGAACCAATGGACGATTCGTGCTCGCGGCGAGCATCCTCCTGTGGTTCGTGCTCGGGTACTTCAACATCGTTCCGTACGTCTGGCTGTACGAGACCCGATGGTTGGGCCTGGTCGGCGCCTGTGCGATCGGATTGGCCTTCTCGCTCTACATCGTGCTGAGGTATCCGTCGACTGGGAAGCCGTTGTTAGCAGACCTCTGGTTCGGCAGGTCGAAAGATGTTCAGATCAACGATGGCTTCATGGATGCAAAGGTCTGGTTCTATCTCGTCGGTGCCGTCATGCTCCAGCTGAACGTTCTCTCTTTCGCGGCCTTCCACCTCACGAATGTCACCAGCATCAACCCCGGCTTTCTTCTCGCGTGTGGGATGTTGACCTGGTTCTGCTTCGACTACCTGATCTTCGAGAGAGTGCACCTCTGGACCTACGACTTCATTGCCGAGCACGTCGGTTTCAAGCTGGGATTCGGCTGCCTGGCGTTTTACCCCTACTTCTACACGGTCGCACTCTGGTTCACCGCCCGCCTGCCCAACCCCCGAATCCCCGCCTGGCTGACGATCCTGATCGGTGTGCTCTTCCTCTGCGGCTGGGTGCTCACCCGAGGCGCCAACATGCAGAAGTACGTCTTCAAGACTGCGCCAGATCGGAAATTCCTGTGGATCACTCCTGAGGTACTGACCGACGGTAAGCAAAGCCTTCTCGTCAGCGGTTTTTGGGGCGTCAGTCGTCATATCAACTATCTGGGGGAGATCATCCAGGCAATCGCCATTGCTCTCGCTGCCGGCTACGTCGGGGTTTGGCCGGTGTGGCTGTACCCGATTTATTACGTCGCGCTCTTCCTCAGCCGCCAGGCCGATGACGACAAAGTTTGCCAAGCGAAATACGGGCAGCTGTGGGACGAGTATGTCCAGAAGGTGACATACAGGATCGTTCCCCGGATCTACTGAGCGCGGCGCGCTGAGCGCTGCGCAGAAACCGGCAGCGAAGAGCTGAGCGTCTATCCCGTGAGAGATACTGGCACGATGTTCGCGATCGCTCTCTCGCCCACCGCCCAACTGCGTGCTCTCGAGCCATGGCACGCAGAAGAATTTGCGGCACATATGGACCGTGCGCGGGAGTACATCCGACCGTGGGTCGGCCCGGGCTTCATCAGTTCAGACACCGGCGCGACTCTCGCTCGCTACGCCGAGCAGACGGCCAGGGATGGAGCACGTATCTTCGGCATCTGGGATGGCGGAACCCTGGTCGGCGGCGTCATGTTCGTCGAGTTCAGTGCTGCCTCCGGCACCTGCGAGCTGGGGTGCTGGCTCGAGCCCGGTGCTGAAGGCCGAGGGCTGGTCACTCCGGCCTGCCGCGCCCTCCTCGACTGGGCGTTCGTCGAACGAGGGATCCATCGCGCGGAATGGCGTTGCCGCGGCGATAACGAGCGCAGCGCGAATGTTGCCAAACGGCTGGGTTTGACGTTCGAGGGTGTGCTGCGCGAAGCGTGGAAGGTCGGCACTGACTTTTACGACAAGCAGGTCTGGTCGGTGCTCAGCCCGGAGTGGCGCTCTGTCGGTGATGCCGCCGATCTCGATCCTGACGCAGATTCGTCAAGCCCTCCTCGTCGCTGAGCTCACCAGGTCGAGTCGCCCCGCATAACAGCATCCGATCCGCCGTCGATGAAGACGACCTGGCCGCAGAGGTGCGCATTCTCTTCGCTGGTGAGCCAGGCGAGAAGGTACCCGACGTCACGCGGCTGGAAGATACCGTTCAGTGGCATCGGCACCATGGCGAGCACCGCGTCACGTGCCTCTACGGAGCCCGTCAGCTCCGAAGTCATGGGGGTTGCCACGACGCCCGGCGCGATCGCATTCAACGGAATCCCCGCGCCTGCCCAGTCGGGAGTCGACGCGTTTCGCCTGATCCACTGGGCAAGCGCACGCTTGGTTGTGCCATAGATCTGGTTCGCAAGGTCCCCACCGGCAGCCTCGAGTTCGGCACCGCGTACGAGGGCTGCTGCTTCGTCACCGGCAGTGAGGGCTGCGAGCAATTGTTCGTCCGCTGGAAAGAGGGAAGCCATGGATGCGGTTGCAACCGCGCGCGGCGCTGTCGAGCCGGCGAGAAGGGGCTTCAGCCCGGTGAGGGTCGCAACCGTGCCGAAAAAGTTGACCGCGACTGTTGTGGCGGTCGGTGTCGCAAGACCGGCATTGGCGATGATCGCATCGATAGTGCCGCCACAGAGCGCTCTCACGCGCTCCACGAGATCCTGGCGCCCCTCGAGGGTAGACAGATCCACGGTTACGTCAGCGTCATGGATGTCGACGCCGATCACCCGATCACCACGCTCCTGCAGGAGTTGTGAGGTCGCAAGCCCGATGCCGCTCGCGGCTCCGGTGATCACATACGTGCGGGCCATGATGTCCATCCTTCAGGTCGGGCGAGGTCGAAGCCCCGCGGATCCAGCCTGCGCCTGACGCACAAGGGGATTAGAGGCAAAGGTCCCTATCTCCCTATCGCCTTATATGGAGCTGTGCGGGCCACAGGCGTGACGGCTCGCGCTAATCAGTGCAGCGCACCAGCAGCCGCACGACAATAACGGGATGATGTTGTCGACATGACTACCGCTGGCAATACCCCAAGCGTCTCCATGGGAGCAATCGTTCGCGAGTGGGGGCGCATCGGGGTGATCGGTTTTGGAGGGCCGCCCACCCACATCGCGCTCCTGCGTCAGCTCTGCGTGGTCGAGAACGCGTGGATCGACGAAAAGGAATTTGAGGATGCGATTGCCGCGACCAATCTGCTTCCTGGCCCGGCCTCGACCCAGCTCGCGATCTTCTGTGCCTGGCGGCTGCGGGGCAGAACAAGGGGCGTGCTCGGTGGCGTGAGCTTCATCCTCCCCGGGTTCATCCTGATCGTTGCACTCTCGGCGGTATTCCTTGCGGCACACCCTCCGCTGTGGATTCTTGGGGCCGCGGCCGGTGCTGGCGCGGCGGTTCCTGCGATCGCTCTCAAGGCGGGCATCGGCCTCATTCCCTCGAGCTGGCGGAGGGCCGGAGTGCGGCGGCCCGAGCGAGCACGCTGGATCGTTTACCTCATTGTCGGTGTCGCGGCGGGTGCGCTACTGGGTGCGTACCTGGTGCTGGTTCTCATCGCGATCGGACTGATCGAAGTTGTCTTCCGTGCCGACTGGCGCCGGCCCCCGCAGGGTGCGGCGAGCATCCTGATTCTTCCGCTGATCATTCCCGGGGTCGGCATCGCCGGTCTCGCAGCGCTGGCCTGGGTTGCGCTCAAGGTCGGCGCGCTGTCGTATGGCGGCGGATTCGTGATCATTCCACTCATGCAACACGATGCCGTCACCACCTACCACTGGATGACGAACACCCAGTTTCTCAACGCAGTCGCGCTGGGGCAGGTCACGCCGGGGCCGGTAGTCCTCACTGTTGCCGCAGTCGGGTTCGCCGCCGCCGGGCTGGGTGGTGCCGCGCTGGCTACTGTGATCGCCTTCCTGCCCTCCTTTGTGTTCGTCGTCGCCGGCGGCCGTAAGTTCGACGTTCTTCGCGACAACACCCATGTGCAGGCCTTTCTCACCGGTGCAGGAGCCACAGTCATCGGCGCAATTCTCGGCTCTGCGCTGCCGCTGGCATTGGCTCTCGGTGAGCTCTGGCAGTATGCCGTGCTGACTGGGGCGGCACTCTGGCTGCTGCTCGCCAAGAGAGGGGTCGTCTCTGCGATTCTCGTGAGTGGCGCGGTTGGGGTGGCTGCGGTGCTGCTCGGAGCAGCCATCGCCGTGTGATGCTGACTCAGCCGAGCGGCCCGCGCCTCGCCAGAATGCCCGCGAACAGCGCGTGAAGCAACGGCAGCGCTGAGGCGATCATGAGCACCGTTCCGAAGACGACTTCGTGCGTTCGAAGCAGGATGCCCCCGACCAGCAGCCCAACGAAGATAACGGCAGAGATTGTCTGCCGAATCGATCGCTCAATGCTGTTCAGCCGGCGGTCGATGCGAGGGGTCTGCACCGTGAGGTTGCCCTCCTCGATGCGGGTCGTGAGGGTGTCGAGGCGCTGGGGCAGCCGTGAAAGCAGCCCGGCGGTCGAGACGACCCGCTTCGCGACATCCTGAACCAGGTTTCCGCTTTCGTCGCGAATCAACTGGGCAGAGTATGGTTCCACGGCGTCCCAGATGTTGAACGCTGGATTGAGCGAACTGCACACCCCCGAGACCAGCGAGAGGGCGCGGATGATCAACAGAAAGTTCTCGGGAAGCTGGAACGGGAGCGTGCGCACGACCTCACTGAACTCGTTGGCGAACGCGCGGAATTCACGCGGGTCGACGTCCTGCAGCTCAGCGAATCCCATTCCGCCGAAGCGGGCGAACAGTTTCGTCATGGCTCTCTCGAGCTCTGCCGTGTCGGCGGAGGGCAGCAGCACTCCCACGTCGCGGATGCCGTCGACCATGCCTTTGCCGTCGCGTGATGCAGCAGCGATGAGCAGCCCGCGCAGGCCGCGGCGCAGGGTGTCTGGCACTTCGCCCATCATCCCGAAGTCGATGAATGTCAGCTTCCAGCGTCGGCCCGTGCCGCCCTCGATAGGGGTGACAAAGATATTGCCAGGGTGCGGGTCGGCGTGGAAGAAGCCGTTGATGAACAGTTGATCGAACATGACTGAGGCGAACTCGGTCGCAACCTCCGACGGGTCGATGCCAACCGCGCGCAGCCCGTCGACATCGCTGATCTTGATGGCGGTAACGTCTTGCATGGTGAGCACCCGGCGGGTGGTGCGCTCCCACACCAGCTCGGGAACACTGACCCGTGCGTCATCAGCAAACTGGAGCGCGAACCGCTCCGCGCTCACCGCCTCGTGCAGGTAGTCGATCTCGTCGAGTGAGGTGTATGCGAATTCCTCGACGAGGGCAGGCATGTCGACGCGATCCGAGACAAGGCGCACC
Source organism: Lacisediminihabitans sp. (assembly GCA_043746355.1). Lineage (GTDB taxonomy): Bacteria > Actinomycetota > Actinomycetes > Actinomycetales > Microbacteriaceae > Lacisediminihabitans. The sequence continues at coordinate 22,315 of JAYTRC010000070.1, read as the reverse complement.
CGGCTCAGCCAGCCACCAACCCGGCGCAGCGCGCGAAGGTCAATGTCGACGATCTCATCGATGCCCGGCCGCTGGATCTTGATCACGACCTCGCTCAAGCCGGTCTCGAGAGCATCGGCATCCGACAGCCTCGCGCGATGGGCCTGGCCGAGGGATGCCGCAGCCAGCGGCGTCGGATCGACGAAGGAGTACGCGACCGAGAGCGGCACACCCAACTCGGCTTCGGCGAGAGCCTGGATCTGCGGGAAAGGCACCGGCGGCACTTCGTCCTGCAGTCCTTCCAGCTCCTTCGTGATCTCAGGCGGCAGCACGTCGAGCCTCGACGACATGAACTGCCCGACCTTGATCATGAGGCCGCCCAGGTCGACGGCGAGCACGTGAAACCGCTGCGCGATCTTCTTCAGCCGTGCCGGTCGACCGCGCGCGGCAAGCCGACTGAGCCCGAGTCGGGGAAGGAAGAGTTCATACCACCAGGACTGCGCCAAATAGCGTGCGGCGAACCGCAGGATCCTGCGGTAGCGGGCACGCATGCGCCTGGCGTCATTCATCTAATCTCGGTCTTTAGATCCGCGCCGTGCGAGGCGCGGGGCACTGTCAATTCTCGGCGAGGATCGAATAGAGCTTACGACGCGCTTCTTCGAGAACGGCGACGGCCTTCTTGACCTGCTCGGGGTCACCCGAGCGACCGATCTGGGACGCAGCCTGGGCCAGGTCGATGCCGGCCTTCGGAAGGGCGGTGACCCGCACGTTCTCATCGGCAGACCGGGCATCCCACGGCCCGGAGGCTGCCGCTGCGTCCGCTGCGAGCGTGCCTTCCGGGGTGAGCAGGTAGCTCTTGCGACCGTCGGTTTCGTCCGCTGTGATCAGGCCCTCGTCAGTGAGCAACTGAAGGGTCGAGTAGACAGAGCCCGGGCTGGGCTTCCATGCGCCACCGCTGCGTTCGGCGATTTCGCTGATGATCTGCGAGCCGCGCATCGGCTTCTCGGAGAGCAGCGCGAGCACTGCAGCACGCACGTCGCCCTTGCCCAGCTTCGGGCCGACCTTGCGATCGAACTGCCCGCGGAGTTTCTCCATCGCGTCCCACATCGCGGTACCGGGCCAGCCATCGCCCATGCCGCCCCGGCGGCCTGCGAATCCGTCACCCATAAATGAATTGCTCATGATTTTCTCCTCCACGCCGATGCCACCCAGGCACGGCGATACTAAAACGATGGGGCATCCTCATTGTTACCCCGTGTCGCCCTCATGCATGCCTGTCATCAGCATCTTGGCGGGAATGGTGACATCCGGCAGCAGCTTTCTCGTCGGAAGCTGCCCTCTCCTCGGCTTCACACTCGTCGTGCGCATAACTCCTGTTAGACCCACGGTGGTGTGAGTTTTGGCCCGGAGGTTCGGGGATTTCAGGGAGTCGTTTGTGATTTAACCGGAGTTATGCGCAAGGCGACACAGCGCCCGTCGTGCCTGGTCAGCCAAATTGCCAATGTCAATAACTCTCGGTTACCGTACTGACTTGCGCGGATCTCGCACGACATCCGAGCCGCCGACAGTTGCCGTGCCGCCGTCGGGCCGCACCAGCGTGGAGAGAATGTTCACGGCTGTCGTTTTGCCGGCACCGTTCGGGCCGAGCAGGGCGGTCACGGTGCCGGCTGCGACTGGGAGGTCTGCGCCGTCGGGCACTTTGCGGCCCCCGTACGACTTCTGCATGCCTCGCACTTCGATCGCTGCTGCGGTCATGGTCATCGGCCTTTCACCTGCCGCGGTGCACCGTGACATCGCCGAATTGTGTGTGCGCGCGCACGGCGACGGTCTGTTCAGATGTTTCGGGCGCACGGTCTGCGTCGAGCTGATTGCGCACGTGACCCTCCTTCGACGACAGGTCGAGCCACGCCGTGACACCCGGTCGCACGCCGATCATCACCTGGCCATAGCCGCTGTTGACTTCGATCGAGCCGCTCGAAATCTCGCCGAGTTGAATGCTCCCGTATGCGGTCTTCGCCGCGACCGAGGCGAGTGCCCGCGAGATTTCGAGGTCACCGTACGAGAGCTTCGCGTCGACGTTGCCGCCGGACTCGCCGATCGTGATGGAGCCGTGCGACGCTTTGAGGATGGCGTCGCCGGTGACGGCGCCGATCCTGATCTGACCGTGGTCTGCCGTGATCTCGACGTGGCCATCAGCGCGGGCAATGGTGGCGTTCCCATGGCCGGCGCGCAGCCACAGGTCGCCCGTGGCGTCGACATCCGCCCAACCGGTCGATGCTTTGATGCGGGTCGCACCGAGACGGCCCGAGGTGTGCACGCTGCCGACCGGCAGGTCGGCTGTGAGCCGTGACCCAGCGGGCAGTTCGACCTTCACGTCGATCGACTCGGTCGGTCCGATCACACTGAACCGGGCCTTCGGGCCGGTGACGGTGACCCGCTGGCCGTCGAAGTCGACGATGGTCTCCTCCGCGCCTCGTCGGTCGACCGCCCTCGTCGGGTTGGTGGGTGAGACGGTCACGACGGTGTTGTCTCGGTCTCCCGCGACTATCTCGATGCCGCCGACCTGCACGGAGATCGCGAGGTCGATGGGGGCGGGTGTCTGGTAAGTGGTCATGCTGGCGCCTTCCTTTCGAAGGATGGGGTGGATGGGATGAATGCGGTAGCTGGGGCGCGCTATCGAGCCCAGCCGGCGAAATTGTCGCCGGTGCGCAGGGTGCGCTGGGCGGATCGTCGCTGTTTGGGTTGCAGTGCCGCCGCGATCGCCCGGACCAGCCAGGTGTTCACCGAGAGACCGTCTGCCGCCGCCGCGTCATCCACTCGCGATTTCAGCGCATCCGGCAGCCGGAGGGTCGTGCGCGACGTGCTGGCGTCGTCGAGGTCTAGCGGGGTCGCTGTTACGTCTTCGGTCTCCGGGTCGGCGACGGACTGGATGACCACGAACTCGACTTCCCGCCCCCGCAGCCGCAGGTCGACCGAGCCGGGGGCAAGCTCGCGAGTGATCTCTCCGACCGCCGCCGAAAGAGCATCGAGCAGCACGAGACGGCTCGCGGCGTCCAGGCCGGCAGCGAGGCGCTCGGCGACAGCACGGGTTTCGTCCGTGCCGTTCGCCGCTGCATCCGCCAGGTGCCGCTGGAGGTCGGTGACGTACGGTGCAAGTTCCATGTCACCATAGTGACACCACTATGGTGTCACGTCAAGTTAATGTGGTGTCAAGCTAGTCGAGCGCTCCCGATCTCTTGGAGCGCCCAGGAGTTGCCGTCGGGGTCACTGAAGTACGCGTACTTCACACCGCCCATGTCTTCGACATCGCTCACAATGGCACCTCGCGACACTAGTTCGTCGCGTGCGGCGGCGATATCGTCAACCACCAGGTGCAGGCCGTTCACCGTGCCTGTGTCCGGACTGTTCGTGCCCATGCCTTCACCGATGACAATCGAGCACGCCGAGCCGGGCGGAGTGAGCTGGATGACGCGCATGCCGTTCCCCGGCGCGACATCGTGATCGAGCCGGAAGCCCACCGTGTCGACGTAGAATACCTTGCTGCGCTCGACATCGGCGCTGGGGATGGGAATCAGTTCGAGTCTCATGGTGATCATGGTCTACAGCCTCGCAAGCGTGTCGATGTCTTCAAGAAATTCCGCAGCGACCTGGGCGGAGACGGTGGTGCGCGTCGCGCTGATTGCCGAGAGGTAGTCAGCGGTGGCGGGCCCGTTCGGGGCGTCGCCGGAGGGGTCCGCGAAGAGCGCTCGCTCCAGCGCCTCCTGTGATGCGCGGCGTGCGGCGTACTCGACGTCAGCCGGTGAGAAGCCATCGCTCGCGGTGACCAGGGCCTCGACATCCACGGTTCCCTCGACGGAGCGGGGAATGTAGCGTTCCCAGATAGCCTGGCGCGCGGCCACATCCGGGAGGCCGATCGGCACGACGTAGTCGAAGCGGCCGTGGCGCAGGAACGCCGAATCGAGCGCGCGAATGAAGTTCGTTGCACAGACGAGGAGCCGGCCGGGCTGTTCGCGGAACGCCGGGATGATCTTGAGCAGCTCGTTGGTTACGCCCTGCAGCGCGGACGGCGGTTCACCCCCGCGCTGGGCGGCGATCTCTTCGACCTCGTCGATGAAGACGACGGCGTGCTCGAGCTCTGAGATCTTGAGGAAAGTCTCGCGGAGGGCTCCGGCAAGCCCCTTGGGATCGGCAGCGAGTCGCGAGGGGAAGACCTCGACAAAAGGCCACTCGAGACGGGACGCGATGGCTTTGGCGAAGGTGGTCTTCCCTGTTCCCGGCGGGCCGAACAGCACGACGGCCTTCGGGGGAACGACGCCGAACTGCTCCGCGAGTTCTGGCTTTGCGAGGGGCATCACCAGGCGCCGCTCGAGCAGTTCCTTCTCTTTCTGCATGCCTCCAACAGCCGCCCAGAGGTCGCGAGGAAGGATGCGGCCGCCGAGCTCACTGAGCGCGCGCAGCTCCTCGCGCTGCACCGGGATGTGGCGTTCGAAGTAGCGCAGGTTGTGCTTGAGTTCGAACCCGCGATTGAGGAAAGCATCGAAGCGGCTCTCCGACTCCGGCATGAGGGCAGACAATTTCGCCAGACCGTGCGGCGCCATCCGCTTTTCAAGTGCGGCGAGCATCGCAGTGCCGATACCCTGGCCTTGCAAGGCCTGGGCCGTGGCGAGAAAGACGATCCACCCCTGGGCGTGCGCCGCCCGGCCGACCGCGGCTCCAACGATCTCTTCCCCGTGGACGGCGACGACCGCATGGTCTTTCTGACAGGAGGCGAGCACCTCAGACAGCCCGTAGACCGGCTCGGTTTTCGAGGCGGTGATCTCCTCCCACAGATGCAGGATTCCGTCGAGGTCGTCCGAGTGGAAATCGCGGATCCGCCAACCCGTCATCGTGGCTCCCTTGCATCGGTGACTCGTGTGGCCAATCTAGGCCATCGCCTGCCGCCGAGATAATGGAAGCGGCCCACAGCGTCGCTATGTTAGGTTATCCTTACCTAACGTAGACGAAAGGCTAGGCAGTGCTCGCAACCCTGGTGATCTTCCTCCGCGAGGGAATCGAAGCAAGCATGATCGTCGCGATCCTGCTCGCTTACCTCAACCGCTCAGGGCATCGCAAATACTTCCGCGATGTGTACATAGGCGTCGGCGCGGCGCTGCTGCTCGCTGTCGGCGCAGGCGTCGCGATCTACATCACGGTTCGCGAATACGACGGCACGGTTTTCCAGACAGTGTTCGAGACGATCACCTACCTTCTGGCTGCGGTCGTGCTCACCTACATGACCTTCTGGATGCAGCGCAACGCGATGAGCATGTCGAAAGACCTGCAGACCCGCACCGAAAAGGCGATGTCGAAGGGCGCCAGGTTCGGCGTTGCGATCATCGCTTTCCAGGCTGTTGGTCGCGAAGGTCTCGAGACCGTCGTCTTCACTCTCGCAATCGCGTTCTCGACAACCCAGGCCGACGCCATCGGCGGCGCAGCGATCGGCCTCGCGATCGCGCTAGTGATCGCATTCGTGATCTACAAACTCGGCCACCGACTCAACCTGGGCAAGTTCTTCTCGGTCGTGGGCGTCGTGCTCATGCTCTTCGCGGCCGGCCTTCTGGTGGATGCCGTGCAGAACATGCAGGAACTCCACTGGATCAGCTTCGGCACAACGCATCTCTGGAATACCGGCGCGATCCTCAGCCAGGACGCCCCGCTCGGAGACGTGCTGCACAGCTTCTTCGGCTACTCCGACAGTCCTACGGTGCTCCAGGCCGTCGTCTACATCGTCTACATCGCCGCGGCGATCACCGCATTCGTCGCCATCCGCTCGCGCCAGCGTCGCGCGAGAGCTGCGGCTATGCCCGCGGTTCCTCTGGCCACCAAGGCTTAATGGCGCGAAGCGACGGTTGCCGGTTGTCGCCTCGGTTTGAGGTGCACCAGCTCACTCGCGACCAGGCCAGGCGCACCGCAATGCGCGCGCAACTGCTCGATGCCGGGCGACCTGGCGATGTCGTGGAGGTCGCGATGTCGTTGAGGTCGCTGACGAGTTCGGCGAGATCAAGATCGATCCGACGGCCACCATCGCACCGACTGAGCACAGCATCCAGTGGTCACGAATGGGTCTCGCCTATGACCCGATCCCACTCCAAAGCGGTTGAGTCCGAGTTCCTGCCCTTCGAGGCGGAAGAAGGCGAGATGGTGCGCGCCGAGATAACCGACCTCGGGGAGTGGTTGGGCATCACAGTGTGGGCGTGGTGAGTTCTACTTCCCGGTAGCGGTCCAGGCGCCGGACCGCTGATGGTAGTGGGCAACTCGCGGAAATGCAGCATGGCGACCAGCTATGTAATGCATGCGCTTCCAGTGAGTTACATGTACGTCATAGTAAATAGTCGATGTTCCAAGTATGTTGGTATGACCCGCGAGCACCACAGGAGGCGCCCGCACGAGAAAGGCCCCCATGGTTCGCGAACTCACCCACTTCATCGGAGGCAAGCACGTTGCCGGCACCTCCGGCCGGTTCGCTGACGTCTTCGAGCCGAGTACGGGCAACGTGCAGGCTCGAGTTCCGCTCGCGTCGACCGCAGAGGTCGACGCTGCGATCGCCAACGCCGAAGAAGCCCAGCTGGTATGGGGAGCCTGGAACCCGCAGGCCCGTGCCCGGGTGCTCATCAAGTTCTTGGAGCTGGTCGCGAAAGATATGGAGTCGCTCGCGCGCCTGCTCGCGTCAGAGCACGGCAAGACCATCGCAGACGCAAAGGGCGATATCCAGCGTGGAGTCGAGGTCATCGAGTTCGCTGCAGGCGGCCCGCACCTCCTCAAGGGCGAGTACTCAACGGGGGCAGGCACCGGCATCGACGTCTACTCGATGCGCCAGCCGCTCGGAGTGGTGGCCGGTATCACCCCGTTCAACTTTCCCGCGATGATCCCGCTGTGGAAGATGGGCCCCGCGCTCGCTGCCGGCAACTCGTTCGTCCTCAAGCCGAGCGAGCGCGATCCGTCCGTGCCGCTGCGCATCGCAGAACTCTTCCTCGAGGCCGGACTCCCCGCCGGTGTTCTCAATGTGGTCAACGGCGATAAGGAGGCGGTGGATGCCCTGCTCGACAATGACACGGTGAAGGCCATCGGCTTCGTCGGGTCGACCCCGATAGCGCAGTACATTTACGCGACTGCCGCAGCCAACGGAAAGCGCGCACAGTGTTTCGGCGGAGCCAAGAACCACATGATCGTCATGCCGGACGCCGACCTCGACCAGGTCGCAGACGCCCTCATCGGCGCCGGCTATGGGTCAGCCGGCGAACGCTGCATGGCTATTTCGGTGGCGGTCCCGGTTGGTAAAGAGACCGGCGATGCTCTCGCCGCGAAGCTCGCGGAGCGGGTGAAGACACTCACCATCGGCAACTCCCTCGACGAGAGCGCTGACTTTGGGCCGCTCGTCACCCGGGCTGCAGTGGAGCGAGTCGAGAGCTACATCCAGGGTGCGATCGACCAGGGCGCAACGCTCCTGGCCGACGGCCGCGGCTTCACTCTCGAGGGTTATGAGAATGGCTTCTACCTCGGTCCGACACTGTTCGACGATGTCACGCAAGACATGACGATCTACCTCGAGGAGGTGTTCGGGCCGGTGCTCATCATCACGCGGGCAGACACCTACGAAGACGCCCTCGCGCTGGCGTCTGACCACGAGTTCGGCAACGGCGTCTCGATCTTCACCCGCGATGGCGACACCGCGCGCGACTTCACCGCGCGGGTCAACGTCGGAATGGTGGGCGTGAATGTGCCGATCCCAGTGCCCATCGCCTACCACACCTTCGGCGGCTGGAAGCGGTCGGGATTCGGCGACCTCAACCAGCACGGGCCAGACGCTTTTCGATTTTACACAAAGACGAAAACGGTCACCTCCAGATGGCCCTCAGGCATCAAAGAGGGTGCGAGCTTCGTGATTCCGACGATGTCATGACCGACATCCTCATCCCCTCGGTGGTGTCGCCGTACGCCCTCACCGACGACCAGGCCGCCCTCGTCGAGGCCGTGCGCGACTTCGCTCGCGCTGAGCTGGCCCCGAACGCAATCGAATGGGACCAGCAGAAGTTCTTCCCGGTCGAGACCCTCAAATTGGCCGGGGAGCTCGGGCTCGGTGGCATTTACGCGCACGAAGACGTCGGCGGCGCCGGCCTCAGCCGCACTGACGCCGTACTGATCTTCGAAGAGCTCGCCAAGGGAGATACGACGATCGCCGCCTACATCTCGATCCACAACATGGTGGTCTGGATGATCGACTCGTTCGGTACTGACGAGCAGCGGAGCGAGTGGATCCCCGCGCTCGCAACCATGCAGCAGCTGGCAAGTTACTGCCTCACTGAGCCTGGTGCCGGATCCGATGCTGCCGCCCTCACGACCTCCGCCCGCCGGGACGGTGACCATTTCGTGCTGAATGGCGTGAAGCAGTTCATTTCGGGTGCTGGCGCGTCGAGCGTCTATGTGGTCATGGCTCGCACCGGTGGAGAAGGGCCGAAGGGCATCAGCGCATTCATCGTGCCTGCGAACTCCGTCGGGCTCTCGTTCGGAGCCAACGAGCGCAAGATGGGCTGGAACGCGCAGCCGACCCGCCAGGTCGTCTTCGACGAGGTGCGGGTGCCCGCAGCCAACCTGCTCGGCGACGAGGGGGAGGGGTTCACCTTCGCCATGAAGGGCCTCAACGGCGGTCGCATCAACATAGCTGCGTGTTCCCTCGGTGGCGCGCAGTGGGCGCTCGACCAGGCGGTCAGCTACGTGAAGGAGCGGCACGCGTTCGGTGGCCCGCTTGCAGATCAACAGTCGCTCGTCTTCGAGCTCGCAGACATGGAAACCGACCTCCAGGCTGCACGACTGCTGCTCAAGCGAGCAGCCTGGGCGCTTGACAATGGTGAGCCAGACACCGCGTCGCTGTGCGCGATGGCCAAGCGGTTCGCGACCGATGCTGCATTCCGGGTGGCGAACTCGGCGCTCCAGCTTCACGGCGGGTACGGCTACCTGGCCGACTACGGAATCGAGAAGATCGTGCGCGACCTGCGCGTGCACCAGATACTTGAGGGTACGAACGAGATCATGCGTCTCATTGTCGGCCGAGCCCTTCTGGAGGATGCTTCGTGAGCGAAACCGAAGAGGCCGAAGTACTGTTCGAACGGCGCGGGCGTCTCGGCCAGATCATCCTGAACCGACCGCGGGCGATCAATGCGCTCACCTGGGGCATGGTCGTTGCGATCCAGACGAAGCTCGACGAGTGGGCGACGGATGATGCTGTCGAGACCGTACTGCTGACGGGGTCGGGCGAGCGCGGCCTCTGTGCAGGCGGTGACATCGTCACCCTTTACAACGATGCGAAGAGCGGAGCCAGCGACACGTCGTCGCAGTTTTGGGCCGACGAGTACCGGCTGAATTCCTGCATTGCGAACTATCCGAAGCCGTATGTGGCGATCATGGACGGCATCGTGCTCGGCGGTGGAATAGGCCTGTCTGCGCACGGCTCCCACCGGGTGGTCACCGAGCGGTCGAAGATCGGCATGCCAGAGACGGGCATCGGCTTCTTCCCGGATGTCGGAGGCACCTGGCTGCTCTCTCACGCCCCGGGGGAGCTCGGCACCCACCTGGCCCTGACGGCCGGCTCGGTCGGAGCGGGAGACGCCATTGCGGTCGGTCTCGCCGACTCGTTCGTCGAGAGTTCAGACCTCCCCGTCCTGCTGGAATCACTGGAGACGACTGACGCGTCGACGGCCATCGCCGCGGTCGCGCAGGAGCCGCCAGCATCCGAGCTGCTCGCCCGCAAGGAGCGAATCGACGAGGCGTACAGCGCAGACACAGTGGCCGAGATCGTCGAGTGGCTCGGCGATGACGCAGCTGCCGATCTTATCCGCGCAAAGTCGCCGACCGCCCTGTCGGTCACGCTGGAGGCGATGCGCCGCGCGAGGCGGTTTCCCTCCCTCGAGGATGCCCTCAGCCAGGAATTTCGGATGGCAACCCGAGCGGTGCACTCGCACGACTTCGCCGAGGGAGTGCGTGCGCAGGTGATCGACAAGGACCGGCAGCCGAAGTGGTTGCCGGCAACTCTCGCCGGCGTGCGGCCCGAAGCCGTCGCTGCATACTTCGAGCCAATCCAGCACGAACTCGAGTTCACCACCAGAGAAGGACAACGATGACCACCTCTATCGCATTCATCGGCCTCGGCCACATGGGCGGCCCCATGTCTATCAACCTCACCAGGGCGGGCTATGCGGTCACCGGATTCGACCTCATGCCCGCTGCCCGCGATGCCGCGCAGGCTCTCGGCGTGACAGTGTCTGCGACTGCCGCCGAGGCGGTGGCGACAGCCGACATCGTGATCACGATGCTTCCGGCAGGGCGTCACGTCATCGGAGCGTACGACGGACCGGACGGCCTGCTTGCAGCGGCCAGACCCGGCACGATCTTCATCGACTCCTCGACGATCGCAGTAGATGACGCGCGAGCCGCACACGGCCTTGCCGTCGCGGCCGGCCACCGCAACCTCGATGCTCCCGTGTCGGGTGGGGTCGTCGGAGCTGAGGCCGGAACGCTCGCGTTCATGGTCGGCGGCTCGGCCGACGACTTCGCAGTGACTCTCCCGGTCTTCGAGGCGATGGGAAAGCGGATCGTGCACTGCGGCGGCCCGGGTCTAGGCCAGGCCGCGAAGATCTGCAACAACATGATTCTCGGCGCGTCGATGATCGCCGTGAGCGAGGCGTTCGTACTTGGCGAGAAGCTCGGCCTCGAACACCAGGCGCTGTACGACGTGGCGGCGAACGCCTCAGGGCAGTGCTGGGCGCTCACGACCAACTGCCCGGTGCCAGGCCCGGTGCCTTCGAGCCCAGCAAACCGGGATTACCAGCCGGGCTTCGCCGGAGCGCTCATGGCCAAAGATCTGGGGCTCGCGGCACAGGCGTTCGAGTCGACCGGAGTACATTCTGAAATAGGAATGCTCGCGAATGCGATCTATGCGCGATTCGCAGAGGGCGCAGGCGCAGGCGCCGACTTCTCGGGAATCATCAACGACATCCGCCAGCGGAGCGACACGAAGGATGCAGCATGACGCACTACGAGACCATCCAGGTCGAGCAGCGCGGCAGGGTCGGCATCGTCACCCTCAACCGACCAACGGCGCTGAACGCTCTCAACGACCAACTCATGCTCGATGTGGTCGACGCCGTGAAGACGTTCGACCTCGACCCGGGGGTCGGCGCCATCGTGGTCACCGGATCCGAAAGGGCGTTCGCTGCGGGAGCAGACATCAAACAGATGTCGAACCTCAGCTACCAGGATGCCTACCTTGGCACTCTCTTCGCCGGGTGGAAGGCATTCACTTCAGCGCGGACGCCGATCATCGCAGCGGTGGCCGGCTACGCCCTCGGCGGCGGCTGTGAGCTCGCCATGATGTGCGACTTCGTCATTGCCGCAGACACTGCGAAGTTCGGCCAGCCGGAGATCAACCTTGGCGTCATCCCCGGCATGGGTGGCACCCAGCGGCTCACCAGGGCCATCGGCAAGTCGAAGGCTATGGAGCTGATTCTCACTGGCCGCACAATGGGTGCAGTCGAGGCCGAGAGTGCAGGGCTCGTCGCGCGGGTGGTGCCAGCCGCAGACCTGCTCGCCGACGCAATCTCGACGGCCGAGACAATCGCCGCTAAATCGCTTCCTGTAACTTACGCTGCGAAGGAGGCCGTGAATGCGGCGTTCGAGTCGTCGCTGGCGGAAGGCCTCAGATTCGAACGCCAGGCGTTCTTAGCTCTATTTACGCTCGACGACCAGAAAGAGGGCATGGCGGCCTTCGCGGAGAAGCGCGATGCGAAATTCACCAACCGCTGAGTGTTACAGCGGGTCGGGTACCGGCTGCGGGTCGCTGAAGTCTCCGGCTTCCCTGCGGAAACGTGCCAGGATGCGCACGAGTCCGTTTACGTCGTCAGGCGAGAGGCCCGGTTGCTCGAACACCGTTTCGTTGAGCCGGGATGATGCCTTCGCGACCAGCTCGCGGCCAGCATCCGTCAGCGCCACCAGCGTCGCCCTGCCATCGGTCGGATGCGGATCCCTGCGCACCAGCCCGTCTCGTTCGAGTCGGTTGACAGTGTTGGTGACGCTGGTCGGGTGCACCTGCAGCCGGGCGCTCGCGCTCGCCATGGGCAACACGCTGCCGCGGGTGAAGCTCAGCAGGGCGAGCAACTCGAACCTGGCGAACGACAGGTCGAACGGCTTGAGCGCCCCCTCGACCCTGGCGAGCATGAGCTGCTGCGCCCGCATGATCGAGGTCACCGCCGCCATGCCGTCGGCCGCGTTCTGCCAGCCGTGCGCCATCCACTGTCGCTTCGCTTCCGCGATCGGGTCGATGGGTAAGGGCGTTGCTGGTGCCACCGTCGAGGGTCCTCTCAGTCTCGTCCGTGAACACACGGTATCGTCGAAATGGTTTCTGGAGGCGGCATTCGGTGCAGCCCCGGCAAAGTCGTCAGTAGCATCGGTAGCAAAGGAGCGAAAACAATGAAGATCGTCGTGCTGGTGAAACAGGTGCCAGACACCTGGGACGACCGAAAGCTCAACATCTCGACCGGCCTGCTCGAGCGGGACGCGAGCGAGAAGATCATCGACGATGTGACCGAGCGCGCTCTCGAGGTTGCGCTCACCTACAAGGACGGCGACAAGTCGACCGAGGTCGTCGCGCTCTCGATGGGACCAGCCTCGACCACCGTCGCCCTGCGCAAAGCGCTCGCCGCCGGCGCAGACTCTGCCGTGCACATTCTCGATGACTCACTCGCCGGAACCGACTACGGCATCACGGCATCCGTGCTGGCGACAGCGCTCACGCGAATCGGCTTCGACCTGGTCATCGCTGGCAACGAGTCGACAGATGGCCGCGGTGGCGTTGTTCCCGCCATGATCGCCGAGCACCTCGGACTCCCTCACCTCAGCTACCTCAACTCGGTCGAGCTGACCGCGTCAGGTGCGAGCGGAGTACGCGCCGGTGAGGATGGCACTTCCACTGTGCACGTCACCTTGCCTGCCGTGCTGTCGGTGACCGACCGCACCCCTGAGGCCAGGTTTCCGAACTTCAAGGGCATCATGACGGCGAAGAAGAAGCCGCTCGAGGTGCTCACCCTGGCTGACCTGGGTGTGGACGCTTCGTTCCCCGGCATCTCCAGATCCGTGGTGCTCTCGACCGCCGTCCGCCCCGGGCGCACCTCGGGCGTAAAAGTCGTCGACGAAGGCAATGCCGCCGTCGAACTCGCCGAATTCCTCGCATCCCAGCGTCTGATCTAGAAGGGATCTACATGACCAACGTTCTCGTTCTCATCGAGCTGTCGAGCGCGGGTGAAGTGCGGCCGACCGCGCCAGAGCTCATTGCCGCCGCCGCTCGGCTCGGCACCCCCGTCGCCGTGATTGCCACCAAACCGGGAGCTGGTGCTGCCGTCGCCGAGACTCTCGGATCCTTCGGCGCAGCCCAGGTCTACGTCGGTGAATCCGACGCCGTCGGCACATCCCTCGTCTCACCGCAGGTCGAGGCTCTTGCCTCGGCGATTGCGGCTCTGGAGCCGAGCGCGATAGTCGTTGGCAACTCGATCGACAGCCGGGATGTCGCCGGGCGAGTTGCGGCCCGCACCGGCGCGGCAATCGTGATGGATGCGGTCGACCTGAAGTCAGATGGCGGCAAAGTGGTCGCCACCCACTCGATCTTCGGCGGTGCATACACAGTCGAGTCGACGGTCGGAGGCCCGCTTGCAATCGTGGTGATGCGCCAGGGCTCGGTGGAGGAGCGCGCGGCTGCGACGACCGCAGCTGTCACAACGGTTGCCGTCGAAGCCTCCGCTGCCAGCGCCGTGATCGACTCGGTCGATGCTGCCGTGGCATCCGGTCGCCCAGGTCTCCGCGGAGCCACCCGCGTGGTCTCAGGTGGGCGTGGCCTCGGGTCAGCTGAGAAGTTCGTGCTCGTCGAGCAACTCGCAGACTCCCTGGGCGCTGCGGTGGGTGCTTCGCGTGCAGCGGTCGACGCCGGCTACGTTCCGCAGGCGATGCAGGTCGGCCAGACCGGCACCACCGTTTCTCCGCAGCTCTATGTCGCGCTGGGAATCTCGGGCGCTATCCAGCATCGGGCAGGCATGCAGACCGCCAAGACCATCGTCGTCATCAATAAGGATGCTGACGCTCCGCTGTTCGAGATCGCCGACTTCGGAATCGTCGGCGACGTCTTTACCGTGGTGCCGCAACTGATCGACGCTATCGAGGCCCGTAAGAGCAAGTAGCGCAGATCAGCGGTGACGGCCGACGTTAAGATTGGGCAAATGACTACGCCCATCATCGTGTCGGAGGCTGTTGCCGCCGCTCTTGCCGCCAATCGCCCCGTCGTCGCACTCGAATCCACGATCATCTCGCACGGGCTGCCGCGCCCGCGCAACCACGACGCCGCGATCGAGTTCGAGCAGATCCTGCTGGATGCCGGGGTCACCCCCGCCACCGTTGCCGTGCTCGACGGGGTGCCACGCATCGGGCTCGATGCCGAAGGCGTGCGCCGCATCGCTGAAGAAGACCTGGCGAAGGCCAGCGTTCGCGACCTTCCGATCCTCGCCGCGGCAGGGGCATCCGGAGCCACCACGGTCGCCGCCACCGCCCATCTCGCGGCAAAGGCCGGCGTGCGGGTGTTCGCAACGGGCGGTCTCGGCGGCGTGCATCGCGGAGCATCGACGACCTTCGACGAGTCGGCTGACCTGTCGACCCTCGCGGTCACCCCGATCACCGTGGTGAGCGCCGGCGTGAAGTCGGTGCTCGACATCGCGGCGACCCTCGAACGACTCGAGACTCTGAGCGTGCCGGTGGTCGGCTATCGCACGACGACCTTCCCCAGCTTCTGGCTGACCCAGTCTGCGTTCAGGCTCGACTGGTCGGTCGACTCCGCGGCGCAGATCGCGAAGATCATGCGCAGCCAGGATGACCTCGGCCACGGCCAGGGCATCGTGGTCGCAAACCCCGTGCCGCTCGACCAGCAGTGGGACCCGGCCGAACATGACCGCGTTCTCACTGAGGCCCTCGAGCTCGCGGCGGCGGCCGGCGTCACAGGCAAGGCGGTCACGCCGTTCCTGCTGCTGAAGATCGTCGAACTGTCTGGCGGCCGCAGCCTCGAGGTCAATCTCGATCTCGCGCGCAACAACGTTCGGGTCGCCGCGCTGATCGCGACGGAGTGGGCAGCGCTTGCGGCCTAGTCAGCACAGCACTGACCGGCGCATCGTCGTGTTCGGCGACGTCTTCGATGACGTCGTCGTGGTGCCATCGCATCCGATCCGGCCAGACACAGACACGATCTCGTCGATCCGAACGCGGGCTGGCGGGTCGGCTGCGAATGCCGCGACCTGGCTGGCGTCGCTCGGAGCTTCCGTCGACTTCGTGGGCATGGTCGGGGCGGGCGACAGCACCAGGCATGCCGCCCAGCTTCCCGGCGTCACCGCACACCTGATCGAGCATCCGACTCTTCCCACGGGCACGATCGTGGTCATTGTCGAGGGCGAGACGCGCACGATGCTCACCGAGATCGGCGCCAATGCAGCCCTAACGGCAGACGAGGTGACCGATGGGTTGCTGGATGCCGCCGCCCTCATCCATTTCACCGGCTACAGTCTCTTCGGCTCCCCCTACCGGGCCGCTGCCATCGCGCGCCTGTTCGAGCGCGCCCGCGGTCGCGGCGTTCTCGTGTCGGTCGACCCCGGCTCGTCTGGCTTCATCACAGACTTCGGCCCTGAGCGGTTTCTGGATGCGATCGACGGCGCGGCGTTTCTGTTCCCCAACCTCGATGAGGGCAGGCTGCTCACCGGGCTCGATGATCCTCTTGCGATCGCGCTGAGTCTCGCGCAGCGCTTCGAGACCGTCGCTCTCACCCTCGATGCCGAAGGAGTGATCGTCGCCCAGCGCGGCATCGGCGTGGAACGCATCGCCTCAGTGCCCGCCACGATCGTCGACCCGACGGGCGCCGGAGATGCCTTCGCGGCAGGCTTCCTCGCCGAGTGGGTGCGGTCAGGCGATGCCGTCGCTGCAGCTCGTGCCGGGGCTGTCGCAGGCTCGTGGGCGGTCACGACTATCGGGGCTCGCCCGCAACCCTGACGTTGTTCGAACAACGTCGACTGCGTCGGCGCGTTAGACCCGCCTGAGCTGCTCGAACGCCTCGAGCGCTTCGGCCCTGGACTGCCGCAGGTCGACGATCGGCTCCGGATATTCCGCAGAGTCGAGCTCTGCTATCCACCGCAACTGATACTCGCGCTTCCCGTCGAACTTGTCGGCTTGCAGCACCGGGTTGAACACCCGAAAGTACGGGGCGGCGTCAGCACCCGACCCGGCGACCCACTGCCAGTTCGCGGGGTTGTTGGCCTCGTCAGCGTCGACCAGGGTGTCCCAGAACCAGGCCTCACCGATACGCCAGTCGACCAGCAGGTTTTTGATCAGCAGTGATGCGACGACCATCCGCACCCGGTTGTGCATGTAGCCCGTCTTCCAGAGTTCGCGCATACCGGCGTCGACCAGTGGGATTCCGGTACGCCCTGTCTGCCACGCCCTCAGCGTCGCTGCCGAGGGGTTCGACCACGGGAACGCGTCGAACTCCGGCCGGAAGTTGTGCGTCGGCAACGCGGGGGAGTGGAACAGGATGTTCCAGTTGAACTCCCGCCAGCCCACCTCACGCAAGAACTTCGGTGCGTTCCGTCGTGCTGCCGGGCTGAGGTCATTGCGCGAGATTCGCTCCCAGATCTGGAACGGACTGATCTCCCCGAACCGCAGGTGTGGCGACAGACGGGAGGTCGCGGCCTTCGCGGGTTCGTCCCGGCCCTTCTCGTAGTCCTCGAGGCCGTCTTCGATGAACTCGTCGAGCTGTTCCCGGGCACCGTGCTCGCCGGGCATCCATTCTTCGCCGAAGCCGTCTGCCCAGAACTGGCCCAACTCCAGGTCGTCACTCGCGGCCGTGACGGTCTCGAAATTCGGTACGGCGAGTGGATGCCGCGGCTCCCCCTGCTCGAGGCATGCTCGCCAGAACGGGGTGAACACCTTGAACGGGGTGCCAGAGCCCGTCGTCACCGTCCACGGTTCGTGCATGAGGTTGGCCTGGAAGCTCTGCACCTCGAGGCCAAGCTCCCGCAGGCCCGACTTGAGGGCGGCATCCACCTCGCGCTGAGGTCCTCCATATCGGCGGTTCCAGAAGACCGCACCAGCGCCGAGCTCCTCGATGAGCTTCGGCAGCTCTGCAGCCGCGGCGCCGCGACGCAGGATGAGGGCGCCGCCGAGGTCTTTGTCGAGCGCGGCGAGACTCTGCTCGAGCCACCATTTTGTCGCTGCACCGAGAGGGCGGATGCCGGTCGAGACCTCGTCGAGCAGGTAGAGCACCGCCACCGGGCCACCGCGTTCGGCAGCAGCCGTGAGCGCCGGATTATCGGCAAGTCGTAGGTCATCGCGCAGCCACACGACGCTCGGGGAGGTGCTCATCCTACGGACTGTACGCGCTCGACTACTCGCGAGCGAGGGTGCCGAGCCGCAGCTTGTCGCAGAGCACGGTGAGGGTCACTAACTCGTCATCGGTGAGGTTCGTTCCGACCCGGTTGTAGATTGAGCGCATGTGGCCCTGGGCGACTCGACGGAACGAGTTGAACCCGAGATCGGTGAGGTGCACGACGACTCCCCTGGCGTCCGACGGGTCGTCCGTCTTCTCGACCAGGCCGCGAGCAGCAAGCCTGTCTACCATGCGGCTGATGCTCGGCTGGGTTACCAGCAGCTGTTCGGTGAGTCCCTTGATACGTATTCGTCGATCCGGTTGCCGGGAAAGGTTGAACAGCACGTCATACTCATTGAGTGACAGCTCTCCGGTGGGAAACTCCGAATTGAGGTAGCGCATGACGGACACCTGTGCGCGGAACAACGCTTCCCAAGCCGTGACCGCTCGGTGTCTTTCAGCCAGATTGGTCCTGTCGTTCACCATGGCTCCTCTCAGCCTGGCCTAACTCTACGGAAAGCTCATGCCACTCGAAATCGGAATCTTCAGTGTCGGGGATCTCAACACCGACCCGCACACCGGCGTGCGGCGCAGCGAGCATGACCGGCTGAGAGACATCACCCGCATTGCGACGCGGGCAGAGGAGGCGGGGTTCGATGTCTTCGCTCTCGGCGAGCATCACAACCCGCCTTTCGTACCGAGCTCACCGACCACGATCCTCGGCTATATCGCAGCTCTCACGTCGACCATCACGCTGAGCACGTCGACGACCCTGATCACCACCAACGATCCGGTCAAGATCGCCGAGGATTATGCGGTGTTGCAGCACCTTTCTGACGGGCGGATGGATCTCATGCTCGGCCGCGGAAACACTGCGGAGGTCTATCCATGGTTCGGCAAAGACCTGCGCGACGGAATCGCGCTCTCGGTAGAGAACTATGAGCTGCTGCACAGGCTCTGGCGCGAAGAGAACGTTGACTGGGAGGGCCGCTTTCGCACGCCACTGAAGGCCTTCACCTCGGTGCCGAGGCCGCTGGATGACACCCCGCCATTTGTCTGGCATGGCAGCATCCGCAGCCCCGAGATCGCCGAGCAGGCTGCCTATTACGGCGACGGATTCTTCGCCAACAACCTCTTCATGCCGATGGTGCATTTCGAACGCCTCGTGCGTTTCTACCGTGAGCGCTGGGAGCACTACGGCCACGGGCCAGCCGAGACCGCGATAGTCGGCGCGGGTGGGCAGGCTTTCGTGCGCACCAGTTCGCAGGCGGCCGTCAACGAGTACCGCCCGTATTTCGACAACACCATGATCTACCAGGGCCAGGGGCCGCTCGAGGAGGTCATGGCGAAGACCTCGCTCGTCGTCGGGAGCCCTCAGCAGGTTATCGACCGTTACCTTTCGATGAAGCAGTACTACGGCAATTACCAGCGCCAGTTGTTGCTTGTCGACAACGGTGGCATCCCGATCGATATCGTGCTCGAGCAGATCGATATTCTCGGGTCGGAAGTGCTGCCGGTACTGCGCCGTGAGTGGGCTCAGTAAATTGTGATTTGGTTGAGCCATGAAACTCGGAATCCACTTCATGAACTTCACCCTCCCTGGCGAGCCGCAAACGCTGGCCGGAATCATCCGTGACACTGCCGCGATCGCGGATGCGGGAGGTGTCAACTCGTTTACCTTCATGGACCACTGGTTTCAGATGGAACAGTTCGGCGATGCCCACGATCCGATGCTCGAGGGCTACACGTCTCTGGGATTCGTCGCCGGGCTGACCGAGAGGATGCGGCTCGGGCTCCTCGTCACCGGCGTCACCTACCGCCACCCGGGCCTCCTCGCCCAGACCGTCACGACCCTGGACGTGCTGTCGTCCGGTCGCGCCGTTCTCGGCATCGGGGCCGCCTGGTACGAGCGCGAGCACCTCGCCCTGGGCGTGCCGTATCCATCGATGAAGGAGAGGTTCGAGCGGCTGGAGGAGACGCTGCAGATCTGCAAGCAGATGTGGAGCGCGCATGAAGGCCCGTACGAGGGCAAGCACTTTCAGCTCGCAGAGACGATCTGCTCACCCCGCCCGATTCAGGCCGGTGGACCGAAGATCATGATCGGCGGCAGCGGGGAGCAGAAGACGCTGAAGCTGGTGGCGAAGTACGGCGACCAGACGAACCTGTTTGCGCCATCGCAGGATGTCGTCGCGCACAAGCTCGCCGTGCTGCGCGGGCATTGCGACGCAGAGGGCCGCGACTATAGCGAGATCGAGAACACGATCGTCTATGGCGGCGACCCGTTCGCTGATGGATTCCTGGCGGAGATGGAGGGCTACGCGGCCCTCGGCATCGCAGAAGTGAAGATGTCGCCGAAGGGCGCTGACCCGGTCGGCTGGACCAGGCGGCTCGTCGACGAGGTAATCCCGGCCCTGACCGCGGTCTGACCCGTCTTGCCCTAGACCGGTCGCGGGAAAGACCCGTTAAACAGGATTGAGGGTCGGTTTCAGAGGCTAGAAACCGACCCTCTCCCTTGCACCAAGAGTGTCCTGCAATCACATTCCACAGAAGCTGCCACAGCAAACAACTTCTGCTCTTGAACTATATAACGGTGAGATAACGAAGCGCTAGTTATCAAACTGTTATTTTTCTGTGAGAACAGTAAGCGCTGCCCTTGTCCGTTGTCATCCGAGTTGGCGAAAAGTCACCCTATTTGTCGGTGGAGCCATTCGGGTGGCGAAAAGCCATTCTTCTTGTCGTGAGCGGCGTCAGCGTTTCTAACGGATTTTCGATCGGACCGAGCGTAGCTTTTGCCGCATACGGTCGCGGGCGGGTTCCATGGGCGGGCTCGGCGGCGGTCACTAGGGAGACCGATCGTGGCAACTCATACAGTTGCGTTGAAGTCCCATGCAGAGTTGAACCCCCTCGCCCCGGAAGCGGCTTTTATACTCGCCGGCGTCAAAAGACAGGCTCCGTTCGCAGACTCAATCACTGTCGCTTTCGAGGACTGCGCGCCAGTAAGGGCATTCGCCTCCTGGCCTGGCAAGCGAAACTACTCGGGCCACTATTGGTCATCGACCACGAGGCGGCACATCGGTTTCGAATCACTGTTTGAGCGGACCGCTCTGATGACACTCGACCGGGACCCCTCTCTGGTTGGCATCTCCAGCCAACCGATGTGGATTCACTGGCCCAAAGGTCCCACACCGGGCGCGCACGCTCCCGACTACTTCGTCCGGCACCGCAACGGAGACGGGGAGATCATCGACGTCAGACCGGAAAGCCTGATCGACGACGCAACTGCCGCCGTTTTCGACGCCACGCGACGATTGTGCGCGGAAGCCGGGTTTCGGTACACGGTCGTCTCGGAGCTCGACCGCGAATTGGATCGCAACCTGAAGTTCCTTTCGCGCTATCGCGGCGATGCTTGGGCGTCGAGTTTCGCCGAGCTGTACCGCGTGGCCAGCGGTGCCGCATCCGTCAGTGTCCGGGATCTTGCGGAGAGACTATCGCCCCATGCCGATCTGTCCCACGGCCTGGGTTGCGTCTATTGGCTGATTTGGCAGAACATCGTCGGTGCAGACCTTGCGCGGCCACTATCGCTTCAGAGTCAGCTCACCATTCGAGCGGAGGTCGACCGGTGGCCATCCGGGTAGGTGATCAGCTCGAGTTTGACGGCGAAACGTACATTGTGTGTGCGCTATCCGCTGATCGCATCGCACTTCGGGGCCTGGACGGTGGCCCCACAAGGGAAATTGCGGTGGAAGACTTCGTTCGATTGCCGGGAATGCGGTCGATGGACTCCAAACGGCCCCGGTCGGAAGCGGCAGATATCGTGGCCGTCCAGTACCTTTCCGAGGCCGCCCGACAGGAGGTGCAGTACTTCGCTAGTCACCTTCGGCAGCTTCTGGCCTCGATCGAGGAACGAGCGTATTTTTCGACTTCAACCCGCGAGCTGATAGTTGCGAAACAGAAGGAGCTTGCCGCAGCGGGGACTGTGGTCTCTGTCCGCACGCTGGAGCGAAAAATCAAGACATTCCGTGAACGCGGCGTCGCCGGACTGGTCGACCATAGAAAAGATCAAGAATCTGCCACGCACCGTCGCGTAGATCCCCGCGTTGTTGGGGTCCTGGCGGAAGTGATGTCCGATCAGGCGAAAGCCTCCTCGGGGACCCGGTTGCGACTACGTGAGCTGACTGTGCAGCTGCTCGAGCAGCGCTTTGGTGCGGGGACCGTTCCCGTCCCAAGCAAGAGCACCTTCTTCCGCCTGATTGCGGACCTTGACCGTGGCCGGATGACGACTGGCTCCGCGAAAACGCGGCGGTCGCTCGCGAACCGACCGGAGCGGGCATTCGCCAGCATGGGGGTGTCCCGTCCCGGGGAGCAAGTGCAGATCGACTCGACCTCGCTGGACGTCCTGATCCAACTCGACGGCGGCCTCGTCGACCGGCCCGACTTGACCATCATGCTCGACGTCGCGACCCGGACCATCGTCAGCGGTGTCCTCCGACCTGGCTCCACGAAAAGCGTCGACCTGGTCGTCGCGTTGGCTCGTGCCCTCGTGCCCCACAACCTGCGTCCCGGCGATCGAGCCGAAACTCGAGCGCTCGTGCAGGGTGCCTTCGAGTCGAAACCACTGGTGAATGACGAGGACCTTGAGGCGTACCGGCGCCGGCAGCCTTACATCTTCCCCGAGACGATCACCACCGACCGGGGCAAGATCTACATCTCGGAACATTTCGAGAACGCGTGCGAGCAACTCGGGATATCGCTGAACGTGTCGGCTGGGTCTGCCCAGACTTTGGTTGACACTGGGGGTGGGTGGTTTTCTAGGCCGCGTGTGCGGCTGAGTAGATTGTCTCAAACTCGACCGGGGTGAGCTTC
>JAYTRC010000069.1:0-5258 GCA_043746355.1 Lacisediminihabitans sp. | reverse complement strand
AGATCGCGTTGTTCCTCATTTCTCCCAGCGAGATCTACGCGGTCAGCCACACCGATCCTGCGACCGATGCGCCGGTCATGGCCAGGGGCATTGTTGGCTCGCGAGGCGAACGCCCCACGATAGCGTCGCCCCTTCACAAAGAGGTGTACGACCTCGGCACCGGCGAGTGTCTCATGCAGCCCGAGCTCTTTCTCGAAACGTTCCGCACGAGGGTTGTTGGTGGGTTCATCGAGATCGAGGTGGGACCGTGACTCTGGTGACTGGTGCTCGTGTTCGCACCCGTCATCCCGCACTCGCGGCTATCTCGCACGGAGCCTCGTCGCCGCAGGGCCAGCGAGCCGTTGCTTCGCTCGGGCGAAGATACTCATCCGGATATCTCCGCTTTTGCATGATTCTCATCCTCTTTCAGGGAATCGAGAACCTCATCACACCCGGAGCGATTCAGAGACTTCACATCCCACCGTCTCCGCATCCTGCTTCCTGAGCAGCTTCAGCCCCGAGGTTCCTCGAGGTTCCGGGGCTGCTTTTGTGGTTAGGTTGCCACGGCATACCCCGCGATATCAGCGGTATTCGGCCGCTCGATGATACGAATAGGGGATGCTTCTGGAGGGGTTGTGCTTCGGGGTCGGCGCGCTGCTCGGGCTCTGGTCGGTCGTGTTCGTTCGCCGCGCGCTCGTGTGGAAGGCGAATCGCACGCTCATCTCGGTTGTGGTCTGGCAGGTGGCCTCAGCGGTGGCATTGTTCGTGTGGAGTTCGACCGCCTCCCGCCCCGACCTCGTGCAGCTTCCAGGCTGGATCGCGCTCGGAATGGTCGCGTTTGCTGTGCCGCTCGCTGTGGGTGCCCTGCTCGACGGGCGGCGGTCATCCGCTCCGAATCTCGGCGTGAAAATCGTCACGTTTGCTCTGGTGGCCCTAACCGTCGCTGGGTCCGTTGGCGTGGTGGTGGCGGCCATCGCGCCGACGATGAGTCGAACTACCATCGCAGGGCGGCAGGTTCCCATCACCGCGGACACCCTTCGTAACGGGTATTCGATGGCTGTGCACATCCCGCCTACGTCGTCTGGATTCTCAGCGCGGAACGCAAGCCTGTGGGTGCCTCCCGGGTGGATCATTCATCCGGATGTACGGCGCCCGATAGTCGAAACCATGATGGGCCAGCCCGGCAACCCGAGCCTGGGCGCCACCCTGAACGCCCTCCATTCCCTCGGGCCGAGCGCGCTGCAGAAAGCTCCCTTCGTGCTCGTCGTCGATCAGCTCGGAGGCCGCAGTCTCAACCCTCCCTGTCGCAACACCACGGCCGGCCAGGTGACCACCTACCTGTCAACCGACGTGCCTCGGTGGATTCGCGCCAACCTGCCGGTGCCGGATTCACGCAGCTATTGGACTATCGCTGGCTATTCGCATGGCGGTGACTGTGCTGAGTTTCTCGCCGCGACGTTCCCGTCGATCTGGTCGAACATGATCAGCATCTCAGGGCCTGATCAACCGGGCACCCCCCACATCGCCTACGCGATCGCGCACTATTTCGGCGGCAGCCAGGCGGCATTCGACGCATCGCTCACGGCGACAGCGCTCAAGGCGCACGGGCACTACGCAGACACCGTTGCCACGTTCGCGAGCGGGGCGCTCGACACGAAATACGGACCAGGCGTAATCCAGGTGGCGAGCCTGGCAGACGAAGCGGGCTGGCATGTGTCCACTCTCGTCGTGCCCAACTCGGACCATGTCGGGCCCGTCCTCAACCAGGGCTTCATGTTC
Source organism: Lacisediminihabitans sp. (assembly GCA_043746355.1). GTDB lineage: Bacteria > Actinomycetota > Actinomycetes > Actinomycetales > Microbacteriaceae > Lacisediminihabitans. The sequence goes on along the minus strand of JAYTRC010000069.1, from coordinate 3,500 downwards.
GGCTACAACAAACTGCTCACCACCGGGCGGTTCCCGTCTGACGGGGCCACCCCGGCACGCTACCTGTGTACTGACCAGGAAGCCCCGGCCAGCTGCGGCGCTCATCAGGCCGCGACGCTCGCTGGCTCAATCGCCCTCATCGACCAGGGGCTGGTGGTCGCGTTCCTCCTGATCCTGCTCATCATTCGCCTGCGGTCTCCCCGGCCGCTTCGCGAAGTGCAGTAATGGCTTGCGCCTAATCTGCAGTGGCGCGCGAGTGTGCTGGGCCGGTCGTGCTCCACTCGAGGCTGGCCTCACGATCGACGAACGGCGCTTAGGCAAGGGCGCGTGCTGCATGAGCACCGGCTACTCTCAGCCAGCGAATCGGATCGGCCATCGCAGCCTCAGTCGAGCCGGCGAGGTCAACTAACTCAGCAGACCAGATGCCGCTTCTGCCGGGCGCGGTCGGGCGGGCTGCCACGACTCCGGCTATGACGCCGATCACGGCCGACCCTTCGGCTGCAGCAGTGATGAGCTCGCCGACGAGCTTGCCGCCGGACGAGGTCGCATCGAAACGGCCCTCGCCGGTGAGCACGACATCCGCCCTCCGCACCTTCGTGTCGATGCCGGTGAGTGCCATGATGTACGCGGCGCCCGGGGTGATCTCCGCCCCCAGCGCGGCCGCGAGTCCGTAGGCGGTGCCACCGGCCGCGCCCGCCCCCGGCTCGAGCGGATTGCCCCCGAGCAACTCCGCGAAGTGGGCGAGCGCTTCATCGAGCAGCTCGATCTGTTCGGGTGTCGCACCTTTCTGCGGGCCGAACACAGCGGCCGCCCCGAGTGGTCCGAGAAGTGGCGCGTCGACATCCGTGAGCAACAGGATGCCGCCTGGTGACGGAGCGAGAAGCCCGGTCCGGTCCATCCCGATGATCGCACCCAGACCGCCGCCCCCACCCTCGAGCGAGCCGCCGGTCGCGGCCAGGCCGAGCGCGGCAAGGGCCCCAGCTCCGCCGTCGGTCGTCGCTGATCCGCCGAGTGCGACGATCAGTCGGGTAGCCCCAGCGCTCAGCGCTGCCCTCATTACTTCGCCCACACCGAACGTCGTGGCCCCCGTTGCATCCAGTGCGCGCATCTGCGGCAGCCCGGCCATCATCGCGAGCTCGATGACAGCGGAGCCATCGGGCAGCTCGAGCCATTCGCCGCGCACGGACGAGCCGTCTGGGCCCAGCACCGGGCCAGCATCGCGGCGGCGTGCGCCGGCAACGGCGGCCTCAACGGCATCGAGTGTTCCCTCACCACCGTCGGCAAGCGGAATCCGCAGAACCTCGTCGCCCGGTCGCACCGACAGCCAGCCTTCTGCGATGGCGTCCGCGGCACTGCGCGCAGACAGTGACCCTTTGAACGAGTCGGGGGCGACGATCACGCGCAGGGTGCTCACCACCGCACCCTATCTCCGGGGTATCGTCACGGTCATGCAGAACCTCGACATCCTCGACATCGACGGCCTTCTCACCGGGGGTGAGCGTGCATTTCGCGACGGTGTGCACACGTTCGTCGCCGACGAGATCAGGCCTAACATCGCCGCCTGGTTCGCGGACGCCCACTTTCCGCTCGACATCGTGCCGAAGCTGGGTGCCCTCGGCCTCCTCGGCGCGCACCTCTCGGGGTACGGCTGCCCCGGCCGCAGCGCGGTCGAGTACGGGCTGGCGGTGACGGAGCTCGAAGCGGGCGATTCGGGCATCCGCACCTTCGTCAGCGTTCAGGGTTCGCTGGCCATGAGCGCGATTCACAAATGGGGCAGTGAAGAGCAGAAGTGGGCGTGGTTGCCGCGCCTGGCTGCGGGGGAGATCATCGGATGTTTCGGCCTCACCGAGCCCTCGGCCGGCTCAGATCCGAGCACTATGCAGACCTTCGCGACCCGCACCCCCGATGGTGGCTGGAGCATCACCGGTTCGAAGCGCTGGATCGGCCTCGCCTCGGTCGCGCAGGTGGCGATCGTGTGGGCGAACACCAACGAGGGCATCCGCGGCTTCATCCTGCCGACGGATATCGAGGGTTTCCGCGCCGTGCCGATCGGGCCGAAGCTGTCGATGCGTGCATCCATCCAGTGCGATGTGACCTTCGATGACGTGCGGCTGCCAGCCGACGCCATCCTGCCCGGCAGCGCTGGATTGCGCTCTGCCCTAGCTTGTCTCAATGAGGCTCGCTACGGCATCGTCTGGGGTTCGATGGGTGCGGCGCGAGACAGCCTCGAGGTGGCGCTGGCCTATTCGCAGCAGCGCATGCAGTTCGGCAAACCGCTCGCCGGCTACCAGTTGACGCAGGAGAAGCTGGTGAACATGCTGCTCGAGATCCAGAAGGGAATGCTCCTTGCCCTTCATCTCGGACGCCTGAAGGATGCCGGCGTGGTCACGCCCGAGCAGATCTCGCTGGGCAAGCTCAACAATGTGCGCGAAGCGATCGCGATCTGCCGGGAGGCTCGCACCGTGCTTGGCGGCAATGGCATCACGCTGGACTACTCGCCGTTTCGGCACGCGAGCAACCTCGAAAGCGTTCGCACATATGAAGGAACGGATGAGGTGCACACACTGATCCTCGGCCAGGCCATCACTGGAATCTCGGCTTTCCGCTAGCCGCCGCCCCGTTGAGTTCGGGGCTCGCGGGTGCTGGTATAGTCGTCAGGTTGGGTTTTGCCCGACGAATGCGCCCGTAGCTCAGCGGATAGAGCAATTGACTACGGATCAATAGGTCGGGGGTTCAAATCCCTCCGGGCGCACATCAGAAACTCCCCGTAAACACTGTGTTTACGGGGTTTTTGACTCTCCGAAGCGTCCAAACCCCACAGAAACCCCACAACTGCTTGAGATCGCACTTCATTCAAGCGGTCTGAAACTGCGTCAAGGTCGGCTTCGAACAGATCGGCGTACGTATCGAGGGTCATCGCCGCGGAAGCGTGCCCCAGCATGCGTTGCACAGCCTTTGGGTTCGCGCCGGCGGAGATCGCCATGCTTGCAGCGGTGTGGCGAAGATCGTGAGGGGTGACCATTGGAAAGCTAGGGTCGATCTTTTGCGCATTTCTCACGGCAGACCAGAACCATCCTTGGCCGCTCTTCGGTGCCCTGATATACGTGTCCCCGTTCCCGAAGACGAGTTGGTTGCTTGTTTTGTCCTCAGCGAGGCCGGAGAGCGGCGCGCGGAGGAATTCTGGAAACGATACGCTCCGATTTTCATGCATCTTTGGGGTGCCGACCCGGATTACGCTACCAACTGTGACTGCGTTTTCCTCTATCTGCATTCTTCTGCGATCTAGGTCGACGGTGGACAAACGAAGCGCGACTGCCTCTCCCCAGCGCAGGCCTGTATAGGCAAGCAGGTAAATCAAAGTGCTGTGGCCCACCGCTCGTGACGCTAGGAGCTCAACTTGAGGGTGACGTCCCGGCGAGTGGTGTAAATATCTTGGCTGTGAGCGTCGCTGCGGTGACGTGAGAAGCCATCGTGTGATGGTCAGTGAGAACCGACCAAAG
>JAYTRC010000068.1:0-106899 GCA_043746355.1 Lacisediminihabitans sp. | reverse complement strand
CTCGATAGCTCGCGTTTTCGAGCCAACTTCGACGACTCGACGCGCGTGTACCTAGGGCAACGCAGCGAACTAGCCGCGCCCGCGGCCCCGGGTGATCTCCGCGATGGCCGACCAGTCGAGCTCGGCCAGCGCCGGGTCGTCGAGGGCGCCCTGGAACATCTCGCGCAACACCGGCGCCGACGGCAGCGCTGCCCCGAGTTCGGAGGCCGCCTGCTCGGTCAGCCCCAGGTCCTTGAGGCCGAGGGCCACGGTGAACCCGGGAGGGCTGTAAGACCTCCGGGCGATGAGGCCGCCATAGCCGCTGTAGGCCGAGCCGGTGAATGCCGTGTCGGTGAGGATCTCGACGAACGTCTCGCCGTCCACCCCGCCGCGCTCCACCAGGGCGAGCGACTCACCGAGCGCCTGCAGAGCGTGGATGAGGTTGTAGTTGACGCCGATCTTGACCAGGTTCGCGGCGCTCGGCTCCTCGCCGACATTCCAGGTGTGCTTGCCCATCACATCCAGGTATGGCTGTACGACCTCGAACGCTTCCGCTGCACCCGCGGCGACAATGTTGAGGTTTCCGGCGGCTGCGACATTCGGCCTGCCGAGCACTGGGGCTGCGACGTAGTGGATGCCCGCTGCCGCGTGCAACCCGGCGAGCCGGCTGGCAGCCGCGATGCTGATGGTCGAGTGGTTGACGTGGATTGCACCCTCGGGTGCCGCCGCCAGCGTTTCGGCGGAAAAGACGGATTCGGCGGCAGCGTCGTTGGCGAGCATGGAGAAGAACAGTCCGGTCGCGATCGCGGCTTCGGGCGTGCGCGCGATGCGGGCGCCGCCGGCAACCAGTTCGTCAGCTGCTGCGGGTGAGCGGTTCCAGACGTGCACGGTGTGGCCGGCGTCGACCAGCCGAAGTGCCATGGCTGAGCCCATGGTTCCGAGGCCGAGGAATCCGATGTCCGTCACGGTCAGGCCGTCCAGATGGTCTTGAGGTTGCAGAATTCGCGGATGCCGGCTGCCGCAAGCTCTCGCCCGTAGCCAGACACCTTGATACCGCCGAACGGCAGCTCGGGGTACGAGACCGTCATTCCGTTGATGAAGACCGCGCCAGCCTGGATTTCGCGAGTGAAACGCTCGATCTCGGCATCATCCCGCGTCCACACGTTTGAGCTGAGCCCGAAGTCCGTTCCGTTGGCAATGGTGATGGCCTGGTCGATGTCGGCGGCGCGGTAGAGGCTCGCGACCGGGCCGAATGTCTCCTCCTGGTAGAGGCGCATCCCGGTGGTGATGCCTTCGATGACTGTTGGCGGGTAGAACCAGCCTGGGCCTTCTGGCTGGCTGCCGCCGACGAGTGCTGTCGCGCCGCTGGCCAGGGCATCGTCGACCAGTTCTTTCAGGTCGCTGCGCCCTCCCTCGGTTGCGATGGGGCCGATGTCTGTCGTGTCGAGCATGGGGTCGCCCATCCGCAGCGCGCCCATCCGCTCGACGAAGAGCGCGCGGAATTCGTCGTAGACGTCTGCGTGCACGATGAACCTCTTCGCGGAGATGCAGGACTGCCCGTTGTTGCCGGTGCGCGACTGCACCGCGGTGGCTGCGGCCGCGGCCAGGTCGGCGCTCGGCATCACGATGAACGGGTCGGAGCCGCCGAGTTCGAGTACTGCCTTTTTGATCTGCGCGCCGGCGGTCGACGCGACCGAACTTCCGGCCAGCTCTGACCCGGTGAGGGTGACTGCTGCGACACGTTTGTCTTCGATTACTTTCGCGACCTCTGCAGAGCCGATAAGCAGGGTCGAGAATGCGCCCTTCGGGAACCCGCCGCGAGTGAACAGGGTGTCGAGATAGAGCGCAGCCTGGGGAACGTTGGATGCGTGCTTCAGCAACCCGACGTTGCCTGCCATGAGGGCCGGAGCAGCGAACCGGATCACCTGCCACAGCGGGTAGTTCCAGGGCATGACCGCGAGCACGACACCGAGTGGCTGGTAGATCGCTCGTGCAGCACTTGCGCCGACCGCTGACGGGTCTGCGAGGGGTTCTTCGGCGAGGAATTTTTCAGCGTTCGCGGCGTAGAAGCGCATGTTCTTCGCGCACTTCAGCACCTCGCTCTTCGCCGAGGAGAGGGTTTTGCCCATTTCGAGTGTGAGGATGCGCGCGGTCTCATCGACCTCGGATTCGAGCAGTTCCGCTGTCGCGACCATCCAGGAGGCACGCTGGTGAAAGTCGGTGGACCGAAGCGTGACGACCGCGGCTGCGGCAGCAGCGATCCGGCTCTCCACCTCTGTCTCGCTGTGGGCTTCGAATGTCTTCTCGACCGAACCGGTGGTCGGGTTGATTGTGGCGATGGCCATGGGCGCTCCTCTGTGAGGTCTGGACAAACGTTGAGGCTGTGAGGTCTCGAAAAACGCACCAACTTTGTGCAGTTCCAGTGAACACTATATCTGCCGAATCGCGCCCGAGCAGGGCCTGGAGAGGAAAGAGGAGGGGACACTTGACTTTGCGAACACCTCTGGGTTGAATGACAGTACACACGCTGTATAGTCACGCTATACACCGATGCTACACAACACAGACCAGATTGTCGTCAGCGAGAACAATCGCGACGGCGACGGCGAACTGCAAGGGAGCAGAGGCCATGACCGACCGAGTGCTCGGCAGAACGTTCGTGGTTACGGGCGGCGCATCCGGCATCGGCAAAGCCATCTGCCACGGTCTCGCGGCCGAGGGAGCCAATGTCGTCGTCTCGGATCTGAACGAGGTCGCTGGGCGGGACGTTGCCGCCGAGATCGGTGGTTCAGCCATTGCCACCCATGCCGATGTCACCGATCGAGAGTCCGTGCGGGCGTCCATCGACACGGCTGTGGGCCGGTTCGGCCGGATCGACGGCTACTTCAACAACGCCGGGATGAATGCCCCGATGAATTTTCTCGACATCACCGACGACAACTTCACGCTCGTCATGCGGGTCAACGCGCTTGGGGTGCTCATCGGCACGCAGGAGGCGGCGAAGCAGATGATTGCCCAGGGCAGCACTGCAGAAGCCGGTGCGGGCAAGATCATCAACACCGCATCCATCGCAGGTCGCACCGGCTTTGCGAAGTTCGCCCCGTACAGTGCCTCGAAGTCGGCGGTCATCTCCCTCACCCAGGCGGCGGCGAGAGACCTCGCGCCGCACGGCATCACCGTCAACGGATTCGCCCCTGGAGTGGTCGCGACTCCGCTGTGGGACAAGCTCGACGCCGACCTCGCCCTGATGGGTGCGGCCGACGCCGGATTCGATTCGATGGCCGCAGGCATCCTGCTCGGTCGCCCGGCACAACCAGCCGACATCGTTCCGACAGCACTCTTCCTCGCTGCCGCTGATTCTGACTATATAACCGGTCAGATCATCGCCATCGAGGGCGGCATGATCCTCGTCTAATCGTCAGCACCAACAAGAAAGAGCCAGTAAATGGGTACAGCGACATTCGGCACAAACGCGGTCGACTGGGAAGATCGCATCCAGTTCGATCGGCTGCGCACTGAGCGGCTCGAACGGTTGAAGCAAAAACTGGAGGAGTCTGATCTGGGGGCGGTGCTCGCCTTCGATTTCGCGAACATCCGCTACATGTCTGCGACCCACATCGGCACGTGGGCGATGGACAAGCTCATCCGCTTCTCCCTGCTCACCCGCAACAGCGACCCGATCGTCTGGGACTTCGGCTCGGCCGCGAAGCACCATCTACTGAACAACCCCTGGCTTTCGACGACCACCGCTGAGTTGGATGCCGACCCGCATGCGCCGCACCACGGTGCCGTTCGTCCGCGCATCGAGACCGGGGCACGAGCCGGCATCTCCACCCTGCGAGGAGCCTTCAACCCCAACGCCGGCATCGCAGAAGAGTTGGCGCACAAGATCAAGCGCGAGCTCGAGAAGTTCGGCGTGCAGAACGAGCCGCTCGGCGTCGACGTGATCGAGCCACCGGTGCTCTTCGCCCTGCAGCGCGAGGGCATCACGGTGGTCGACGGCCAGCAGGTCTTCCTCAACGCCCGTGCGATCAAGACGCAGGATGAGGTTTCGCTGCTCACCCAGGCCGCCTCGATGGTGGATGCAGCGTACGACAAGCTCTATGAGTTTCTTCGCCCAGGAGTGCGTGAGAACGAAACTGTCGGACTTGTCTCGAAGACCCTGTACGACCTGGGCTCCGAGTACGTGGAGGGCGTCAACGCGATCTCCGGTGAGCGGTGTTCGCCGCACCCGCACGTCTATTCGGATCGCATCATCCGGCCAGGCGATCCGGCATTCTTCGACATCCTGCACAGCTATAACGGCTACCGCACCTGCTACTACCGCACCTTCGCTGTCGGCTCAGCGAGCAGTGCCCAGAACGATGCGTACAAACGAGCCAGGGAATACATGGATCGGGCCATCGCGCTGGTGCGCCCCGGCGCGACGACCGCCGACATCGTGAAGGTCTGGCCCAAGGCCGAGGAGTTCGGTTTCCCAGACGAGGAAGCGGCCTTCGCGCTGCAGTACGGTCATGGCGTCGGTCTCTCCATCTGGGAGAAACCGATCTTCTCGCGACTGGTCTCGCTAGAGCATCCAGAAGAGTTGAAAGAGGGAATGGTGTTCGCCCTCGAGACCTACTGGCCGTCGACCGATGGCTTCGGCGCAGCGCGCATCGAGGAAGAACTCGTCGTGACAGCGAATGGCTGCGAGGTCATCACCAAGTTCCCGGCCGAGGAACTGCTCGTGGCAGGCCAGCGATTCTTCAGCGTCAACGGCCCGCTTCCCCTGCTGCGTAGCCCGCAGTCGCACCTCAACACGGTCGCCGGTCGCGGGGAAGAAGCGAGCGGAGTGCCCGCGAGCGGAGCACAAGCGAGCGGGGGCCAGGCATGAAGGCTGCCGTCTACTACGGCGACCACGACGTTCGAATCGAAGACCGGCCGATGCCGGTTCGCGGCCCGGGCGAAGCGTTGCTGAAAATCGTCAGGAGCGGCATCTGTGGCACGGATGCGACGGAGTGGCGCTCCGGCCCGCTGCTGTTCCCTGTCGACCGGGTGCACCCGCTGACCGGTCACACCGGGCCGATGATCCTCGGGCACGAGTTCATCGGAGAGGTGGTCGAGACCGGCGGTGGTTTTACGGTCGGCGATCTCGTCGCGAGCGGCGCCGGCGTCTGGTGCGGGGAGTGCCCGCGCTGCCTCGAGGGTCGCACCAACCTCTGCTTCAACTACTACACTCTCGGCCTCAATATCGACGGCGGGATGGCTGAGTTCGTCTCCTGCCCGGAACGCGCACTTGTGCCTGTTCCGGTCGGCCTCGACGTCGACCTCGCCGGGCTCGCTCAGCCCCTTGCCGTTGGCCTGCACGCCGCTCGTCGTTCCGGGGTCGCCGACGGCGACCGGGTGGTGCTCATCGGTGCCGGAGCGATCGGCTCGTTCGTGCTCGCCGGCATTCTCTCGCTCGCCGACATCGACGTGACGGTCGTGGACTTTGCTGGCCCGCGCCTCAATCGCAGCCTGCGCATCGGAGCATCACGCATCATCGAGGCCGGGTCGGATGCCGTCGCCCAGGTCATGGAAGCGGTCGGCCCGCGGGGTGCAGACGTCGTCATTGAGGCGAGCGGCGCGCCCGGGCAACTCAACAACGCGCTGGCGATGGTGCGCACGGGCGGCACCATTCTGCAGGTTGGCCTGCCGTCGAGTGAGCAGCCGGTTCACGTGCACGACCTCGTGATGCGGGAGGTGAGCATCCGAACCACGCTCGCTCACGTCTGCGGCGAAGACCTCGAGCCTGCGCTGGCGATCCTGGCAACGACGAACCTCGGAACCGAGTTGCTCGATTCGGTGCATCCACTCGGCGACATCGCCGACCAGCTCGAGCTTCTCGCAACGGGCAAGCTTGAGGGCAAAGTCGTATTCGACCCATCGTTCAGTTCCACCGGAAAGGCGACAACATGATGAAGGCAGCAGTCTTCCACGCGGCACACGACATCCGGGTCGAGCAGATCGAGGCGCCGACCGGTGTCGGACCAGACGAGGTGCTGGTCAGCCCATACTGGTGCGGAATCTGCGGAACAGACCTGCACGAGTATGCGATGGGCCCGATCGTCACGCCGGCCACGCCGCATCCGCTCAACGGCTCGGTGCTTCCGCAGATTCTCGGTCACGAGTTCTCGGCAGAGGTCATCGAGGTCGGAAAGAACGTCACGACTATCAGGGTCGGCCAGCGGGTCAGCGCGATGCCGCTGCTCTTCGACAACACCTGCTACTACTGTCGCCGTGGGCTGAACCACCTCTGCACGAAGATGGCGTGCGTCGGACTGAGCTACGCCTGGGGCGGCATCGCTGAGCTGGCGGTCGTGCCCGCGAGCATCCTCACGATCCTGCCCGACTCGGTGAGCGACCTGCAGGGCGCGCTCGTCGAGCCGGCGGCGGTCGCGGCCTATGGTGTCGACACCGGCCACGTTCGTCCCGGTGACGCCGTGCTCATCACGGGTGCGGGGCCGATCGGTGCGCTCGCGACGCTCTACGCCGCCTCGCTCGGGGCGCAGGTGTTTGTCTCAGAACTCAATCCGACCCGGCAGGCGCTCATCCGCAGTCTCGGCGTTGCCGAGGTGCTCGACCCGAGCCAGGTCGACGTCGCGGCATTTCTCAAAGGCCGGTTCGACGGAATCGGAGTGGATGCAGCGATCGAATGTTCAGGCAATGAGCGTGCATTGCAGACCGCTCTCGCCTCGGTGCGATCGGCCGGTCGGGTAGTTCAGACGGGGCTTCACACCAAGCCGGCGTCTATCAACCCGATGGTGCTCTCTGAGCACGACATCACCCTCGCCGGCACCTGGTGCTACCCGGTTACCGACTTCCCGCGCATCGTGAATCTCATAGCCTCGGGGCGCTACCCGGTCGAGAAGGTGGTGAGTGCGCAGATCGCCATGGAAGACATCGTCGAGAAGGGTTTCGAGACCCTCCTCAACCCGTCGGGCGACCAGGTCAAAGTGCTCGTCAACGCGCGCTCATGAAAGCTCTACAGTTCAGCGAGCAGGATGTCGCAGAGGTCGCCTCGCTTCCCATCCCCTCCATCTCGGACGACGAGGTTCTCGTCGCGGCGCGCTCGGTAGGGGTCTGTCATTCCGACATCGACCTGCTCGAGGGTCGCTACATCATCCCGTTCCATTACCCGCTCATCCCCGGTCACGAGTGGTCGGGTGAGGTGGTGAAGGTCGGCAGTAAGGTCACAGCGTTCAGCGTCGGAGACCGCGTCGTCGGTGAGTGCGTGATCGGCGCAGACCACTTCGGATTCTCGATCAGCGGGGCTGCCGCCGAGTTCTTCGTAGCGAAGCCGTCGTGGCTGCACACGCTGCCGGACCAGCTCTCATACACAGACGGAGCACTCGTCGAACCCTTTAGCGTGGCGTACTACGCCCTGGTCAGGGCCGGGGGAGTGGATGCCAGCGACACCGTGCTCGTGCTCGGCGCGGGCCCGGTCGGGCTGGCAGTGACTGCGGCGGCTGCGGCAATGGGGGCAGTGACTGTCGTCGCCGAGCCCTCGCCCGAGCGGCGCGCGGCGGCGCTGTCACTCGGAGCCTCGCACGCGGTTCATCCCGATGAGGTTTCAGCACTCCTTCCCACCGGCGCCACTCTTGTCGTCGAGGCGAGCGGTCGCCCAGCAGTCATGGCGCTCGCTCTCGAGCTGGTCGGCTTCCAGGGCCGGGTGGCATACATCGGCATCGACGTCGGCAAAGAGGCCCCGGCGAAGCTGGGACTCATCCAGTCAAAGGAACTGCGGATCACCGGCTCCATCGGTTCGCCCGGGGTGTGGCCGGAGACGCTGCGTTTCCTCGCCAACAGCGGCATCGACCTTAGCCCGCTTGTGACGCAGCGGTTCAGGATCGACTCTGCGTTGGAGGCGCTCGACGCGGCTCATCACCCCCAGACGACGATCAAGGCGCACATCGAGCTCGACGCCGTTCTCGGGTAGGGCGGGGTCGCTCGGGTCGAGCGTGGCGAGACCTCATCCCCCCAATTACTCGGGGAGGTCTCGACAAGCTCGACCTGCGCGCCCCGGGGCGCTCAGCTAACCGATCACTCGCCCGTGTACCCGATCACACAGGCAAGACCACTCTGCGGCGCAGTGGAATTCCAGCCGGTGACTGAGGCGACATCCTCTGACTTGCCGAGCGGAGTGATGGTCACCTTGCAGGCCTCGATAGTCGCATTCGAACCATTCGTCACACCGAAACCGTAGAGACCAAATCGCCAGAGCTTCAGATCAGGACCAGGATTTCCACTCTCGAAATCAGCAATCGCATGCACAGTGCCCGACGTCACCCACTCGTACCCGCTGTAGCAGGGCGCACTCGTGTCAGTCGGCACAGTGCCCCTGCCCGTGATGGCGGATCCGAAGTATGGACTGCCGAGCGTGATCCCGACCGGAGAAACAAACGTCTTGCTCGTCGCAGATGCCGCAATATCGATCGGCAGCATGATGCTCCCGTTCGCGGAGAGGAAAGTTGCATCCCGAGCAATGCCACCCTTGCCATCACCACACTGGGTCAGAAAAGTCGACTCGTAGGTCTTCGCAGCGGCATTGCTGTACGCCACGGGAGTATGAGCGGTCATCAGAATGCCGATAGTGCTGCCATCGACCGCGCGTACGTTTGCCGAAATAGTGAACAGTACATCCGACGCTATGGCGGTCGCAGAGGGAGTGACGGACGGCGCAACAGTTGCCTTGCCAGTCGACTTGCCAGTGGTCGTTGCGCCCTGGGTGCCACAACCAGCAAGAAGAATGACGACAGCCACACCACCTGCAAGAAGCGACAGCTTTGCGAGTGACGTTGTCACCGGTTCTCCCTAAGGTTCTCGACTCGCACCATGGGCTGCGGTCACAACGAAAGTATCAGGCTGTGCCAGACCATGTTCTGCGAAAGCCCCGTCAATCGCAACCTGCACCCGAGAGAGGTCTCCGCTGGCGATGAGCGCGAGAGCAGCACCCCCGAACCCGCCGCCGGTCATCCTCGCACCGAGGGCACCGTTGGCCTGCGCGGTCTCAACAGCCAGGTCGAGCTCGACCACAGAGATCTCGAAGTCATCACGCATCGACCGGTGCGAGGCATCGAGCAGTTCACCGATGCCTCGGGCTCCGACAGTCTCCAGCATCGCGACAGTGTCGAGCACGCGCTGGTTTTCGGTGACAACATGACGCACCCTCCTGAAGGTCACCTCATCGAGCACCTCGCGCGCCCGCGGAAGGTCGGCAACCGAGACATCACGCAGAGACTCGACCCCGAGCATCCGCGCTCCGAGTTCGCAGGATGCCCGACGATCTGCATAGCCGCCGGTCGCGTGCGCGTGCTTGACGCCGGTGTCCATGATGAGAATGACGAGGTCATCGCGCTCGAGCCCCAGCGGAACGATCTGGGTCTCGAGACTGCGGCAGTCGAGAAATACAGCACGGTCTTTCTGGCCGAGCAGTGATGCCGACTGGTCCATGATGCCGGTTGGGGCACCGACGACCTCGTTCTCAGCCATGCGCCCGACCTGGGCCAGAGTTGCACGGTCGAGGCCGAGCCGCCAGACGTCATCGAGTGCCAGAGCGACTGCACTCTCGATCGCGGCGGATGAGGAAAGGCCGGCACCAACGGGAACATCGGACTCGACGAAGATGTCGAAACCTGGCACAGCACCGAGGTCTGCACCGTGACGACCGAGAGCCCAGGCCACTCCCAGGGGGTAGCCGGCCCAGCCCTCGACGGTATCTGGCGAGAGTTCGGAGAGCTGGATCTCGACGATCTCGTCAGCGAAAGCGCTTGCAACCCTGGCCACACCGTCTTCGCGCAGAGCGAGAGCGACGACAGTTCGGCGATCGATGGCAAAGGGAAGCACGAAACCGAGGTTGTAATCGGTGTGTTCCCCGATGAGATTGACGCGGCCCGGGGCTGACCAGACGCCGCTTGCCGCGTAGCCGAAGGTCGTCTCAAAGCCGCCGCGAGCGTCATCCCGAATGTCGCTCATGATCTCGCGCCTGGCGCCTTCGAGACAGGCGCAGGAGCGCCTGGCGCAGTTGAAGCAGAGGAAGTAGACGCCGCTGACGTAGACGCGAGCGCAGCACGGATGCTCGCGGCAGCCTGCTCGGGGGTCACGTCTCCGATCCAGGCTCCCATTGCCGCCTCCGACCCCGCAAGATATTTCAATTTGTCGGCGGCCCGACGGGGAGAGGTGAGCTGCAGCATGAGCCGAACCTCGTCTCGGCGCACAGTGTCAAGACCGACATCCACCGGAGCCTGGTGCCAGGCAGCGATGTACGGCGTGGGAGTGTCATAGAGCTCGTCGAGAGCGCGCAACAGGTGCAGGTACATCGTGGCGAGTTCGTCGCGCTCGGCGTCCGTTGTTGCGGCGAAGTCGGGCACGTGCCGGTTGGGCAGCATGTGCACCTCGATCGGCCAGCGCGCAGCGAACGGCACGTATGCCGTCCAGTGCTCGCCTTTCAGCAGCATCCGCTCCGAGCTGGATTCGAAGTCGAGGATGCCCTGGAACAGACCCGGTCCGAACCGTTCGATCGAATCGAGAAGCCTGGTAGTGCGGGGTGTGATGTACGGGTACGCATAGATCTGCCCGTGCGGGTGATGCAGCGTGACCCCGATTGCCTCGCCCCGGTTCTCGAATGGGAAGACCTGCCTGATGCCTGGCAACGCTGAGAGCGCAGCGGTGCGATCAGCCCACGCCTCGATCACGGTTCGTGCACGCGATGGGGTCAGACCGGCGAAAGAACCCTGCGTCTGCGGGCTGAAACAGACGACCTCACAGCGCCCGATCGAGGGGAGAGTGCGACCAAGACCGATCTCGGCGAGAGTGTCGAGCGGGTAGGCCTCACCCAGCTCGGGGCCGAACGACGGTGATCGGTTCTCGAATACGACGACGTCGTAGTTGTCGGGAACCTCAGACGGATTTGCCGGCGTGGCCGGCGCAAGCGGGTCTTGGTCGGCGGGCGGAAGCACCACCCGATTTTGACGGGATGCCGCGATCGACACCCATTCGCCGGTGAGCGGATCTTGCCGCATGGTCGCGGTCTGCGGCCGGGGGTCTAGCACGCGGGAGTCCGGGGTGCGATCCGCGGTGAGGGTCGTGTCTGCGTCATCGAAATAGATGAGTTCACGGCCATCGGCCATCGTGGCAGTGTGTCGAGCGATGGCGGGCATCAGGTTCTCTCAGTAGCGGAAGCTGTCGGTAGCCGTGCCTTTTCGAAAGCAGAGCTAAGCGAAAGAATCTTATTCACGATTGACAAGAAAACACAAGTAATCGAAGATCTAACTATGGCAGTCTCCCCTCCAGCCGCAGTGCGACGTGAGCAGATCCTCGCGATCATCCGGGAGCAGGGCTATGCACGGGTCACGCAACTGAGTCAACAGTTCGGAATTTCCGAGGTGACCGTGCGCACCGACCTCGATACATTGGCGGCCAGCTCGCCGGTGCAGCGCGTGCACGGTGGGGCGATGGCCGACGGCGCGATCGCGGGTGGCCCGATGCCAAGTGGCCCGATTCAAGCGGGCGCGATGGCAGAAAGGAGGGCCAGTCAGGACCATGCCGACACGCAGGAGCAGGCTTTCGAGAAGTCGCTTCTCGCTGCACGCGACGAAAAGCAGCGGATCGGTATGGCAGCCGCCGAACTGGTCGAATCGGGCCAGGCAATCGTGCTCGATGTCGGAACCACAACGACCGCGATCGCGACAGCACTCCTCGCCCGAACTGACCTGCACGATGTCGTGGTAATCACCAACGCTCTCAACATCGCGCTGGCGCTCGAGAGTGCAATTCCGAGATTCACCGTGATCGTCACCGGGGGCACCCTGCGTCCGCTGCAGCATTCGCTGGTCGACCCGCTCGCCGGGGCAGTTCTCGAGCACGTGCGTGCAGACATCGCTTTCATCGGATGCAGCGGAGTGGATGCTCGTGCGGGGGTCACCAACGTGAACCTCCCCGAGGCAGACGCCAAGCGCAGGATGATCGCAACGGCGGCCCGCACTGTCGTCGTCGCCGACAGCAGCAAACTCGGTGTGTCGCACCTGAGCCGCGTCGCACAGCTCAGCGAGATCAGTACGCTCATCACCGGTGCAGAGGCACCACAAGAGCAGGTTGCCGCACTCGCTGCAGCCGGCGTCACAGTGCTGAGATCGAAAGCTGAAATGCAATGAAAACACCGACCGGCGAACAGTACGAGCTCACTCACGGCGCTAACCGGGCGACGATCACGCAGGTGGCTGCAGCGCTTCGCGAACTCGTCATCGACGGCGATCACGCTGTCGAACCGTACCCGGCCAGCGCCATCCACCCATACGGCTCGGGAATAGTGCTCGCGCCCTGGCCGAACCGTGTGCGCGACGGGCTCTGGCATCACCAGGGGCATGAGCACCAGCTCGACCTCACCGAACCCGAACTGAACAACGCTCTTCATGGTCTGCTGCGTGACCGGCCATATGAGCTGGTCGACCACACGGAATCCACGGTCACTCTTGCCGCGACGATCTTCCCAACCCGTGGATACCCGTTCGAGATCGCGACGACCGTTCGCTATGTTCTCGGCGCAGACGGGATCACGGTCACGCACACCCTGGTCAACAGCGGTGACGAAACCGCGCCCGTCGCGGTCGGCAGCCACCCGTACCTGCGGGTCGGCGACGTAGCGACGGACGACCTCACCGTCACCGTGCCAGCCGCCGTCCACATTGAGACGGATGCCCGGCTCAACCCGATCGGAGAGATCCTGGTCGACGGCACCCGTTACGACCTTCGCGGCGGTGTGCGCATTGACGGTCTTGCGGTCGACGACCCCTTCGGCGCGCTCGAAGGGGATCGCAGCAGCCGCGTCACAGCTCCGGACGGCCGGTACACCGAGCTCTGGCAGGGGCCGGAATTCGCCTGGACGCAGGTTTTCGTGAGCCGGATCTTCCCTCGCGACGGCGTGCTCGGCTCTGCGATCGCCATCGAGCCAATGTCTGCTCCGCCAAACGCATTCAACTCAGGGCAGGGCCTGCGCTGGCTCGAGCCGGGGGAGCGCTGGGAGCTTTCGTGGGGCATCCGGTACTCTGGGGCGCGTGCCTGAGCCGACCAGATCCGACGTCAGGCGCTGGCGCCACTACCTCGCAGACGAGCGCGCTGAGGCGGCCGTCTACCGCGATTTGGCCGGGCGACGGCAGGGGGAAGAGCGCGACATCCTGCTCGCGCTCGCCGACGCGGAAGGCAGGCATGCCGATCACTGGCTGCAACTGCTTGGTGACCAGGTCGGCCGGGAACGTCGGGGCGACATCCGATCGCGACTGCTCGGGTTCTTTGCCCGGCGATTCGGTTCGGTGTTCGTGCTCGCGCTCGCGCAGCGGGCAGAAGCGCGCTCGCCCTACGAGAAGGATTCGGATGCGACAGCAGCGATGGCCGCAGACGAACGGGTTCACGGCGAGGTCGTCAGGGCCCTCGCAACGCGGGGACGCAACCGGCTCTCCGGCACCTTCCGCGCGGCAGTGTTCGGCGCGAACGACGGGCTCGTCTCCAACCTGGCGCTAACCCTCGGCATCAGCGCGAGCGGCGTCGCACCGCATGTCGTGCTGCTGACCGGTGTCGCGGGCCTCTTCGCGGGAGCGCTGTCGATGGGAGCAGGCGAGTACGTGTCGGTGCGATCGCAGCGGGAACTGCTTGAGGCATCCACCCCTGATCCCGACAGCGACACCGCACTGCCGAACCTCGACGTCGACGCGAATGAGCTGAGTCTCGTCTACCGCGCCAGGGGGATGAGCGAGGCTGACGCCGATGCGCGCGCTACCGCGGTGCTTCGCGACAACAGCCTCGCCGTGACTGAAGTCGCCGACGCGCACGAAGCTGTCGGCACCGGGTTCGGGGCCGCGTTGTCGAGCTTCTGCTTCTTCGCGTCGGGCGCGGTCATCCCGATCATTCCCTACTTCTTCGGGCTCAGCGGGCTCACAGCAATTCTCGTGTCTGGTGGTCTCGTCGGGCTGGCGCTGATCGGCACCGGCGCTGTCGTCGGGGTGCTCTCGGGCGGTCCGCCCTTCAAGCGAGCCCTCCGCCAGCTGGTGATCGGGTTCGGTGCAGCGGCCGTCACCTACCTGCTCGGCCTACTGTTCGGCACCGGTGGGGCTGGCTAGACCAACTCGTTCAGCACGCTCACCGGAAAATGATTCTGCACGTCATGAGCGTCGTACATCAGCAGCGCACTGAATGTCATCGGCGGCCTCACCGACGCCAGCCAGTGGGCCGCGAAGGGAGCTACGACCACCGTGTCACCCATCGCGAATCCCTCACCGTCGAGCTCATGTAGCTGGGGCACGCCTCGATCGATGACGAAGTACCGGCGAAGTTCTCGCCGCGCGAGAGTGAGCCCGAACTGCATCCGATCGTTCCGCCTCCCGCCATCGACGTACAGGCACAGCATGAGCGGTGCTGCATCGATGGCAAGTCGGCGGTCGAGCTTGAACCTGATCCAGATCTGCTCAAAGTCCTTCGACAGGCTCACCCGAACGAGGCGAGGCACCTCGGCTTCGCGCGTCTCCGACGACATGGCGAAAAGGGTAGGCCGACCCCCGCTCGAGCGCTAGTAGCGTAATCGCTCGAGCGACGGACTGGATGCGCGAAACGGATGCCGCAGTTCCGCGCGCAGGCGCAGCCACCAACCGGGGCCCGCCCGGTAAATCGTCATCAGGGCGATGATCGTGAACGCCACGATCTCGGCCGGCCTGGTGACCGCGATGTGCGGAATGAGCAGTCGAATGGTGAGCGCTGCCGGCACCACGAGCCATTCCCACCGACCGGTCATCGCGATCATCGGGATCAGAAGAAGGGCATACCAGGGATAACGCGGCGAGACGATGAGCAGTGTGATTCCGATCATCGCGACCTGCCCCAGCCAGGGCGACGCCGGATTGGATTTGCGCCAGACCAGTATGGAGAGCACGAGAAGCAAGCCGATCGCCACCTCAAGCGAGCTGTGATTACGCGCAAAAATTGTGAGCAGCGCAAACCTCGACCCGTCGTTGAAGCCCTCATCGTTGAGATACTGAGGGAGGTAGCCGATCACCCCGATTCCGCTGGCTATCACGTAGGGCACGTAGAGCAGCAGGAAGGTCGCGACTGATGCGATCACGATCTTCCAGGGTTGCTTCCTGAGCAGTGCCGGAGCACCGATGACGGGAATGAGCTTCGTCGCAATCGAGAGCCCGAGAGCGACACCCGCCGCCCACCGTCGCCCCGACGAGGCAAGCAGCGTCGCAGCCAGCAGCAGCAGCGCGCCGAAGGTGTCGATGTGCGAATTGGTCACCGCCTCCGTCGCCACGAGCGGGCACCAGCCCCAGAGTGCGGCCCAGCGCACATCCAGGCCCCTGCGATGCAGCCCGACGAGCAGCAGCGCGAGAATCCCCAAGCTCATCAGCAGCCCGACCAGCTGCATCGGCCAGTACTGCGCGTCAGGACCAACTATGAACCGGATCCCAGCGAATAGCAGTTCACTCGTTGGTGGGTAGATCGTGTGTGCCTCGCCGCGGTTGAGCGCGGTGCAGACCACGATGTTCGTGCCGGGTTCGTGGGAGGTCTGGATGCGCGAGCCGCCGCAACTCGACGGAAACAGCCACTCCGGCCTGATCGAAGCGAGCTGAGGAGACGTTGCACCGTACTGGTAGGGCGAGATGCCGTGGGTCTGAACGATGCCATCCCAGGCGTACCGCGCGGAGTCGGTGCTTGTGTTCGGCGGGCCGGCCATCGCAGCACCGCCGATTCCGACGGCGCCGACGACGATGAGGATGACCGCGGCTGTGAGCGGGATTCGACGCAGAAGCAGGTAGGCGAGTGCAAACGCGATCCACAATCCCGCCGTGTAGCAGAGCAGCGCACCACCTTTCGACGAATCAAAGAACGGCAGGGTGGTTATAGAAAGCGCCGTGGCAACCGCCATCGCCCCGAGCAGGACAGCCGTGATCGCGATACGCACAGTTCTCATAATGGTGGTTCGGAGCCCCGTCGATATTCGACCTCGCTCCGAACAGGTTTTATGCAAAGGCTGCTGTATTCATTCCGGCTCGCCCTTCAGGCTCCGTCTCGTAATCCCCGCACGGCCGTCGCGCTCGGTCGATTGCTGGCAAGTGCGTTCATCATCTGCTTCCTCACCGGCCTGTACAGCCACTTCATTCAAAATCCGTTGCCCGGAGTGTCATTCCTGACCAGGCCGATCTGGCTCTACCAGGTGACGCAGGGGCTGCACATCACCGCCGGGATCCTGTGCTTTCCGCTGATCTTCGCGAAGCTCTACTCGATCTACCCGCTGCTGTTCCAGACCCCGCCGATCAAGGGCTTCCTGCACTTCCTCGAGCGCGCATCGATCGCACTGTTCGTCGCCGCGTCCCTCGTTGAAATCGTGATCGGCCTATTCAACACCTTCCAGTGGTACCAACTCTTCGCATTCCCGTTTCGCCAGACCCACTTCTCCCTCTCGTTCGTCATCATCGGCTCGCTCGCCATCCACATCGGGGTAAAGCTGCCGATCATCACGAAGTACTGGCTGAAGAAAGACGCATACAACGCCGACGGCAGTGTGAAAGAACTCGACGAGCCGACGCCGGATGTCGCGCGCCTGCCGCTTCCGGATGTCGGCATCGGCGTCACCAGTCGGGTCTTCGCCTGGATCGACCGCGCGCCCGAGCCAAAAGAGCCGCGTACCAGTCGACGAGGCTTCTTCGCAACGGTGGGAATCGCCGGCGCCACAGTCGTCGGACTCACCGTCGGGCAGTCGGCACGGCCGTTTGACTTTCTCAACGTCTTCGCCCCGCGGAAGGCCGGCGTCGGCCCGAACGCCCTGCCGGTCAACCGCACGGCACACGCCGCCAAAGTCATCGACGATGCGATGTCTCCAGACTGGACGCTCACGGTCACCGCCGGTTCCGTGTCGAAGAAATTCAGCCGTCGCGAGCTCGAAGCAATGACGCAGTACACAGTCGGCCTGCCGATCGCATGTGTCGAGGGCTGGAGCCAGCTGGCGTCATGGAAGGGCCCGCGACTCAAAGACCTGATGGATTTGGTCGGCGCGCATCCGGCATCCTCCGTTCGCGCGACCAGCCTCGAGAAAGGCAGTATCTACGCCGTGACCACAATGGAACCCGAATTTGCCCGCGACGAACTCACCCTCATCGCCCTCGAGGTCGACGGGAAGACGCTCGACATCGACCATGGATACCCCGCGCGGATGATTGCTCCGGCGAGGCCCGGCGTACTGCAGACCAAATGGCTCACCTCGATTGAGGCGATCTGATGGCCGTGCGCACCTGGCGAATCGCCCTCCTGGTGGTGGGAGTCGCCCTGCTCGGCATCGGTGGCATTGTGCTGATGCAGGAGGTGAATCCGAAGAAGTACGTCGGCATCCTCGCCTGGTTCCTCGGCGCCCTGATCATCCACGACGGCATCATCGCCCCGATCGTGTTTCTCGTCACCGTGGTCATGCGTCGCAGGCTGCAACGTGTGCCGGCGGTCGTTGTGGCGATCATTCAGGGCACGCTCGTGATCGGGGCAATCGTCACGCTCCTGGTCGTGCCTGAGATCATGAAGAAAGCGATCGGCACCCTGAGCTCGTCGATTTTGCCGCAGAACTACGCGCTGCATCTCGCAGTGTTCCTTGGTGTGCTGGTAGCGCTCGCCGTTCTCGCGATCGTTGCCTATCGGCTGATGTTCACCAGGCGGCAGAAGCTCCTGTCGTCAGCGAGCCAGGCCTGACGCAGTTCGAACCCGAAGCGGGCGGCTCGATGCAGCACGCTGTCGAGCCCGATCTCAGCCCACGGAAAGCTCTCGCTTTCGCCGCCATTGGGGTCGACGAGCCGGCCGATGTATGTACGATCGCGTTCGTCGTCAGGGTGAAGCTCGATCACGAGTTCACCGGTCGGTGCAAGCAGTTCGTTGCAGCGGTCGAGCATCGCATCCACGTCTCCGCCGATGCCGATGTTGCCGTCGACGAGCAGCACCGTCTGCCACTCTCCCTCGTCGGGCACCCGGTCGAAGATCGAGCCGTGGAAGACCGGCAGGCCGTTGCCGCGAGCGATCTCAACCACCACCGGTGACACGTCGATGCCGAGAGCGTCGAGTCCGAGCTCGAGTGCAGCCTGCACCATGCGGCCGGGGCCACAGCCCACGTCGAGCACCGGTCCGAGCACAGAAGCCAGCAGCCTCAGATCGACCTGGTCGGCCGCGCCATTCCAGCGCGCAACATCCATCGTCAGGGCCTCCCGGCCGACCTCCTGGAGATAGAGCACGCCCGTGCTCGCCGTGCGGATGGCGTTCGCGTACGGCTCGCTGCCGCCGGCGCCGAAGCTGCGTGCTGAAACGAGAGTCATGCGACGGCGTCCGCGGGAAGGCGGGCCGCGAAGCCTGCGAGAGTTGCGGTGAAGAGCGAATCTGGGGCGGCATCGGCTGCGGTCCAGGCGTCATCGATCGTGTCGACGTCGGTGAGCGGTCTGAGTAGTCCGACGTGAAGGCCAGCAGCATGCAGTCGGCTCAGTTGCAGAGTGCCCGTGGTGTCGCGCGACATCGGAACCCCCCTGATGAGATCACCGTTCGGGTCGGTCATCCCGAGTGCCCAGAATCCGCCGTCGGTAGCAGGGCCGAACCACGCATCGATGTCGGCGCGTGAGTTGTCGAAGACCGGAGCGAGGTCTGCGGCGGTCAGTTGCGGAGTGTCCATTCCGATGAGAACCGTCGAACCCTCGCTGGCATCGAAGATCGCTGCGAGGCGCTCATCGAGGTCGCCCGCAGCCTGGGGCACGACATCCCAGCCGGCTGTGCCAGGCGGGGGCACCAGTCCGTCGAACAGCAGCACTCGTCGGGTTGCTGGCAGGCTCGCCACGGCGACCAGCGTGTCCTGGATGGCTGCCGCGGCCAGCGCAGCAGCCTGCTCGAGTGACAGCGGCGGATGCAGCCGGGTTTTCACCCTGCCCGGAATGGTTTCTTTGGCGATCAGGATCAGCGTCGTCATGAACTGAACCCCCCCACCTGGGTAGCCCCGGCCAACAGCTGTGACATGTCGTGAATCGCGTTCAGTGTGCCGCGCACCGTGCCGGTCACCTTCGAGCGACCGACGCGAGGGGCATAAGGGATGCCGACCTCGGTGACTCGCCAGCCCGCCTCGCCGGCACGCAGCACGAGTTCGAGCGGATAGCCGCTGCGGCGATCCTTGAGGTCGAGGGCGAGCGCGGCCTCGCGACGCATCGCCCGCATCGGCCCGAGGTCGGTGAGCGGGAACCCTGTTGTCTTGCGCAGGCGCGACGCGAGGTAGCGGTTCGCAATCCTGGCGTGCAGTGGCCACGCTCCGCGAGCCGTCGGGAGCCGCCGGCCGAGCACAGCGTCAGCCTCTCCGGCCGCGACCGGGGCCACGACGAGCGGCAGGTCGGCAGGGTCCATGGAGGCGTCAGCGTCGCAGAACGCGACGATCGGCGCGGTGGCGGCGAGCAGGCCGGCGTGGGCGGCTGAGCCGAACCCGCGGCGGGGTTCGGAGATGACGAGTGCGCCGAGTGCTTCGGCGACGGCTGCTGAGCCGTCAGTCGACCCGTTGTCGACCACGATCGCGCGGTAGCCCGCGGGCATCTGCTCGAGAAGCCAGGGGATAGCCCGTGCCTCATTGAGGCACGGAAAGACGACGTCGACTGCGAATGTGGGTGCCATACAGGGTTCTTCGGAGCGGAGGCACAACAGGACGGGATGGCGTGAAAGTGTCGACACCCGGGCGTGGGTTGGGATGGGCTGCTGCCGCCTCAGGCGACGGCGGCCCGAAGGGGAGCTACCGCGAACTCGCGCATGCCAGCTTCGAAGTCGACGGATGCTGCCCAGTCCAGCTCGTCGCGGGCGCGCTGCGACGACGCGGTGATGTGGCGCACATCGCCGAGGCGATATTCGCCGGTGATGACCCGCGGCAGGCCGCCCGAGTGCAGGCTGAGCTGCTCGGCAAGCTCGCCGATCGTGTGCACGACGCCGCTGCCCACGTTGAACGCGCGAAAACTGCCCGGCACCCGGCTTGAGTCAGCGGCGACGAGGTTCGCGGCCGCCACATCGGCGACGTGCACGAAGTCGCGGCGCTGGCGGCCATCCTCGAACACCCGGGGGGCCTCGTTGCGTTCCAGGGCCGAGCGGAAGAGCGAGGCGACACCGGCGTACGGCGTGTTCTGCGGCATGCCAGGACCGTAGACGTTGTGATACCGCAGGGCGACAGCAGTGCCGCCGGTACTTCGCGCCCAGGCAGCCGCGAGGTGTTCCTGGCCGAGTTTCGTCGACGCGTACACGTTGCGCGGATCGAGCGGGGCGTCTTCGCCGATCAACTCGGGAGTGAGGGGGTTGCCCTCGTCATCGAGCGGATCGAATCGACCGGCGTCGAGGTCGGCGACAGTGCGTGCGGCCGGGCGGGTGAGGCCGTTCGGGCCGCGGTATGCACCCTCTCCGTAGACCACCATCGAGCTCGCGATGACGAGCCGGTCGACCCCGGCTGCGGCCATTCCCGAGAGCAGCACCGCCGTGCCGAGCTCGTTTGACGACACGTAATCGGGGGCGTCGGAGATGTCTACTCCCAGCCCCACTTTCGCGGCCTGGTGGCAGACCAGCTCTGCGCCAGCGAGGGCGTCGGCTACGGCATCCGCGTTCCTGACGTCCCCGTGGATGAACCGCACGCGCGGGTCGATCGCCGGAGGGCCGCCATGCACGTCGGGCCGCAGGGAGTCGAGCACCGTCACCCGGTCGCCGCGCTCGAGAGCCGCGCTCACGATCGCGCCGCCGATGAAACCGGCCCCGCCTGTGACGAGCAGTCTCACGTCGTCCGCGCCAGTACTGCCGCAACCTCAGCCGCCGGGACGAGCTCGGTCGGCACATAGTGTTCGGGCAGGGCGCGCACGATCGCTTCGATCGCAGCGACTATGCGCGGCTGCACGTCGAGCAGACGTGTTAACACGAGCTGGTGACTGACCTCGTTCTCCGGGTCGGCCGCAGGCGCGAGGCCCGCGTCAGTGTCGGTCACGAACGAGAGGTTGATTGTGCCGATATTGAGTTCTGAGGCGAGCGGAACCTCCGGGTACATCGTCATATTCACCGTCGTCGCGCCGATTCCGCGGAACCACATCGACTCTGCCCTGGTTGAGAATCGGGGGCCCTGGATGACGACAACCGTGCCGTGATCGACGAAGCTCTCACCGACTGCCGACAGCGCGGCAGCGGCGAGCTCGTGAAGCTGCGGATCGAACGGATCCGCTGCAGGCAGATGCTGCACCGACCCGCGGTCGAAGAACGTGTCGTAGCGACCCCAGGTACGGTCGATGAACTGGTCGGTGAGCACGAGTGTGCCGGGCGGGCAGTCTGCGTCGATCCCGCCGACGGCCGAGCTCGACAGGATGACCCTGACCCCCAGGCTGGCGAGCGCCCAGATGTTCGCCCGGTAGTTGATCAGGTGTGGGGGCACCGAGTGGTCGGATCCGTGACGGGTGATGAAGGCGACCCGTTTGCCGGCCAGTTCGCCGATGGTGACCGGCACGGTGCCGTACGGAGTCTCGACGGGAGTGGCAGCAACGTCGAAGAGGCTGTACAGGCCCGAACCGCCGATGACGGCGATGGTAGGAGTGCTCATGATCTGATTGTTCCAGACGGGATGATTCTCGTCTCACCCGAAAGGCCCGCAACGCCGGCTGGGCGCTGCGGGCCTTTCGGGTGGGTGACGGTTATTACTTGATCTGGGCCGTGATGGTCGCGACTCCGACAAGCAGTCCGGCCTTGACGGCGGTCGTGTTGAAGACCTTGTCGAGGAGGCCGGCAGCGGTCGCTGACACGTGAACTGTGGTTCCGGTAAGGATCGCGTCGTTGCCGCTCAACTGCAGCGCCTTCAGCGTGGTTCCGTCGAGGGTGAACAGAGGTGCCTGCACTGCAGCGGAGGTTCCGTTGGCCGAAACGTCACCGTACAGGGTCGAGTTGCCCGGGTTGACCGTGAAGTTGGTCAGGTCGACCTCGGTGCCGCCAGCTTTGAGCGACAGGCCCGAGCCGTCGTGCTCGATGATGCCCTGAACGTAGGGGCGGTAGTTGCTCTTCGGCGACCAGTAGACGACAGATCCGCCCGTGATCGGGAAGTGCACCGAACCGTCGGTCAGCGTCGCTGTGCCGAGCACGCCGGGGGTGAGCCCGAGCGACGTCAGTGCGCCGGT
This sequence comes from Lacisediminihabitans sp., assembly GCA_043746355.1. Classification (GTDB taxonomy): domain Bacteria; phylum Actinomycetota; class Actinomycetes; order Actinomycetales; family Microbacteriaceae; genus Lacisediminihabitans. The sequence goes on along the minus strand of JAYTRC010000068.1, from coordinate 84,736 downwards.
GAAGCCGGAGTCGAGGAGAACGGCGGTGTTTCCACCCTTCAGTGCCGGCACGGCGGCAACGGGTGCCGGGATGCTCGACGACGCCTTTGCGGCGACCGGTGCTGCGTTGGCAGCGGAGACACCGGCAACGCCGGTGATGAGGAGTGCAGCAGCTGCGAAGCCGATGCCTGCCTTGGAGATCTTGTTCATTGTCTGTTCCTTCGTTGGGTGAATGTGGAGAACTTTCCAGCTGGATGGAGTTCGCCACGGTTACCCAAAGGGTTTGGAACTTTTTTCAGATCTTGCGAAAGGCGGCGCTAATTCGCCGCGTTTACGCGCATCGGCAGGCGTTTCGTCGCCACATCGTCGATCGAGATCACCCAGTTGTACATCGTCGGATTCTCGAATGGCAGCTGATCGAAGTTCATCGCGAACGAGATCATCTGGGCGTCGCCAGCCTGCAGCTGCGGTGGCCTTCCGACGTTGAAGGAGCTGCGGATCTCGGCTATCGGAGCGTTGTCAGGTGCGCTCATTCCGAGCTGCTTTCGCCTGCCATCCTCGTCTTCGAGGTGAACGGCGATGGTGTGAGACTCGTTCGTTTCGTTGTAGGGAACCTGCACGGTGATTCCGAGGGCGATCCGGGATTGGGCGAAGGGAAAGCCGGTGGAGAAGATCGAATTCCAGCCGATTCCAATCGCATAGAGCTTCCCCTGCACGGATTCGGCGGAGTCGGCCAGGAATGCATCGATCTCCATGGTGCTGCCTCTCATCTCGTGTCGCTTGTACAGCATATGGTCGGCGAATGACCTTCGATTCGCATGACGGAACCTGCGGGTGGGCGAACAATTCTCTCGGCGGCGACACTGGAATCAGGCGACACTGGAATCATCCGCAACCGCGCCAAGATCCTGTCGAGCACCATCGCCGGGCGCCGGAGCCAACATCGATGCCGATGAGGTTAGGCGGCGCTGATCTGCGCGAGTGCGTGTTCGGCAGCAACCCAAGCCAGCATTGCGCACTTGACCCGTGCCATGTACTTCGAGGTTCCGCCGAGAACAACGGCGTCGCCGAGCAGTTTCTCATCGGGCTCGATGGTGCCCCTGGAGCGCATCACCTCGCGGAACGACTCGATGCGGGTCGTGACGTCGGGTAGTGCAAGCCCGTCTGCCAGGCCGGCGAACAACGAGGCCGAGGCCTGGGAGATCGCGCAACCGTGACCCTCCCAGCGAACCTCCCGAATTCGAACGTCATCGCCGACATCCGTGCCAGGTTCGAGATGAAGCTCGAGGGTGATCTCGTCTCCACAGGTCGGATTCAGTTGGTGAGAGCTTGCAGCAGCTCCGTCGATCAGGCCAAAACCGTGCGGCCTGCGAGCGTGATCGAGAATGACCTGCTGGTAGAGGCCCTGCAGTTCTGACGAGCTCACGTGGTGACACTTCTCATCTGGCGACCCCGAAAAATGAGGAGACTTCCGCGACGCCGGCGAGCAACTCGTCGACCTCGTCATCGGTCGTGTAGAGGTAGGTGCTCGCCCGGGTGGACGAGGTGATGCCGAGCCGACGGTGAAGCGGCTGTGCACAGTGATGGCCGACACGCACGGCAATTCCGCGGTCATCGAGAAACTGACCGACGTCGTGCGAGTGCACGCCTTCGACATCGAAGCTCGCGAGGCCCACCCTCCCGTAGATGGGGCCGAGCACGCGTACTCCCGGGATGTCGTGCAGTCCGACGGCAAGGCGCTCGCCGAGGGCTCGTTCATGAGCGGCTATTCTCGGCATCCCGACCCGATCGAGGTAGTCGATTGCTGCGCCGAGAGCGATCGACTGGGACACACGCTGGGTACCGGCCTCGAATCGCTGAGGAGCCGGCAGATACTCCGCACGCTCCATCGTCACGGTCGTGATCATCGACCCGCCGGTGAGAAACGTCGGCAGCGCGTTGAGCAGCGCGGTGCGGCCGAACAGCACACCGACCCCGGTCGGGCCGAGCATCTTATGACCTGAGAAGACAGCGAAGTCAACATCGAGCGCAACCACGTCGATGCCCAGATGAGGGGCCGACTGGCATGCATCGAGCACGACGAGGGCTCCGACCTCACGCGCCCGGGCGACGAGTAGGTCGACCGGATTGATGAGTCCGAGCACGTTGGAGACATGGGTGAAGGCGAGAATGCGGGTGCGGTCGGTGACGATCGACTCGAGGTCGTCCAGCACAAGGGCACCGCTGTCATCCACTGGGATGAAGCGCAGCGTGGCACCCGTGCGCGTGGCGAGCTCCTGCCACGGAATGAGGTTGGCATGGTGCTCCATCTCGGTGGTGACGATCTCGTCGCCGGGCCCGATCGCGAACTGCATGGCGTCGTCGCCACCGCGGCGCGAACCCGGATAACTGACGCTGGCGTTGCCGATCGCGTATGCGATGAGGTTGATGCCCTCGGTCGAGTTCGACGTCCAGACGATTTCGTCGTCTCGGGCATTGATGAAACGAGCCACCGTCGACCTGGCGTTCTCGAACGACTCTGTCGCGAGGGCAGCGAGCGTGTGGGCGCCTCGATGAACTGCAGAATTCTCGGCCTCGTAGAAGGTACGTTCGGCATCCAGCACCTGTCGCGGTTTCTGCGAGGTCGCGCCGGAGTCGAGATAGACGAGTGGATGCCCGTTGACGGTCGACCGCAGGATCGGGAAGTCGAGCCGAAGGGCGGAAACGTCCGAGTTGGTCAGGGGGCCGGTGGTCTGCGCCGGCGAAGCGGTGGTCATCGAGACCTCGTCTTTCTCTACCTTTCAAGACTAAGCCCGATGGCACTGGCGGCGGCCGGCTGAACGAAGGTCGGTGCTCGATCGACGGCAGGGCGGGCCGCGCAAGGCGAGAAAAGGGCAGCCTCACCTTCGTGGCGGGGCAACCCGATCGCTGGTTCCATAGGGAGATGACTATGGACGCCGCACCCCACCAGCAGAAGAACGAGCCGCATCGCGGTGGCGTAGCCCAGCGCCTGAACTGGCTGCGAGCCGGAGTGCTCGGCGCCAACGATGGCATTGTCTCCGTCGCCGCGATCGTGGTCGGTGTTGCCGGTGCGACGGGTGCCGTTGGCCCCATCCTCACCGCGGGATCCGCCGCCCTCATCGGTGGTGCGATCTCGATGGCACTCGGCGAGTACGTCTCGGTGAGCGGCCAGCGCGACAGCGAGCGGGCGCTCATCGCCAAGGAGAAGCGTGAACTCGAAGAGACGCCAGAGGAAGAATTGCTCGAGCTTGCCGGAATTTATGAGGCACGCGGTCTGAGCGCCGAGACAGCACTGAGGGTCGCGAACGAGCTCACGGCAAAGGATGCCCTCGCTGCCCACCTGTCCGCCGAACTCAACATCGACCAGGACGACGTCGTGAGTCCCTGGCACGCGGCGTTCGCTTCAGCTGTCGCTTTCCTCGTTGGTGGCGTCGTTCCACTGCTGGTCATCCTGCTGAGCCCGCAGTCAGTTCGGGTACCCATCACCTTCGTGGTGGTCATCCTGCTGCTGGCAGGCACCGGCGTGCTTGGCGCGCGACTCGGCGGAAGCAGCCCGGTGCGCGCGGCTGTCCGTATCGTCATCGGAGGCGCGCTCGCACTCGGTGCGACATTCACCCTCGGCGCACTGTTGGGCACATCCGGGATCGCCTGATGACCGTGACGGTAATCCAGACGATGGGTACCGTGGCGTCGCTCCACTCGCGTGGGCGTGAACCGGGTGCGGCCGACATCCGCTCGATCCGTGAGGTTTTCGACCGGTGGGAGCAGCGCTTCTCGCTCTATGAACCCGACTCTGAGCTGAGCCGCATCGTCGCCGGGCAGCTTCAGTTCACCGCTGCGAGCGAGCAACTGCTTGCCACCTTCGCAGCAGCCAATGACTGGCGCGCGGCAACCGGCGGAAATTTCACGCCGAACCGCCCTGACGGGGTTGTCGATCTCGACGGCATCGTCAAGGCGCTGGCGATCGCCGAAGTGGGTGAGGTGCTGGTGGAATCCGGGCTTCTGGACTGGTCGCTCAACGTCGGCGGCGACGTTCTCGTTCACGGCTCCCCCTCAGCAGGAACGCCCGCACCCGTCGCCCCCTGGGTGCTCGGAATCGTAGACCCGGATGACCGCGGCAGCCTGCTCTGCTCCCTCGAGCTGGTCGGTAGCCGACGCGCCATCGCGACCTCGGGAACCAGCGAGCGTGGGGAGCACGTCTGGCGCACCGGGTCTGACGACCAGTTCAGTTTCAGCCAGGTCTCGGTGCTCGCAGACGACATCGTGACGGCCGACGTTCTCGCGACCGCGATCCTCGCGGGAGGCTCGGGATTTTGCGACATCGCAACCACCAGATGGGCCATCGATGTGGTCACCGTCACGCGCGCGGGAGAGATCGCCATGACGCCGGGCGCACGGTCGGCGCTGGCAACCTGAGAGGTGGCGTTGAGGCTGGAACATCTGCCCCAGTGCCGGTGTTATATGGGAGAGACCAAGGAGGTCAATCATGACTGGATCAACCGAAACCGCATTTCTCGCCGGAGGATGTTTCTGGGGAGCGCAGCAGCTGCTACGCCGTCGACCAGGAGTCATCTCAACCCGCGTGGGCTACTCCGGTGGCGACACACCGAACGCGACATACCGTCACCACGGTGACCACGCGGAGGCCGTCGAAATCGTCTTCGACCCTTCGCAAATCTCGTACCGCGACATTCTCGAGTTCTTCTTCCAGATTCATGATCCATCCACGAAGAACCGCCAGGGCAACGACGTCGGGCGCGCGTATCGCTCGGCGATCTTCTACCTCAGCGATGAGCAGAAGCGAGTGGCCGAAGAGACGATCGCCGATGTCGATGCTTCGGGGCTCTGGCCAGGCACGGTCGTGACCGAGGTCGAACCCGCCGGAGATTTCTGGCAGGCGGAGGAGGAGCACCAGGACTACCTCGAGAAAGATCCGTACGGGTACACCTGCCACTTCATCCGGCCCGGCTGGAAACTGCCGCACCGCTCCGACGTCGAAGCCGCGAACGCCTGATGGCTCTGCCCGGCTCTGCTCCCATCTCCTCCCTCAACGGCTGGGTGCGTGCGTCTTTCACCGGCGCAGGCATGACCTACGACTGCTATGAGAAGGGCAGCGGGCCGGGTGTAGTTCTCATCCCAGAGGTGCCGGGCCTCACGCCACAGGTTCTCGGTCTGGCCGATCACCTGGTCGGTGAGGGATTCACCGTCGTGATGCCGTCACCGTTCGGGGAGCCCGGTCGCCCGCTCACGGTCGGCTACGCGATCCGCACTGTTTCCCGACTCTGCGTCTCCGCTGAGTTCCGCGCATTCGCGGTGAACGCTCACCGCCCGATCACCGACTATTTTCGGGCAGTGGCGGCCGACCTGGCAGCCCGCACGCCCGGGCCGGGTGTTGGTGTGATCGGGATGTGCTTCACCGGAGGTTTTGCTCTCGCAGCAGCAGTGGACGATTCGGTGCTGGCCTCTGTGGTCAGCCAGCCGGGCGTGCCACTCCCGGTCGGGCGGGCTCGCCAACTCGACCCGACGATGTCAGCCGAGGAGTTCGATCGCGTCGCCGAACGAGCCAGCGCCGGCGAGGTCTGTGCGCTCGGGCTGCGGTTCAGCGAAGACTCCAGCTCGCCGCGAGCCAGGTTCGACACGATCAAGACGAGGCTCGGGGACAAATTCGAGATCATCCAGATCGACTCGTCGAAGGGCAACGCAGACGGCTATTCCTCGAGCGCACACTCTGTGCTGACCGGCGAGCTACGCGAAACCCCACCGAACCAAGCTTGTGCGGCTCGAGAGCGCGTCGTCGCATTTCTGCGAGAGCGCATCGGAGTGCCAGCCTGAACTAGGTGCAAGCCTGAACTACGTGCGTGGAGACCGTTGCGGGGCACCGAACACCATCACCGGGTAGGTGATGAGCGCGAGCGCGACGTGCATGATCATCAGCACGATGACCGCGGCCACCGGTTGGCCACCGCGGATGATCCAGGCGTCTGGGGCGAAGCTCACGAGCGTCACGATCACCGCAGCCCAGAGGTAGATGCGGCGAGCATCCTGCGACAACAGCGTGGCTATCGGCCAGGCTATGCCCGCGATCCCGACGCCGATGATGGTCAACTTCGCGTAGTCACCGAACCGGAAGTGCTCGTAGGTTGCCGTTGCCGGGTCGAGCGCGACGCCCAGGGCTGCGAGCGCCCAGCAGGCGGCGATGCTCAGCACGACGGCTGCGATCACTGCTGCGACGAAACGAATCGGATTGGGCTGGGCTTTGCCCATCGGCAGGTCGACCCCGAAATAGCCGAGCAGCCTTCTCGAGGGAGCCGTAGTTGTCGCGTGAGTGTCTGGCATGAGAATAACCAAACTGACCGCACCCTAAGGAAGCTCACAGAAGTTCGCAGCCCCGGCCAGACCACTCCCGATCTTCAGTCAGCCGACTCTCGGTGTTGGTTTCACAACCGCCGCGGTCCAAATATAGTGACGGCCTCGCGCGCCGCGTAGGTCGCTATCACGATTCCGGCGAGGGGGTCAGCCCACCACAGGCCGAATGCCAGGTCAAGGGTTACGCCGACGAGCACCGCGAGCGCGAGGATACCGTCCACCGTCGTGACCTTCCCTTCGGCCACCAGCACAGGGTTTCCCAGCGCGAGGCCGGTGCGCCGCTTGCCCAGCGCGAGCGCGAACATCACCACGGCGGTGATGCCGGTCCAGGCAATCCCACCCGCGCTCGGTGTTGCGTGGTGGCCAGTGACCAGCGCAACCAGCGACTGCGCAAACAGGTAGCAGGCGAAGGCGACGAAGGCGACCCCAATCAACCGCAGCGCGCGACGCTGGCGCTCCTCCCCGCTACCGGAGAGCTCCCAGAGCACGACGGTGCTCGCCCCGATTTCGATCAGGCTGTTGAGGCCGAACCCCAGAAGCGCCACCGACGAGCTTGCGAGAGCGAGCCAGGCCAGCACAAGAACACCGACCACATTCCAGCCGAGTGTCGCCCATTCGAGTCTCTTCCCGCGACGGACAAGGGCGATATCACTGGTCGTGGGCGAAGACATGATCTGATTATCAGCGAGAATGGCGACGTGATGGCGACGAGAGCGGGAGCGAACTGATGGCAGCGCCCCGCGTGCTCGTCGTCGAGGACGACGAAGAGATGAGCGAACTCGTCGCCCAGGGACTTCGCGGCGAGGGCTACGAGGTGACCGTCGTCACCAACGGGATGGATGCCCTCATCGCCGCCGCGACCGGCGAGTATTCGGCTGCGACAATCGACGTGATGATGCCCGAGATGACGGGTTTCGAGATCTGTCGGCACCTGCGCAACCATGGCAACTCCCTCCCCGTGCTGCTCGTTACCGCCCGGGACGCAATCGAAGATCGGGTCTTCGGTCTCGACTCAGGGGCCGATGACTACCTCACCAAGCCGTTCGCCTTCGCTGAATTCGCTGCACGGGTGCGTGCCCTGGTGCGTCGGGATGCTGCGGCGCCGAGAACCATCGTGAAGGCGGCCGACCTCGCGCTCGACCTGGCAACGATGAGGGCGACCGTGAACGACGTTCCGATGGCCCTCAGCACGAAGGAGTTTCTCCTGCTGCGGTTGCTCGCTATACACGCGGGTCGTGCCGTGAGCCGATCCGAGATCCTCGAAGAAGTCTGGGGAACCGTTCGCAATATCGACCCGACCATCGTCGACCAGTATGTGAGGTACCTGCGCCGCAAACTGGAACCTCTCGCCCCGAGTGCAACGATCCGCACGGTTCGCGGGGTCGGCTACGAACTCAGGGTGAGCGGGGCCTAGGCCATGTTCACGCGCCTATCGATTCGCTGGCGGATTGCTCTCGGCAGCATTGTGATCGCCGCCGTCTTCTTTGGCGTGACGCTCATCTTGGTGCGGCAGGAGCTGTCTGCCACCCTCAGGTCATCAGACACCTCGATCGCCCAACAGGACCTCACGTCGTACTCGGTCGAGATCACGAAAGACTCTGACAGCCTGCTCGACGACTCCGGTCGGGGCACCCTCGTCTACGTTCGAAATCCCGCGGGCCAGGTGCAGGTGAATTCGATGCCGCATGACCTCGGCGAGACATTCCACCACCGAAAGCCCGCGAATGAGCAATTCGTCGGGCATGACAACGGGGCAGAGTTCGTTGTCGTCGGCGAGAAGATCGTCACCCGCGACGGCACCTGGTCTCTCTGGGCCGCCAGAAGCACAGCGGCCAGTGAGCTCGCGAAGCACGGATTTGACACGCTGTTGGTGATCGGGGCGATAGTGCTGCTGATTCTGTTCGGTGTGGCGTCGTGGGTACTGGGTTCTGCCGCACTGCGGCCGGTCACCAGGATGCGCCAGCAGGCGGAGAATCTGAGTGCAGCCGAAGGGGCTTCCGGCCTCCCGGTTGGTGTGGCGAAAGACGAGATCTCAGCCCTCGCAACCACTCTCAACGCTTTTCTCGAAAGCGTGCGGCGATCGACGGCTCGCGAGAAGCAGGTGGTGTCGGATGCCGCCCACGAGTTGCGTACGCCGCTTGCTGCGCTAAAAACGCAGCTCGAATTGGCACACGACAGCTTCGACGACCCGGCGGCCCTCGCCGCCCAGGTGGTCGCAGCCGAGCGTTCCGTCGACCGGCTCTCATCCCTCGCAACCAACCTGCTCGCTCTCTCCCGCCTCGAGGCGGGAGAGACAGACCTTGAATGCAGCACTGCCGAGCAGTTGCTCTCTGAAGTGATGGACAGCATCGACCGCGCTCGACTGTTGGCGCTGGCAAAAAAGGTCGACGTCGCCTTTACTTCTGACCTTCAGGCATCCGCGGCACAGTTCGCCCTGTCAGGAATAAGCTTCGCCAGGGTTGTCGACAATCTGGCATCGAACGCCGTCGCTGCCGTTCCCAGGTCAGGTTCGGTGGGCATCGCGCTCACGCAGGATGCGCGTGCGATTCGGCTGACCGTAAGCGATGACGGGCCGGGGATGCCCGAGCACTTCATCGCGCGGGCATTCGACCGGTTCTCGCGCTCAGACGAGTCGCGCACCGGTTCCACTGGCGGGTCCGGACTCGGGCTCGCCCTGGTCGAGGCGATTGTCGCAGGCGCCGGGGGAAACGTAGTCATCGAGAACAGCGACCCGGGTCTCACCGTCACTGTCGTGCTGCCGAACATGTAAGAACTCTCTTTCGCGAGGGCATCCGTTCACGGCCTTCGCATAGCCCGTTCACTCATTCTTATTGCATCGTGAACGTTAGCTGTATGCGGAAGGAGCACGATGGGCACCCTCACCAGGGAACCCCGACGAGATGCACGGAGTGCACCTGCGGCTCCTGATCGCCGCCGCGATTACCGTCGTCGGATGCGTCACTCTGACGCGCTCGTCACCGCGATGTGGGCTTCGGGCGCCGCAGCGGTCGCCCTGTTTCTCGCCTATGGTGGAGCCGGCAAGTTCGGCACGGTGGGTGACACCTTCACGAGCCTCGGCATCATCACGGGTCTCATCGGCACCGATTTCATCCTGGTGATGGTCGTACTGGCAGCCCGCATTCCCTTCATCGACCGCACCGTCGGTCACGACCGGGCGATCGCGGTTCACCGCTCGCTCGGCAAGCCAGCGCTTTACCTGTTGCTGGCGCATGGTGTGCTGCTTCTCATCGGTTACGGCGCTTCGTCGAAGATCACTCTCTTCGCCGAGATCGGCCCGATGCTCGCGATCCCCGACATGCCTCTCGCCTTCGTCGGGCTCGGCCTGCTCATCGCGGTCGTGATCACCTCGCTCGTTGCCGTGCGTCGCACGTTCAGTTACGAGGGCTGGCATCTTGTGCACCTGCTCAGTTATGTCGCCGTTCTTGTTTCGGTGCCGCACCAGCTGAGCGTCGGTGGCATCTTCGCTGGCGGCACCTTCGAGCGGGCGTACTGGGTCGCCCTCTACATTCTCGCCTTCGGGTCGATCGTAACCTTCCGGTTCGCAGAGCCGCTGGTGTCGAGCATCCGGCATCGACTTCGCGTGCACTCGGTCGAGCAGGTCGCGCCCGGCGTCGTGTCGATCACCATGTCGGGGCGGTCGCTCCGATCGCTCCGCTCTGCCGGCGGCCAGTTCTTCATCTGGCGATTCTGGACGGGTCGCACCTGGTGGCACTCCCACCCGATCTCCCTGTCGGCTGTGCCGAGCGATGGCACGGCCCGCATCACCGTGCGCAACCTGGGCGAGGGCAGCAACGCGATCAGCCGGGTTCCGGTCGGCACCCGCGTCTGGTTCGAGGGGCCGTACGGGGTCTTCACCGATGCGGGTCGCACCGCGCCGAAACTGGCCATCGTGGTCGCCGGCATCGGCATCACCCCGGTGCGCGCGTTCCTCGAAGACTCGAACATCCAGCCAGGCGAGGCGACGATTCTCCTGCGAGCGTCGACAACGGAAGAGACCTACCTTTGGGACGAAGTGCTCGACCTCGCTCGTCGAAAAGGGGCGCACGTCTACACGATGGTCGGCACACGTTCGAACGGGAGGCGGGGATGGATGCCGCAGGCCGATGCCAGGCGCGGCGTCACGCTGCACAGCGTCTTCCCCGACCTGAAGAACTCTGACCTCTACATTTGCGGGCCGACGCCGTGGCTCGACCTGGTCGAAGCCGAGGCGCGAGCCAACAACATCCCTGAACATCAACTCCACACGGAAAGGTTTGACTGGTGAGAGTACGCGCAGCACTTGGAGGCATCTTCGCATCTGCGGCTGTGCTCGGAATCGGCTGGCAGTTCGGAACGGCGGCGGCGGCCACATTCGCCGCGCAGGCGGCGGCCACGACGTCACCTGTGACATCCACGTCGACTTCGGCGACCACGACCCCAGCGGCACCTGCGACCCCGGCACCGAGCGTGTCATCATCGGCGACCGCGACCACCACGAAGACGAGCACCGCGAAGAGTGGCACTTTCGTCGGCGCGACGGAATCGACACCGTTCGGAGACGTTCAGGTAGAGATCGTCGTCACCGCAGGCAAGATCACCGACGTCAAGGCGCTGAAGCTGACAGACCAGGGCGGCCGCTCGGTGCAGATCAGTGCGTATTCCACGCCAATCCTGCGGTCAGAGGTGCTCAAATCCCAGTCGGCGAACGTGGATTCGGTCAGCGGGGCGACCTACACATCCGACGGCTACCTGAGCTCGGCGCAGTCGGCGATCGACAAGGCAAAGATCTGACCCACGACAGTCTCCAACCCGCGGGAACCAAACTTACGTCGGCTGCGGCCGACCTTCGGTCCTGCTCCCGGTAACGCGCGGCGAAGGGCCGAATCGTCGCCAGAGCATCTCGATTCCGACGAATGCTGCGACGGAGTAGACCAGCGAAGCGACGGCATCGGTCGGATAGTGCACGCCGAGATACACCCGAGTGGCCGCGGTGACGAGCGCCAGCAGCACCGCGAGCACACCGACGACCGCCCGCAAGCGAGACCGGGCGATGAGCATGAAGATGGCGAATCCCAGGCCGACGGCGAAGCACACGTGACCACTGGGATAGCTGTCGGGGTCGGGGTTAGGGACGAGGGTGTCGGCGAGGCGAGCGGTCGGTCGGGGGCGGTGGACGATGAGTTTGACGACTTCGCTGCCGAGCCATGTTCCGGCCACGAGCAGCACGAAATGGATCACTGTCGCCCAGGTGCGCGTGACGAGGAAGACGACCGCGGCTGCAACCAGTCCGATCACGGCGGCGAAAGGCGGACTGAACACTCTGTCGAGAGCGAGGGACACGTTCACCAGGAATGGCACTCGCGACGACGCCACGTGCGCGAGCTGCTGGGTCTCCCAGTCCGTGTATGAACTGCTCCTGGCCACCACGAGCCCGAAGACGATTACAGCGATCACCACGACGACTGCGCTCGTCAGCACTGCGGCGAAGCGGGGGTTGTTCTGGGTTCGATGCACCTCGAAAGCCTATTCGGGCTGGGCGTGGATCGCCGCTCGCCACAGCGAGAGTTCATACATAGTGGGTGCAGTTCAGCGGGTCGCGGCCTTCAGGATGTCTGCGACCCGCTTGCTGCCCGCGGCATCCAGCTGCGTAACAGCGAACCCAACCGGCCACAGTGCGCCATCATCGAGCGTCGCCGCCTGCTGAAATTCGATGGTCGCATAGCGGGTCTTGAATTTGGCGGCCGGCTTGAAAGCGACGACCGTCTTGCCGTCGGCGTTCGCATATGCGGGCATGCCGTACCAGGTCTTCGCTGCCAGCGATGTGTTCTCCATCACCAGTTGATGGAAGGTTGCGGCCAGTTCCCGGTCGCTTCCGGTCATCGCAGCTATCGCAGCATCACATTGAGCCGCCGAGTCTGCGCCCTCTTGCGCGGCTTTCTTCTCGGCAACGGCTGCCCTCATCGCAGCCTTCTCCTCGTGACTAAATGTTGTTGCCATAGTTTCCTCCCGCGTCGTAGTTGATACCGAGCGTAGGTTCAAGCGGCTGGCGGCGCTTCTCCAATCCTGCTCGTTTGCGCTCACGCTTCTTGTCAAGGTGACGATCTCGATGGCTGGTTCCGTTCCGCTGTAGCGAGAGTAAGAACACTAGTGAGGCTAACGAGAGTGGGCGACGCTACGTCGAGCTGAGCCCGCGAACCGGAAAAGGAAAACATGGCCGCCCTCGAAGCGATTGTGCTCATCGGCGTAATTGTGCTCATCGGGGCTTTCTTCGCGCCCAAGATTCATATCCCTACGCCGCTCCTCATGTTGTTACTCGGTGTCGCCGTCGGGTTCATCCCCGCTGTACAGACGGTGCAGCTGCCCTCGGAGGCCGTTTTGGTGCTCTTCCTTCCGGCGATTCTGTTTTGGGAGAGTTTGACCACGTCACTCCGTGAGATCCGTCGTGACCTGCGCAGCATTTTGCTGCTCTCGACCGTTCTCGTGGCCGCGACCGCGTTTGGCATCGCCGGCATCGCGAGTGTGCTCGGGCTCACCTCGGGTGCTGCACTCATCCTGGGGGCCGCGCTCGCTCCGACCGACGCGACCGCGGTCGGAGCGGTCGCCACCTCGCTGCCGCATCGAAACATGACCACGCTTCGTGCGGAGAGTCTGATCAACGACGGAACCGCGCTGGTGATCTTCAGCATTGCGATCGGCCTCGGCGTGAGCCATATCGACTACACCGGGTGGCAGATCACCGGTCTGGTCGCACTGTCATACCTGGGCGGGGGCGCCGTCGGTGCACTCTTCGGATGGGGCGGCAGCTGGATCCTGCGGCGCCTCACCGATCCCGTTGCGATCAACGCCACGCTCGTCGTCATCCCGTTTGCCGCTTTCCTGCTGGCTGATCTCATCACCGCTTCGGGCGTGATAGCGGTCGTTATTGCCGGACTCACGCTGAGCCAGACCGGTCCGCGCGCAAGCACTCCTCAGTCCCGGCAGCAGACATTTTCGTTCTGGTCACTGAGCACCTTCTTCCTCAACAACGCGCTGTTCGTTCTGGTCGGGTTCGAGGTTCATTCGGCTGTTCGAGATGTGCCACCGGGCTCTATCGGCACCCTGATACTGCTCACAGTTCTGGCCTGGCTGGCGTTGATCGTCATGCGGTTCGCGTTCCAGATGACCACCATCTACCTGATCCGGCTGCTCGACCGGCGCCCGGAACAGCGCGATCGGCGCATGCCTCACCGGGCCAGGATCATCTCGTCGCTCGCCGGATTCCGTGGTGCTGTCTCGCTGGCCGTGGCGCTCGCAGTGCCTGCGTCATTCGCGTCAGGCGCGCGCTTTTCGGGGCGTGATGAGATCATCTTCGTTGCGTCAGGAGTTGTGTTGCTTTCTCTGCTCGTGCAGGGACTTCTTCTGCCCGCCGTCATCCGGTGGGCAAATTTTCCGACGGATTCCACGTTCGATGATGAACTCGCGCGGGCAGAACTCGAAGCGGCCGACGAGGCCATCACGTTCATTCCGGATGCCGCGGCCGAGCTTGGCACCGACGACGAGGTTAGAGACCGTGTCGCGGCCATAATGAAAGATCATCGGGCGGTTCTCGACGTCTCATCGAGCGGAGCTGAGGTCGAACAACTGCGGGAAGAGGATCGCCAGGTCGTGGCACTGCGCCTGAAACTTCTCGAGCGCAAACGTGACGTTCTGATCTCGCTTCGTGACCGCGCCGAGATAAGCGACACCACGCTTCGCACAGCGCAGACCCGACTCGACCGGGAGGCGCTGAGGTTGAGCCAGCCCGAGATTCTCGAGTGATCCGGTAGTGGTGGTTCGCCCCAGGCCGGATTTCCGGTGAGAGTCGTCGTCATGGTGCAATGGTCACCGGCATCAATCGCGAGCGGGGTGCTGGCGCAGAAAGACTGTGCTCATGAATAGCGGAGGTCTCGTGGCTAACGCGGGCGTCTGGCCATGAATGCACTCGACCGCACGTTCCGGGTCTCGCTCATCCTCAAGGGGCTCGACGGCATCCTCGAGCTGATCGGCGGTCTACTCGCGCTCTTTATCTCGCCCACCCAGTTGAGCGTCATCGTGCGCGCCCTGACCCAGCACGAGCTCTCTGAAGATCCGAACGACTTCATCGCGAATTACCTCATCCATTTCGCGAACGGCCTTAGCGTCTCTGCCTCAGTATTCGCCGCTGTCTACCTGCTTCTTCACGGTGCGGCGAAGATCGTGCTTGTGCTCGCGGTGCTTCGGGACAAACTCTGGGCGTTCCCGTGGATGATCGCATTTCTGCTTGTCTTCATCATTTACCAGGTCTACGAGATCACGATCAGTTTCTCGATCGCACTGCTGCTGCTCACGCTCTTTGATCTCTTCGTCACCTGGTTGACCATCGTGGAATACCGAAAGCGGCGAAGCAATCGCGGGCCTAGCGGCGCCGTTCATTGATCGCTCATTAGTGCGTGTGGGGGAGTGAGTCAGACGGAGCTGCTGTGGCACGCACCACCATGCTGTCGAGGTTTGGCAGGGCGTGCGCGAGCGCGTGCTGCGCCTCGTGGGTGATCGCGTCCGCACCTGACACCGGCCCATTGGCGACCAGGATCGTGGCGTTCCCTTGCAGGCGATGACCAACCCAGCGCAGCTGCAGGGAGGGCACCGAGATCACGCCGGGAGAGTGCTCGAGGGCGTGCATGGCGCGGTCGACCAGTTCTGGTTCGATTCCGTCCATGAGTCGTCGTCCGATGCTGCGCACTGTGCCCCACAGCAAAATGATGATTGCGATGGAAATGAGGATGCCGACGATGGGGTCGGCCAGCGGGAAGCCGAGCATGACCCCGATCGCACCGAGCACGACGGCGAGCGAGGTGAAGCCGTCCAGCCGTGCGTGCACCCCGTCTGCGACCAGCGCGGCAGACCCGATGCGCTGGCCAACGCGGATCCGGTAGACGGCCACCGCTTCGTTGCCGATGAATCCGATCACGCCAGCTGCGGCGACCCACCACAGGTTGTGAAGAGTCTCGGGATGTATGAGTCTGGTGATGGACTGCCAGGCAGCGACGATTGCCGACAGCGCGACGACGGCGACGATGAACAGGCCGGCGAGATCTTCAGCGCGGCCGAAGCCGTATGTATATCTGCGCGTCGCGACTCGGCGGCCGAGGATGAAGGCGATCCAGAGCGGAACTGCGGTGAGCGCATCCGAGAAGTTGTGGATCGAGTCTGCAAGCAGCGCAACCGAACCGCTGATCAGCACGATGACGAACTGGGCGATGGTCGTTCCAAGCAGAATGAAAAGGCTCGTCTTCAGCGCACGAACGCCCTCTTTGCTTGCCTCGAGCGCGTCGTCAATCGAATCCGCGGCATCGTGGCTATGGGGAACGAAGAGGCCGTAGAGGAAACCTTTCACCCCTCTCGGGTGACTGTGGCCGTGTGGGCCGTGGTCGTGCCCGTGGTCAGGACCGTGCTCGTGCTCGTGTGGATGCTCGTGATGCTCGTGTGTGGATGTCATAGCTGCGTCTCGTCTCGTTCGTGGTGATGACGGGGAGTGCCGCCCAGCGAGTGCTCGGCTTGGAAAATTGCGTCGGAGACGAGCTGGCTGGCGTGCTCGTTCTCGAGTCGGTAGAAGACTTTCGTACCTTCCTGACGTGTCGTTACGAACCGAGCAAGGCGCAGTTTGGCGAGGTGTTGAGATACTGCGGCGGGGGATTTGTCGACAGTGGCGGCGAGATCGTTCACCGAACGCTCTCGCTCGCGGAGGGCGAGAATCAGGCGCACCCGCGTCGGGTCGGCGAGCACAGCGAAAACCTCGACTGCCAGTTCCACGAATTGGCTGTCGGGGTCCCGACCACAAATCTGCTTATCTGCGTTCATACGCAGATAATACAGGCATCCGAAGTGGAGAGTTTTGGGGAGGCCTCGTCGGGGCCGAATCGACGGCACGCGAAGGCGCCGTGGAAGAGGAAACGCCCCGAGCGAATGACTCCGTTCGGGGCGCCCACGTTGCCGTTACTAGCAGCAGACGCAGCTTTCAGCGCACTCTGCTGTGCAACAGCTTCCATCGCAGCAGTCAGTCATTTCGCCTCCTTCCCAACCTGTTGTCTACAGGTGGCCCAGTTTTTATGAATAGCTCAGTTTCTAGGGATGGCTCAGTCGCAGCAGCCGGGTACTGCGCAGGTGTTGTTCTGGCATGCTGCGCCTTCGTCGACGGCGAGCACGACGTCGGTCAGGGCGGTGAGCGCGAGAGCCAGGTGCGGGTCGGCGATCTCGTACCGGGTCTGCCGACCTTCAGGCACGGTGACGACGAGGCCGCAGCCGCGGAGACAGGTGAGATGGTTCGAGACGTTGGATCGTGTCAGTTCGAGGTCGTCTGCCAGCTGCGCCGGGTAGGCAGGCCCGTCGAGAAGGGTGATGAGGATGCGCGAACGCGTAGGGTCCGCCATCGCCCTACCGAGGCGATTCAGCACGTCGAGGCGTGATGCGATCGTCAACATCCCACGATGATACAGCCTGCGCTGTAGTGTCTCAACAATCAGGTCTGTCGAAGCGGGTGGTGTTGCTTCATCGCTTCAGGATTTCCGCGAGAAGAACCTCGATTCGGGCCTTGATGTCGTCGCGGATTGGCCGCACCTCGTCGATGCTCTTGCCCGCGGGGTCGACGAGCTCCCAGTCTTCATAGCGCTTGCCGGGGAAGATGGGGCAGACGTCGCCGCATCCCATGGTGATGACGACATCCGAGTCTTTGACCTGTTCTGTGGTCATGAGCTGCGGCATGCCCTGGGAGATGTCGATGCCCTCCTCGGCCATTGCCTGGATGGCCATCGGGTTGATCTGGTTGCCGGGTTCTGATCCGCCCGAGCGGACCTCGACGGCTCCTCCGGACAGTGCGGTCATGTAGCCGGCGGCCATTTGCGAGCGGCCGGCATTGTGAATGCAGACGAAGAGAACGGTGGGCTTGTCAGACATGTGCGTGCTTCCTTGTTTGATCTGGTGCAGAGGTGGAGCAATTAGTTCGTTAGGGGGACTTTCAGTTCTTCGAGGAGCTTCAGCACGCGGGTTTCGATGACGTCGCGCACCGGGCGCGCTCCCTCGACGTCCCAGCTGGCGGGATCGGCGAGCGTCCATTCCTCGTACCGTTTGCCCGGGAAGACCGGGCATGCGTCGCCACAGCCCATGGTGATGACAACGTCGGCAGCTTGCACTACTTCGTCGGTCCAGGGCTTCGGGTACTCGCCGGAGATGTCGATGCCGCGCTCTTCCATGGCCTCGACTGCCGCGTGGTTGACCTCGCTGCCAGGCTCAGATCCACCGGACCAGCCCACAGCGTTCACGCCGGCGTAGTGTTGGAAGAATCCCAACGCCATCTGGGAGCGGCCCGCGTTGTGGACGCACAGGAACAGTACGGTGGGCTTTCCGCCGCTCTCCTTGCCTTCGACTTTCGAGAGGGCGCGTAGCCGTTGTCTGGCGAATTTTTCGGTGAGCAGCGGCAGGTAGTTTGCGACGGTCGCCGAGGCGGCGAGCTGCTGGTACGAGTTATGAAGAAATCGCTCGATGGTGGGCGCGCCGAACGTGCCGTCGAACTCGCGCGCAAGCTTCGCGGTAGCTGAACTGAGGGATGCTTCCTGGTCGAGAGTGATGGTGGCGCGGGAGCTCTGTGACGTCATTGTCGTTATCCGATCCGGTTGAGAGCGGTGAGATGGGGAGCAAGATCTGTGACGCGCTTCGACAGCTCATCGAAAGCCGCATCGAATGCGTCGACGCTGCCGACCTTGACCGGGTCGGGTACCGACCAGTGCAGGTCGCCGACGCTATCGAGTTCCTCGTGCGCGTTATCGCACACAGTGATGACGAAATCATCGGCCTCGAGAACATCAACCAGCTGCCGCGGAAGAGCGGCGGTAAGTGTCATCCCGTGCCGATCCGCGGTGTCGATCGCGCCGGGCGCGACGCGTGCGGCTGGATGAGTTCCAGCGGATGCTGTCGGAATCGAGCTCGCCCGACTCCAGAGCGCCGCTGCAAGCTGCGACCGAGCGGAGTTAGCGCTGCAGACGAAAACCACACGACTCACCGCCCGCGGTCGACCCAGGTAGATGCCGTCGAGAGTCGGGCGCATGAGGTGAACATAGTTGCGCCTCTGGTCAGCCTCAGACCGAGTGCGGATGACCATGCCCTCCGCCTCGAGCACCTTCAGATGATGTGCGACGAGATTCGACGGAAGCTCCAAGACGTGCTGGAGTTCGCTCGGTGTCTGGTCACCGAAGCTGAGCATGTCCACGATCGATAAACGCGTCGGGTCCGACAACGCTGCGTGCTTGGCTGCGCGACGTTGGAGATCTGTTATCAACTCAGTGTTCATTGAGTCAATGATGGCTGACTAAAATGTGGGCGTCAAGCTAGCTGCAACATCCGCTGCTGGGATCGGTCGAGCACACACCGGTCGACGGCAGCACGAGCTGCACTGTGCTCGCGGATTCCATGTCGTTGTCGAGCCACGCGGTGATCGACCGCACCTGCTCATAGCCTGTCGCGAGCAAGAACGTAGGTGCGCGTCCGTAACTCTTCATGCCAGCGATGAAGAAGTTCGGCTCGGGCTGTCGGAGCTCGGCGAAGCCGTGTGGTTCGACAGTGCCGCAGCTGTGCACGTTCGGGTCGATCAGGGGTGCGAGGCGCTTGGGTGCCTCGACGACCTCATCGAGGTCGAGCCGGATCCCGCGGAGCATGTCGAGGTCAGGCCGGAACCCGGTCGCGTTGACGACGAGATCCACGTCGACAGTCTCGACCTGACCATTGCGGCTTCCCACGAGCGTTACGCCCGAGTCAGTTGCCTGAAGTCGGATGATTTCGAAGCTATCCACGAGCTTCACGTAGCCGCCGTTGACGAGTCGGTTCACGCGAACGCCCAGTGAAGCTCGTCCGGGAAGTTCGTCGTCATCAGATGCGGAAACGCGCACAGCGCTGGCGTTCCTGATGACCCAGGTCACGCGAGTGCCGGGTTCTTCGCGCGCGAGCTGCGCGAGGTTGATGAGCGTGTTTGCCGCGGAGTGGCCTGCACCCACCACGGCGGTGTGCTTGCCGGCAAACCGCGCTCGCTCAGTGCCGAGAACATCCGGCAGTGCGTGACTGACGAACGGTGCCGCTTCGGCGAGTCCGAGCGGTTCGAGTCCGTTGGAGCTGAGGCTGTTGGGATTTGCATAAGTGCCCGAGGCGTCGATGACTGCTCGTGTGGTCAACTCGGTGATCGTTCCTTCGCCGTCGCGCAGGCGCAGGAGGAAAGGCGTCGTCTCGCGGCCGGCAGAACGGGTGCGGTCCGTCCCCTCGCGAGTGACGGCGACTACCGTGGACGCGGTGTGGACGTGAGGTGCGATGGAGTCCAACGCTGCGAGCGGCAGAAGATAATCATCGATCAGCTGAGCCGCGTGTGGTGCCGTGCCGGCGGGTGGCTCGATCCAGTCGGTGTCCGTGAGAAGTCGCTTGGCTGCGGGATCGATCAGCTCCTGCCACGGGGAGAACAGGCGGATGTGGCGCCAGGACTCCATGCTGCTCGCGACGCTCGACCCCGATTCGTAGATCTCGAAATCGATGCCTCGCTCCACCAGATTCGCGGCGGCGGCGAGACCGATTGGACCCGCACCGATGATCGCGACGGGGAGGGTGTCAAGCCGAGGTGAACGGCGAACGGTTGGGCTGAGATCAGTGAGTGTCATGTCTTCTCTCGTTATATCGATGATGTTCGATATAGGAAGTATGCCGCGCTATATCGAAGGTTGTCAATATCCCTTATGCTGAGGGCGTGTCGACTCAAACGCTTCTTCCAGTGACCGATGTCACGGCGTGCTGTGCGCCTCTGACTCGTGAGACCCTTCCCGCTCAACAGGCCGACGACCTCGCGAGGTCGCTCAAGGCTCTCGCAGACCCGACCCGACTTCGTCTGATCTCGATCGTCGCGGCGTCCCCGGGCGAAGAGGCGTGCGCCTGTGACCTGACCGAACCTGTCGGCCTGAGCCAGCCAACCGTCTCCCACCACCTCAAGATCCTGGTCGACGCAGGTTTCTTCACCCGCACGCAGCGCGGCACCTGGGCATACTTCACACTCGTGCCCGGAGCGCTCGATTCAGTCGCACGACTGCTCGTCAGCGCGTGAGCGGAGAGCTGCGCCGGATCACCGCCGAGTTCCTCGGCAGCATCCTTCTCACGGCTCTCGTCATCGGCTCGGGAATCGCCGCGGTCAGCCTCTCGCCACACGATGTGGGGCTCGAGCTATTGGAGAACGCACTCGCCACAGCCCTCGGCCTGTTCGCGATCATCCTGATCTTCGCGCCTGTCAGCGGCGCACACTTCAACCCAGTCGTCTCTCTCGTCGACGCAGCCTTCGGGTTCAGGCCTTGGCGAGACGTTGCCTTCTATGTTCCCGCTCAGGTCGCCGGGTGCATCGTCGGTGCGATTCTCGCCAATGCAATGTTCGCCCTGCCGGCGGTGACGATCAGCACACATGATCGACTCACCGGGCCGCACTTCCTGGCCGAGATCGTGGCCACCGCCGGCCTCATCCTGATCATTTTCAGCCTCGCCCGATCCGGCCGTTCGGCGTGGGCTGCCCCGGCGGTCGGTGCCTATATCGGCGCCGCGTACTTCTTCACCAGCTCAGCAAGCTTCGCCAACCCCGCGATCACCATCGGGCGAATGTTCAGCGATACATTCGCCGGCATTGCACCCGGTTCCACGCTGGGCTACATCGGAGCTCAGGTCATCGGCGGCGGAGTCGGTTTCGCGATCGTGAGGTTCCTCTACCCGCGAGTGACAGCACCGCCCTAGACGGCTACGGGGGAGCCCCGAGCCTTCGTTTACCCGGTGCCCAAACTCCCGGCCGCGAAAGTCGACAGTGAGAACGCTCGTCCCCGAACGTCCAGGGAATTTGGGGTGGGCCCCGTCGGGCTCGAACCGACGACCCACGGATTAAAAGTCCGATGCTCTACCAACTGAGCTAGAGGCCCTTGGCATTAAACCTATCGGAAAGCAGCGGTCGTTTAGGCTGGAACGGATGACTGACGAGTTTCACAAGCCCACCCAGTACTCGGGCGACAAGTTCGACACCTTCGTGGGCGGCGAAGACCCTGCCCAAATAAGCCGGGTTGCGCACGAGACTGCACAGGCCCTGCTGAGTCGCGTGCGGGACAACCCCGAATCCGAGATCGTCGAACGACTCGTCGCATTCACCGACCAGAATGGCATCGACGCTGTCGCCGAGTTGTGGGCACGAGCCAGCCCGCGCAGCCTGCCTGGCGCTCTGTGGCGTATTTATCTCATGCGAGCTCTGGTGAGGCAGGATGCCGACGGCTCCAGCTACCTCTACCAGCGAGGCAGCGAGGTCGCAACCAGCATCGACCCCGTTGTCGCGGGCGCCCCGACCCCCACCGGGCCCGAGGAGATCACGAGCCTCGCTGACCAGATCCTGCGAGGCCTGTTCACCGGCGACTTCGCCATAGCCCTCGATCGGGCCGCCGCGTTCTGCCGCATCATGGCGCTCGGCTGCACGAGCGTTGCAGACGATGCGGATGCGGCATCCCCCGACCGCGCCACGGAGCTCACGACTCGCGCGCTCCGCTTCTCCCAAACCGCCGCAGAGTTCACGTCGTGTGCTCGACTGTGGCGCTCGGGCACCCTGGACTAGACCCCGCGGGTACAATGGATGTCGGCTCGCAAGAGCCATTGCCGGGCCGCAGTAACCCCGGGCTCCACTATTAGCCGCTTCGAGCGGCCATGCGCCGAGAGGCGTTCTGCGGCCCGGCTCCACCAGGGCGAATGCGCAAAACGAGTGCGCGGCCAAACCGTTTGCATGTCGGCACCGAACCACCTGTTGTGAAGAGCAGAAGCGGAATTGAAGCTGGATCCACAGGGTCCGTGCCTGACGTTTTGCGGATTGTTTGACATGCTAGAACTTGTGCCTCGTGAACAAGACAGCCAGGACTTTGGATCTGTGCAGTCCCCAGCCTCGAAAGAGGAGCTTCTGGGTCGTGTAGCCACAGGCGACCAGCAGGCTTTTGCCGCGCTGTACGACCAGGTCTCACCGAGAGTATTCGGTCTGATCCGTCGTCTCCTCGTCGATCACTCGCAGTCGGAAGAGGTCACCCAGGAGGTGTTCCTCGAAATCTGGCAGAACGCGACTCGATACGAGCCGACCAAGGGCGGTGCGCTGACCTGGATTCTCACGATGGCACACCGCAGGGCGGTCGACCGGATCAGGTCGTCGCAGTCCAGCAGGGATCGCGATGTCAAGATCGGGATCCGTGATTTCGTCGCTGACTACGACAATGTCGCAGAAACAGTGGAAGTGACCATCGAACACGAAAGGGTGAAGGAAGCCATGTCGCAATTGACCGAACTGCAGCGTCAGGCTGTCACCCTGGCGTACTACGGCGGCTATAGCCACAGTGAAGTATCAGAAATGTTGAAGGTGCCGATCGGCACTGTGAAAACCCGGTTGCGTGACGGAATGATTCGCCTTCGCGACGAACTCGGAGTTGCATCGTGACCCACCGCGAAGAGCTTCACCTGCTCGCAGGCGCATACGCACTCGGGGCTCTTGATGAGTCCGAACGTGAAGACTTTGAGAACTACCTTTTGACGTCTGAGGAGGCGAGAGCTGAAGTGGCTGCGTTGTCTGACACCGCCGTAATGCTGGGCCTCGCCACAGCACCCATCACCCCGCCCGCCTCGCTCAAGCTGAACCTCATGGCTCAGGTCGCTGTGACGCCGCAGCACCCGGCGCTCGAGGCCGAGCCCACCAACGTGACATCTATTTTCGACCAGCGACCGGTACGCGCTGTTGCCGGGGTCACCCGTGTGCAGCGCCGCTGGTACGCCCGCCCGGCAACCTTCCTCATCGCGGCCGCGGCTGCTGTGACGATCTTTCTCGGGGCCAATGTCGTGGGCTTCGTCAACAACAACACCGAGCAGGCACAGCAGGCTGCAAGCATTACGCAGATCTCCGCCGCTGCAGACTCGCAGCACGCGTCATCCAGCGTCGAGGGTGGGGGAACAGCCACCCTCATCTGGTCTAACAAGCTCGGAAAGTCCGCGGTTGTCATGTCGAAGCTGCCAGCGCTTCCGGCTGGTAAGACCTACGAACTCTGGTACATCACCGGGTCTGACATGCGATCAGCCGGAACCTTCGACCCGACCTCTGGCGCCAGCACGTCTGTTGTGCTGAAGGGCAAGATGACCACAGGTGACACGATCGGGATCACCGTCGAACGGGCTGGCGGCTCTACGAAGCCGACGACAAAACCGGTCGTAGCGATCTCGACGGTTTAGAGCGGCCCCGCGAAGTCGGCTGTTCCACCTAGGCGATCAACCAAACTTTCCGGAGACGTAGTCTTCGGTCGCCTGAACGCTGGGCTTCGAGAATATCGTCGTGGTGTCGTTGTATTCGATGAGTTTGCCCGGCTTTCCGGTGCCGGCGATGTTGAAGAACGCGGTGCGGTCTGATACTCGCGAAGCCTGCTGCATATTGTGTGTGACGATGACGATCGTGTAGTCCTGCTTGAGTTCCTCGATGAGGTCTTCGATGGCGAGGGTGGAGATCGGGTCGAGCGCTGAGCACGGCTCGTCCATCAGCACGACGTCAGGGGCCACGGCGATGGCGCGAGCGATGCACAGTCGCTGCTGCTGCCCGCCCGAGAGTCCCATGCCCGGCTTGTCGAGGCGGTCTTTGACCTCATTCCAGAGGTTCGCGCCCTTCAGCGACTGCTCGACCAGGTCATCGGCGTCAGACTTCGCGAGCTTGCGGTTGTTGAGTGTCACACCGGCGAGCACGTTGTCGCGGATCGACATGGTGGGGAACGGGTTTGCACGCTGAAAGACCATGCCGACCTGGCGACGCACCAGCACAGGGTCGACCCCAGGGCCGTAGAGGTTGTTGCCATCGATGAGCACTTCACCTTCGACGTGAGCGCCGGGGATGACCTCGTGCATGCGGTTTAGGGTGCGCAGGAAGGTCGACTTTCCGCATCCACTCGGACCGATGAGGGCGGTGACGGTGCGGGGTTCGATGGTGATCGAGACGCCCTCGACGGCGAGAAAGTCGCCATAAAACACGTTGAGATCGTTGACTTCGATGCGTTTCGACACTGTGGGTGCTTTCGGTTCGGGTTAGCGGGCGCCTTTGGGCGCGAACGCCCTGGCTATGATCCGGGCGATGATGTTGAGGATGATGACGATGATCACGAGCAGAAGTGCGGCGCCCCACGCAGAAGCATTCGATGCCGCGATGTCTTGCCCGGGGAATTTATATCCCGTGTAGGCGAGCACAGGAAGGGTCTGCATGGGGCCGCTGAACGGATTCATGTTCAGGTTATCGGTGAAGCTCGCTGCGACGAAGATCGGTGCCGTCTCGCCGATTACGCGCGCGATGGCGAGCATGACCCCCGTGATGATGCCCGCGATCGCCGTCGGCAGCACGATCTTGGTGATGGTCGAGAAGCGGGAGACACCGAGGGCGAAGGATGCCTCGCGAAGGTCGAGCGGTACCAGTCGCAACATCTCCTCACAGGAGCGCACGACGATGGGGATCATCAGCACAGAAAGCGCCACGGAAGCGGAGAAGCCGCTGAACGCCTTGGGGCCGACCAGGAGGGTGAACAGCGAGAAGGCGAAGAGGCCGGCCACGATGGACGGGATACCGGTCATTACGTCGACGAGGAACGTTACGGTACGCGCCATCCACTGCCCCGGCTTGGCGTATTCGACGAGGTAAACAGACGTCAGGATGCCGATCGGGATCGACATCAGCGCGGCGATGCCGGTGATCTCGAGCGTGCCGACGATGGCTTGCAGCGCGCCCGTGGTGATCTCGACCTTGAAGGTCGCCGGGTTGAATGCCGCCCCTCCTACCTGCGTGATGAACTTCAGGGTGAGTTCGCCGATGCCTTTTCCCGCGACTGTGACAAGGGTGGAGACAAGCGGCGCGATAGCGAGCAGGAAGGCGAGTGAAACGAGGCTCCGGATGACGCGATCCGTCGCCTTTCGTCGGTTCTCGGCGATTGATGACAGCACGCCGAGAGCGACCAGGTAGAACACAGCGGAGAGAAAAAGCCAGCCGCCCAGGTTGAAACCCGAGAGCAGCAGCATCACGCCGCCGACGATCACGAGCGCGCCAACTGCCACATACAGTTCGACCAGCTTGGGGAGCTGCCCACTGGTGAGTGAATTGGAGATCGGGCCTGGACCATTCTGAGCGGGCTGGCGGGCTTTAGCTCCGACGATCGCGGTCATGAGCTCTCTCCTCCGGTTTCGCCGGTTGGGATAACGCCAGCGACCTCTGTCGTGGCAATTACCATTCCGATGCTGCGGTCCCGCGGTGGGCGCGGTGTTCGGGTCTTCCTGGTGCGGCCGGGATCGGAGCGGCTGACAACCCAGCGGGCGATGAAGTTCACGGCGAGCGAGATCACAAACAGCATGAGCCCTGTGCCAATGAGCGCTTCGCGCTGGAGGGTGTTGGAGATAGGAAAGTTGAGCGCCAGGTTTGCCGCAATGGTTTGCGAGTTGCTGCCCTCGGTGAGGATTTTGAAGGAGACACCGATCGAGGGCGAGATGATCAGCGCGATCGCCATCGTCTCACCGAGTGCGCGACCGAGTCCGAGCAGGATGGCGCTCACCATACCGGAGCGGGCATACGGGAGCACCGCCATGCGGATCATCTCCCACTTGGTCGCCCCGAGAGCCAGGGCAGCCTCTTCGTGCAGGCGCGGGGTCTGCAGGAAGATCTCACGGGAGATCGAGGAGATGATCGGCAGGATCATTACCGCGAGCACGACGGAGCCGGCGAGGATGGTTGACCCTGTGCTCGACGCCTGACCGCTGAAGATGGGGATGAATCCGAGGTGAGTGTTGAGCCAGACCGTGAGTGGAAGCAGCAGAGGGCGGATGACGATGATGCCCCACAAGCCGAAGACGATGGATGGCACCGCGGCGAGCAGGTCGATGAGGTAGCCGAGAATTCCGGCCAGGCGGCGCGGCGCGTAGTGCGAGATGAAGAGCGCGATGCCGATGGCGATCGGGGCACCGATGAGGAGGGCGATCGCTGAGACCCAGAGCGTTCCGAAGATCAGCGGCCCGACGTACGCCCAGAAGCTGGCGAAGGCGGCGGTTGGGCCCTCGTGAAGGTCCCGGTTCGTTTGCCAGTTGGCGACTATGGCCGGGAAGGCCTGGATGATCAGGAAGAGGGCGACAGCGGCGAGGATAACTATGATCGCCAGGGCGGAGCCGAAGGTCAGGCCGTAGAAGATCTTGTCTGCCGGTCTGGACTTGATGCGGGTAGCGGTGCCGGGTCGAACAGCCTTACGGGAAGGGAGAGCTTGGTTGGTGCTCACTGGATTCTTTCTCGAGAAGGCTGACGACCCGGCAACACGCTACCGGTAATGCTAGTTACTTGATGAGCGCGAGCGTCTTCACGGCTTCTTTCAGAATGGAGGTCGGCAACGGAGCGGAGCCCGCGTTGACCGAAGCGACCTTCTGGCCGTTGTCGCTTTCAATGAACCCGAGGTACGCCTTGGTGAGCTTTGCCTGCGCCGCGTCCTTGAAGGATGAGCAGACGATGACGTAGGAGAGCAGCGGGATCGGGTAGGAGTTGGTATCCGTGATCTTGGAGTAATCCAGCACCTGGGTGAGGTCACCCGTGCCCGACGGCGTGGCCGTGGCGGCCGCAGCGAATGCGTTGGTTGAGCCGGTCTGCGAGTACGCGACGTACTTCGTGCCGGTGCCGACCTGCACCTGTGCGGCGGTCAACGACCCGATGTCACTGTTGTCTGCGTAGCCGATGGTGCCTGTTCCCGCTTTCACCGTGTTGACAACACCCGAACCACCCTGCTGGGCCGAGGTGCCCGCAACAGGCCATGCTGTTCCGTTGGTCTGTGTGAAGATGCTCGGCTGGGTGTCCTTCAGAAATTTCGTGAAGTTCGCTGTCGTGCCCGATCCGTCCGACCGGGTGACGACGGTGATCGCCGTCGCGGGGAGGCTGACGCCGGAGTTGTCTGCAGCGATCGCCGGGTCGTTCCAGGTCTTCACCTGGAGCTCGAAGATCTTCGCGATCGTGGCCGACGAGAGTTTGAGGTTCGTTACGCCCGGGAGGTTGTAAATGATGGTGACGCCCGACAGGTAGGCCGGGATGCTGAAACCGCCGCCGGCTCCGCAGCTAGTCGTCGACGAGGCGTACTGGGTGGGCTTGAGCGCTGCGTCAGAACCAGCGAAGTCGTAGCTGCCGGCCAGCCAGTTGGTGACGCCACCGCCAGAACCCTGCGACTTGTCGTAGTTGATGGTCACGCCGGTCGCTGTCGCCTTGAAGGCTGCGGTCCATGCGGTCTCGGCGTTGGCCTGGGCGGATGATCCGCCTGCGGTCAGCGTGCCGGTGAGGCTCGGGTCGATCTTGGACGTGACGCCTGAGGCGGCGGGGGTCGATGAGGAGGAGCTCGACGGGGTGCTCGTGCTCGAGCATCCTGCAAGAGCGATCGCTGCCGTCAGCGCTACAGCGCCTATGACTGCTACGTTCGTGAACTTCACTGTGTTCCCTTCGGGATGATGACGGACCGGTGCTGGTCCGAGAGCGAAGCTACGGGCGGAGGTTAACCAAAATCGCGCCGGAAGGTAAACGGGAGGTTAACGCAGGGCCAACAACCGGTTAGTCGAGTGTCGGTCCATGAGTCTCGACCGCCACGAGTCCGTTTTCAGGATGCTCGACCGACACATGCATGACGGTGAACTCTGCCGTCGACAGCATCGCAGCGCGACGGAGTGGAGCATCGAGGGGAGTGTTAGTGATCCTGGCAACAGCATCCACAATTTCCGGCAAAACCGGACCGTGGCTGCACACCACCGCGCTGACTCCTTTGGCGATGCGTTTCTTCACCAGCTTGTCGACGCGAGCGGTGCCGTCTTCGTAGGCATCCTGGCTTATCGCGGCGCTCTGTTTGATGGGCAGCCCAGTGAGCACTGCGGCCGGCTCGATGGTTGTGACGCAGCGCACGGCCGTGCTGCTGATGAGTTTTTGCGGGCCCCAGGCGGCGAGGGCGGGCGCCACACTCTGCGCCTCGACCAGGCCGCGGTGCAGGAGTGGGCGGGTCGCGTCCGGTCCGTCCCAGGTGGTCGGAGTGACGGCTTTGCCGTGGCGCAGCGCGATGATCGCGAAGGTGCGGGAGTTGCCGGCGGCCACCTGCGCCGCGAACCGGTCGAGCACATCGCGGTCGCGGTCGTAGGTCAGGGCGGCCCGTGCTGCGGGAATGGCCAGCCACTCCAGCGAGGCGATCTCCTGGTTCGGCGTAAAGATGGATGCGGCGATGGCATCGCCCGTGACCTCAGACGCCCAGTAGTACACGATCTTCTCGCGGCCGCCGGGCATCGTGTATTCGGTGGTGCCAAGCGGTGCACCGAGGATTACCGAGAGTCCCGTCTCTTCCCTCAACTCGCGGATCGCGGTCTGCGGGGGTGTCTCACCAGGATCGACTTTGCCTTTCGGAAGCGAAACATCCGCTCGATCGCCCCGGTGAACGAGAAGAACCTGCGTGACCTCACCCGAATTCTTGACCCGAACGGTGCGCCAGCAGACGGCACCGGCAGCGACGACGACCGCGGGGGACGCGAGGATCGTCACCGAACGGCCCCGCTGCGCTTCCGCTGCGAGATCTGGCGCATCAAAACGTTCTGCATGTCTTCGAGCTTTGTGCCGTTCTCGGCGAGGTAATGTCTGGTCCAGCTTCCGTCGCCATCCAGCGTCCAGGCCGCGGTCTCCTCTGACATCGCGAGGTCGAAGATGTCTGAGACCTCTCTGAGATGCTCAGGGGCGGTGAGGCGAACCAGTGCTTCAACGCGCCGGTCGAGGTTTCGATGCATCATGTCGGCACTGCCGATATAGACCTGCGGATCACCGTTGTTGGCGAACGAGAAAATTCGCGAGTGTTCCAGGTATCGGCCCAACACCGAGCGCACGGTGATGTTCTCGCTGAGTCCCGGCACCCCCGGCTTAAGCGCGCAGATTCCACGCACGATCAACTCGACGGGAACCCCGGCCTCGCTCGCCCGGTATAGCCCGTCGATGATGACCTCGTCGACTATCGAGTTGAGCTTGATGCGGATGCCAGACGGCAGGCCATTCCGCGCATTCTCGGTCTCGATCCGAATGCGCTTCAACAGCCCCTTGCGCAGGTGGCGCGGGGCCACCAGCAGGCGTTTGAATTTCTTCTCGATTGCATACCCAGACAGCTCGTTGAAGAGTCGGGTGAGGTCTTTTCCGACGGTGTTGCTCGCCGTGAGCAGGCCGAGATCCTCGTAGATACGGCTCGTCTTCGGATTGTAGTTGCCCGTGCCGATGTGGCTGTAGTGCCGCAGAACGCCGCCTTCCTGGCGAATGACGAGCGCCAGTTTGCAGTGCGTCTTCAGCCCGACGAGCCCGTAGACCACGTGCACCCCGGCCTTCTCCAGTTTGCGCGCCCAGGAGATGTTGGCTGACTCGTCGAATCGAGCTTTGATCTCGACCAGCGCGAGCACCTGCTTGCCGGCCTCGGCCGCGGCGATGAGCGCTTCGACGATCGGGCTGTCGCCCGAGGTGCGGTACAGCGTCTGTTTGATTGCGAGCACGTTCGGATCTGCTGCCGCCTGCTCGAGAAACGCCTGCACACTTGTCGCAAACGATTCGTATGGATGGTGCAGCAGGATGTCCTGTCGCCCGATCGACGCGAAAATATCTGGTGCTGCCGTCGGCTCGAGGGGCATGAGCTGCATCGCCGTCACAGGAACGTGCTTGCGGTACTTCAGCTTCGGACGGTCGATCTTGAACAGCTCGAACAGTCCACCGAGGTCGAGCGGTGCCGGCAGCCGGTAGACCTCGGCGTCGGTGATGTCGAGCTCCCGTACGAGCAGGGTGAGGGTGAGGTCATCCATGTCGTCCGTGATTTCGAGCCGGATGGGTGGCCCGAACCGCCGTCGAAGCAGCTCACGCTCGAGGGTCTGGATCAGGTTCTCGGACTCGTCTTCTTCGACCTCGACATCCTCGTTGCGGGTGACGCGGAACTCGTGGTGATCGAGCACCTCCATGCCGGGGAACAGGTCGCCCAAGTGATTCGAGATGAGGTCTTCGAGCGGGATGAATCGCAGCAACCCGCTGCCGTCATCCGGCAACTGCACGAAGCGCGGAAGCATCGGCGGCACTTTGAGGCGGGCGAACTCTTCCTTGCCGGTCTTCGGGTTGCGCACCCTGATTGACAGGTTGAGTGAGAGACCGGAGATATAGGGGAACGGATGCGCAGGGTCGACCGCGAGTGGCATCAGCACCGGAAAGATCTGGTTGGCGAAGATCTCGTAGAGTGCTGCTCGATCTGCCTCGCCGAGGTCAGACCAGGTCTCGATGTGGATTCCCTCGTCGTCGAGGTCTGGCTTCACCAGGTCACGGAACGCTTCGGCGTGGCGCACCTGCAGTTCGTGTGCTCGGCCCTGAATGTGCGCGAGAACGTCGGTCGGTGCGGTGCCAACGTTGGTCGGAACGGCGAGGCCGGTGAGGATGCGGCGCTTCAGCCCCGCGATTCGCACCATGAAGAATTCGTCGAGATTGCTGGCGAAGATCGCGAGGAAGTTCGCACGCTCCAGCAGCGGCAACTCACGATCTTCAGCGAGTTCGAGCACGCGCGTGTTGAAGGCGAGCCAGCTCAGCTCGCGGTCGAGGTAGCGGTCAGGAGGCAGCGTGCCGTCGTCGACCCAGGTCTCGTCGTCGTAGTCGTCGTCGAGACTGTCTGTCGCGATGTCGGCGCTCGTCGTCCAGGCCTCGGTATCCATCCGTCCATCCAACCACTCACCGCGCCGCCTCGCTGGTGAACGCGGGGTGAACGGGCGAGCCGGTCAGCGCGACAGACGGTACTGGATATCGACGGAGAAGTCGACGAACCCGAGCGACCGGTAGAGCGCGAGCGCCGGGGCGTTGTCACCCTCGACATAGAGATGAACAGAGTGGATGCCGTGATCAGCCAGCCGCGCATACCCGGCAGCCATCAGCGCTCGCCCCAACCCGCTGCCCTGTCGCGTGGGGTCCACCCCGATCACATAAATCTCACCGCGACCGTGCTCCACCTTCAGCCAGTTGTACCCCACCATCTCGTCACCATCGACAGCGACCAGAAAGTCCTCGGCGTCGAACCAGTCTTCGCTCTTCAACTCGTCGAGGTCGGCGCGGGTGACAGACCCCTGCTCGGCGTGGAACGCGAAGGTCTTCGCGTTGAGGGCGACCCAGGCATCTTCGTCTGCGCCCGTGTCAAAAGGGCGGATCGCGGTAGTTGTGCGGGTCGAGCGTGTCTCGGCCCGCCCTACCGGCCCGACCAGCTGCAGCAGCGTGCGCACCGGCTCCAGCCCGTGACTGGCGGCGAGCGCGCGGGCAGCAGAATGGTCGCCGTGCGCCCAGACGAGCAGGTCACCTGAGGTGTCTGCGATGATCCGCTCTAACAGCTTCGTTCCGATGCCCCGGCCCCGGGCATCCGGGTCGACGACGAGTTCTGCCTCGCCATCGCCCAGGATCGCCGCCGCGGAGTCGACCGAGATGAGCGATCGCGAGCCGGTGCGCAGATCAACGAGCGACTGGTCGGAGAACGGCGGTTGTCCATCGGCGGCAATGGCCCGCGTTATCAAACCACCGAGTTGAGCAGCGCTGAGGTCAGGAGCTGATGGCTGTGGCAAGGCGCTCTGGCTCGTCGTCGTAGACGTTGAAGCGGTAACCGACGTTGCGCACGGTGCCGATGAGCGACTCGAGATCGCCGAGCTTTGCGCGAAGTCGTCGTACATGCACGTCGACCGTGCGCGTGCCGCCGAAGTAGTCATATCCCCACACTTCGCTGAGTAGCTGCTCGCGCGTGAATACCCGCGAGGGGTGGGTGGCGAGAAAGCGCAGCAGCTCGAACTCTTTGAAGGTGAGGTCGAGCGGGCGGCCATGCACCTTCGCCGAATAGCTCGCCTCATCGATGACGACGCCGGACGCATGGATCTTGTTGCTCGTCTTGTCGAGCGCCTGGCGCCCGACCGCGAGCCGAATGCGGGCATCCACCTCGGCGGGGCCAGCGCTTTCGAGCACGACGTCGTCCACTCCCCAGTCGGCGCTCACCGCGGTGAGGCCACCTTCGGTGAGGATGAGCATCAGGGGAACATTCACGCCCGTGGTGTTGAGGATCTTGCAGAGTGACTTCGCACTGGCGAGATCTTGACGGGCATCGACGAGAATGAGATCGCAGCTCGGGGCGGTGATCAGGGAAGCGGGCTCAGCGGGGATCTGCCTCGTGCGATGACTGAGCAGTCCCAGCGCCGGTAAGACCTCGCTGTTGACGGCAGAAGTCAAGATCAACAGCTGCGCCAACAGATCCTCCAAGTGCCCTTGCACAGTCTATTGGCAGTTTTGGCCCCTCCGCAGTCCAGTGGTGCAGAATTGGACCGTGAGCTTCGACATGCCAGCGCCAACGCGCTTTCCGCGCAGCGTCATCCCGGTGTGGCTGCTCGTTGCCATCGGGGCGATCCTGGTCGGTTTTCTCGCACCCCACTCTCGCGCCCTCGGCTGGATGCCCATCGTTCTTTTCGGCGGTGTCATGGCCACCTTCGTCATCCAACTCGCCCTCGACGAGAAGCAGGGCCTGGTGAACAGGGTCACGGCGAGCCTCGGCGGTTCGGTCATTGTGCTCGCGGTGGCCACGGGCGTTCTCGCTGTTTTACCGGCATAGAATCTAGCTATGTATCTCGGCCTCGAAATCTTCTTTATCGGCCTGCTGATCTTGGCCACGCTGTCGATCGGTTACGTGTCGGTCGTCGTGCTGTTCAACCTCTTCAAGGGACAGCGCTAGGCAACAATGATCGAACTCCCGGTCAACCTCCCGGCAGAGCTCGTTCCTCTTTCCTGGTTGCTCGGGGTGTGGGAGGGCACGGGAGTCGTCAATTACGAGGTCGGCGATGAGACCCGCAACTACGAATTCGGTCACCGGCTCAGTTTCAGCCACGACGGGCTGCCTCACCTGAACTACACCTCATATACCTGGCTGCTCGACGACAACCTCACTCCGCTCGCCACAGAGACGGGTTACTGGCGGTTGGGTCGGCCACAGACCGACGGTGACCCGGGGCCTGGTTTACTGCCGGGCGTCGGTATCCAGCCGTTCACCACCCCCAGGTCGGTCGAGACACTGCGCAACGCGAGCGATGGGTTCGACATCGAGGTGTCGATCCTGCACCCGGGTGGCGTCAGCGAGCTCTACATCGGCCAGGTCAAAGGGCCACGGATCGA
The DNA here is from genome assembly GCA_043746355.1 of Lacisediminihabitans sp. Taxonomy (GTDB): domain Bacteria; phylum Actinomycetota; class Actinomycetes; order Actinomycetales; family Microbacteriaceae; genus Lacisediminihabitans. The sequence continues at coordinate 51,120 of JAYTRC010000068.1, read as the reverse complement.
CCTGGTGACGGATGCCGTGCTCAGGTCTGCGAACTCGAAAGAGCACTCGGCCTCAACCCGTCTCTACGGACTGGTCGAGAACCATCTGCTCTGGGCCTGGGATATCGCGGCCCTTGGCCACGAACTCTCCTCCCACGCTTCTGGAAGGCTCGCTCGTGTCGAATAGCCCGTCCCTCTCGCTGCCTGGAGCCGTCGATGGCACCGGGCAGGATGCCGGCGTGCCGGCCCACTACGGCAACCCGGTCGGTGAGCAACGCGCGCTCGCAGCTGGCGAGGCGATCGTCGACCTGTCGCATCGGGCCGTGCTGTCCATCTCTGGCGAAGACCGGCTGAGCTGGATCGACTCGATCACCTCGCAGAGCGTGAAGGCCCTCGCACCGGGGGAGTCGAGCGAGACACTTCTGCTCGACCCGACCGGTCGGATCGAGTACGCGGTGCGACTGCTCGATGACGGCACTGAGCTCTGGCTGCTGCTCGAGCGGGATGAAGCCGCCGGGCTGCTCGCGTTCCTGCAGAAAATGCGGTTCATGTTGCGGGTCGAGCCCCGGGACCGCACCGAGGAGTTCGCGACCATTGGCACTCTAGGCGGCGCACCCGCGCTTCCCGTGGTCGCGCCGAATGGCCTGCCGCTGGTTTGGCACGACCCGTGGCGGGCGGTCGTCACCGGCGGGTGGCAGTACGCCGCGGTGGCAGACCACCCCGGTGAAGGCTGGACATACAGCGAGCTGCTCGTGCCGCGCGGCACACTGCCCGCTGTTCCGGTCGCCGGGCTCCTTGCACTCGAAGCCCTGCGTATCGAAGCCTGGCGACCGCGCTTCGCCACCGAGGCAGACGAGAAGACCATTCCGCACGAACTCGACTGGCTGCGCAGCGCCGTGCACCTCGACAAAGGGTGCTACCGCGGGCAGGAGACGGTCGCGAAAGTGCACAACCTCGGGCATCCGCCCCGCCGGCTGGTCATGCTGCACCTCGACGGGTCCGACGCGGTGCTGCCGTCGAAGGGTGACGAGGTCGTGCTCGGCGACACTGTCGTCGGCCTGGTTACGTCGGCTGCCATGCATCACGAACTCGGACCGATCGCGCTCGCCGTGATCAAGCGCTCGACAGACACCGCCACTGAGCTGGCAGTGCGATCGCAGGGCATTCTCGTTCCCGCCGCGCAGGAGGTCGTGGTGCCCCCGACGGCAGGGGCCGCGGCCAACGTTCCTCGCCTGCCGCGGCTGGGTGCCGTCACCAGAAACTCGTGACCGATCCGGCGCTCCTTCGCCGCCTCGAGCGACAGGTGCGCCGGCGCGTGGATGCCCGCATGGCAGCCAGGCGGGTGTGGGAGTCGCTGCCCGCCATCGTGCAGATCGTGGCAGCAGTCACCGCCGCATACTCGATCGCCCACTGGGGTCTCGGGCACGCCTTTCCCGTGCTCGCGGTGACCGTCACGATCAACTCGCTCGGCTTCTCGCGGGACGCCCGCCCGCGCAGGGTCGCAGAGTCGGTCATCGGCATCCTCATCGGTGTCGCCCTCAGCGACAGCCTGTCGCTCGTGCTCGGCAAGGGCCTCTGGCAGCTCATCGTCGTGCTGCTCGTCGTCTTCGTGGTCGGGCGGGCGGTGTCTGCCAATCCAGCATTCGCGGTTGCGGCTGCTGTGCCGTCTGCGCTCGTCGTGATCCTCCCCGTTCCGGAAGGCGGTCCATTCGGCCGCACGCTCGATGCGCTCGTTGCGGGTGTCGTGGCGCTCCTGGTCACCGCGCTCATCCCGCGCGACCCGGGGCGCGCAGCAGCCCGCGAGCGACGCACCCTCTTCTCGGCGATCGGCGAGGCGCTCAACTCGGTCGTCGACGCCCTCGCCGATGCCGACGGGGCCGCCGGCGAGCTCGGGCTCGCCCGCCTTCGGCGCACTCAGCCGCTCATCGACTCGTGGACTGCGACTCAGGAGAGTGCGCTTGCGGTGGCACGACTGTCGCCGTTTCTGCGGTCGCGGCTTCCCGACCTCCAGCGAAGTTCACGGGTGCTCGTGGGCGCCGATCTCACCACCCGTCACCTGCGCACTGTGTCTCGCCGCGTCGAGTTTCTCGTGCGCGATGGGGTGCAGCGCCCGGCACTGGCCGAGCTGATGGGCCAGTTTCGCACGTCGATAGCGCTCCTCAGCGACGAGCTCGACGATCAGCAGCTCGTCGGGGCCGCCCGCTCCCTGCTCGTGACCATCACCGGCCGGCTCATTCCCGAGGGCATCCTGCCCGACTCACCCGTCACCGATGCAGCAATCGTGCTGATGCTCCGGCCGCTTGCCGTCGACCTGCTGGTCGCTACGGGGCTGCCGATCGATGAGGCGCGGGCGCTGCTGCCGCCGGTCTAGCCGAAGGAGGGGCCGCTACCAGGCGAATCCGAGCGGCGCGACGGCCTGCCACGAGACGGTCAGTTCGCCGAGCTTCCAGCGGGAGCGTCCGCCGAGGATCGGCCATGATTCGCGCATGGTCTCCGCTGTAGCGATCCAGCGCTGTGAGGGACCGTAGACGCCGAGCGGTGCGTGCACCTGCCACGCTCGATCCAACTGGAGCAGGAATTCGTGGATGCGCTCGCCCGGCACATTTCGATGGATCAGCACTTTCGGCAGCCGCTCTGCCACGATCGACGGCCCCGTGTCATCAAGGGAGGAGCCGAGATCAGAGAGGCGGAGGCTCAGGCTGAGGGTCTGCGGGCCGTCGGCTGCGACATCCACCCAACTGGCGACCCTGCCGACCTCGTTGCAGGTGCCCTCGACCAGCAACCCGCCTGGTTCGAGGCGCGAGACCATGAGTTTCCAAGCGTCGGTAACGGCCGATTCGTCGTACTGCCGCAACACATTGAGCGCGCGGATGATGGTCGCCGAACCCCCGCCGGCCAGCGGCACCTCGAACCCGCCCAGCCTGAAACTCACCCCGTCGCGGGCGAACCTGGAGGCGAGTTTCACGCGGGCAGGATCGATCTCGATGCCGACCACCTGCACGTCGGGCCGAACCCGCGCGAGGCGCTGGTGCAGTTCGAGTGTCGTGGTCGCCAACGCCCCGTAGCCCAGGTCGACCACGAGCGGCTGCGCGGCAGCACGCAGGGCAGGAAGGTGGCAGATCCAGCGGTCGACGCGGCGCAACCGGTTGGTGCCGGTGGTTCCGCGCGTGATCGAGCCGATGGGACTCGATGTGTTGGGCATGCGAATACGCTAGCTGCATGACCTACACGCTCATCCTTCTCCGTCACGGCAACAGCGACTGGAACACCAAGAACCTCTTCACAGGCTGGGTTGATGTCGATCTGAGCGACCAGGGTCGCGCCGAGGCGAAGCGGGCCGGCGAGCTGATCGCCGCGTACGAGAAGCAGCCGGACATCCAATACACCTCCCTGCTCAAGCGAGCCATCCACACCGCAGATATCGCGCTCGCGGAGGCCGACCGTGACTGGATCGACGCGAAGCGAAGCTGGCGTCTCAACGAGCGGCACTACGGCGCGCTGCAGGGCAAGGACAAGGCTGCGACCCTGGCCGAGTACGGCCAGGAGCAGTTCATGACCTGGCGTCGCTCGTTCGACGTTCCGCCGCCGCCCCTCGACGACGACAGCGAGTTCGCGCAGGCGCACGACGTTCGCTACGCAGGGCTCGGCGCTGACCTGCCCCGCACCGAGTCGCTCAAACTGGTGATCGACCGGATGCTCCCATACTGGGAATCCGACATCAAGGGCGACCTCGCCGCTGGCAAAACAGTGCTGGTCACCGCCCATGGCAATTCGCTTCGCGCGCTGGTGAAGCACCTCGACAACATCTCAGACGACGACATCGCCGAGCTGAACATCCCCACCGGAATTCCGCTCGTCTACACGCTTGGCGACAATTTCCTGCCGACCGAGCCGGGGCAGTACCTCGACCCCGAGGCCGCCGCCGCCGGCGCCGCGGCCGTTGCGGCGCAGGGGGCCAAGAAATAGGCGCAGCGACGCTTACGCGTCGACAGCGACCCAGTCGCCCGTCGCGAGGTACTGCACCTTCTTCGCGATTGACACCGCGTGGTCGGCGAAGCGCTCGTGGTAGCGGGATGCGAGGGTCGAGTCGACGGTGTCGACTGCAGCGCCCTTCCAGCTCTCGCCGAGCACCTTGTCGAACACGCTGAGGTGAAGCGCATCGATCTGGTCGTCGTCATTGCGGATCTCTTCAGCAAGGCGCACATCTTCGGTGCGAAGCAGCTCGGTGAGCTTGTGCGCGATCTGCACGTCGAGACGACCCAGCTCAGCGAACGTTCCGCGCAGCGACTTCGGTACGACCTTGTCGGGGAAGCGGTAGCGGGCGAGCTGCGCGATGTGCTCGGCCATGTCGCCCATGCGCTCGAGGGATGCGCTGATGCGCAGAGCGCTCACGACGATGCGCAGGTCACGAGCAACCGGCTGCTGCCGAGCGAGGATGTTGATCGCCAGTTCGTCGAGTGCAATGGCAGCTTCGTCGATCTTGGCGTCGTCATCGATGACGATCTCGGCCAGTGAGACATTGGATTCATTGAACGCCCGCGTGGCGTTGTCGATCGCGACCGCGACGAAGCCGGAAATCTCGACGAGGCGCTCCTGCACCTCCGCCAGTTCCTGCTGGAATACTTCGCGCATTTCATGTCCCTTTCACAACGGGTGGTCAGCACCCGCACAGTTCAGGCCACAGTGCCCCGCGAAGGTAAACAGCGAGTGCCCGGCGCCTGAACAACTCCCAAAGTAGCGGGTAGAGAGCCTCTCGGCAGGATGCCCGGCGGGAAGATGTAACTAATCTAGTCGCTATGGACTCCTCCTGGCTGGTGCCGCTGGCACTGGCGTTTGGCATCGTCATCGGTGCCGGCGTCGTCCTGATCCTCATCGCGTCGGCTCGGCGCGGGCAGCGCGCGGTCGAAGTCGTGAGCACGGCGGTGCCCGATGGCGTCGACCAGGTCATCGAGGCGCTGGAGTCTGCGGGCGTCGTGCTCGATCCTTCGAACAACGTCGTGAAGGCGAGCCCGGGGGCGCTCGCCTTCGGTCTGGTCTGGAATGGTGCCCTCGTGCATCCGGAGCTCGTCACCATGGTCGACCGGGTTCGGCGCTACGGCGACCCGATCACCCAGGAACTCGAGCTCGCCAGGGGGCCGTTCGGCGATGCCAACATCTACCTGTTCGTGCGGGTTGCGCGCCTGGGTGCGAGGTACATCCTGCTCCTCGCGGAAGACCGCACGGAGTCGTATCGGCTCGATGAGGTGCGTCGGGATTTCGTCGCGAACATCAGCCACGAACTGAAGACCCCGATCGGGGCAGTCGGCCTGCTCGCCGAGGCGCTTCAGGCAGCGTCAGACGAACCAGACCAGGTCAAACGGTTTGCCAAGCGCCTGACCAAAGAGTCCGAACGGCTTGCCCGCATCACACAGGAGATCATCGAGCTCTCCCGTCTGCAGGCAGCGGACGCGCTCAGCAAGCCGGATGTCGTCGAGATCGACCACGTCGTAGCCCTCGCCATCGACCAGAACCGCGTTGCAGCCGACTCGAACAAGGTCACCATCGTCAGCGGGGGGGATGCCGGCGCCGAGGTCTACGGTGACGAACCGCTGCTTGCTGTCGCTCTCCACAACCTCGTTGCCAATGCCATCCAGTATTCGCCGAAGGGCTCGCGCGTCGGCATCGGAGTCAGCAGCGCAGACGGCGTGGTCGAGATCGCGGTGACCGACCAGGGAATCGGCATTCCGGATGAGGATCGAGATCGCGTGTTCGAGCGCTTTTATCGCATCGATCCTGCGCGCTCCCGGGTTACCGGTGGGTCGGGGCTGGGCCTCTCGATCGTCAAACACGTTGTACAGAACCACGGCGGAGACGTCAGGGTCTGGTCGCAGCCCGGCAACGGATCGACCTTCACCATCCGACTACCAGAGGCCTCGCACAAAGCGGCCACGTCATCACTGAAAGAAGCCTAAGTTGACTCGCATTCTCATCGTCGAAGACGAACAGTCGCTCAGCGAACCGCTCGCCTTTCTCCTCGGCAGAGAAGGCTACGAGACGACTATCGCAGCGGATGGCCCGGCTGCTGTTGCCGAGTTCGACCGCAACAGCGCAGACCTGATTTTGCTCGACCTGATGCTGCCGGGCATCCCGGGCACCGAAGTCTGTCGTGAGATCCGTACTCGCTCTCAGGTTCCGATCATCATGCTGACTGCCAAAGACAGCGAGGTGGATGTTGTGGTCGGCCTTGAACTCGGTGCGGATGATTACGTGACGAAGCCATACTCGACCAGGGAGCTGCTCGCCCGCATCAGGGCGGTGATGCGCCGTCGCGTTGAAACCGACGATGACGGTGTCGCGATTCTCGAGGCCGGGGATGTGCGGATGGATGTCGAACGTCATACCGTCGCCGTGCGTGGCACAGAAACGGCGATGCCCCTGAAAGAGTTCGAGCTGCTGGAGTTACTGCTGCGGAACTCTGGTCGGGTGCTGACCCGCGGACAGCTGATCGACCGGGTGTGGGGCGCTGATTATTTCGGTGACACCAAGACCCTCGACGTGCACATCAAGCGCATCAGGTCGAAGATCGAAGAGACGCCGTCTGAGCCGACCATGCTGGTGACGGTTCGGGGCCTGGGCTACCGCTTCGAGAGCTGACTGCCCGCCCGCCTACTGCGGCGTCGGGCTACGACGGGTCGAGCTACTGCGTGGGCGTCGGGGTTGGCGATGCGGTTGCAGACCCTGGCACGACGGGTGGCAGAACTGACCTGCTGGGGGTCGGAGTGCCTGTGGGGGTCGGCTTCGCGGTGGGCAGCAGCCCCTGGTATGCGCTCCAGGTGCCGTCGAGAACCGGCACCAGTGACTGCACGCCGGTGTTCTCGCCGTACTGGAAGAAAATCGGGTAAAGATCGCCCGCCTTCTTGTCGATGCCCTGCAGGATGAGCTGGTCGCGCTCCGATTTACCGAAAGACTTCACCTGGCCGGCAGCCAGGTGCACGATCGTCGTCGACTGGCCAGCCGGCTTGAGCGTGTACTGCACCCTCAGATCGACGGGAGTGTTGCCGTCGTTGATGAAGTTGATGAGCAGGCTCGCCCGCTCGCCGTCTTTGGTGAGCAGAAGGGCATTCCGTACCTTGACGTTGCCGACCTGGGCCCCGATCCCATCGCTCGGGTCATAGCGGATGAGTGTGGACTGGGGTGCGAAGAACGCACATCCCGATGTGCCGAGAAGGAGTCCGGCGGCCAGTACAACGGACGCAGCAATACGGGCTCTCACAGGACCTCCAGGACGCGGATTTACAGCTACAGCTTTAGCTTACCGACGCCACGGGGCCTCGGCCGCCGGGGAGTCTAGCTGAAAAAACGCTGTGGTAAACTAGAGGCCACTGAACGGAGCTCTATCCCATGCTTTTCGAGGTCGGCGAAACCGTCGTTTACCCCCATCACGGTGCTGCAACAATCATCGAGGTCAAGAACCGCACCATCAAGGGTGAAGACAAGCTTTACCTGAAGCTCCGCATCGCGCAAGGGGACCTCACTATCGAGGTACCCGCTGAGAACGTCGACCTGGTCGGTGTTCGCGATGTCATCGGCCGCGAAGGCGTTGAGAAAGTGTTCGAGGTGCTGCGCAGCCCGTTCACCGAAGAGCCGTCGAACTGGTCTCGCCGCTACAAGGCCAACATGGAGAAACTCGCCTCGGGAGATGTCATCAAAGTGTCAGAGGTCGTTCGTGACCTGTGGCGCCGCGACCAGGATCGTGGCCTTTCTGCCGGCGAAAAGCGCATGCTTGCGAAGGCTCGCCAGATTCTGATCTCAGAGCTTGCGCTTGCCGAGAAGACCGACGAAGAGAAGGCATCGACCGTTCTCGACGAGGTCCTTGCCTCCTAGGGTCGCAGTTGTTGTCGTCGCTGCAGGCAGTGGTAGTCGCTTAGGGGCTGCTGTTCCCAAGGCTTTCGTCCCCATCGCGGGGCTGTCCATCATTGAACATTCGTTGCGCACAATTTTTGCACTCGCCGAAGAGGTTCAGGTGATAGTCGTTGCTCCAGCGACCCATCTGCATCGCATCGCAGGGGTGACAGTGGTTGCTGGCGGGTCGACGCGACAGGCATCCGTCGCCGCCGGTCTCGCCGCTCTCGACCCCGGCATCGAGATAGTGCTCGTGCACGACGCTGCTCGCGCCTTCACTCCGACTCGCCAGTTCGAGCTGGTGATCGGCGCCGTGCTCGCAACGGCTGCGGGGGTCATCCCCGGTCTCGCCGTAATCGACACGATCAAGCGAGTGGATGCCGGGGCCGTCAGAGAGACCGTCGACCGCTCCCAGCTGGTCGCGGTGCAGACTCCCCAGGGCTTCCCTCGCGGGCAGCTTGTTGCTGCCTATGCCTCAGCTACAGAGGAGTACACCGACGACGCGGCCCTGTTCGCCGCGTCGGGCCATGAGGTAAGCGTGGTCGACGGTGATCCTGACGCATTCAAGATCACGACGCCGTGGGACCTGCGGCGGGCTGAGATCCTGCACGGAACCAGCGACACTCGCGTCGGCACCGGCACTGACGTGCACGCCTACGACGACACCAGCGAACTCTGGCTCGGCGGCCTGCACTGGCCCGGTGAACGCGGGCTCTCCGGCCACAGCGACGGCGACGCGCTCAGCCATGCGATCTGCGACGCGTTGCTCTCCGCGGCGGGGCTCGGCGACATCGGATCGCGGTTCGGCACGGCAGACCCGCGCTATGCGGGCGCTCACGGCGACGTGTTTCTCACCGAGACGATGACTCTGCTCGATGCAGCGGGCTTTCGGATCGGCAATGTCTCAGCCCAGGTCATTGCCAACGCCCCGAAGATCGGGCCGCGCCGCGACGAGCTGCAAGCCCGGCTGTCCCAGCTGCTGGAGGCTCCTGTCAGCGTCTCTGCCACGACATCCGATGGCCTCGGTTTCGCGGGGCGCGGCGACGGTGTCGCCGTAATAGCGACGGCTCTGCTCCACTCCACTCCACTCATTAAGCTGGCACCGTGACCGTGCGCCTCTATGACACCAGGACGGCGAGCCTGGCTGACCTCGTTCCGATCGTCGACGGCGAAGTGGGCATTTACGTCTGTGGCCCGACGGTGCAGTCCTCCCCGCACATCGGCCACCTGCGGTCGGCGTTGGTCTACGACCAGTGGCGGCGTTGGCTGTCGTATCGCGGGTACGACGTGACCCTGGTGCGCAATGTCACCGACATCGATGACAAGATACTTGCGAACGCCAGCGACAAAGAGACCTGGTGGGCCCTCGCCTATCGCTACGAGCTCGAGTTCACGTCGAGCTACAACCGACTCGGCATCCTCGCGCCCAGCTATGAGCCGCGGGCGACCGCGAGCATCCCGCAGATGCAGCAGATCATTGCGCGGCTCATTGAACGTGGCCACGCATACGTGGCAGATGATTTGAGCGGTGACGTGTACTTCGACGTTGCCTCATGGCCTGCATACGGTGAGCTCACCAACCAGAAACCCGACGACATGGCCGGGGCGGTGGATGCTGAAAGCCGGGCCAAAAGAGACCAACGCGACTTCGCACTGTGGAAGGGCCACAAAGCGGAGGAGCCCGCCGACTCAGCATTCCCGTCACCGTGGGGAGACGGGAGGCCGGGCTGGCATATCGAGTGCTCCGCGATGTCTGCCAGGTATCTCGGTGAACAGTTCGACATTCATGGCGGCGGGCTCGACCTGCGGTTTCCGCACCATGAGAATGAGTTGGCCCAGTCGACGGCAGCCGGGCACCGGTTTGCCAACCATTGGGTGCACAACGGCCTCGTGAACGTGAACGGCCAGAAGATGTCGAAGTCACTCGGCAACTCCATCTTCGCTGCCGAATTTCTCGACCAGGCGCGACCGCTCGTCGTCCGCTATTACCTAGGCGCCGCGCACTACCGGTCGACGATCGACTACCACGATGGAGCGCTGCTCGAGGCAGAGGCCGCCCTCGAGCGCATCGAGGTCTTCCTCTCCCGGGCCCAGCGGAGACTCAGCGGCACCCGATTCGAGAGCGCATCGGTGCCGGTCATCCCTGACGAATTCGGGGCGGCGATGGATGACGACCTCGCGATCCCGCAGGCGCTCGCAGTGCTGCACGACGCGGTGCGAGCGGGCAACGCCGCGCTTGATGCGGAAGAGCTCGAGTCGGCAGCGGGCATCCAGGGCACCGTCATCGCGATGACCGAGGTTCTCGGAATCAACCCAATGGCCGTACACTGGCAGACTGCCCACGAACCGGCGAGTGCTGCACTCGGCGCGCTGGTCGAAAAGCTGCTCGAAGACCGGAGCACCGCGCGCTCGGCGCGCGACTTTGCGGCAGCCGACCGCATTCGCGACGAACTGAGTGCCGCGGGCATCCAGATCGAAGACACCCCGACGGGGTCACATTGGAGTCTTGAACAATGAAGAGCAGTGGAGCAAACAAGCCACGCGCCGGCGCTGTACGCAGAACGAGCACCGGCAAGCAGGTCGGATCAGGCGGCCAGGGCCGTCAGGCACTCGAAGGCAAAAAGCCGACCCCGAAAGCCGAAGACCGGCCCTACCACCCCGCCGGCAAGGCGAAAGCTGCGAAGGATCGTTTCGTCGCTGCCGGTGGCAATCGCCGCCCCTCGTCGAACGGTGCGCCACAGCGGCCGGCCGGCCAGACCCGCGCCCAGAAGCCGAAGCAGACCGACGAATTCGAGGTCGTGACCGGCCGCAACTCGGTGCTCGAGGCGTTGCGCGCGAAAATCCCGGTGACCGCTCTCTACATCGCGACCCGCATCGAATACGACGACAGGGTCAAGGAGATCATGCAGATCGCCACGAAGCGCGGCCTGCCTATCCTCGAGGTGATGCGGCCCGAGCTCGACCGCCTCGGCGGCTTCGACTCCGTGCACCAGGGTGTCGCCCTCAAGGTGCCGCCCTACTCGTATGCGCACCCGACCGACCTGCTCGACAAAATCATCGCGAGCGGCAAGGTACCGCTGCTGGTTGCGCTGGATGGCATCACAGACCCTCGTAACCTTGGGGCGATCATCCGCTCGGTCGCAGCATTCGGTGGCCAAGGGGTAATCGTGCCGCAGCGGCGCTCGGTCGGTCTCACCGCAGCGGCCTGGAAGACCTCCGCCGGGGCGGCTGCCCGCACGCCGGTCGCGATGGCATCCAACCTCACCCAGACGCTCAAGGCATTCAAGGAGCGCGGCGTCTTCGTGCTCGGCCTCGACGGCGCTGGCGACACCCCGCTGCCCGAACTGTCCTGGGCGAAAGAGCCGCTCGTCGTGGTGGTCGGGAGCGAGGGCAAAGGGCTGTCCCGCCTCGTCACCGAGACCTGCGATGCGGTCATCTCGATTCCGATTAACGCGGCGACCGAGTCGCTGAACGCCGGAATCGCCGCCAGCGTCACCCTCTACGAGATCTCGAAGCAGCGCGCGAAGAAGAAGTAGCGCTCTTTCGCGAACCCAGCATGGGCCTGGTCAGAACGAATTCCCCACCTTCTGTCGCGGCGGGTCCCCACCTTCTGCCGTGACGGGTCCCCACCTTCTGTCGCGGCGGGTCCCCACCTTCTGTCGTGACGGTTTCCCTACCTTCTGTCGCGGCGGGGAAAACCGCTCGCGGACCGGGTAGCTACTCCCTCCGCGAGGCGATTTTCCCGCCGCGGAGCACGAGGCGACGCGATAACCCCGCCGCGAGCAGGAGGCGACGCGATAACCCCGCCGCGAGCGTGAAGTCGGGCGAGCGGCTCAGACGCGCGAGCGCCAGTCCTCTTCGTCAATTACTGCGATCGGCAGCGTCACCGAGCCCGTCGGGTTGTCGATGACGGTCGCCTCATCGCGACGGTGCCTCAGCACGGTGTCGACGTACGACGTGACTGCTTCTGCCAGCGGAACATCACGGCTCTCGTTCTGCGAGAGATACCAGCGGTGCTCCAGCAGCTGGTGGAACACCTCGGCGGGCTCGAGCCGACCCTTGAGGTCGCGGGGGATGGCCCGGATGACCGGCTCGAAGACCTGGGCGAGCCACTCGTGCGCCACCATCTCCTCGTCGGCGTCCTTCTTCTTGTATGTGGCCGTATAGGAGTCGAGGTCGTTGAGCAGTCTTCGCGCCTGGTTCTCCTGGGCATCGAGACCGGTGAGCCGCAGCAGGCGACGCTGGTGATGCCCGGCATCGACAACCTTCGGCTGGATGCGCACCTGGCTGCCGTTGTCATCCGTCTTGATGGCCAGCTCTTCGATGTCGAAGCCCAGCTCATTGAGGCGCTCGACGCGCTCGTTGATGCGCCAGCGTTCCTTCGACGAGAAACTCTCGGATCCGGTCAGCTCTGTCCAGAGACCGCGATAGGCGGCGACGATGCCGTTGGCAACCTCGACGGGATCGACCTCCTCGTCGAGGCGACCGCCCGCGGCGAGGTCGAGCAGTTCGCCGGCGATGTTCACCCTCGCAATCTCGAGGTCATTCTCTCGCTGGCCGTTCGAGAGTCCGTTGTAGAGCTGGCCGGTCTCGGCGTCGACCAGATAGGCGGCGAATGCTCCGGCATCCCGACGAAAGAGCGTGTTCGACAGGGAGACGTCACCCCAGAAGAATCCGATGATGTGCAGGCGCACGAGCAGCACTGCGAGAGCATCCACCAGCCTGGTCGCGGTTTCTGGCCGCAGGGTCTGGGAGTAGATCGCGCGATAGGGGAGCGAGAACTTGAGGTGCCGGGTGACGAGCACCGACTCGAGCTCGAGGCCGTCATCATCCGTGCGATTGGTGATCACGGCGACCGGGTCGACGCAGGGCACGTCGAGTTTCTGCAGCGTACGCAGCATCTCGTATTCGCGCCGAGCGAGCTCAGCTGAGGTCTCTTTGATGGCGATGACATACCCGCTGAGGTGCACGAACCGCACGAGATGGCGCGAGATTCCCTTCGGCAGCGCGGCGATCTTGCTGTCTGGCCAGAGGTCGAGCGGCAGGTTCCAGGGCAGGTCGAGAAGCGCAGGGTCCACTGTCGCCGAGATGATGTTGAGTGATCCGCTCATGTGCTGCCCTTAAACGAGGATGCGGACGACGAACGAATCGCCGCCCGCATCCGGCGCGAGACTAGTCCGTCACTGCCTTGCTGAGACGTTCGCCCGACTCGATGTCGAACGCGTGGATGTGCTTCGGTGATGGCGTGATGTACACGGTCTCGCCGGCGCTCGGGTGCACGCGGCCGTCGACGCGAGCGACGATGTCGACCCGTGCGCCCTCGACCTCGGTGTGCCCGTAGAGGTAGCCGTCAGCACCCAGTTCTTCGACCAGGTCGACGTTCACCTTGAGCCCGTCGCCGGTGGTCGAGACCTTTACGTCTTCCGGACGCACGCCGATAGTGACCTTCTTGGCCTTCGTTCCGCTGAGGCTGTCGCGGTCTAGCGCTGCGATGGCCGTACCGAACTTGAGACCGCCCTCGACGATGTCTGCCTCGAACAGGTTCATCGCCGGCGAGCCGATGAAGCCGGCGACGAAGACGTTTTTCGGGTCTGCGTAGAGGTCGCGCGGCGTTCCAACCTGCTGCAGCACGCCATCCTTCAGCACGGCGATGCGGTCACCCATGGTGAGCGCCTCGGTCTGGTCATGCGTGACGTAGACGGTCGTGACGCCGAGACGGCGGGTGAGGGATGCGATCTGGGTGCGGGTCTGCACACGGAGTTTGGCGTCGAGGTTCGACAGCGGCTCATCCATGAGGAACACCTGCGGGCTCCGCACGATCGCGCGGCCCATTGCGACCCGCTGGCGCTGGCCACCCGAGAGCGCCTTGGGCTTGCGGGCCAGGTAGGGCTCGAGGTCAAGGAGCTTTGCGGCTTCGAGCACTCGCTTGGCGCGCTCATCCTTATTGATGCCGGCGATCTTGAGCGCGAAGCCCATGTTCTCGGCGACAGTCATGTGCGGGTAGAGCGCATAGTTCTGGAAGACCATGGCGATGTCACGGTCTTTCGGCGGAACATCGGTTACGTTTCGTTCGCCGATCAGGATGTTGCCTTCGTTGACCTCTTCGAGGCCGGCGAGCATTCGCAGTGACGTCGACTTTCCACAACCAGACGGACCGACGAGGACGAGAAATTCGCCATCGGCGACCGAGAGGTCGAGGGCGTCTACGGCCGGACGAGTTGAGCCCGGGTAGAGGCGGGTAGCTTTGTCAAAAGTGACAGATGCCATAGTTGTACTAACTCCTTCACCGGCAGGTACGTGCCGGACGATCCGTAGTGATGGATTGGGTGGTGCTCGTCAAGTATGACACCGCGGTTACTATGCTGGTCCAGCGTTCGGTTGGGCAATTCCCAGACAGCCTGTCTACGCTGCTAGAGGCCCTTCACCCGAAGCGGGGGATGCATGTGGGCCTTTTCCCCGACGAAGATGAGGTTTCATGACGTACGGCGGCTCAGGTGACGACAGCCTGAACACGAACGAGAGGCGCGAAGCCGCCCGCGAAAAGGCACGGACCCTGCGCAACCAACACCGCAAGAAAGATCGCCGCAGGCGTGTCTTCCTGCAAGGTGGCCTTGCCCTCGTCGTGATCGTAATCGTCGCCATCGTCGCTCTCGTTGTCACCAACGGCATTCGCCCGCCGTCACGCGGGCCACTCAACATGGCGAGTGACGGCATCAAAATCGGCTCAGGGTTCAAAGCGATCAGTACGCCGGCGCTAAGGCCAGGCGAAGACCCGACGCCGTCGAAGACGAATGCCAAAGACGTCATAGCCATCCAGATTTATCTCGACTACCAGTGCCCGATCTGCGGTGCTTTCGAGAAGACGAACGCGTCTCAGATCTCGACCTGGGTTAAGACAGGTGCCGCAACCCTCGAGATCCACCCGATCTCGATTCTGGATCGGGTCTCTCTCGGCACCAAGTACTCGACGCGTTCCGCCAACGCTGCGGCCTGCGTCGCCAACTTCTCGCCGAACAACTTCTTCGACCTCAGCGCGCTGCTCTACGCGCACCAACCAGCCGAAAACACCAATGGCCTTTCAGACGGGCAGATCATCTCGCTGGTGAAGAAGGTGAAACCGGCGAAGCTCGGGTCAATCGAGTCCTGCATTTCGAACCAGACTTTCAAGTCGTGGGTCAACGCGGCTACTACGCGCGCAACGACGGGTCCGATCACCGGCACCAACGTCGACAAGGTTTCCGGAACTCCTACCGTGATCATCAATGGGCAGCAGTACACCGGCGCTGTGAATGACTCGAGTGCCTTCGCCTCAGCCGTGGTCAAGGCTGCCGGTGACACCTTCACCCAGGACTCGACGGCAACTCCCACGCCAAGCCCGACGCCGTAGGGCGGGGTGCTGCTGGTACTAGTCGCGGTAGGCAGACTGCGTCATGGCAACGATAGCGACGAGGGTGACGATTCCGACGATGAGCGCGAGCCCCCCGATAATGCTGATCAAAACGATGCCTGTCATAGCGTCAGTTTAGCCGGGCGAGCCGACCCTAGTCGGCGTTTCCGACCCCCACCGCGCCCGCTATGGGATCGTCGTCTTCAACCCGGTCGAGCTCGTCGAGCTCTGGCTGGGCGATCTCGCCGTGATCCGCGGCCGTGAGCGCCTTGTGCACGAGTCCTAGAACGAGAGCGGCAGCGACGAGGGTGCCTGCTCCGAGCAGGAATGGCACGCTCGGGTTGAACGCTGTGACCAGCAGTCCGGCGACGAACGGCGCGAGGCCGCCTCCGATGAAGCGAACGAAGCCATAGGTTGCAGACGCCACAGGCCGTTCGACCGGCGCGATGCTCATGACCGCAGTCGTGACGAGGGTGTTGTTGGTGCCGATGAAAGCACCGGCGATGATTACACACACGATCACGACGACCGGGTTGCGCCAGAAGATGCCGATCACGGCAAGATCGGCCGCCATCAGTCCGAAGATCACGTAGAGGGTTTTCGGGGTGCCGAACCGACGCTGCAGAAACGGTGCGCCGAAGACGGCGAAGACGGCGACGAGGATGCCCCAGCCGCAGAAGACAAGGCCGAGACCGATCGGACTGGTGATGCCCATCAGGAACGGCGAATAGCCGAGGAGCGTGAAGAAGGCCCAGTTGTAGAGAAGACCGACGATGCTGGTGATCCTGAGCGAGCGGTGCTTGAGCGCAGCGAGCGGCTCAGACAGTCGCTGCTTTCGAACCGGTTTCGGGGTTTTCGGAAGAAAGAAGATCGTCGCGATGAGAGCGATCGCCATCAGCACCGCGACTCCGTAGAACGGCCCGCGCCAACTGATTCCGCCGAGCAGGCCGCCGATGAGCGGACCCAGGGCAATGCCGACACCCAGTGCGCTCTCGTAGAGCACGATTGCGCCAGCGAATCCGCCACTTGCCGCACCGACGATCACCGCGAGGGACGTAGCGATGAACAGGGCGTTGCCGAGACCCCAGCCGGCTCGGAAGCCGACGATCCCCGCGATGCTGTTCGTGGATCCGGCCAGAGCCGCGAAGACGACGATGAGCACGAGGCCCGCGATCAGGGTGCGCTTGGCACCGATGCGGCTCGAGATCCAGCCGGTTCCGAGCATTGCAACGGCTGTGACGACGAGGTAGCTCGTGAAGAGCAGCTCGACCTGGGACGGCGTCGCGTTGAGTTGCCCGGCGAGAGTCTTCAGGATGGGATCGACCAGGCCGATTCCCATGAACGACACCACGCAGGCGAACGCAACAGCCCAGACGGCTCGTGGTTGGGAGAAGGGACTGACTCGCGGTTCTCCGGCTGGGGCATGGTGGCTCATCGTGGTTCCTTACTCTGTGGTGGTACTGCAACGAAATGGGTGAGGGCCGGGATGGCAGCGGCGAGTAAGCGCTGGTCGTCGATGCTCAGCTCGAAGATCCGCGAGGCGATGAGCGTCGCCCTGGCCTCTCGATGATCACCGATGCGTTTTGCGCCATCGGCGGTGATCGAGACGCGAACAACTCGCCGATCGGCCGGGTCTGCCTCCCGCACCGCGAAGCCAGCCTCCTCGAGGCGATTCGCGAGGGTTGTCATACCCGGCTGGCTGAGCCCTTCGCGCTCGGCGAGGTCGGTGATTCGGAGCGGACCGGATGCCTCGAGCCGACTCAGCGCGCTGAGCGCGCTCGCCGAAAGGGCACGGGGATCACGCGCCTCACGCAGCCAGGTGATGACCCTTTCAAGCGCATGACCGACATCGATCTGGCTCTGGCCAATTATTTCCATAACGCAAGTATATAACTCAGCTATATAGGTTGACGATCTTTTTTGCCGATTCCTGTCGACCTAGTTGGACTGCTCAGCTTGGGCGGGCTGCGAGCGCGAGAACATCAGCCGCCATTCGGGCGGTTAGTTCGACACTCGTCATCCACAACGGCACCGCTTGTGCCCGAACACCGGAAGCTTCGATAGTCGCCGTCGACTCCCCGTCTGCGCTGTCGACCAGCCAGGCATCGATGATGCCGCCATTGCGTCGCGCGCCGTAGTGCAGCGCCACCGCGGCCGCTGATGTTTCGACTCCGATGGCGGTGAGGCAGGCATCCGCCATTCCTCGAACCACGGCCCCTGCGATGATCGGCGACACGCCGACGACGGGGGCGGATGCCGCAGCGATCGCCTCCCTGATGCCGGGTATTCCCAGCACAGGTCCGATCGAGACCACCGGATTCGAGGGTGCGAACACGATGACATCGGCCTCGGCAATCGCTTCGAGCACTCCCGGTGCAGGACTGGATGTTTCGACTCCCCGTTGCACGAAACCGGTGATCGGCAACTGGGCGCGATGGCGGGTCCACCACTCCTGGAAGTGCATGCTCTCGAAACTGCCCTCGACCAGCACATGGGTCTCGACCTCGTTATCGGTTGCTGGGATCATCCGCACCCCCAGAGGCCAGCGCGACGTGATCTTCGCCGTCGCCTCGCTCAATGGCAGGCCGCTGCGCAGGTAGTGCGTGCGGGTGATGTGGGTCGACAGGTCCAGGTCGCCGAGGGTAAACCACGGCCAGCCGACGCCGTACTCGCGAAGGTCGGTGCTGACGCGCTCGGACTCGTCGAGGCGCCCCCAGCCGCGCACCTCGTCGTTCTGTCCGGCGAGCGTGTACATGACCGAGTCGAGGTCGGGTGCGATGCGGAGGCTCGTCAGCCACATGTCATCACCCGTGTTGACGATGGCGGTGATCTCGGCTGTGCTTCCGCCATTTCCATCGGGGGAGGCCTCCCGACAGTGCTCGCGCAGGCCCCGCAGAAATCGCGCGCCGCCGACGCCGCCGCAAATAACAGTGATCTTCACGGGTCAACGCTAGGCGAATTCGGCGAGCATCCCGTCATTACTCCGCCCGGCTCCGAACTGTTTGCAGCACCGCACACCCATAACGAACAGGGCAACTATGACGCTCGCCAAGAGAACCTCAGTTGCAGGCCGCGATCACGGCCTGTTCATTGCAGCATCCGTCGTCGGCGCGATCTGTGTCATCGCCGCTGGGGCGCTGCTGATCATGGCATTCGGACTGGGCTAGCGGCTCTTCGCCCTGCGCTCGATGCCCCGCTGGTGAGCTCGATCGCGTAGCGGTAGTGGCCTACGAGTTCCGTGCCGAGCCGGGTCCACGTTCGATGGGCTACGGAGTCTCGGGCGGCCCTGGCAAATGCTCGAAGTTTCGCGCGGTCGCCGACCAGGTCGAGCACGCGCGCACGAAGGTCGTCGAGGTCGCCCGGCCGGTAGAGCCAGCCGGTGCGACTGTTCGTGACCAGGTCGAGCGGGCCGCCCCTGCCGGTCGCCACGACAGGAACCCCACTGGCGAGGGCTTCCTGCACAGTTTGGCAGAATGTCTCGTACTCGCCGGGGTGCACGAAGAGGTCGAAACTTGCAACTGCCTCAGCGAGGGCATCCCCGCTGAGGAAGCCGAGAAAGAGGGCGTTCGGTATGAGTCGCTCAAGAGCCGGCCGACTCGGTCCGTCGCCCACGATCGCGAGCCGCGTTCCCGGGATGCCTGCAATCGCCAACAGGTCTTCCACCTGCTTTTCGGGGGCAAGTCGGCCGACGAAACCGATCAGCAGCTCGCCGCCTGGCGCTGCAGCACGACGCAAGGCCGCGCTGCGCTTCGCGGGATGAAACCGCACACCGTCGACACCGCGTGCCCAGAGTTTCAGCCGGTCGATACCAAGCGCTGCCAGTTCGTCGATGGCCGCCGACGATGGGGCGAGAGTGAGGGTGGCTCGACGATGGATGCGTGCCAGGTGGCTGGTCAGTGCCGGACCGACAGCTCGAATGCCATAACGGCGGGCGTACCCGGGAATGTCGGTCTGGTAGATCGCGACCGTGGGGATGCCGAGGTGTTCTGCTGCCCGAAGCGCCTGCCAGCCGAGCACAAAGGGCGAGGCGAGGTGAACGACATCGGGGGCGAAGTCCCGCAGTATCGCCTGCAGGCGAGTCGCGCTCGTGAACGTAATCCGAACATCCGGGTAGGTAGGAAGCGGAATGGATCGGAGAAGGGCGATCTCAGCGCCGCTCAACTGCTCACGCTCAGGTTCATCGTGGGCTGAGCGCGGTGCGATCACGAGTGTCTCGTGCCCGGAGGCTTCGAGGTGGCGAAGCACCTGGAGTACGGAGTTCACCACACCATTCATCTGCGGAAGGAAAGTCTCTGCGACGATAGCGATTCTCACAGGTTCATGGTGGCATCGCTCCCAGCCAATATGCCCGCACCGCATCGAGGGTTCAGACCGATGACGCCAGAAGTTTGACTGCCAGAAAGTTCGACCCCTGCTGGTGGCTTTGCGTTAACCTCGCTCGCGTAGTCACTGGCGAGTGAGTGACAGGTGGATTCTCGAGCTGGCGACTTCGCCCTGGCCGGGGCGACGCGAACTCCCTCGCTGGTCATGCTTGTCGTGCGGCTAGGCCAGCTGAGTGACTTGGGCACGTGCCGGCACGGCGCGGCCGAGTGAGATCACTCGCCAGCCTGCTGCCCGCCAGAGGTCGGCGTCGAGGCAGTTGCGTGCGTCGAGAATCGTGCGCGATCGCACGCGCGCGGCGAGCTCAGCGGGATCGAGCTCGGCGAACTCGCTCCATTCGGTGAGCACCAACACGATCTCGGCGCCGGTGACTGTGTGCAGTGCATCCTGCCGATAGCGCAGCGTGAGCTCAGGAAAGCTGCGCCGCGCAGTCTCGATCGCCTGCGGATCGGTTGCTGCGACATCCGCCCCCTCATCGAGAAGTCGGCGCGCGACATGAATCGCGGGCGAATCGCGAACATCGTCTGAGTCGGGTTTGAACGCGAGCCCTAGCACTGCGATGCGGCGGCCGGCGAGCTGGCCGCCGAGTTCCGACCTGACCAGCTCGACCACCCGCTCCCGACGGCGCAGGTTGATGGCATCGACCTCGCGCAGGAAGCCGACGGCTTCGCCGATTCCGAGTTCCTCTGCTCGCGCGATGAACCCGCGGATGTCTTTGGGAAGGCAGCCGCCGCCGAAGCCGAGCCCGGCGTTCAAAAACCGGCGACCGATTCGGGGATCCTGGCCGAGTGCCTCAGCGAGCTGGGTGACGTCTGCACCGGCGACCTCGGCGATTTCGGCCATCGCATTGATGAACGAGATCTTCGTCGCGAGAAAGGCGTTTGCTGCCACCTTGACCAGCTCGGCCGTTGCGAAGTCCGTGACCATACGGGGTGGGCCAGCAGCGAGAATCTCTGCGTAGAGCTCATCGAGCGCCGCGACCGAGCGCACGTCGCCCTCCCGCACGCCGTAGACGATTCGGTCGGGTTCGAGGGTGTCTTTGATCGCGAGACCTTCGCGCAGAAACTCGGGGTTCCAGGCCAGTGATGCCCCGGTCGACTCGACGATAACGGCGACCTGCGCCGCGATGCCGACGGGTACTGTCGACTTGCCAACGACCAGGTCTCCCTCGCGGAGGATCGGCAGCAGAGCGGTGACAGCCGCGAACAGGTAGCTGAGATCAGCGGCGCCGCTTGCCTCCTGGGGAGTGCCGATAGCCAGGAAGTGGATGCTGGCGCCAGCCGCATCTGCAGGGTTGGAACTGAACGAGAGCCGCCCCGATTCGAGCCCGCCAGCCAGCAGCTCCGGCAGACCTGGCTCAAAAAATGGAGCATCGCCGCGGGCGAGAGCCGCGACCTTCGCAGTATCGACATCGATGCCGATGACATGATGCCCGAGACTCACCATCGATGCCGCGTGAACCGCACCGAGGTAACCACAACCGATCACTGATATGCGCATGCCATAAACGGTATGAGCCAGCCGTGAACGACTGTCGACCAGTCGTTGTCGGGCAGGTGTCTGGTCAGAAACCGTTCACCATCGCTCGAAACTGTCACGCACCGTTTACCCTCTGGCCAGCAGTTTTCTTCCGGCATTCCTCTTTCGCTGGTTAGCGTGACGGAATGAGTTCACCGACAGGCTGCCGGGCATGACCGAACAAGTGCGCGTGCTCGCAATCGCCGACTCCGACTCGTACGTGAAGTGGGGAGCGGCCCTGCTCTCCCGTGCGCCCACGGACTGGGACACCCGCCTGGTGGTTCTGGCCACTCCGGTTCTTCCGAGCGGTGAGCAACTGCTGGCAGCACTCGCGACCGCACATCGCGGCTTTGGCAGGCCATCCATTCTCGATCTCTCGGCGCTCGCGGTGCGGATTGAGAAGATGCAGCCAGATGTCGTGTTGCTTTCGGTGCGCGGTCCCCTGGTCAAAGTGGTGGTGCGAGCGATCGTCGGCGCGACGACTGTGCGCCCGGTGATCGTAACGGGGCTTCCCGGCATTTCGGTGCCAGCCACCAGGATGGCAATCGCCCATCGTGCCCAGGCCGACCTCTTCGTGCTGCATTCTCGCCGCGAAGTGCGCGAGTTCGCTGACCTTGCAGAACAGATGAAGATCAAGCAGGTGTTCGCGCTCGCGACACTCCCGTTTCTTCCCCCGGCCGCGGGGCCGTCGCGGCCGAGTGGCGACGTGATCTTCGCGGCGCAGGCCAAGGTGCCGTTTGCCCGGGCAGATCGGGTCGCGCTGCTGGGGTGGCTGGCAGAGTCGGCGCGCCAGCATCCTGCCCGCCGCGTCGTGGTGAAGGTGCGCGCGGCGAGTGGTGAACAGCAGACCCACGCCGAAGCGCACGAGTATGCCGAACTGATAGCCGAACTGGTGCCGGCTGCGCCAGCGAACCTGGTGGTCGAAGGCGGTGCGATGGTCGCCCACCTCAGCGGAGCATCAGGGCTCGTGACGGTCAGCTCGACTGCCGCGCTCGAAGCCGTTGCCCTCGGACGCCCGGTGCTCGCTCTCGACGATTTCGGTATCGGCCGTTCGCTCATCAACACGGTGTTCGAGGGCAGTGGCCTGTTCGGCGACTCAGCCGACCTCATTGCGGGGCGATTTCGGCAGCCCGAGAAGGAATGGCTCGACGACAACTACTTCCACGGCACTGCGAGCGACGACTGGGTGCGACGGGTCGACGAACTGCTCATCGCTCGGGCGCAGGGCACCTTCGTTCTGAAGCCACTCAAGCGCGGGCTCACCGGCGGCAAACTGCGTCGGGCGTGGGATCGCAAGCGCGCCCTGGGCAGTTTCGACCGTTCATGGGCCGGCATGATCGCGCTCGCGGTCGGGCTTCCCGCGATGGTCGTACTTCGGTCGGTTCGCCGCATTCGCCGGGTTAGCCGCACCGCTATCGCTGCCGGCCGAGCCTGAACTCCGTGGTTCCACTCTTTCGCGGTCGACCGCGCTGGGTAGGCCTCGCTCTCGGCGCGATCCTGGTCATCGCGGCACTGCTCTACACCTGGAACATCTCTTACAGCGGACTCTCTGCGTACTACGCCTCGTCTGCGCGCAGCATGTCTGGCAGCCTGCATGCATTTCTCTTCGGAGCGATGGACCCTGCTGCGACAACGACACTCGACAAGCTGTCGGGTTTTCTGGTTCCGCAGGCGCTGTCGATCAGGCTGTTCGGCTTTCACGCCTGGGCGCTCACGCTTCCGCAGGCGATCGAGGGCGTCATCACCGTGTTCGCCGGCTATGTGGTCGGCACTCGCTGGCGGGGGCACCGCATCGGGCTTTCGACTGCGGCGGTTCTCGCTGTCACTCCCATGCTCGCCGCGATGTTCGGTAAGCCGATGGAAGACGGCATGCTCACGATGTCGATGGCACTCGCGTTTGTCGCCTGGCAGCATGCGGCGCTGGTTGGGCGCGGCCGCTGGCTGCTGGTCGCGGGCCTGTGGGTGGCGATTGGTTTCCAGGCCAAGATGCTGCAGGCCTGGCTCATCCTGCCGGCGCTCGGGATCGGTTATTTCTTCGCGGTCGGAGGGAGCACCCGGCGTCGGTTGGCAACGGTCGGGCTGGCCGGGATAGTCGCCGTGGTGCTGTCTCTTTCCTGGATCGGCGCGATGCAACTGGTGCCAGCTCAGGACAGGCCGTTCTTCGATGGCAGCACCAACAACAACGCATTCTCGATGGTCTTCGGCTACAACGGCATCGACCGCATAATCCCCGGCGTGGTTTCCGGCTCGGTTCCCCAGCTTCAGGCTGCCGGCCCCCGGGTCACGGCGACCAGTTTGGCCGGCCATAGCATCGCGAAGCTCGTGCTGCCGCAGTTCTCGACGCAGATCGGATGGCTCTACCCGGCGGTGATCGCCGGTGCAGTATTCGGGCTCGTGGCCCTGATTCGGCGTCGTGAAGACCGGGCGCAGGGCGCGACGACACTCGCGCTGGTGCTCTGGCTCGCGGTCACCGCGGCTGTGCTCTCGGTGGCCTTTGTGCCGCACGCCACATACTTCGCCGTCATCGCGATGCCGCTTGCGCTCCTGGCCACCGCTGGCGCTGCGGCAGCCATTGCGCGATTCAGAACGCGCCAGCCGCGAGCCTTGATCCCGCTGGTCGGGCTTGTGGCAGCCCAGGTCGCGTGGGGAGCTGTGATCATCGCCGGTGGTCCAACGGTGCTGCAGTGGACATCCATTCCTCTGCTCGTGCTTGGGGTCGGGTCGTTTATCGGACTGCTTATCGCCGTGGTTCGGCCGCGGGTCAGGGGCATCGTCAGGGTGGCGCTGGTGGCTGCGATCGCCAGCGCAATGCTCGGCCCGGTTGCCTGGTCAGCATGCGTGATCGGGCCAGGGGGTGGAGGCAGCGCAAGCGATGCGTATGCAGGGCCGCGTCCGCCAGGGCTTCACGTGTCGGTGGCGAAGGCGTCTGCGAGCGGTCTGCGCAGGCCATTCGCGCCGAGACCGGATTCGCAGCTCAGCGAATCGCAGAAGAGGTTGCTCGCGTACATCGAGCCACGCAATTCAGGCCGCGACTGGCTGTTCATGACCGACACCCTGTCGGTTGCGGAGAGTTTCATTCTCTACGGCCCGTACCCGGTCGTGCCAATGGCGGGATTCTCGCAGCAGGCACCGCAGCCGACGGTGAGACAGGTGCGCGCAGACGTGCGCGAATCGAAGGTGCGGTTCGTGCTCATAACGGCCAGCGGAGTGCACAAGCCGAACCCGGTCTTATCGTCGGTGCGCGAGTGGGTGACCGCGAATTGCTCAGCCACAATCAGTGGGGCTTTCGAAGACAATTTCTCTTCGCACCAGGTTTTGTACGACTGCTCGAAGGCCGCAGTCGCGGCACCGTGACTTGCGTGTTTACCTTCGTACGAGACAATCAGCCCATGTCGAAGAAAATTGACCTCGCCCTGGTACACCTGACCCGCGCGCTCGAGAAGCACGCGAAGGCCGTCGGCGGTTCCCGTTCGGCGAGTAAGAAGACAGAGCGGGCTGCAGCCAAACTGCACACCGCGGCGACCGAGTACTCGCGTGCCGTTTTCGAACGCACCGGGCAGGCTTCTCCGTTTGGGGATGTCGCGGTTCCGACTCTCGATGAGACGACGCTCGATTCTTTGAAGGCCGAACGCCACGAGCTCGCGAAGGCTGCCGCGGCCGCCGAAGCCGCAAAGTAGCAAAGCTCGTTCACCCAATCGTTGCTAAACGGCAACTTTCGCACTCTCGAATCGCGCGTCGGCGGTGCTTACCGTGTTTTTCGTGACTAAGACCATGTCCCGCGGCCGCACGACGGCTGAGACGATTTCGCACCTCTTCCAGCTCACCGAGGCCGGGGACGATCGGATCGTGGTACGACACGAAGTAACGGGCGAGCTCGCCGGCACCATTGTGCACGGGTCTCGTGGTTACATCACCACCGCATTCATCAGCACAGACGAGCAAGGCATTCCCGTCGGCGTCTTCGAATCGATCGAGGATGCCCTGCGCGGGTTGTACGACGAGCTCTAGCACGTATGACTCGCCAACGGTCCCAGTTGAGGGAACCGCGCCGAGTTCTCTGCAGCCGCCTTGAAGGCCGACATCCTGCCGCTGCAAGCCCTGGATACGGCCGCCTTCAACGCGGGTGGACATCTCGCCGGGCTGACGCACCATTTGAACCAGACGATTAAGCCGACGTTGCGGCGTTGCAGTCGCTTTGAATGACTGCGGCTCGTCTGAGTACGGGCAAACCAGTCCGCCAGGACTGCTGCGTCAACCGGAAAAACCGGCAAAAACAGCCTCTGACCGGCTTCTTTCGTGGAGCCCCCTGTCGGAGTCGAACCGACGACCCCCGCTTTACAAGATCGCGAATCGTAATTTTTCGACCATCCCGGAGACTAATCACCGAGTTTCTGACCCTCCAGTTCAACGTTGGAGTGGACCAAATTTCGACGATATCGGAGACGGGCACCCGACCCAATTGACGGCGAAACGGCAAGAACCAAGACAACGTGTCTCCCAACGGTTCGAGACGGTAAGCGGCGAATTAAGGCGAAGTAACCGAAAACGAGACCGAGCAATACGAATGCTCCCATCCCGATCACCATCGTCTGGCCCCATCCCGGTGGCGGCGGTGCCTGATGAACGTACGGGTCGGGTGGGACGAAAAGAACAATCGCTGCGAATCCAATGCCGAAAATGACAAACCACGGCGCGAGCAGGAACTCGACGTTCTTGGAAAATCCCGAGGTGTAAGTCGCCTCGGCAGCATCAGGTCGGATTAGCGCGTCATCAACTTGCCAGTAGGTCGGGTGATAGCGTGCGGCGCAGAACCTCTTCGAGTTTCGCGGCAACGCGATCGCCGTCCGCGTCACCCAAAGAAGCCAGGATGACCTCGCGTGCGAGCGCCGAGGTGGGAACGCCAGCGCGCTCGGCCCGCTCGGACAGTTGGTCGTACTGCTCCTTGGTCAGGCGCACGGACAGCACCGCGGGATTGCCGGCGCCGGAACGGCGCTGGGCTCGCACACCCGGTCCTGGCGTTGCGTCGCGGTTGGCCTCGGCGTGAGCCGCTTCGGCGGCGAGGGTCTCTTCGATGCTCATTGCTGCTCCTTACAAACCTAAGTAGTGACGTTCATCCCTGCCGTTCGCGCGGAACCCGGTCCCGCCCCACAAGTGGTCATCCTCATCGCGGACAGTGATCACGGTGATGAGGAATCCGGCCGAGTCCGACCAGCCGATCGTCCGCGCTGAGAGACCGGTTTCTGAGGCGTAGTCCGGATCGAACGTCACAGCCGACTCGTCCAAGTACGCCTCGTCCGCCCACTCGACGAGGATGTTCTGCTCTGTCTCGCCCCTCCGTTGCGTCCGCTGTTCGATGTGCTCGCGGCGATGCAACCAGTCAGGAACCTCACGCACGTATACGAGTCTACTACGATATTGCGAAACGAGAGAATTAGGGACCACCCCTCCCGCGCCTAGGGACTGGATGCCGTCGCCTCTGCGTTGAACTCCGTCCTGGTTCGCCCGGACCAGGACGTCAGGGCTGACGGTTAGGCGACTTTTCCATCGCGAAGGCTTCGTACGACGCTGCGGATGGCATCGGCGAACTGGTAGATGTCCTCGAGCTCAGCGATCGGGTGCCGTGTCTCGACTTTGTTTTCGTCGAGCAGGCCGAGGTACTTCTGCTTCTTTTGGTTGAAGTGCAGTCTCGCGATGGTTTTTCGATTGTTGTCGTCGAGAAGGATTCCGAAATAGCTCTGCGAGTCACGTGCAACGATGCGGTCTGGCTTTACCTCGCTGCACCCAATTGCCTTGACGATGTTGAATGCCTCGGTTCCTCGGGCGTTGTGACTATTCCGCCTTCTTGATCCTCGGCATGGGCGATCGCCCCGCTCCCGAGGGCCTGCATGGGTGCCTCGTCTGAAGTGATTGCAGGCGCGACAAGAGCCGTTTTAAGTCGCTCGTTGACTTGGTCGTTCAAGAATTGTGCGGTCGCCCTCGGAACAAGCTTCTTGAACTGCTCCTTTACCTTCTGCGTATAGGAACCGTCGTAGACGCGCGTCGCAAGCAGTCGGACCCACTCGTCCTCAGGATCAGCGAATTGACTCGCAAGCAAACGCTTGATGGCGCCAACGTATTTGAGCTCTTCCGCGGCGCTGATGATCGAGTCGAGGTCGAAGACTTCTTTACTCAGCTTTACCAATTCAGGTATCAGCGACTCGTCTATGTTTGCCATGTCGAGAACCAGGAACGGCCGGTTGTCCATCATGTTTGGGGCGTCGAGGTCCGTGAAGAATTGATAAATCTCGCCGTTGGTCAGGACTGCGATACGTGCTCGTGTGACAGCGAAGTAGCGATAGAGCTGAGATGCATTTTCGATTTTCAGCGGGCCGACGGACTTGCACTCGATGAGAATCTGAACGACACCCTCGCGCATGATCGCGTAATCGATCTTCTCGCCCTTTTTCATGCCTACGTCGGCAGTGAATTCAGGGACGACTTCGAGAGGGTTGAAGACGTCGTAGCCCAGGATCGTCGAGATGAAGGGCATCACGAACGCGTTCTTCGAGGCTTCCTCGGTCTTGATCGAATCGCGTTGAGTTTTGATCTTTGTTGCAAGTGCCGAAAGCCGTTCTTCAAACTCCACTGCAACCACGTGATTCTCCTCATCGGGTCAGATGAACAAACCATAGGCGCAGGAGACGGTTGTGGCGGGCATTCGACCGCCTATATAGACGAGTCATTCTGCCAATAAAAATGTGGGCAACACGTGGGCAAATCACTTTAAATGAGTGAATGTCGGACAAGCCCTGGACGAAATGCCCAGCTGACCAGTTTTTTTGGAGCCCCCTGTCGGAGTCGAACCGACGACCCCCGCTTTACAAGAGCGGTGCTCTGGCCACTGAGCTAAGGGGGCGAACCCGTCTATATTACGGGTAAGCACCCCAACCTCAGCCGGGTAGCGTTGCAGGGTCATGCCTGAAACCTCTACAGCCGGCCGTGCCGCCGTAGCACTCGGCCTTGTCGGCGCTGTAGTGGTCGGCGTACTCACCGCCACCCAGTCGCGCATCAACAGCGAACTCGCCCTGGGCCTCGGCGACGGCTACCTCGCCTCAGTCATCTCGTTCGGCTCCGGCTTCGTGATCATGCTCATCGCACTCGCTGTCTGGGCTCCCGGTCGGCGGGGGCTCAAGCGACTGGTCATTTCGGTGCGCGAGCGCAGAACGCCGTGGTGGTACCTCATAGGCGGCGCTGCCGGCGGCCTGTTCGTGCTGTCACAGGGGCTCACCGGCGCCGTGCTCGGGGTAGCACTCTTCACCATCGCGGTTGTTTCCGGCCAGACCATCAGCGGCCTGCTGATCGACCGCCGCGGCATAGGGGCGACACCTCCGGCGGCCATCACCGTGACCCGGCTGGTCGGCTCGGTGCTCGCCCTGGTCGCGGTAGCCTGGGCCGTATCTGCCCAACTCGTCGGCGATATTCCGCTGTGGATGCTGGTGCTCCCCTTCATCGCCGGCATCCTCGTCGGCGGGCAGCAGGCGGTGAACGGCCAGGTGCGGCTGGTGTCTGGATCCGCGATGACGGCGACCCTCGGCAACTTCACCGTCGGCATCGTCGTACTGGTCGCCGCCTGTCTCGTGCATGAGACGTTGGTCGGCTGGCCGACGCACCTGCCCTCGATGCCGTGGCTCTACCTCGGCGGCTTAATCGGCACGATCTTCATCGCACTCGCGGCCACAGTGGTCAGAACCACCGGCGTGCTCCTGCTCGGGCTTGGGTCGGTGGCCGGCCAGCTCATCACGTCGCTCGTGCTCGACATCACGCTGCCGGTCGACGGCCGGGTCGTCGCCTGGACGACAATCGCCGGCACGCTGCTCACGCTGGTTGCCGTCGCGATTGCGGCAGCGCCATCCAGAACGTTCAGAGCGCTGCCAGAAACTCCGCAGGATTGATCGTGCTCTTCGAGCCGGGCTTCGCGTCTTCGGTAAGCCCGCCGACGTAGAGCCAGCCCAACAGCTGTTCGTTCTCGGCCAGGCCGTGCAACTGCCGAACGGGCTCACTGCGGGTGAGGGGGCCGGTGCGCCACATGACGCCCCAGCCGGCGTCCGACAGCAACAGGCTGAGAACGTGGGCGACTCCGGACGCCGTCGCCTCCTGCTCCCAGCGCTGCACCTTGATCGAGGGGTGGTGCACGGCCACCACCGCGATCAGTAGCGGAGCCCGCAGCGGCTTGGCCGCCATCCTCGCTCCGGCTTCGTCATCGAGACCGCTCGCGACCACCATTGCGCGCCCGAGGTCGTGCCTCGAAGGGCCGCGCAGCTCGATCAGGCGCCACGGTCGAAGCGAACCGTGGTCTGCGACTGTCCCGGCGGCCGCGACCAGCGGCAGCAGGTCGTCGTGCGTCGGCGCCGCCGGAGTCACCTTCGCCTGTGAGCGACGGCGCCCGACGGCGTCGATGATGGTTATGCCTGCTCCTTGAAGTCGAGCGAGAGCGAGTTCATGCAATAGCGGTCGCCGGTCGGGGTTTGGTACGCGTCGTCGAAGAGGTGACCGAGGTGCGATCCGCAGGTGGCGCAGAGCACTTCGGTGCGGGTCATGAAGAGGCTCTTGTCGGTCTTGAGGATGACGGCATCCGGGTTGACGGACTCGTAGAAGCTCGGCCATCCCGACCCCGAATCGAACTTGGTGTCGCTCGTGAACAGCTCAGCGCCACACGCTCCGCAGGTGTAGACGCCCGACCGCTTCTCGTCGAGAAGTGCTCCGGACCAAGGCCGCTCAGTGGCAGCCTCTCGCAAGATCGAGTAGCGCGTCGGGTCGAGTTCCTGCTTCCACTCTGACTCCGACTTCTCGACCGTGTACTCCGTGGAGTCCTTGCTGGGTTGTGTGCTCATGGGGGTTCTTCCTTTCGAGAAAGACACGTACCCATCATTAAACTCGGCTCCATGCCGGAATGTTCCATCGTCCAGAAATCGTGGAGCGAACTCACAACCGTCGAACTCTATTCGTTCATCAAACTTCGAACCGATGTTTTCTTCGTCGAGCAGAAGGTCGACGAAGAAGAGCTCGACAATCGCGACCAGGAGCCGACGACAGAGCACCTGTGGATCGCGGATGACCTCGGAACCGCCGCATATCTCCGGGTGCTCACCGACCCGGTTCCCAGCCATCTTGATGCGCGGCGTCTCCCCGGCAGGGTCGTCGTTCGGCCCGACCGCCGCGGCGAAGGGCTCGCTCAGTTGCTCATGCAGCGGGTCATCGACCGCCACGGATCCGAGCCCCTGCTTCTTCACGCGCAGGCCTACGTTGCGCCGCTGTACGCGAAATTCGGTTTCGAGGAGTTCGGCGAAACCTATCGTGAGGCGGGAATCGAGCACATCTCGATGTACCGCGCGGGCCGGTGAGGGAAACTTCGGAGTGGTACTCGACCTTCGCCGAGGTCGAGGCCTGCGGGCAGTCCGCGGTCTATTTCGAGTGGGCGACCGGCGTGGCTCGCGACCCTGGCATCCGCGAACTCATCGACAGGATGCCGCTGCAGAAGCGCCAGCCCAACCTCGTGTTCGCTGTCTCCCGACTGCTCGGAGCTCCCGTCGGGCCATACGGGCCGTTCCGCGACTGGCTGACAGTTAACTTCGACGCGGTCGAAGCGGAGGCGGCGACGAGGATGACCCAGACCAACGAACCGCGCCGGTGCGCGTCACTGCTTCCGGCGCTCGGCCTCATCGAGGGTCCTCTGGCACTGCTGGAGGTTGGCGCCAGCGCGGGCCTCTGCCTCTACCCCGACCGGTACAGCTACTCATATGACGGCCGCCCCCTCGATCCGGATGATGGCCCGAGTTCCGTGTTGCTCGAGTGCTCGACCCGTGGCCCGATCCCCATTCCGTCCCGAATGCCGGAGGTGGTCTGGCGCGCGGGAATCGACCTGCACCCCCTGCTGGTCGACGACCCCGACGACATGCTTTGGCTCGAAACCCTGGTCTGGCCTGAGCAGGATGACCGGCGCGAGCGACTGCGCGCCGCCGTCGCCGTCGCGCAGCAGCATCCGCCGGGGCTAGTCCAGGGTGACGCGAGGGCTGCGCTGCCAGCCCTCGCCAGCGAAGCCCCAGCCGACGCAGCCCTCGTGATTATCTCCAGCGGCGTGCTCGTCTATCTGGTGGCGGAGGAGCGCCGTCACTTCGCCGAGACGGTGCGCGCGATGGATGCCAGGTGGGTCTCGCTGGAGGGCCGGGGCGCTCTCGCCGAGGTCGAGGCCGCTCTGCCCGCGAATGCAGACCCGACCGGACGGTTTGTGCTTGCGCTGGATGAGACGCCGCTTGCCCTGACCGGGCCGCACGGCCAGAGCTTGGACTGGTTCTGAGCCTCTTCTCAGGCCGGGTCTTGGCAACGCCCGCCCGGTGCTGAAGCCTCACAGCAGTCGGCCCGTAGGATATGGCTGACCGGAGGGAGAGGTGTGCCAGCCAGCGCTGAACAACCGGCAAGGCCATCCTCAGCCGACCTCTCAGAACGCGAAGAACGCATCCTCGTCTTCGAACGCCAGTGGTGGAAACACGCCGGCGCGAAAGAGGAGGCGATCCGCGCAGAGTTCGGGCTCTCAGCGGCCCGATATTATCAAATGCTGAACTCGCTGCTCGATACGCCGGGTGCACTCGTGTTCGACCCGATGCTGGTCAACCGTCTCCATCGCATTCGGGATGCACGCACCGAGGCACGATCCGCCCGGGTACTTCGCAGCACAGACCACACAGAACACGACCTGAACGACTGACCTTCCAGACCACGAGAAGAGCCATGGCGACGTACCAGAAAGACCGCTTCGACAGCGTGCCTGACGACCTTTTGCGCACCGGCGCCCACCGCGGGCCACAGAAGAGAGGCCAAGGCTGGATCGCGTTCGCCTGGGCGGCGCTTGCCACCGGCATCCTCGTCGTCGTCGGCCTGCTCGGCCTCGCGATCGTCAACGGCAAGCTCACCGAGATCCCTTTCTTCGGAGGCGTATCGTCCACTTCCCCCAGTCCCTCGATCACGCCAAGCGCGACGGCCTTACCGCTGCTCAACGCGGCGCTGCCGATCACCGTCCTCAACGGAACGCCGACCACCGGCCTTGCGAACACCGTCGGTGACAACCTGGTGAAGCAGGGCTGGGGTGGTGCTGCCCTCAAAGTGGGAAGCCGCGCGAACGCGGCGACAGCAGATGTCAAACAGACGGTCGTCTACTACAGCGACCCGGCCAATGAGGGTGCTGCTCGCGCGCTTGTGCTGTCGCTCAAGACGGGCACGATCAGACTCTCAAACGTCTACTCGCCGTCGCCCATGACCGTGGTGATCGGCAGCGACTACAAGATCCCCGCTTAGGCGCCCCGGCCCTCAGCGGCCGCTTGTGTTTCGCGAATGTTTAATCCCGGCTTCAATTCGTGGTCTTTGGCTCGAGTGGCATTCCGGTTGCACAGATTTCTCATTACTATCTGGGATTGGTCACCCGTAAATACCGCTGGAGACCCACAGAAACACAGCAGGGAGTAATCAATGGCGAACGGAACCGTCAAATGGTTCAACGCTGAAAAGGGCTACGGATTCATCACCGTCGAGGGCGGGAGCCAGGACGTGTTCGTCCACTACTCCGCAATCGACATGGGCGGATACAAAGTCCTCGAAGAGGGCCAGCAGGTGACCTTCGAGGTCGGCACAGGGAGCAAAGGTCCACAGGCCGAATCGGTGCGCCTGGCCCAGTAACAGCCAGCCACAGTCCGCGCCTTCGCCGACGTCATCCGGGTAACCGGGTGACGTCGGCTTTTTTGCTACCTGCGCCCGGCGGGTTCCGCTTGCACTCTCAGGGTGAGAGTGCCAGAATCATTTAGCACTCCCATGTAGCGAGTGCCAATAGCTGTTGCATTTACGACGTCCCGGAAGGACGAAAAACACACATGGCAAAGATCATTGCTTTCAACGAGGAGGCCCGCCGTGGCCTCGAGCGCGGCCTCAACATTCTGGCTGACGCTGTCAAGGTGACGCTTGGCCCGCGCGGCCGCAACGTCGTGCTCGAGAAGAAGTGGGGCGCTCCCACCATCACGAACGACGGTGTGTCGATCGCCAAGGAAATCGAACTCGACGACCCATACGAGAAGATCGGCGCTGAGCTGGTCAAAGAGGTAGCCAAGAAGACGGATGACGTCGCAGGCGATGGAACGACCACCTCGGTCGTTCTCGCCCAGGCCCTCGTTCGCGAGGGGCTCCGCAACGTCGCTGCCGGCGCAGACCCGATCAGCCTCAAGCGCGGCATCGAGAAGGCCGTCGAGGCGGTCATCGCTGCGCTGGTCGAATCCGCCAAAGAGATCGAGACCAAGGAAGAGATCGCGGCCACGGCATCCATCTCCGCCGGAGACCCCGAAATCGGCGCGCTTATCGCCGAGGCAATCGACAAGGTCGGTAAAGAGGGTGTCGTCACCGTCGAGGAGTCGAACACCTTCGGTACAACGCTCGAGCTCACCGAGGGCATGCGCTTCGACAAGGGCTACCTGTCGCAGTACTTCGTCACCGACCCTGAGCGCCAGGAAGCGGTCTTCGAAGACCCTTACGTGCTCATCGTCAACTCGAAGGTCTCGAACATCAAAGATCTCCTGCCGGTCGTCGACAAGGTCATCCAGTCGGGCAAACAGCTGCTGATCATTGCCGAGGACGTGGATGGCGAGGCTCTCGCAACACTCGTCGTCAACAAGATCCGCGGCATCTTCAAGTCCATCGCTGTCAAGGCGCCGGGCTTCGGTGACCGTCGCAAGGCCCAGCTGCAAGACATCGCCATCCTCACCGGTGGCCAGGTCATCTCAGAGGAGGTCGGTCTCAAGCTCGAGAACGCGACCCTCGATCTGCTGGGTACCGCACGCAAGGTCATCGTTACCAAGGACGAGACCACGATCATCGAGGGCGGCGGAGACGCCGAGGCGATCGCCGGCCGCGTGAAGCAGATCCGTGCCGAGATCGAGAACACCGACTCAGACTACGACCGCGAGAAGCTGCAGGAGCGCCTGGCCAAGCTGGCCGGCGGCGTTGCAGTCATCAAGGCCGGGGCCGCAACCGAGGTCGAGCTCAAGGAGCGCAAGCACCGTATCGAAGATGCAGTGCGTAACGCGAAGGCAGCGGTCGAAGAGGGCATCGTCGCCGGTGGTGGTGTCGCACTCATCCAGGCTGGAGAGACCGCGTTCGCCAGCAAGGCGATCAAGGACCTCACGGGAGACGAGGCAACAGGCGCGAACATCGTGCGTGTTGCGATCGACGCTCCGCTCAAGCAGATCGCGCTCAACGCCGGCCTCGAGCCCGGTGTTGTCGCCGACAAGGTGCGCAACCTGCCGACCGGCCAGGGCCTCAACGCCGCAACTGGTGAGTATGTCGACATGCTCGCTGCCGGAATCAACGACCCGGTGAAGGTCACCCGTTCAGCGCTGCTCAACGCGGCCTCGATCGCTGGCCTGTTCCTCACCACCGAGGCCGTTGTCGCCGACAAGCCCGAGAAGGTCGGAGCGCCCATGGGCGGCGACCCGTCGGGTGGCATGGACTTCTAAGTCCAGCTCGTAGTACGTAAAAAGGGCGGCCCCTCGCGGGGTCGCCCTTTTTCGTTGCCCGGGCGGCGATTGTCTCTCGCGCCCGTTGCCCGGCGAACCACCACCTACCGCGTGAACAGCCGCGCGTTCGACGCCTCGATCTCGGCGTATTGCTGCGCGGCCTGGCCGAGCGCGTGGCTGATCGAGCTGAGGCTCTGCTCGACGCGCTCCTGCACGGCCTTCCAGTCGCTCACGACCACCTGGAAAGCGCTTGATGCCTGGCCCGTCCACGATCCCTGCAGTGAGGTGAGTTGGCTGTGCAACCCGCTCACCTCGGCCTGGATGCGCCCCACGGATGCCCGCGCGCTCGATGTTGCCGCCGTCACTGCTTCGCTGTCGACCTGGTACCTGGTCATGATTCCTCCGAGTCTGGCCCGGGCATTCGCCGGGACGCAGGCAACGGTAAGCGCCGCAGAAGTGGCGCTACAGGCTGCGCTGCGGCTTGGGCAGCATGGGTGCCTCATAGTCGTCGGGGAGGAGCGGAAGGGTGACGCGGAAGGTCGCCCCGCCGCCCGGCGTCTCGAGCACCTCGACCGTGCCCCGGTGGGAGGCGACGATCCCGGAGACTATGGCTAGCCCCAGCCCGCTTCCGCCCGTCTCTCGGGCACGGGAGGTGTCGGCCCGCCAGAATCGCTCGAAGATCTTCTCGCGGATCTGCGGGGGGATGCCCCCACCGTGATCGACAACGTCGAGCATGGCTACCCGGCGCTCGGCATCGACGCCGATTGCGAGCTCGATCGGGCTGTCATCCGGCGTGAACCGCATCGCATTGCCCATCAGGTTGGTGATCACCTGCCTGATCTTGTTCTCTTCAGCGAGCACGACGGCACGGAACGCTGGCAGGTCACGCACGGGAACAGGCTCAACTACCGCGGCCTTCGCCGGTCGCCGGCGCAGGCGCGCGAGGGTAGCGCCAGCGAATTTGATCGGCCCGGTGACGGCGGCCGCATTGTGCTCGGATGCCGGCTCAGAGGGCACGGCAGCGACATCCGGCTCCCGAATGACGACGCTCACGACGCGCGACGGGGCCGAAGCCATCGCGTCCAGTGCGGCATCGCTGGCGAGGGGGATGAGGTCAACTGCTGCGAGCTGCAGCGGCTTGGCCTCGTCGATGCGGGCGAGCTCGAGCAGGTCTTCAACCAGGAGGCCCATCCTGATGGCCTCCTTCTCAATGCGTTCCATCGCTTGGGCGACTTCCTCGGGGGTCTGCAGCGCACCCATGCGATACAGCTCGGCGTATCCGCGCACAGAAACGAGTGGAGTGCGTAGCTCGTGGCTGGCATCGCCGACGAAACGACGCATCTGCGCGATGGTGCGCGCGCGATCCGCGAAGGCCCGGTCGATGCGCCCGAGCATGGTGTTCAGCGAGCGGTTGAGCCTGCCGACCTCGGTGTTGGGAGTCGCGCCGGGAAGCCGCTGGCTGAAGTCGCCCTCTGCGATTGCCGCGGCCGTCGCCTCGACCTCACGAAGCGGCGTGAAGGTGGATGTCACCAGCAGTCGCGTGAGGAAAGCCCCGAGAATGATGATGGAAAGCCCGAAGCCGAGAAAGATGCCGATGAAGCGCGCGATGATGCCGTCGGTGTAGTCGAGGTTCGTGCCGACCACAATGCTGATGTACTGCCCGGAGGACTTGACCTGTACCGGCGCGGCGATCAACCGCCACTGGCTGGCGCGGTCACTGCTCGAGACGGTGAACGGCTTGTTGTCCATACCGTTGGTGTCGGTCAGCGACCATCTCTTGAGCACGGGCAGGGTGGAACTCGCCGAACGGTTGTCACAGAGAAAATCCCCATCGGCGTCGAGTTCGGCGAAATAGGTATCGTTGCCGACGCCGATCGGTCCGCAGTTGACGGAGCTGGGAGTCACCGACACCAGGCCGATCGACGCCATGTTGGTCTCGAGTTTCGCGTCGACCTGGTCTTGCAGGTAGTTGCGCAACACCGTCATGGTGCCGAATCCGGCGACGACCAGCCCGAGGGTCACCAGTAGCACCGTCACTCCGGTGATCTTCGTGCGGAGCGATACGGTGCTCCACCAACTGGTTACCTGCTCGTCCATCAGAAGGCCAGAGTACGGGCAGATGCTGGAGGGCGGCTCAGACCCGGGCTGCCTTCAACATGTAACCAAAACCACGCTTGGTCTGGATGACCGGCTCCTGCGAGAAGAGGTCGAGCTTACGACGCAGATATGAGATGTAACTCTCGACGATTCCGGCATCCCCGTTGAAGTCGTACTCCCACACGTGGTCGAGAATCTGCGCCTTCGAGAGCACGCGGTTGGGGTTCAGCATGAGGTAGCGCAACAGCTTGAACTCGGTGGGGCTGAGCTCGATCTGTTCGCTGCCGATGGTGACCTCGTGGGTGTCCTGGTCCATCGTGAGTTCGCCGGCGCGGATGATCGCGTCTTCTTCATCCTGCATGGTGCGGCGAAGGATGGCCTTGATGCGGGCGACGATCTCGTCAAGGCTGAAGGGCTTGGTCACGTAGTCGTCCCCGCCGACAGTGAGGCCGGTGATCTTGTCTTCCGTGTCGTCTTTCGCGGTGAGAAAGAGGATGGGGGAGGTGTAGCCGCTCGAGCGGAGGCGCTTGGTAACGCCGAATCCGTTCATGTCTGGCAGCATCACGTCGAGGATGATGAGGTCTGGTTCCTCCTCAAGCACCGCCGAGATTGCCTGGGCGCCGTTGCCGACCGCGCGCACGGCAAAACCGGCGAAGCGGAGGCTGGTGGTCAGCAGGTCGCGGATGTTGGGTTCGTCGTCGACGATAAGGATCTTCGGGCCATCACTCATGGCACTAGTATCTGCGCGTTAGCTGGGCAATTTCTGGGAGAGTGGACGGTGGCACTGTGAGGTCTGTGAGAGGTGACAATGGAGGCATGACCGCAGTGGCCTTCGATTTCACCCGCCGGGTCGCGGTGATGGGCATCGTCAACCGCACGCCCGACTCCTTCTACGACGACGGGGCGACGTTCGCTCTCGAACGCGCTGTCTCGGCCGCGCTGAGAGCCGCCGACGACGGGGCAGATTTCGTCGACATCGGGGGAGTGCCATTCGGCCGGGGCCCGACCGTGAGCGTGCAGGAGGAGCTCGACCGGGTTGTTCCGGTCGTCGAGTCCATTCGCAGAGCATCTGAAGTCATGATCTCGGTCGACACCTTCAACGCCGAGGTGGCTCGCCAGAGCATCGCAGCGGGCGCCGCGCTGATCAACGACACCAGCGGCCTGTTCGATCCGCGGATGGCCGGGGTGGTCGCAGCCTCGGATGCGAGCCTTGTGCTCACCCACAGCATGTCGCCGCCGAGGAGCGAGCCGCCGAAGCCGGAATATGAGGATGTCACGGCCGAGGTCATCGCCTTCCTGCGCGACAGGGTGGCGCGGGCCGTCGTCTCAGGGATACCTCTCAGCCGGCTCATCGTCGACCCCGGTCACGACCTTAACAAGAACACCTTGCATTCGCTCGAGCTCACTCGCAGGCTCGACGAGATCGTGGCGATCGGGCTGCCTACCCTGATCGCCGTCTCGAACAAGGACTTCATCGGCGAGACCCTCGGCCGGCCCAAGACGGAGCGAATCGAGGGTTCCCTTGCGGTCGCCGTCGCCTGCATCATGAAGGGCGCGCGCATCGTTCGGGCGCATGATGTGCCAGCTACGGTCGCCATCGTGCGCATGACCGAGGCGATTCTCGGCCTGCGTGAGCCGGCGTATCTCAGGCACAACTACGGCTCACTGTGATCGACAGACTGTGGCCGGTGCCCGCATCTGATCTGGCCGACGACGACCTCGTGCCGCTGCGGGAGGGCCCGTGGCTGCGCGTTAACTTCATCTCGAGCATCGACGGAGCTGCGACCGTGAATGGTCTCTCTGGCGCGCTCGGAACGGCAGCAGACCACCGGGTTTTCGAGCTGCTGCGACGAACTACGGATGCCGTTCTGGTCGGCGCAGGAACGGTGCGCGCCGAGAGCTACGGTGCGATGCGCGTGAATGATGCGTCGGCGGAGTGGCGGGAGGCCCACGGGATGCCGCCGCACCCCGTCTTCGTCATCGTGTCAGGTTCGCTCGACCTGGATCCGGCATCTGAGATCTTCACGAAAGCGCCGGTCACCCCGATCATCGTCACCACGACCGGTAACGATGTTTCGATGTTCGATGGGCTCGCGGATGTCGTAGTCACCGGCGAGACACTGCAGGTTGCGAGCATGCTCGCCCAGCTGCGCGCCCGCGGGCTCGGACGCATCCTGAATGAAGGCGGACCCTCGCTGTTCAGCTCGCTGCTCGAAGCCGGAGCCGTCGATGAGCTGCGGCTGACGGTGAGCCCCGTTGTCGCCGGCGAGGGCAAGCACATCACGTCGGGGTCACTTGCGGTTCCGGTCGAGGCGCGGCTCGGTGAGATTCTCTACGGTGACGGGACGCTGCTCTACAGCTACCTTCTGTAGGCGG
This sequence comes from Lacisediminihabitans sp., assembly GCA_043746355.1. Taxonomy (GTDB): domain Bacteria; phylum Actinomycetota; class Actinomycetes; order Actinomycetales; family Microbacteriaceae; genus Lacisediminihabitans. The sequence continues at coordinate 11,973 of JAYTRC010000068.1, read as the reverse complement.
GTCGAGCGCGTATGCGGGTCGACCCGCTCTACGCGGCCGCAGCCAGACTGTCGCTGTCGAGAATCGTGTAGCTGTAGCCCTGCTCTGCCAGGAAGCGCTGGCGGTTCTGCGCGAAGTCCTGGTCGACGGTGTCGCGGGCGACGAGCGTGTAGAAGTTGGCGGGCAGGCCCGACTCCTTCGGGCGCAGCAGGCGACCGAGGCGCTGGGCCTCCTCCTGGCGCGATCCAAACGAACCGGAGACCTGGATGGCGACCGTCGCCTCCGGAAGGTCGACCGAGAAGTTGGCGACCTTCGAGACGACGAGCACCTTCAGCGTGCCCTCGCGGAACTCCTGGTACAGCCGCTCGCGCTCGTCGATCGGGGTTGACCCGGTGAGCTTGGGGGCATCGAGCGCCTCCGCGAGCATGTCGATCTGGTCGAGGTACTGGCCGATCACCAGGATGCGTTCGCCCTCGTGCTTCTTCACGAGCTCGCGCACCACGGCCAGCTTCGCTGGGGCCGTTGCCGCGAGCCGATACCGTTCGTCGTCCGCGGAAGCCGCATACTCTAGACGCTCCTGCTGCGGCAGGTCGATGCGCACCTCGAAGCACGACGCGGGGGAGATGAATCCCTGCGCCTCGATCTCTTTCCACGGGGCGTCGAATCGCTTCGGACCGATGAGGCTGAACACGTCACCCTCGCGGCCATCCTCGCGTACGAGCGTCGCGGTGAGTCCGAGTCGACGTCGGGCCTGAAGCTCAGCGGTCAGCTTGAAGACCGGCGCGGGCAGCAGGTGCACCTCGTCGTAGATCACCAGGCCCCAGTCGAGCGCGTTCAGCAGGGCGAGGTGCGCGTACTCGCCCCTACGTTTTGCGGTGAGGATCTGGTACGTAGCAATCGTCACCGGCTTCACCTCTTTGGCCGAGCCGGAGTACTCGCCGATCTCATCCTCGGTGAGCGACGTGCGCTTGAGCAGCTCGGCCCGCCACTGGCGAGCAGACACGGTGTTAGTGACAAGGATCAGCGTGGTCGTCTCAACCCGCGCCATGGCCCCCGCGCCGACGAGGGTCTTGCCCGCGCCACAGGGGAGCACGACGACACCCGATCCACCGTCATAAAAGCTCGCAATGGCCTGGTTCTGGTATTCGCGCAGGTTCCACTTCGTGGTGTCGAGGGAGATGGGATGCGGCGTGCCTGGCGTATAGCCGGCGAGATCTTCTGCTGGCCATCCCAGCTTCACCAATTCCTGTTTCACCTGGCCACGGGCCCACGCCTGGATCTCGTAGTGGTCGGGCAGTGCGCCGATGCCACGGAGTTCCTCTGGCACGAACAGCAGCGGGGCGATGCGCTTTGCCCGCGAGATCTCGTTGAGCACCGCGGTGTCAGTCGACCGCAGCATGAGCGTGCCGTTCGCGTCGCGGTCGATAACGAGGCGACCGTAGCGGCCGACAGTCTCGTCGATGTCGATCGAGACACTCTGCGGAACGGGAAACTTCGAATACTTCTCGAGCGTCGCCAGCATGTTCTCGGCGGTGTGCCCGGCAGCGCGGGCATTCCACAGCCCCAGCCGCGTGATTCGGTAGGTGTGAATGTGCTCGGGCGCCCGCTCCAGCTCAGCGAACACGGCCAGGTCATGGCGGGCGTCTTCAGCCTGCGGGTGAGCAACTTCGAGCAGCACCGTGCGGTCACTCTGCACAATGAGGGGTCCGCCGGCAGGTATTTCGGGCATCATATGATTCTAGCCGCGTGCCTCACTGCCGCCTGCCGGACGTTGGCCACTTTCGCACATCCTTCGAGCGTGACACACCGCTCCCACCCCGAGTCTGCGCAAATCTGCGGCAAGCCTGTGCGCATAACTCCGGTTAAATTCAGCGGCATGCCGCGAATCGCCTGTATTGCCGGGCCCGTCGCGAAAAAGGTCGAGCACTTAACAGGAGTTATGCGCAATCGGGCACGGCACGTGGTTCAGCCGCACGGCGGAGGCACCGGCCGCAGGCTGTCCCGCGCCCGGCACCCAGCGTTCACTCGCCCTTGATGGTGCGGTCTGTGCCGGGCGTCCGGTCGATATTTTCGGAGGCACCCGAGCTGATAAGGACGGCCATGACGCTCACGACCGGGCCGACTGCGCTCACCGAGGTCATCGCCGGATCCGAGGGCGTCTCGATCACGCCGACCGTAGGGGTCTCGGCGGCAATCGACGAGCTCGACCCGCTTTGGCGCTACTTCTGGGCTGGGCCGAGCGCTGCGATGCTCGTCAGCGGCAGGGTGCGTTCGATCTGCGACTTGTCGTCGCGGGCACGCAGCCGACCGCCGCCGACGCTGGTCGGTTCGAGCTGGTAGTCCACGATCGAGCCGTTGGGCATCTTCACGCTGACCGTGAGGCCGACTCGTGCCTTGATCGCGACATCCAGTTGCCGCAGCATCCAGGCCTGCCCGGTCTCTTCCGGCTCCGGTTCGCCGCCGAGGCGCAACCGCTCGATCAGTGACTGGATCGGGTCGACGGCACCCGTCGTCTGCTGGCGGGCTGTGCGCTGGCGTTTGAGCGCGATGATCTTACCCGCCGAGTCTTCTGCGGCCACCGGATAGCGTGAGTCGCTTACCGACCAGAACACGACGTCGAGCGCCAAGCGGCTGGTCGCGCGGGTGCTGCTGACGCGCTGCAGGCCGAGAGATGACAGGTTCTGGTCGACCAGGATGGTGCCGAGCAGGTGCTCATCGTCAGAGGCGACGTAGCTGCGGGCATCCGGAGCGCCGTCGATGCTTCCTGCCCGCACGAGTCCGTAGCGGCCGGCCGCTTCGCCGATGAGGTAGTCGAGGGGCTGCGGGATGCCCGTAAGCGAGATCGCAGAGAGAAAGCCGAGCAGCGATTGCCTGGTCTCGCCCGAGGCCATCGCACGATTCACACTCGAGGTCGAGACGCGGTAGCTGGAGGCGAGCGCGCGGCTCTCAACATCGGCGAGCGAGCGCAGTCTGGCGTCGACGGCAGGAGTCAGCGGGCCGGGGGCGACGATAGAAAGGTCGTGCTGCAGGTAGACCTGCTCGACCTCCTGCGGCAGTAGCGCTGCCATGGCGGTTTCTGCGGCCTCCACGCCTTCGGCGAGAAGCGCCGAGCCCGGGCCGCTCGGTGCCTGGTTCGCGGTGATCCCGAGCAGCTCGGCGTCGCGGGTGTATGTGGAGATGCGCTCGTCCATCCAGGCGCCGCCCGCCGGGTAGAGCCAGTCGATGTAGCCGCGAAGGCCCTGGCCCCACAGCGCGTGAGTGCGTTCGCCGAGCAACTGGCGGATGTCGCCGGGCAGCCGCCCAAACCAGGAACCGGCGAGCGACCCCCACCGGGCCCGCGACGATTCGAGCAGCCAGCTGCGACCGGCCTCGGTAATCATGATGGAACCCGATTCGCGGGCCAGCAGGGCAGCGCGCTCGGCCAGCGAGACGAAGGTCGCGACAGACTCGAGGTCAACTGCCATCGCGTTGGCGAGCCGCTTCGTGTCCGGCAGCGCGACCCCGCCCTTTGCGAGCTCGCGGGCCGGCTCTCGCTCGATGTCTGAGAGCAGTTCTGTGATCGACGTGATTGCAGCGAATGCCCGATCGGCGGCGAGGCGGTCGACGAAGCGGCGGTCGACATCCGGCACCGGTTCGAGACCGGCCGGCGGCGATGCCACGGCAAGGTCGTCGAGGCCCGGGAGTCCGAACGCTGGCCAGGATCGCAATTGGTCGCGCACGCTGTCGTATTCCACAAAGCGGGAGAGCTCTGCCTCGAGCAGGAGAAGCGCCGCGACATCCGCAGCGCGCTCGTCAATCGACGCGATCGTCGGGGCTTCGCCTGTGATCCGCTCGAGCCTGGCCGCGACATCCTCAGCCGTCGGAGCTCCGCGCTGCTCAGTCAGCTGGCCGATCGCGGCGAGCACGGCGAGCGTTGCCCGGTCGAGTCGGGTCAGCATCTGCTGGATGGATGCCGAGTCGAGAAACGCCTCCGCGAGGTCGAAGAAGTCTTTGACTCCGTGCACGCCGAGCCCACGGGCGCGCATGGCTGCAACGAGCTCGGCGTCGGTCATGGCCCTCAGCCTCGTCGCGAGAGACAGCGTGTTGCTCATTGGTCCTCGCCTGATCGAGTCGGGCCCCGCCGGGCAGAGCGGCCGACGACTAGCGCCGTTTCTTCGGCTGCACGCGCGGTGCCGGCTTCGGCTTGGCGGCGATCGCGACAACCTCTTCGGCTTCGCGAGCCTCGCGGCTGCGCCTGACCGCGCTCACGATGAGCAGGGCGATGATCAGGATGAAGCCGACCGGCAGGCCGAGCCCGGGAAACAGCCACACGACTGTCCACGGTGCCTTACCGGTGTCGACCCCCGCTGCGAGCGCGATGATGTCGACGATGAAGGCGAGGATTGACAGCCCGATGATCGCCGCGATCATGAAGGCGAGTCGGCGTTCGGTACGATGTTGCGTCACTGGGGTGTCATTTGCCACAGTCTAAGAATAGGGGCACGCGACAGCCCGTAGGCTTACCGGTAGCTCCGAGCGAAAGAGGTAGTGCCATGCCCACCGGCAAGGTTAAGTTTTACGACGAAGAGAAGGGCTTCGGCTTCATCAGTTCTGATGACGGCCAGGAGGTCTTCCTGCACGCCTCGGCGCTCCCTGCAGGCACGACGGTCAAGGCGGGCGCGAAGCTCGAGTTCGGAATCGCCGACGGTAAGCGGGGTGCGCAAGCGCTGTCCGTGCGTGTGCTCGAGGCTCCGCCGAGCCTCCAGAAGCTCAGCCGCAAACCGGCCGATGACATGGCTGTCATCGTCGAAGACCTGGTAAAGCTGCTCGACGGTGTCGGTTCGAACCTCAAGCGCGGCCGGTATCCAGACTCGAAGCATGGCAAGACGATCGCTGCCATGCTGCGCAAGGTCGCAGAGGAACTGGATGCCTGAGGCCGACTTCGACCTCGGTCGTGCGGCCCTGCTTGACATCACGTCGGCCGAGTCGGTCGGCGCCAACGCGGGTTCGATCGATGAGGGCGACGGCGTCACGACCGTCTACTTCGAGACTCTGCTCTCTGGCTATCCGGGCTGGCGCTGGACGGTCAGCATCGCGCACGTCGACGGCGTCGAGCCGAGTGTGCTCGAGACGGAGTTGACCCCCGGCGACGACGCCCTGCTCTCCCCGCCGTGGATTCCGTGGGTCGACCGGCTCGCCGAATACAAGGCGGCGCAGGATGCCGCTGGCGAAGAGTCAGATGATGATGACGAGTCAGGCGACGACGACTCTGACGATGAATCGGATGACTCCGACGACGACGAGGCCGACGATGATGACGACTTCGGCAGCGACGTGCTTCACAGCGGCGACGTCGACGGTGTCGACATCGACGAGGTTGAAGACGAGTTGGAAGACGCCCTAGGCGCGTCGCTTGCGGACGACCGCGTAGGTGAAACCGACGACTCCGATGACGAGCCCGACGACGATGGTCCAGAAGACGCTTCCGCTAAGCGCGGTTCTGGCGAAGACGAAGAGCACGAGAAGAGCTACTAGCCAGGCAATAACACCGACGACCACCGGCCAGCGGTCATCGGTGTCGACCGGTTTCGGGTCTGCGCGTCGCTCTGAGTCCTTGAGGATGAGCCTCACAGTGCGGCTACTTCAGTGTTCTCGACAACCCAGCCGATCGACGTGACCAGCTGGCGCACGTCATCCGGCTCGATCGCGGTGAAGGTCGCGACGCGAAGCTGGTTGCGACCTAGCTTTCGATACGGCTCGGTGTCGACAATTCCGTTCGCGCGGAGCGTCTTCGCAATGGCGGCAGCGTCGATCTTCTCGTCGAAGTCGATCGTGACGACAACCTGCGAACGGTGGTCTGGGTTCTCGACGAACGGCGTCGCATAATCGACTGATGCCGCCCAGTCGTAGAGCACATTGGACGACTCTTTGGTGCGGGCGTCTGCCCAGGCCAGGCCGCCGTTGGAGTTGATCCACTCGGTCTGGTTCTCTAGCAGCAGCAGGGTAGAAATCGCGGGGGTGTTGAGTGTCTGCTTGAGGCGGGAGTTGTCGACCGCGTTCTTGATACTCAAAAACTCGGGCACCCAGCGGTCGGTCGCAACGATCTGCTCGACCCGCTCGAGTGCTGCCGGGGAGAACAGCGCGAACCAGAGTCCGCCGTCTGACGCAAAGTTCTTCTGTGGAGCGAAGTAGTAGACGTCGGTCTGGGCCACGTCGAAGTCGACGCCGCCCGCCGCGCTGGTCGCATCGATCACGGTGAGCGCGTCGGCCGCCACTCGCGTGACCGGAGCCATGACACCGGTCGACGTCTCGTTGTGCGGCCAGGCATAGAGGTCGATGCCCTCGACGATCTCGATCTCGCTGCGCGAGCCGGCCGGAGCGTTGATGATGTGGGGCGCGTCGAGAAATGGTGTGGTTGCAGCCTGGCCGAACTTCGCCCCGAACTCACCGAAGGTGAGGTGCTCGCTGCGCTTTGCAATAAGGGAGAACGCGGCGGCGTCCCAGAAGGCCGTCGATCCGCCGTTGCCCATGACGACCTCGTAGCCGTCTGGCAGCCGGAAGAGGTCGGCGAGCCCCGACTGCACACGGCCGACGAGGTCTTTCACCGGGGCCTGTCGATGGGAGGTTCCCATCAGTCGTGCCCCCGCGCCAGCGAGGGAATCCAGCTGCTCCTGCCGCACCTTCGATGGGCCGCACCCAAAGCGTCCGTCGAGGGGCAGGAGGTCGGCGGGAATGATCAGGTCGGGCATCCACCAATCCTATGGGCGGCAGCCCTCCGTTACCCCGCGGCAGGTTAGGCTTGCCTTCATGGTTGCAGAGGCTCGTGCTGCACAGACCCGGAGGCGATGATGGCCGATCTCATCGACACCACCGAGATGTACCTCCGCACGATCTATGAACTCGAAGAAGAGAACATCTTTCCGCTGCGCGCTCGCATCAGCGAGCGACTCGGGCACTCGGGGCCGACGGTCTCGCAGACCATCGCCCGCATGGAGCGAGACGGGCTGGTCGTCGTCGAAGGCGATCGACACCTCGCGCTGACCGACGATGGCCGGTCGAAGGCGATCCACGTGATGCGCAAGCACCGCCTTGCCGAGCGCCTGCTGGCCGACGTTATCGGGCTCGACTGGGCCCTCGTGCACGAAGAGGCCTGCCGCTGGGAACACGTGATGAGCGAGTCGGTTGAGCGGCGGATTATCGAGCTGCTCGAGCATCCATCCCACTCCCCATACGGCAACCCGATCCCGGGGCTGGCCGAGCTCGGCGACGCGGAGGCCGGCACCTTCTCAGAGGGCGTCGTCAACATCGTCAACTTCGTGCTCGGCGCTGTCGGGCCGGTCAAGGGCACCATCCGCAGGCTGGGTGAGCCTGTGCAATACGAAGTGGAGCTGCTCGAACAGCTGCGCGCCGCCGGGGTCATGCCGGGAGCGAAGGCGAGCTTTTCGCGGGCGGGTTCGTATGTGCTCGTCGAGGTGGAGGGGTTCGAAGGCGGACTCGAACTGCCCAACGAGGTCGCCATCCATGTCTATGTCGGTATTTAACGGCTCGTTAACGCTGCGTGCCTGCGGCCAGCAGCGCCGATTTTCAGGGTTACATTAGGTTTCTTGCAATTCATCGCGAATTCGGGAGAGCCCATGTGTAGTCGGCGAGACATCCAAACCACGGATGCGCACGCCGGTGCCCACATACGGCACAGCAGTCAGCGGTGCGTATTCATACGCGCTGCAATGACATAGGCATCGTCTTCTGACGGTGCCTTTTTGTTTGTCCGCTCGCTCCCTGTCGCCTGAACCACCAAGGTGCATCGAACTGCCTGCAAGCCGTGCAGGCTTCTTCGAAAGGATGAGAATGCGCACGCTGGTCTTGAACGCGGGCTTCGAGCCCCTCGCAGTTGTGTCTTTCAAGCGAGCACTCGTGCTTGTGATGAACCAGAAGGCGACTGTGGTCGCGGCTGATTCCGAGAATCCGGTCTGGGGGTCGAGCGGGCCCTACGCGAGGCCGTCAGTCATCCTGCTCACCCGCTATGTGCGCATTCCGTCGACACGGCTGATTCCGGTGAGCAGGCGCGGTGTGCTGCGTCGGGATGCTGCGCGCTGCGGTTACTGCGGAGGCTCAGCCAACACCATCGATCACGTGCTGCCGCGCAGTCGTGGCGGCCAGGACAGCTGGGAGAATCTCGTCGCCTGCTGTCTGCGCTGCAACAACGTAAAGGGCAATCACACGCCGGGCGAGATGGGCTGGCAGCTGCGGGTGCGGCCGAAGCCGCCACACGGAACGTCGTGGCTGGTGCGCGGAGTCGAACGCACCGAAGTGCAGTGGGAAGAATACCTGGCGCCGGCCGCATGAGTTACGTGCCCGTAGTCGATCTCTCAGCAGACCCGGCCGACGTCGGCGCTGAACTCGCTGATGTGTGCGCGAACGTCGGTTTCTTCCAGGTGATCGGCCACGACATCCCCGATGCCGTCGCCGACCGCGCCTGGGCTGCGACTGTCGCGTTCTTCGACCTCCCCCTCGCCGAGCGGATGTCGGTGGCTGCGCCGGCCGGTTACCCGTACGGATACGTTCCGTTCTCCGCAGAATCTCTCGCTCGGTCGCTGGGAACCGCCGCACTGCCAGACCTCAAGGAGGCGTTCAGCTGCGGGCCGGCAGAATCTCCGGAGAAACGATCGTCGGCCGACGACTCCTGGGCCTGGCAACCGAACCTGTGGCCCGCGGAGTTGCCCGAGCTTCGCGAAGCCTGGACGCAGTATTTCGACGTGATGCTGTCACTCGGATCCCGCATGATGAGCCTCTTCGCGCGCGGCCTCGGCCTCGATGCCGGCTATTTCGCGTCATCCATCGATCGCTCGCCAAGTGCGCTGCGTGCCATACGCTATCCAGCTCGGGAGAATGCTCCGCTCGAGGGCAAGCTTCGGGCCGGTGCCCACACCGACTACGGCACGCTCACGATTCTCAAGCAAGACACCGTGGGCGGGTTGCAGGTGCTCGACCAGAATGAGGTCTGGGCGGATGTCGAGAGCATCTCCGGCGCATTCGTGATCAACATCGGCGACCTCATGGCCCGCTGGACGAATGATCGCTGGCGCAGCACCCTGCACCGGGTTGTCGACCCGGCACCGTCTCTTTCCGGCACGATTCCTCGGCGGCACGGCATGCCCTTCTTCCACAACGCCAACTGGGATGCCGTGGTGAGCGCGCTGCCTGGCACGGGTGAACCGAAGTATGAGCCGGTGCATGCGGGCCCGCACCTGCAGTCGAAGTTCGCGGCTGCCACACGCTAAAGCTGCCACCGGCTAAAATTGCAACCCGGCCTTCCAACCGGCCTGGGAGCGAATGCATATCAACGGACGACGGTTGGGATCGTTAGCGATCCCACTGATCGTCGTGGCGCTGTCGGTGATAGCGCCGGCGGCTATTCCTCCGACCCATGGCCTGCACTATGTCGCTCTGGGCGACTCATACTCGTCGGGCCTCGGCCTGGGTGACGAGGTGGCAGGTGCGCCCGGCTTCTGTCATCGCTCGGAACGGAACTTTCCTCATCGGGTGGCGCAGGCGCTCAAGCTGAGGCTCGACGATGTCACCTGTGCCGGTGCCACCACGACGAACGTGGTCTCTGCACCCTTCGTGTACGGGCGTGCCAGCGCCCCCGTGCAGCCACGAGCGCTTTCGCGCCAAACAGATGTGGTGACCATCTCGATCGGCGGCAACGACCTGGGTTTCGTGGATGCCGCGCAGTCGTGTGTGGCGCTGGGCGCGACGGGTCCGCTCCTCACCAGCACGAGCACGAACTGCCAGTCGCAGTACGTAGCGAATGGCACGGATCAACTGCTGCAGCGCATCAACGTCACCGTGGCCAGCCGGCTGAAAAGCACCTTCGCGACCATCCGCCATGATGCGCCGAACGCCACGGTGTTCGTTGTCGGCTATCCGACGATCTTTCCCGACAGCATCCACACCCCGGTCGGTGGATGTTTCGATGCAAAGCTCGCAGGCGATTCTTTGCAGAACGCGCGGGCAGAGAACATCCTGCCGTTCACCAACACCGACGTCGCCTATCTGCATTCGCTCGAACAGTCGCTGGATGACGCCACCCGCGCGACCGCCCAGGCTGCTGGTTTCACGTACGTTTCGACGCTCGCAGGCTCGGCCGCCCACAGCGCCTGCGCGACGGGTGGGGACCGCTATATCAACGGTGTTTCCGTCGACCGCAGCAAGCACGGCGGAGTCATGCTGAACGCGGGGAGTCTGCACCCCAACAGCGCTGGTGCCGCATTTATGGCGACGGCCGTGGAGAGGGCTATTTCTGCGGCGTTCAGATCAGCGCACCATCCCGCCCCCACAAGCCCAACTGTGCCGTGGGGCATCATCGTTGCAGCCGTTATCGCGGTCGTTATTGCCGCCCTCATCGCAGTGTTGATCGTGGCATTGGTTCGTCGTCGCCGTGCTCGGGTGCGAGGCTAACGTGAGGTCGAAAAACCGTGCTGCGGTTGAAGCGCCGCGCCGATAAAGTCGAGCTATGTGGAAGACCCTCGTGCCCTTCGTGGTGGTTGCTGTGGGCGTGGTGGTGTTGGCGGGATGCACCGCCGGGGCACCGACTCCGTCTGGGTCTGCGAGGGCATCGGCCACGGCATCCGCTCGCCCGGCCATTCCCGCACGACTCGCCGTCGCCGCGCACCTGGCTGCTCAGGAAGGGCTCGCGATCGCCCTCGCTTCGAACGTGCTGCAGACCCAGCTTCTCTTGGTTTCTGACGCGTCGAATGACGCCCCCGTCTCTTCGTGCACCGCGCTGCCTGGCGGGGGCGCGCATCAGGTGAGCGGGTGGGGTGGCTCGAGTGGCAACCGCACCCTCACTGAGAGCGTCTTCTATGACACGGCATGCGCCCAGCCGTACCTGGTCGCGCAGGCGTCGGTCGGGTCGAGCGGTGACTCGGCTTCAGCCCACGCGACGGTCGCATACACCAGCACGGGCAGCGCACCGCTGGGAACACTGACCACTGATGCCGTGGCCGCGTTCACGGACAACATCCAGCTCGAGGGCACCGGCACATTCTCGCGCCCCGGCGCCCCCACGGTCTCGCTCGGGCTCGCCTGCAAGGGCCAGTCATCCACCGTACTCAATTGCCAGGGTGGTGTAGCTCAGGACTTCGCCGCCCTCGGCCAGTCGATCGGCTCGATCACACCCCTTCAGCTCACCGTCGGCACCGACGTGAGCAACCCGATCTCGTTCACCGGCACCGCCAACACGACGGCGATCGCTCCCCTCGGCGCACTGAGTGTTGTCTCGCCCGACAAGTCCACGCTCGCTCTCCAGGGTGCGACGCCGGTGGCGGGGGATGCCGCGACGTCGGGTCAGGCCGGAGGCTTCGTGCTCTTCCCTCCCACGCCAACCGGCTGGACCATCACCGACCCCGCTGGCGATGTGGCCTTCACGATCACCGTGACCGACAACACCAGCCGCGCCCTCACCGGCAGTGTGACGCAGGTGAGTACGAAGAAAATTCTCGGAGCGATAGCCGTCGACCGGTCGGGCACAGGCACGATCACCTGGCTGGGTCAGAAGGCTGCGCCAATTACCTCATGGATGCTGACCCGCTAAACTCGTCAGGCCAGCCTCTGTAGCTCAATGGAAGAGCAGTTCCGTCCTAAGGAAACGGTTGGGGGTTCGAGTCCCTCCAGGGGCACCATATGGGTCTTACTGCAATCGCCACCGTCTTCCACGGAGGCAGTGGCCATCGCAGCGAGCAGATTAGATAACAAACCGTCCTTTGGGGCGGTTGTTTTCTTTTCGGGTGTTCGACGGTTGTATTCGGCCAACGCTATTTCCCGGGCTGCTTCGGCATCGAAGTCGGTTTGGAAGGCGCTCCAGCCGCGTTCAGCGGAGAGTAGCTCCGCGAGCGATGATTGCAGTTCGTCACCGATGACCTCGTCGTTGACGACGTAGATGTTGGTGAAGATGGCCTGGTTCAGTTCTCGGCGGGTGTCGTCTGAGGCGTAGCGGTAAAGCTCGTACGGATT
>JAYTRC010000067.1:0-47058 GCA_043746355.1 Lacisediminihabitans sp. | reverse complement strand
CATTTCGATCCCGCGCATCCGCTCTGAATCACCCGCATTCGACCTCAACCACCCAGAAGTCGGGATTCCGGTCGGCATCGGCCCGCTGAAAGACGCACCGGACGGCGCGGCATACGACCTTGCTGACGGACAGGTGAAATAGACAGTGAACACAAATGCAAAGCTGTTCTGGATTCTCTGCGCGTTTTTCTTCGCAGCAGACATCACCTACGTGATCTGGAGCCTCATCGATTACTCCATTCGCGTGGCTGAGGAGCCTTCAGGAGGCATCCCTGGGCCATCAATCGAATGGGTGGGTGCGGTGGGGATTGCACTAACCGGGCTGCTGTCTGCCTTCATCGCGTTCTACCTCGGTCGGTCACACGCGTCAGTCGGCGGAGAATTGCCAGAAGACCGGCTCGATGCAGAGATCGATGATGGCGACGCCGAGCAGGGCTTCTTCAGCCCCTGGAGCTGGTGGCCGATGATGCTGGCCCTCGGTGGCGCACTCGTGTTCCTCGGCCTGGCTGCCGGTGTCTGGATCGCCTTCATTGGCGTGACGATTCTCGGCATCAGTGTGGTGGGGTGGATTTATGAGTACTACCGCGGAAACTTTGCCCGCTGACCCGCCGGCCCTGATTCGGACCGCGACTCTCGCTGACTCTGACCAGCTGTTCTCTCTTGTAGAGCAGCTTGGAATCGGAGACGTTCCGCATCGCGACTCGTTTGACGTCGCATTTGCCGGCGCGGTAAAAGACACGAGCGACCATATCCTCTTCGTTGCAGAACTGCATGACACCGTGGTGGGCTATGCCCTCGCAACGATCGCCCGGCTTCTGTACACCAATGGTGAAACGGCACAGCTACAGGAACTCGTGGTCGATTCGTCAGTCGAAGGCAGTGGGTACGGCAGTCAGCTTGTCTCCGCCGTTGAGCGAGAGTGCATCGCCAGGGGAGTAACCCAGCTCACCGTTGCGAGCATCCTGCGCGCTGCGTCGTTCTACGAGCGCTTGGACTATCGCTCGACAGCCAACTACCTGAAGAAGAGCTTTCTCGACGAGTAACCTGCCGTCTCCCATGACCTTCACACAGTGCAAACACTTCGCGCGGTCGCACTGAACCCTCATGAAGAAAGCCCCCGCCGCAGGGCGGGTTTTCTCATAGCAGACTTCTAGTGGTGTCCCTGCTCTATCTCTCCCTTTGTCACTGGCGCGATTCGGTCTTCGAAGAACCAGCGGGAAAGACTCGACCTGATGCGCTCAGCCTGCGTGATCTTGCCGTCGGCGTTCGGGCGCACCATGAGGGGCTGGTACTCGTCGAAACTAACAAGCCTCCACCGCTCGTAGTCGCTCAGCTGCTCATGCACCTCGATGTACTCGCCACCAGGCAGTCGAACGATGCGGCCGGACTCAAAGCCATGGAGTGCGATTTCGCGGTCCTTCTTCTGCAGCGCGATACAGACTCGTTTCGTCACGTGGTAGGCGATGATCGGCCCGAGAATTACGAGAACCTGCAACGCATAGATCACACCTTCGAGGCTGATCTTGAAGTGGGTTGCCATGATGTCTGAGCTGGCCGCAGCCCACAGCACGGCATAGAAGGTAACACCGGCTGCTCCGATCGCGGTGCGCGTCGGCGCGTTGCGCGGGCGGTCGGCAATGTGGTGTTCTCGCTTGTCTCCGGTGACCCAGCCTTCGATGAACGGGTAGAGCGCCACCGCCGCCAGAAAGACGAGCAACACGAGCGTCACCGAGATCATGTTCCACGACCAGGTGTAGCCGAACCAGTAGGTCTCCCAGCCCGTAGGGACGAGCCTGAGGGCGCCATCCGCAAACCCGATGTACCAGTCCGGCTGGGTACCTGCCGAGATGGGGGAGGGGTCGTACGGCCCGTAGTTCCAAATCGGGTTGATGGTGAATAGCGAGGCGATCAGTACGATGACCCCGAAGACGACGAAGAAAAATCCGCCTGCTTTGGCTGCGAACACGGGCAGAATCGGAACACCAACGACGTTGTCATTGGTGCGACCTGGGCCAGCGAACTGGGTGTGCTTGTTAACGATCATCAGCAACAAGTGCACGCCGAGTGCCGCCACGAGAATCGCAGGCAGCAACAGAATATGGATCGAGTAGAACATCGCCACGAGTTTTGTGCCCGGAAACTCACCGCCGAACAGCAGGTACGAAATCCACGTTCCGACGACGGGCAGGCCCTTGATCAGGCCGTCGATGATACGTAAGCCGTTACCCGAGAGCAGGTCGTCTGGCAGTGAATAGCCGGTGAAGCCTTCAGCCATCGCGAGAACGAAGAGAACAAAACCGATAAACCAGTTGAGCTCACGCGGCTTGCGGAAGGCACCGGTGAAGTAGACACGCAGCATGTGCAGACCGATTGCTGCGATGAACAGCAGCGCGGCCCAGTGGTGTACCTGGCGGAAGAGGAGCCCACCGCGGATATCGAATGAGATGTTCAACGAGGATGAATACGCGGCAGACATCTGGATGCCCTTGAGGGGCACATACGAGCCGTGGTAAATGACGTCTGCCATCGAGGGCTGGAAGAAGAAGGTGAGGAAGGTGCCAGACAGCAGGATGACGACGAAGCTGTAGAGCGCGACCTCACCGAGCATGAATGACCAGTGGTCAGGGAAGATCTTGCGGCCGAGCTCTTTGACCAGGCCCGAGATGCTCGTGCGCTCATCGATGTAATTGGCAGCAGCGCTGGTGAAGCGCGAACCCTGCGAAATGGGCTCGACCGGCGCAGGGGCCGGACGATTTGCAGTGACGGTCATGTACGCTCCCAGAAACTCGGGCCAACAGGCTCATGGAAATCACTCTGTGCCACGAGGTAACCTTCACTGTCCACCGAGATGGGCAGTTGCGGTAGTGGTCGCTTTGCGGGGCCGAAGATGACCTCGCACTCGTGCTCGACGTCGAACGTCGAGGAGTGGCACGGGCAGAGAAGGTGGTGGGTCTGGTGTTCGAACAGAGCCACCGGGCAGCCAGCGTGCGTGCAGATTTTCGAGTACGCGACAATGCCGTTGTAATTCCAGTTTTCGCGGCCTTTGCTGGCATGAAGCAGGCTGGGCTCGAGACGCATGAGCAAAACAGCTGCCTTCGCCTTTTGCTCGAGCCTGTCTTCTTTGTCGTTGAGCCCCTCGGGAATCACGTGAAAAACGGAGCCAAGCGTGACATCCGAGGCCTTGATCGGAGCACCGGATGGATCGTGGGTGAGCCTGGTGCCCTTTTTCCACATGGTGTGCTCGAGCTGCTTGACCGGGTCGGCGGCTGGCGCGAGATCCCGGAACAAGACGATGCCCGGGAGTGGAAATGCAACCAGCGCACCGATCAGGCTGTTTCGGATGAGAGAGCGGCGACCGAATCCGGACTCCTGATTGCCCTCCTTGAAGATCTCTACCGCACGCTCTCGGGTTGGTTCAGACCCGCGAGTGAGGTGACGGGACTCGGTGAGCTCATCTCCACGCATAAGGTTCTTTGCCCAGTAGATGGCGCCGATCCCGATCGCGAGGAGTCCGAGTGAAATACCCAACCCGAGAAACAGGGTGTTTAGGCGCACGGAGTTCGTGTCACCCGGGGTGATGGGAAAGGCAACATACGCGGCAACGGCGAAAACGCTACCAACGATCGAGAGGTAGAACAGCGAGTAGACCCGGCGTTCTGCTGTCTTCTCCTTCTTCGGGTCGATGTCTGTGACCCGCAGGCGGTGCGGCGGGAGCCCCGGGTTCTCGAAGGCGTCCGACGAGATGACGGCAGTTCCGTGCTTCGACGGATCTGACTTCTCTACGGCTGAGCCGGCAGCGGCGCTGGTGCCGCCGTCGTCATGCTGTGCCATTACTTCCCCTTCGTTGGCGCTGGTCTTGATATGTTGCTGGCACCGGAATCAGTTGGCCCGTGCTGCGATCCAGATGGTTACCCCGACCACCGCGCCAAGGCCGAAGATCCAGATGAAGAGCCCCTCGGCGACCGGGCCCAGGTTGCCGAGGTCGATTCCGCCCGGCGATGGGTTCTTGTCGAGGTACTTCAAATATGTGATGATGTCAGCCTTCTGAGCCGGAGTGATGTTCTTGTCATTGAAAACCGGCATGTTCTGCGGGCCGGTGAGCATCGCCTCATAGATGTGCTCGCTTGTCACACCGCTGAGAGCCGGCGCAAACTTGCCCTCAGTGAGTGCGCCTCCCGCGCCTGCGACGTTGTGGCACATTGCGCAGTTGACCCTGAACAACTCGGCACCCGTTGAAGAGTCGCCGTTTGCCTGTAGGTACTTCGACGCGGGGATACCCGGACCGGGGGCAAGACTTGCCACATAGTCGGCGAGTGCTGTGATTTGTGTCGATGTGAACTGAACCGGCTTCTGCTCGGCCTGCGGACCCTGGTTGGCGAGCGGCATTCTGCCCGTGCCGACCTGGAAACTGACGGCAGCTGCACCGACGCCATACAGGCTTGGCGCGACGCCGTTGACACCTTCAGCGCTGAGGCCGTGGCAGGTAGCGCAGTTCGCCGCGAAGAGTTTCTTTCCCTGGTCGACGCTCGACTGGTTGGCGGCAGCCGTTGACGATTGCGTCTCAGCGGAAGCAGTGCCGCTGAAGAGTGCGTATGCACCACCGGTCGAGACGAGCCCGATCAGGATGAGCGCGACAGTGGCGAGAGGATGACGCCGGCCTTTCGACCTGGAGCGACGTGTCGCCTTTGTGATGTTCTTCGCCATGTGTAGTGGGTGTTCCTTGGTGTTCTGAGGTGTTTATTAAGGCGGTGTCTATTTAAGGATGTAGATGACCAGGAAGAGGCCGATCCACACCACGTCGACGAAGTGCCAGTAGTACGACACGACGATCGTCGATGTTGCCTCTTTATGAGTGAACGTTTTTACGGCGTACGCACGGCCGATGATGAGCAGCATCGCAATCAGACCGCCGGTCACGTGGAGTGCGTGGAAACCAGTGGTCAGGTAGAAGGCCGAGCCGTATGAACTCGACTGAAGTGTGACGCCCTCACTGACGAGATTGGCATACTCGAAAACCTGGCCCGTGACGAAGACAGCACCCAGCGCGTAGGTGAGGAAGAACCACTCGACCATGCCCCAGTTCTTCGGGTTCCAGCTCGTGCGCGTCTTCTGCAGCCGCTCCGCCGCGAACACGCCAAACTGAGCCGTGAAAGAAGATGAGACCAGCACGAGGGTGTTCGCGAGTGCGTACGGCACATTGAGGTGGGGCGATACGGCAGCCCACAGCTCGGGAGACGTCGACCGGAGGGTGAAGTAGATGGCGAAGAGACCGGCGAAGAACATCACCTCGCTGCCAAGCCAGACGATCGTTCCGACCGCAACAACGCTCGGCCTGTTGACGACGGGAGACCCGACGGAGTGGGAGACAGAGGTGCTGGTCACTTCTCCATTATGGACGATAACCGAGGGCGCATTTCGCATTCCACCGGCCAGTTGAACCAAATCGCTAGGATCGCAAGCATGACTTCCGACCTCTCGTGGCCGTCCCTTCTCAGCGCGCTCCTAGAGAGCCGTGACCTCTCGATCAGCGAAGCATCGTGGGCCATGCAGCAAGTAATGGCTGGCCAGGCGACATCAGCCCAGCTCGCTGGGTTTCTGGTCGCGCTGCGAGCCAAAGGTGAGACAGTCGACGAGATCCTAGGATTCCGCGACGCCATCCTGGAATACTCCCTTCCGCTGCCCGTCGATCCGATGGCTCTGGACATCGTCGGAACCGGTGGGGACAGATTCGGTACGGTCAATGTCTCGACGATGGCGTCAATAGTCGCAGCTGCCTCAGGTGTGCCTGTTGTCAAACACGGTAACCGTGCAGCCAGTTCGAAGTCAGGGTCATCTGACGTACTCGGCGCGCTGGGGATCAATCTCGAGCTGGCCCCGGATCGGGTCGCGGCCGTGCTCGACGAAACGGGGATCACCTTCGCTTTTGCAGCACTCTTCCATCCCGGCTTTCGGCACGCCGCACCGGTGCGAGCCGAACTGGGAATTCCTACGGTGTTCAACTTTCTCGGGCCGCTCTGCAACCCGGCCCGGTGTGAGGCGAATGCCGTCGGAGTCGCGAGCCTCGATAAAGTGCCACTCATCGTCGGAGTCTTCAGGACGAGAGGAGCAACCGCTCTGGTTTTCAGAGGCGACGACGGGCTCGACGAACTCACAACGACCGGCCACAGCCACATTTGGGAGGTCTCGCGAGGTTCTGTCACCGAGCACGACCTTGAGCCCCTCGAACTGGGAATACCGCGCACAGACATCTCCGCCATCCTCGGTGGGGATGCTGGCCATAACGCGTCGATAGCTCGCGCTGTGCTTGCGGGCCAGACCGGCCCGGTGCGAGATATCGTGCTTCTCAACGCCGCAGCCGGACTCGTGGCATTCGACCTCGCTCAGGACCCGTCGCGCCTGCAGGTGCCGATCCTGCAGCGCTTCCGCGAGAAGATCAGCCTCGCCGCCGAGGCAATCGATTCCGGTGCCGCGCTCACCAGGCTCGAGTTGTGGGCGGCCGCTACCCGGCTTTAGAGGCACGGCAGACGCACTCGGAGGCCCCTCAACGGAGTGGGCTCTGGCCTTCGGTGTTCATGCCCGGACGGTGTAGACAGGTTAAGTGAGTGCAGCCATGGGGATCAGTGAATCGGCGGGGCGTCTCGCGGAGCGCCTCTCAGACGTAGACGCGAGCATCGCGACCGTCCAGGGGGAGTTGGACCAGGTGCGTGCGGCCAAAGGCGACTCGTCAGCAGATGATGAGCACGATCCAGAAGGTTCGACCCTGTCGTCGGACTGGTCGCGCATCGAGGGGATGCTGGTAGCCGTCGACGCCCAGCGCACAGCCATCCAGTTGGCTTTCGCGCGTCTTGAGGCCGGTACCTACGGGGTGTGCGTCGACTGTGGCCAAGCCATTTCGGCCGGCAGGCTCGAAGCGCGACCCGAAGCCGAGTTGTGCATCGAGTGCGCGAGCCAAAGCCGCTAGCTCAGGCTCGCTGAACCGAATCTGTCGTGATGGCCGAGGTCGAATCGAGCCCGCTGAGTCCGAGCACGATATCGAACTCCGCAACGATGTTGCGCATCGCCTCATATGCGCCGTCCTCGCCCGCGATCGCGAGACCGTAGGTGTACGCCCGGCCGACGCAGACAGCGGTTGCCCCCAGCGCTAGCGCCACGAACATGTCTGCGCCGGATCTCACGCCACTGTCGAAAAGAACGGGGATGCGGCCTGCCACGGCTTCGACGATCGGTGGCAGGGCATCCAACGAGCCGATTCCGTTGTCTATCTGCCGACCGGCATGGTTTGACACGATAATTCCATCGACCCCTTCTTCCACCGCACGAATCGCGTCGTGTGGATGCTGAATTCCTTTGAGCACGATGGGCAGCGCAGTCTGTTCACGCAAAACCCGGAGATGCTGCCAGGTGAGGTTTGGGCGGGAAAAGACATCAAGAAAGGTGTCGACGGATGCCCGCGGCAGGGGCGATCGCAGGTTCGACCAGAACCGGCCGGGGTAATGGTGAGTCATATCGATCAGCGTTCGGACCGTCGACGGGGTGACACGTGGACGCGGCCCTTTCACCGCAACAGCGCGCCGCTCATTCACTAGCCGCCGAAAAGCAGGATCACTCGTGTACTGCGCGATTCCCATCCCGTGTGCGAAAGGGAGGTACCCGAGGTCGAGGTCCCTCGGGCGCCAGCCCAGCAGGTGCGTGTCGAGGGTGACGACGATCGCCTGAGCGCCAGATGCCTCGGCTCGCGCCACGAAGCTCGCAACCAGTTCGTCGGAGGTCGACCAGTAGAGCTGGTACCAGTGAGGTGCGTCGCCCATGGCCGCGGCAACCTCTTCCATCGGCTTGGACGCCTGAGTCGAGAATATATACGGCACCCCGAGCCGCGCGACCGCGCGCCCCACAGCGACGTCGGCTTCGTCATCCACCAGTCCGAGCACACCGACCGGTGCTGCCAGCAGCGGAGTGGCGTAGCGGTGCCCGAAGAGTTCGATTGAGAGGTCTCGATCAGCGACATCCCTGAGCACGCGTGGCACGATTCGCCAGCTGTCGAAAGCATCACGGTTGGCGACCGGCGTGGACTCGTTGCCTGCAGATCCTGCGACATATGCCCAGGCTTCGGCAGACATGGCCCGTTCTGCAGCGCGTTCGAGGGCAGCCCAGTTGGAGGGGATGAGCGGGCGCTTGCCCGTCGCACCGTCACCATAAATCACCGATT
Source organism: Lacisediminihabitans sp. (assembly GCA_043746355.1). Lineage (GTDB taxonomy): Bacteria > Actinomycetota > Actinomycetes > Actinomycetales > Microbacteriaceae > Lacisediminihabitans. Next base: position 38,852 of record JAYTRC010000067.1, on the reverse strand, counting down.
GCGTCGATCGCCCAAAACCATGCACCACGTCTGACTCCTTCGTCTGATAGCAATTCTGCAGCGCGCGCCTTCCGATTCTCGGCAGATCGAAAAGTCGTGCAACGCTGACAGATCGGCCTAATACCGCTCTGCTCGTCGTCTGCGAGGGCTTACGACGATACCTTCGAGGGGATCGCTCAGCATCGACTTGGCTTCCGCGTTCGCAACCGCGGACTGTTACGCATTGCTGGGCACAGAACGTTCAGCAATTTTTGAGGATCCTGAGCGTGATCTCGGTTTCCGACAGGGTTATATTTTTCGCAGTTGAGTCATAGTGACTCACGTTCACAGGAAGGGGAATCTTCATCATGGCAATGTCTTTTGATCCTTTCAGCGAGCTGGATCGCCTCACCGGCGCTCTACTGCAGTTCCGACCCGGCCCACGGTTTATGCCGGTGGATCTGTACCGCAACGAAGAGCAGTACGTACTCGTCGCCGATCTTCCCGGCATCGACCCTGGATCGGTCGATGTGGATGTCGACGGCCAGTTGCTCACCATTCGCGCTGAACGCACCGAGGGAATCCACGACTCAGTCGCGCCAACTACGACAACGGTGTTCTCACCGTCACTATCCCTGTCGCCGAGCGAGCTAAGCCACGGAAGATCGAGATCTCAGCCGGACACAAACTGTTCAAGAAACCTGCAGAAGCGGTAGCCAGCTAAAGCCATAACAGGCCTCAACCGGCTTGTCTGGGCCGGCTTTTCTGTGCTGACTTCGACGCACCGCTTATGCACAAACGTCAACCTCGCCTGGTCCGGTCCGGTCCGGTCCGGTCGAGCATTTCGCGGCGACCAGCTCGTCGCTTCGACGCGTCAGACGAGGTGGGCGAACGCCGTGCTGGGTGCCTTCGCGAATAGCTTCTGGCTGGCTAGCAACGACTCAGTCGCGCCGCCCCGCGGAGCGACCCTTGGACTATCTGTTGCAACGCATCCGTGGCGCGCCCACGGTCGCCGATATCTCTCTCGGGATGCAATCGTCACCGAGTACCCGGCGGGTGATGGTGCGCCCGGTGAGGTCGCTCAAAATAAAGCCGGCCTGTTCACGGTCGAGCGTCTGTGTTGCGGTGAGTAGGGGGTTGCGGTGAGTGGGGGGTTGCGGTGAGCGGGGGAGGCGTCTCAGGCGAGCGCTGTGAGCCGTCCAGGCTTGTCGCGATCGATGACCTCAGGGGCACCGGTTCGGCGGCATCATGTTCCTGCAGTCGTTCGGCTACGCCGTCGATCCGGTGCGTACCCGCGTGACGCCCGCTCTATGCTGGCGGACCACGGATTCATCCTTCATGCTGCGGCCCCATCCTGCTGCCTGAGCAGGTGACTTCCGCTTCCATGGCAGCTTTTCGCTGATGAAGACCATTACCCGTTTTCACGCGAAAGGGTGTTGCGAATCGGCTCAATGATTTCTGGTGCGTCGATTTCTGGTGCGTCGATTTCTGGTGCGTCGCGATGGGGACCGCTCATCCTTCTATTCGCCTACAGGGCTCGAGCAGAGGATAGGTCTGAATCAGTGGCTGTGTTGCCGTTTCGCGCCGCGGCGACGAGCCTGCCTCGGTCCGTCGAACCGAACTCGCTGAGCGCGTTCCTCACGTCTTGTGCTGAGAAGTTCGCTCCGAACAACAGGCTCTCGGGCTGTAAAGAAATGCTGTCACGCAGGGTGCCAGCAACGATGGGGTCGAAGCCGACCGCGTCAACGAGCGTCGCCACGCTCGCGAGGTCGGTGGCGCTGTCGCCAGCGATTCCGATCGCCTTCCGGCCCGAAGCAAGCGGGGGCAACGGCCCCTCATCGAGGTCGTGGTAGCCCATATGGTTGAAGGCCTTGATGACGCGGGACTCGGAAAGATAGTCCTGCACGATCTCGCTAGTGGAGATGCGCGGATCGTTGAAGTCTTCGCGGATGCCATCGATTTCCCACCAATAGTTCATGGCGTCGATCACGAGCTTGCCCTTGAGCTGATCCCGCGGGACGGAACGGTACTTGCCGAGCGGGAGGGCGAGGATCACGATGTCCGATTCGCGGGCAACGGCCTCAGCCGTGGCGGCTTCGGCGCCGGAGGCGAGCATCTCGACGATAAGGGAGATGCGTGACGGATCGCGGGATCCCGCGATGAGAACGCGGTATCCCGCGGTGAGTAACAGGCGGGCAAGGACCATGCCGACCTTGCCGGCGCCGAGGATGCCGATTGTCGGCTCAGGCATTGACGGTTTGCTCCGCGAGAATCTCGCGCACCCGCGGCGCCACGACCGAGCCGAGCAGTTCGATGGTGCGCGCGCGGACGGATCGTGGGAGGCCGGGGATGTCGTATTTGAGGTCGAAGCGGCTGATGCGCAGTGCGCGGGTCATCAAGACGATTTTCTGGGCGACGGTCTCCGGGGAGCCGACGAAGAGAGCGCCGGTAGCCAGTTCGAGCTCGTACCGCTCTCGCGTGGGCGGATAAAAACCGCGCTCCTTTCCCATCGACTCGATCATCGGCTTCCAGACCGTCCACCACGTCTCGGCGGCTTCTTCGTCTGTGTCGGCGATGAGGCCAAGTGCGTGCTGCCCGACCGGCTGCAGGGGCATCCCGAACTGTTCGAGAGCGCGGAAGTAGAGGTCGACGTGCCCGGCGAAGCGCTCGGGCTGGCCGCCGATGATCGCGAGCATGAGGGGGAGTCCATAACGGGCAGCGCGGACCACGGAGTTCGGGCTGCCTCCGACGCCGATCCAGGTGGGAATACCGCCCTCGCGCATGCGGGGATGCAGGGTCTGCTCGACCAGCGGTGCTCGCACCGTGCCGGACCAGGTGACCGGACTCTCGCGCTGCAGTTTCATGAACAGTTCGAGCTTCTCCTCGAACAGTTCCTCGTAGTCGGCCAGGTCGTAGCCGAACAGGGGGAAGGATTGTGTCTGGGATGCCCGCCCGAGCACCATCTGGGCACGACTATTCGAAATCGCGTCCAGAGTGGAGAACTCGTTATAGAGGCGCACCGGATCGTTGGTGCTGAGAACGGTGACAGCCGTTCCCAACTTGATGCGGCTGGTCGCCGAGGCAATGCCCGCGAGGATGACGGCTCCGGCCGAATCGACGAAACCCTCGCGGTAGTGCTCACCGATGCTGAACACGTCGAGGCCGACCGACTCCGCGAATTGCGCCTCGTCGATTAACAGGCGCACCGTTTCGGCATCGCTGAGCGTGCGGCCGTTGTCGGTCGGCACGTCACCAAACGAGTTGAGCCCCAGTTCGAAGGGAAAAGCCGTCACGTCGTCCTCCAGGTAATTGACGTGTCAATCATGCTCTTATATGATTGACATGTCAATTGGAGGGCTCTGTGAGCACGCACGCCGCGGTCAAATCGAGCAAGCGCTCGCCCAACTCCGAAAATCTGGCGATCTGGCGCGAATATCTAGAGACCAGCGAGCAGTTGCGGACGATGCTTGCTGTTCGCCTTCAGGCCGAGTCTGACCTTTCGACCGGCGACTATGCCGTTCTGCTGGCACTCTCGGAGGCGGACGGCAAAACTCTTCGATCTTCAGAGCTTGCCGACCGGATCAACTGGGAACGGAGTCGCCTCTCACATCATCTGAGACGGATGGAAATGCGAGGAGTCGTGGCCCGACACAGGTGCGTCGACGACAGCCGCGGTGCTGAAGTGACGCTTACTGAAGACGGTGCTGCCCTATTCAGGCGAGCTTCAGCGCCGCACCTGCGGGCTATCCAGGACCTGTTCATCGACGGGCTCGACTCGGATCTTCTCCACCAGGCCGAGAGTGTCAGCCGGGCACTGAACGCTCACCTACAGCGTCTGGCCGCCACGACAAGATCCTGAGTCACAAGGAGCGCCCGGCGATGCGCCAGAGGACGTCTCGCAATGTTGCGCGGTCCGCTGGATCGATCCCCTCAAGCACGGAGTCTGCCGTCGCTTGTCGCGCTGTCGCAATGGCGTCGCGCACCGCAATTCCGGCCTCGGTAACCTCCGGGATGCGCACTCGGCGGTCAGTCTCCGAGAATCGGCGAACGATCAAGCTATCGCGTTCGAGCCTGTCGAGAATGAGCACCATCGTGCTCTTGTCGATCACGAGTTGTGTGGCAATCTCGAGCTGCGTTCTTTTGCTGCCGTCCCCCGCAAGGCTGAGCACGAGCCAGTCGCGAAGGTCCGCTAGCCCATGCTCAACAGCGAGGCGGTCGAAGGCAGAGACGATGGTCGCTGACGCCTGATGCGCGAGCCATGCCAAGTCCGCAGTTGTGGGGTCATCCGTGACCTCGCAGAAAGACTGGTCCCCGCTGACAGCAGTGAACTCGATCATGCCGCGAGCCTACCAGCCGCGCGCGAGATAGTCTCGCTGTGTACCATCTTGCATAAGACGATCTACTGACCTATCGTTGTGGCTCGTGCTCCTCAATCGGGAGGCGCTCACGAAAGGAACCCTTCATCTTGTCTGACATTCGCATCGCCGTCATCCTCGGCAGCACCCGCCCCGGTCGCAACGGGGAGGGTGTCGCTCAGTGGGTTCTTGGCCAGGCCAGTGGTCGCGGTGCTTCGTACGAACTGATCGACCTGGCGGACTTCCCGCTGCCTCACCTTGACGAGGCGGCCCCGCCTTCGATGGGAATGTACTCGGGGGAGCACACGAAGGCGTGGGCTGCGACGATTTCCCAATACGACGGTTTCGTCTTCGTCACACCTGAGTACAACCATTCGACCTCCGCTGTGCTGAAGAACGCGATCGACTACCTCTACGCCGAGTGGAACAACAAGGCCGCCGCATTCGTCAGTTACGGCTCCCTCGGTGGCGCACGCGCAATCGAGCACCTGCGCGGGATTGCAAGCGAACTGCAGATCGCACACGTGCGTCAGCAGCTCAGCTTCTCTTTGTTCACCGACTTCGAGGGTTTCACGACCTTCGCGCCCGGGCCTCAGCACACAGACTCGGCTCAGGTGCTCTTCGAGCAGCTCGAGTCCTGGGCCGGCGCCCTGAAGCCTCTTCGCGGCGAAGCGTAACCAACACTCAACGGTCGAAGGAGTCACATGCTCATTGCACTCTGGATAATCAACGTCATACTGGCGATCGCGTTCATTGCGAGCGGCGTAATGAAGCTTGTCCGTTCCAAGCAGGCGCTCGTCGCCAGCGGCATGGGCTGGGCCGACGACTTCGGGGTTGGCACCATCAAGCTCATCGCAGTTCTCGAGATCCTGGGCGCTGTCGGACTAGTCTTCCCGATGCTGCTTAATATCGTCCCGATCCTGGCGCCACTGGCAGCAGCCGCACTTGCGATCGTCATGATCGGCGCGACAGTCGTGCACGTCCGCAGACACGAACCACCCATTCCTGCTGTGGTGCTGGCCGTGCTGTCGATCGCCAGCGCCGTCATCGGATTTATCGTCCTCGCCTGATTATTCCATTCGGGCGCGGCCGTGACTCGATGCGTGATCGCTGCGCTGTTTGGCACAACCCCGGTTACGTCCGTGTTCAGCGGCGTCATCCTCGAGCTGCTGCTCACGAGACGACGGCTCTGGCGTGCCCGCCTCGATCCCAGCCCGCCCGGCATCGAGGAACTGACGCTAGACAACTCCACAATGCCTCGGGTCAGGATGATCAGCCTCCTCTCATTGGCTGGAGATCCGTTGTTGCGGCCGCCCTCACCGAGGGAACCCTGACTACCCATGCCGCTGACGCGATTCGGCGCGGTCGTGCCGGAAGCGAGGCTCGCGTCGCCGTGTCTGATTTGATTTCTGCGGCCGCAGAGCTTGTCGCGCAGCCCCTCACTCAGTCAGCTGACATGCTCGCCATTGGGCGAGAGGCGCGCGCCTTTACGTGAATAAGCAACGTAACTCGGGAGCCCGGTATCCCTTCATCCGTCGGCTTCGGTGGATGACGCACAATCCCCGATTTTGCTGCTGAGCACGCCGCCGCCGATGGCAGCGCGCCCAACGCCAGCGCAACGAACGCCAGCGCAGCCCGATCAGGCCAGCTAACGGGCGCCGGGCTCGCTACTGGTTCGATGGAGTTCGCAGCTGCGTGCCCAAACGCTGCCTACTCGGCAGCATCGTCGAAGTCCGCCGGATCGCGCTGCGTGACGTCGATGTGCTCGTCGTGCTCATCGGTGTATGGCGTCGCCTCTGAGGGAGAGCCGCCGGTCGGGCCACCATTGGCGTCGCCGACCCCCTCGGTCACGGTCTCACCTGCCACGGCGTCGTTCGTCGCGAGATCGTTGGCCGCGCGAAATTCGGCCTCACGGTCTTCGAAGTTCTGGTCGGCGTATGGAGCTCCTGATGTATCGCTCATAACGACCAGTCAACACCCATCCCTGGTGAATGCGGGCGGATCAGCCAGCCTCGCCGGTCGGATCGATCGCATTCGCATCTTCGAGAGCCGCGCCGCCCACCGGTTCGCCGGCCCAGTACGTTGTCTTCCAGCCCTTGCTCGGGGTGCCTTCGACGACGACGACCGCGGTGTTCTCGAGCGTGTGGGTGCGGCTGAAGTCGGCATCCAGGTTTTCTGAACTCCACGATGCCCAGGTGCGGATGGCTGCGCCGTGGCTGAAGACTGCGACTGTGCCCTCGTGAGCGCTCGCGATCTTCGTGATCGCCCCGGAGAACCTCTCGTAGAACTCGTTGCCGTCTTCTCCACCGGGAATTCGGCCACCGAAATCGTTCCACCACGAGAAGATCGTGCCCATATAGGTCTTGATCGAGTCCGGGTCTGAGCGGGCCTCGAGTTCGCCTGCACCGATCTCCTGAAGCCCATCGAGCTCGTTGATCTCGAGACCGCGCGCGTTGGCAAGCGGCTGCGCGGTGAGCCGGGTTCGGCGCATCGTCGACACGTAGATCGCCTCGATCGGCTCCGATCCGAGGGCATCCGGAATCGCCACTGCCTGCCGAAAGCCCAACTCTGTGAGCCCAGGCCCGGGCACCACGGTGCCAAGCGCACCGTTGATGTTGTCGATCGTCTGGCCGTGTCTGATCAGCAGGATTCTCATATCGGACCAGCCTACGGTGCAGGGCTTTAGGCCGGCAGTGCAGCCTCGATTAGACCGATGATGGCCGGGTCATCCGGCTCGGTTGTGGGTGAGAAGCGGTGCACGGATCCATCAGGGGTGATCACGAACTTCTCGAAGTTCCAGGTGATCCGGCCCGACTTGCCGTCGACCTCTTCGCTCTTCAACTCCTTGTACAGCGGGTGCTGGTTGCGACCGTTCACCTTGATCTTCTCAAACATCGGAAAAGTGACGCCCCACGTCGTCGAACAGTATTCCTTGATCGCGTCGTCGTTGCTGAGCTCCTGCAGAAACTGGTTGCTCGGGAAGCCGAGCACGGTAAAGCCGCGGTCTGCATACAACTTCTGCATCGCCTCCAGCTTTTCGTATTGCGGGGCGAGTCCACAACGAGATGCGACGTTCACGACCAGCTTCACCTTGCCCTCGTACTGAGCGAGCGAAGTCTCGGATCCATCGATGGTCGTGATCGGGATGTCGTTGAGGGTCATGAACAACTGAACCGTCAGAAGTGGGGGCATATTCCCGAGAGTGGACGAGCCGACAGAATGTCCCAGCAGGAGTTCGCTACAGTCGATTCACTATGCCCGAGAGCCCGATTGCCGCGACGCCGTATGAGGTGTTGCGCGTAGCGCCGAGCGCAACCCACGATGAGTTGCGTGCCGCCTACCGCAAGCGACTCCGCGATACGCATCCGGACACCGGCGGTGACGCTGCGAGCTTCACCTCAGTGCAGGCGGCCTGGCAACTCGTCGGCACGACCGAGAGCAGGTCGATCTACGATCGCGGTCACGGCCAGCGTGCGGAGTCGACGTTCACCTGGGCTCCGCGGCAGGCTCCGCGAGCAGACTCGAGGCCGCGGGCGCGTTCGTACGGGCATCCCGGCGGATGGCGGCGGGAGCGCTATCTCGCGCTGATGCGCGAGTGGATCGGTCGCGGCGAGAACCCGCGTGATCCCTACGACCCCGCGCTGGTGAGGTCCGCGCCCCGCGAGCTCCGCCACATCCTCGCCGACGCCCTGGTCGAGGAGTCGACGGCCCGCACGCTCTCGGAGCTCGGCATCGGGTACACGATCTGGCACGATGTCGCTACCGGTCAGCCCGAAAATAAAATCGATCACATCGTGCTCGGCCCCACCGGCCTGTTCGCGATGCTCTCGGAGGATTACGGGTCCCCGGTCCGCATCAAACGAGCAGAGCTCGTACCCCCCGACGATCCGGATGCCCGCCCGATCCACGACCTCGGCGCGCGAGCGAAGGTTGTTGCGCGCGCTGCGCGGGTGCGATTCAGCGCGCTGGTAATCGTGCTACCAGACGACGAGCTGTCAGACGATTTCAGCGTGCTCGGCACGATTCGCGGCGCGACGACGGCGGTAGTCAGCCAGTCGCGCCTCCCCGCGCTGCTTCGAGAAGGCATCCCCGGGGCGCGAGTGGTGGGCGGTACGGAGCTCTTCGACGTGCGCACACGGCTGCAGGCTGCCATCCGCTTCGTCTGAGACAGGCCCGCCCGTTTAGAGCAGACACGCGGCATAGTTAGGCTGACGGAATGACCGCGCCCGATGACGAGCCACGCTGGCTCGATACCGAGCGGCTGGTGGCCTGGCGCAGGTTCGTCGCGGTCGTCGAACTGGTTCCGGGCGTGCTGGACTCCCAGTTGCGGAGGGATGCCCACCTCACCCATTTCGAATACCTCTCGCTTGCGATGCTCTCCGAGGCCGCCGACAGCTCGCTTCGGATGTCGGAGCTCGCAGCGGAGACGAACTCCACCCTGCCGAGGCTGTCGCACGTGGTGTCACGGCTAGAGAGCCGCGGTTTGGTCGAACGTGCAACCGCCGTGCGCGATCGCCGGTCGACGAATGTCAGGCTGACTGAGGCTGGTTGGGAGAAAGTGGTGGCGACTGCTCCCGGGCACGCAGCTACGGTTCGCGAATACGTTATCGACCCACTCGACGACGACGACATAGCCGACCTTGCCCGCATCGCGTCAAAGATGCTCGAGCGGCTCGACCCCGACGGGCGAATGCACTGATCTGGCTGCACTGGTCGAGGGTGCACTGAGCAGGATGCTCCGCCTGGGCCTACGCAGTCAGATGCGTCACAACGCTCGGGAAGAACACGATGAATACGACCACCACAGCGACCTGCAGAACCAGCCAGACTGCGGCTGGCGGGAGGGCACGAAGCCCGATTCGGGTGACCCGGAACGCCAGGTAGATCGGAGGAATGATGGCGAACAGGGGAGAGGGAACCTCGGTGTGCCCCTGCGCGACGAGACGACTGCGATCGAGCATCGCCAGAATCAAATAGACGACGATCGGGCCAGCCAGTACGACCCAGCGAAACGTTCCGGTGTCCGTGGGAATGAGGCGTTCGTAGACGTACCAGATGAGTGCGGCATGCAGAATCGGCAGCGCGGCGAAGAGCCAGATTCCGAACGTCGACACACTTCCGGTGGCCTCGTCATCAGCAACTTCGGTCGGCGCGGCTGGCGTCTGGGTGAAAGACGGCTGGCTCGCCGGCTCATCGCGGGCAGGGAAGAGGTCAGCGATCTGGGGCACTGGCGAGGCTGTCCACGGCTCGTCTGGACCGGGAACCGCGGGAGGGAATGCTGCGGCAGGAAAAGCCGCAGGGGGAAAGGCAGTGGGCTGAGCATCCTGCGGCTGGAATGCAGGCTGCTGGAATGCAGGCTGCGGCTCCGCCGCCTGGGGAGGCACAGAGGGGACTGCGGGAACCCCTGCCGCTGGTGACATCAACAGGTCGAAGCTCGACATGGGTGCAGCCGGCACGGGAGGCTGAACGGCCACCGCGGGCTGAACAACGGGCACAGCGACCTGTGGCTCGGGCGGAACGGCGGAAACGGGAGCCACTGCAGGAATAGCGCCTGCCGCCTCCTGCTCGCGAAGTTCGCGGCGGGTGAGCGGTTGCCCGGAGGGTGCTATCTCTGCAGCAGCAATCGACGAGGTAGCGGCGGTCGAGGCTGGCAACTCGGGCTGATGCGGCACGGGTGTCGCTGGAATCGGTGTCGCTGCGACCGGTGCCGCGCCCGTAGTGGGATCGATCAGGTGGTCGGTCCAGGCCGACCCGTCCCACCAGCGCACGTTCGCGCTTCCGGCAGGATCAGGAAACCATCCGGCGTCACTTGCCGGGCCTTCCGTTAATCCGCTCACACTGACATCCTTCTACGCTGCAGCCACAGTGGCATCTTAATCGAGCTTAGAGGCAGTCGACCGCGTCAGCCGGTTGCCTTTGAGTCGTGTCGTTCCGCGCGATCACGCTCCGCTTCCTCCGCGGCTTTCTCACCGCCGAGTACTACTTCGCCTGCAACCTGGTCGTCCGTGTCTGGATTGCGACTCTCGATGTCTGCCTCAACCGGGTCTGCGGTCTTCGCATTCGGGGCGCTGAGATCCGCATCCTCAGGGAGGGATCCGTCTGCGTACAGTTCCTGTGCTTCATTCTCGGTAGCCATAGACCGCACGGTATTCCTTCTCACCCAACCCGCAAGGGAGCGGCCCCGAATACGTTCAAGGGACCACAGGTCTCGCTTTAGGCTTAACCCTCGTGTCCCGACGATTGGCGAAACATCAATGCGAGTGATCAGCTACAACCTGCGTGAGAATCACGCGAGTGGTGAACTCGTCGCACTTGCTGAGAAGTACAAGCTCGACGCCCTCTGCCTACAGGAGGCCGACACCTCGATTCTCCCAGCGGAGGTCGGCGACCTTCATCTCGCCGATTCCACCAAACGCAATCGTCTCGGCCTCGCCGTCTATTACAGTCGTGAGCGGTTCTCGGCGGAATCCACCCAGACCTTCGCGCTCAAGAAGTCACTTCACGATCGAGTGATGCGGCCGGCGCACGAGCGACTGATCGCGACGCGGCTGCTCGACAACGAGTCGAAACGAGAGCTCATCGTTGCGTCTTTTCACGCTGCACCGCTGACCGCGCTCAACTCTCTGCGCCGCGAGCAGATCCGACTCGCTCATCAACAATTGAGAACTATGGGAGACGGCGTGCCGACACTCATGGTCGGCGACTACAACTACCCGCTGTTTCAGGGCAGGCTCAACCGCACGATGCAGGAGTCGGGCTACGACCTGTCCCTGAGCGACCAGCGCACGTACACGCGATACAAGATGTTTCGTGGTCACTTCGACTTCGCGACATCCTTCGGACTGCGTATTGACAGCGTAGAAACCCTGGCGAAAGGAGACTCGGATCACATTCCGATTCTCGTGAACGCCTCATTCGCAGACGACCCTGACTCCTAGCGGCGAGTCGGCCAGCTGAGCGGTGGCGCGGTCCCACGCGACCGACCTGGCAGGTAGCCGATGACGAGCACGGTCATCGCAAGAACGACGGCGACTGCGCCGAACAGCGGCACGTCCGCTGATCCGCCAATCGACAGTGAAAGCGCTCCCAGTGGGATTACCGACGATGAACAGTTCGATAGCGAGAACCGCCAGCCGAGGATAACCGGCGGCTGGTGCGCGTGTTCAGCAGCTGTCGAACTAATGAGTGCCAATGAGCGACGAGTATTCAATTCCAGAAATGTCGTGTGGAACTGATCGGCGTGCTCCGGGCCCTGTCAGATCCCACCCGCCTCAAAATAGTGAGAACTCTCGCCGACGGCGATCCTCACAAGAGGATCGATCGGAGCGCTTGAGCGAAGTCGAGCATGGACTGCGTAGATCGGCGGAACCGATCGTGAAAGTGTCTCCCGCCTCGAGCGCGCTCTGCACTCGATCGAACCGCGGCGTGAGGCCCGCGCGACCAAGACGCCTTGACCGACGTGGGGATCGTTGCGTGCAACCCCGGCAGCGAGCAGGTGCGCTTCTGGACAATCCGTTGATTGTGGTCTCATCGATTCGCACGGGCACTCGATCAGCTTCGTCGTAACACTTTAGGTGTCTTCTCGCCACCACCTCGTCTCGTATCCAGGTCATAAACTCGAAAGGATGAAATTTTCGGGAGTGGTGGCTTAATGCTTGGCAATGACGGCCTTGGCGGCACGATCGTTTCCGGGCGCTATCGGCTCGAAAAGGTGATTGGTCGAGGGGGTATGAGCGTCGTTTATCGGGCGCACGACGAACGCCTCAATCGTGACGTCGCGGTGAAGGTCTTCGACTCGAGCGAATCCGATCGGTCCAGATTCGACTCTGAAGTTCGTATCCTGGCCGGTTTGACAAGTCCATTCCTGGTAACAGTTCACGACGCAAACCTCGGGGCATCAGGAGCGACTGACCCGAGTTATCTCGTGATGGAACTGATCGACGGACCGACGCTGGCCGACGAACTGCGGAAGAGGCCGGTTGCCGGTGAACTAGCCGCCCAGGTAGCCGAGGAAATATCAGAGGCACTTCACGTCGTTCATTCGAACGGGATCGTGCATCGGGATCTGAAGCCCAGTAACATCCTGCTCCAGCACAGCGCGCGCTCGCCATCGGGTTACCGTGCTGAGCTCGCCGATTTCGGGATTGCGCATCTTCTTGGCTCGAATCGGATTACCGAGTTGGGCACCGTCGTCGGGACGGCCGCGTATCTCAGTCCCGAGCAGGCACTTGGGGAGCCAGCAGGGGCGGCTTCGGACATCTACTCCCTGGCCCTCGTGCTTATCGAGATTCTCAACGGGCGCGCCGCTTTCGTTGGAAGCCAAGCGGAAGTACTCGCCGCGCGGCTGTCTCGAGTCCCGGAACTTCCTGCGGGCCTGCCGCAGGAATGGCAGGACTTAGTCCGGGATATGAGCCAGCGTGACCCCTCTCTTCGCCCCACGGCGCTTGACGTCGCCGTGCGTGCTTCGCAGAGCAGCGGCACACTGGTTGGTTGGCGCCCTCACTCTGTCACCGAGGTGCTTCCCGCAACGAAGGTGATAGCGGCAGGCGCCGGAGACGAGACGGTCGCGATGGATGCGCCGACCCGCCGACTCGCTAGGCCCGTCGACGAAACGGTTCCCATGACCCCGGCTCTGGCGGAGCCGGAACGGACCGGCCATCGTTGGCGTGCTGCACTGATCGGCGTGGCAGTAATCGTGGTTGCGATTATTCTGATCGCAGTCGTACTGAGCCTCGGCGCACACACCGCCGGAGTTCCCGAACCGACCAACTCTCCTGCGCCACAAAGCTCTGTAGCTACGCCTTCTTCCTCCCTATCGAGCACCCCATCAGCGCCCCCTACGCCCGGCAAGGGAAAGGGCAACGGCAAGGGCCACGGTTGATATGTCCTGCCGTCCAGCCGCTTCGACCACCGCCCCGCTCGCGCTCCGCTCCAAATACATGCTTCCAGTCGGTGCCTCCCGGGTACGCTGTCGGATTTGAAAGAAGCCACTCGCTTACGAGACGTTAAGAGAGCGGGAATAGTCCGCGACGGGGAGGCGAACTAGAGAAATAGCGCGGGCCGACCGTCTTACGGGCAGCTCGGTTCAGACTGCTTAGACTTGATTGCGTGCCTAACGGAGCCAATCGCGCCGCGTATTCCGGCAGAGCGGCGGAGTATATCGACCTGTTGGGCTCAATGGATTCAGTTCATCCATCGGATTTGCAGATCGTGTCCACCTGGGCGAGCGATGTCGAGGGCGATGTCATTGATGCGGGCTGTGGTCCCGGTCATTGGGCGAACTTTCTGACCCAGCAGGGCGTGACCGCTCGGGGCATCGATCAAGTGCCTGAGTTTATTGCCCATGCCGCAAACTCTTACCCCGCCGTGGACTTCGCAGTCGAAAGTCTCGATTCCATGGACGCTCGCACCGGTTCGGTCGGTGGAGTGCTGTCGTGGTATTCACTCATTCACTACGAGCCCGGCGAGATCCAGGTTCCCTTGCACGAGTTCGGTCGCGTGATTAGGCCTGGTGGCGCACTTCTTGTCGGCTTTTTTGAGGGCCCTGTGGTCGAGAAGTTCGCACACGCCGTGACTCCGGCGTACCGGTGGCCCGTGGACTTGATCAGCGCGGAGCTGGGCCGCGCCGGCTTCGACGTTCTCGAATCCTACGTGCGGAGAATTGCGGGCCAGCGGCCGCAAGCGGCCGTCAGCGCTCGACGCCAGGATGCTCGCTAAGCGACGCAGTAAGAGAATTATGAGCGGGCCTAATCAGAGGGGACTCGCTTGGTATGCGACGATCGTTTGATGCCCCTTCAGAGCGCCCACGTGGTCCTCGAGCCGATTTCGCCGTCACTCGCTCGTCGAATCGTTGCGCGAGACGAGCGTCCAGGCGACGACTGGCACCCGGAGTATCCATTTGCCGACGAGCTCGACCCACTTCGATCACTGGGCGCCCTGACCGACCCAGATCCTTACTTCACTATGTACGTGATCCGACGTACCCCCGATCATCAGGCTGTCGGCGGCTTCGGCTTTTTCGGACCGCCCGACACGGTTGGGCGTGTTGAGTTCGGATACGGACTGGTGCCGAGTGCTCGTGGCGAAGGTCTGGCGACCGAGGCAGTCACTCTTGCCCTCAATAGTGCGAGAGACCATGGTGCGGCCATTGCGGCCGCAGACACCGATGAGGGCAATACTGCTTCGCAGCGCGTGCTTGTGAAAAGTGGCCTGATTGAGGTGGTGCGCCGTGATTCGTTCATCTTCTACGAGCGCGATTTGACCGCCTGAGAATACACCCCTCAGTGCGAATTGAGGACGGCTAGGAGGCCAATATGACGGACGAAGGATCGGCCCGCCGAAGCCACTTATCCTCGATCGCGGCTTGTAAGTTCACACCCTCGTTGCGGGCCAGTGAAAGCGCGTGTGCGACCACGTCGGCGGCCCTCTGCATGTAAGCCGATCCTTGTCATCGGGTGATCAGACCGGGCTGAGAGGTGTCCGGATCCCTGGGGGTAGGTTCACGAGTATTTGGTCGTTTGGACAGACGACACCACCGGTGATGGCGATGGCCATAACCCCGGCCTTGCGCTCGATGGATCCGTCGTTACGTAACCCAAGCGCGCCCGCCCATTGCCGATAGCGAAGAAGGAGAGATTCGAGCACGCATGTCCTCACAGGGGACCCCCGCTATTGCGGCTCGTACCTCACCGTATTTCCTGCGATTAGGGGGCGCCACGCCCGCCCGCTGGTGGGGTCGGGTGACTCGTTGAGTGAGGGTTGGCGTGTCCAGATGAGGACTTTCCATTGCCGTTCGACTGGCTCCCAATCCCCGGCGCTGGGGTCGGAGGAGATGTGCTGCTGCCTTTTACCGCCGAACCGGGAGTGTGTAGGACTATGGGTGTTTCTGATGGAGTCGGATGCAAAACTGGGTGGTGTGCGAAAGGAAGAGTGTTGACAATGACATTAACGGCGTGGGCGGCACCGGAACGAAATTGGGGGCTCACCGCGAATGCTGTTCCTGTGCCGGCAACCAGTGCACCAATCAGAGCCACGGAGAACACTAAGCCGCGGTGACGGGCACGCCGAGGCAAGACGGTCTGTGCAGATCCGTTTGTTCCAAGCAGGGCGGCGAGCTCCGGCGAAGGTGACGGCGCCGATTCCTGCAACATCGATTGCAGGGAAAGAAGCAGGGGACGGACCGTGTCTGCCTCAGTTTCGGTTAAGTCAGAGAGCAGGTCGCGGAGGTTCTCATTTGCATCGCCAACGGGATTCATTGAAACGCTCCTCCCGCGATGTCTGGATGCTCTGCAAGGGCCAGAAGTGCTCGACGTTGAAGCTGCTTGACCGAACCGATGGACTTGCCCATGACTTTGGCAACCTGCTCCAATGGCAGGTCGGCCACCACACGGAGTAGTAGCACCTCCCGGTGGTCGTCCTTGAGCGAAGCGAGAATAGCGATGGTCGATTCGTCACCCACGTGAGCGAGCGCGATATCTTCCGCGGAGTTCGTGGAACGCTGGTCGAGTATCGGGTCGTATTCGACGGCCGGAGTTACGCGGACACGATGACGGTGGTGGTCAACGGCTCGAGCGTGCGCGATGGAGAAAAGCAATGTGCGAGCGCCGTCCTCTCCACCGTTCATTGTTCCGATTTTGGGAAGTACTGAGATGAAAACCTCTTGCATAACTGCCTCAGGGTCGTCGACCCCGTTCGCCCGTAGGTACCCGACGACGGCTGGCGCGAAGCGGCGGTAGATGCTCTCGAACTCTCGTGTGGCGGGAGGCAGTTCACTCACGTCGTGCCGTTCGACCAATAGTGATTTGGTGGCTCGGACCCGAACCGCGCCACTGCGCGCCCGGCGCGGGCAGGAATGGGCTTAGGGGTGCGCGCCCGGCTTTGGCTTG
Organism: Lacisediminihabitans sp.; assembly: GCA_043746355.1. Classification (GTDB taxonomy): domain Bacteria; phylum Actinomycetota; class Actinomycetes; order Actinomycetales; family Microbacteriaceae; genus Lacisediminihabitans. The sequence goes on along the minus strand of JAYTRC010000067.1, from coordinate 22,633 downwards.
TGGGTCGAGCCAGATGAGGGCACCTGGGTGTGTGACGAGTTTCCGTCGCTGGGGCTGTGGGTGGCCGTCGGTCCCGGCTGCGGAATCGTCGCGCAATAGGTCGCAATGTTGGATGCTCCCTTCGCGGCACTGGCCAGTGAAGCGTATGCCGTCGAGGTTACTTTGAGCCCGCCATGCGTGAAGGCCGTGCAGAGACCGAATGCCGCGGGACCAGTCGCGTCCGGGCCGCCAGGTGTCGCGGTCGGCGTCCCGGTCGGGAGGGCAGTCGGCCTATCCGTCGGATCCGATGAATCGGTAGCGCGGGGCAGCGGTGCATCGATCGTATCGTGGGCAACCTTCTGGGCTGCAGCCGGAAGAAGGTCCGCGTAAGCCGCAACCCCGGCGCCGCCTGCGACGACTGCACTACCGGCAAGAATCCCAATTGCGACCTTTCCGCCGATCAAGGTGAAAACTGAAAGCATGGTATACCTCACTTTTGGGGAATCGCTTCAGCGATTCGATGTCCGATGTGGCCTGATCATTGCGAACACGCGGCCACACTTACGTAATCGTCGGAAGCGACGAAAAGGTTACGCAGTGGCCCCCGCTCGCGTCCTGCTGCCGAATCCTTCAGCACCTCGGCCATTGGCCGACACCTGTTAGCTCCTTCGCGCCCTCACCCCCTCTCCACCGGTCCCAGCCCACAAGCCCAGGACGTCGGTCTCACCTTTCTGATTACCCCTCCCGGTTCCGTGGGACGTCGATCTCGACATGGCCCGTCGCTTCGGTCAGAGCTGTCTTCGGCCGGGTCCCGTTGCGCACGTTCGAGTACCGCCGGTCTGGCTCGGCATGGTGCTTCGCATGGCCGAGGTGCTCGGCCATTTCTTCGTTCAACGAAATCTCGAGGACTGTTTGGTGGACTGCTTCACCAACCCATCGGGCGACGTCAACGACAAGCCCGGGTCGGCAGCCATCCGGACCAGTTCCTTCGCCGCCGGGCATCCGCCTAGCGGGTCAGGCCGGAAACAACGAATTTGAGACAGTCCCCGGCCCAGCACGTTTCTCAGAACTTCGACAGAGAATGGCCTCTGATCTGGGATTTAAAATCCCAGATCAGAGGCCATTTTCACTCTGTGCGCGAAGGGGGACTTGAACCCCCACGCCCTAACGGGCACCAGCACCTCAAGCTGGCGCGTCTACCATTTCCGCCATCCGCGCGCAGTCGGCAGTCCTTTGCAGGAGCACCGACGTACGAGAATAGCACGATGCGACAGACCTTCTATCTCGACTGTGACACCGGCATCGACGATGCCATGGCTCTCACCTACCTGCTGGCCTCAGAGAACGTCGACCTGCTCGGAATCGGATCGGTCAGTGGCAATATCTCTGCAGCGGTCGGGGCGAGAAACACTCTCGACCTGCTCGCGTTGGCAGGCCGCTCCGACATTCCGGTGGCGGTGGGCGAGCATGACTTTCTGACAGCGCCGTTCCGGGGAGGGGCAACTCACGTGCACGGTGACAACGGCATCGGGGGAGTTGACCTTCCCAGGTCGAGTGAAGAGCCTGTGAACGAATCAGCGGCTGAAATGATCGTGCGGCTTGCACGCGAGCGGCCCGGCGAACTGCACATAGTCGCAATCGGTCCGCTCACCAACCTCGCCGTTGCCCTTCAACGCGAGCCAAAGCTGCCTGAGCTCGTGAAAGAAGTCACCATCATGGGCGGCGCAGCGCTCGTGCCTGGAAATGTGACACCGGTGGCCGAGGCAAACATCCACAACGATCCAGAGGCCGCGGCCGCGGTATTCGCTGCAAGCTGGTTCATCACGATGGTGCCTCTCGACGCAACCATGGCCAGCCTGATCGAGGCGGACGACCGTGACATGTTGGAATCATCCGACCTGCCGGTCGCAAACGCCATCGGCGAGATGCTCAACACCTATTTCGACTTTTACGTGCAGTTTTTCGGACGCCGTACGAGCGCGCTGCACGATCCACTGGCCGCAGCGATCGCGGTCGGCGACGTTCGTCTCTCGGAGGCGCCGGTGGTGCACATCGAGATCGACACGACGCAGGGCCCCGGCCGTGGGCAGACCATCTGTGAGCTGCGCGGTCGCTTCCTCGGGCATCCTGAACAGCCGGGCGCCCGCTGCAGGGTCGTGCTGAGCATCGACGACGACTTCACCCCCAAGCTCGTGAAAGCAATTTTGTCGGTCGGGGCCAACTAAGGGAGTCGAGGCCCGATAGCGTTGGGCTATGGCTGACGAACTCGACGAGACCGCCCGGATCGCGCGCGACCTGATCCGGTTCGATACGTCGAATTTCGGCGAAGGAAAATCGAACGGTGAGGCGGATGCCGCCGAGTACGTGAGCGCGCATCTCACGTCCATGGGGCTCGAGCCACAGTCGTTTGAATCCGAACCAGGGCGGGTGAGCGTCGTCGCCCGGGTGCAGGGAGTCGACCCGAGCCGTTCGGCTCTCGTCGTGCACGGTCATACGGATGTCGTGCCGGCCCAGCCCGATAACTGGAGCGTCGATCCTTTCGCAGGCGAGATCAAAGACGGCATGCTCTGGGGTCGTGGTGCGGTCGACATGAAGAACATGGACGCGATGATGCTCACCGCGCTCGGCGACATCCTGAACTCGGGGCGACAGCCCGCGCGTGACCTGATCTTCGCGTTCTTCGCCGATGAAGAGAATGGGGGAGTGTTCGGGTCGAGCTACCTTGTCGATACCCATCCCGAACTGTTCGCCGGGGCAACGGAAGCGATCAGCGAAGTCGGCGGGTACTCGATTACCCTCGGCGGCAAGCGCGCGTACCTGCTGCAGACCGGAGAGAAAGCCCTCATCTGGGTTAAATTCATCGCCCGTGGGCAGGCTGCCCACGGGTCGCGACTCATTCGCGACAATGCTGTCACGAAGCTCGCGGAGGCTGTGGCTGTTGTCGGGCGACGCGAGTGGCCGATCCGGCTCACAGAGACCACCACAGAGCTGCTGGCTGAGCTCGCGCGCATCCTCGATGTCGATCCACAGAAGACCGGCCCTGACGAGCTGGTGCTGCAGACCGGCACAGCGGCCGGCTTCATCCAGGCCAGCCTGCGCACGACGACCAATCCGACGGTGCTCACTGCCGGCTACAAGCACAACGTGATTCCAGATACCGCTGAAGCTCTCGTCGACATCCGCTGCCTGGCCGGCGAGGAGGACTCTACGCTGGCCGAGGTGCAGCACCTGGTCGGTCCCGACATCGAGATCGTGGTGATGCACCGCGATATCGGCCTCGAGACAGAGTTCGCGGGCCCCCTTGTCGACACAATCAAAGCCACACTTGAAGCCCGTGATCCGGGTGCCCCGGTGTTGCCATACCTGCTCTCCGGCGGCACTGACAACAAGGCGCTCTCCAGGCTCGGCATCAAGGGCTACGGCTTCGCGCCGCTCAAACTCCCGCCCGAGCTCGACTTCCCGGCCATGTTCCATGGCGTCGATGAACGGGTTCCTCTCGACGCGTTAGTGTTCGGCAGGAAGGTCCTGGCAGACCTGCTACTGCACTACTGATTGGATTTCGCACAGACCCCCTCGCGGCGGGCAACCTCGGGCTCGGTGCGATCGACCTGTATTCGACCGTGCCGATGGTGTTGAACCAGTCGGATATTGCTGGCGTTGCGCACTGGCTGAAGTCACGTCAGGGGAGTTGCGGCGTCGGATTGTCGCTGACGACGTGATCCTCCTCATGCGCGCACATGCCTTCTCCAGGGGCCAGACCGCGCGGGAAATTGCAAATGATGTTGTGGAGCTGTTGCAGAAGCGGCTCGAGGCCTGCGCTGCGCTTCTCGATGCCGCTGCCGCGGGCATCCTCCTCGCCGACTGACGCCCACTACAACGAACATGACGCGCAGGAGCTCGATGAGGATTACCCCAGCACGACCTAGCTAGAGTGGGCGGGTGAAGTCCTGGTCGCGCCCTGCCATTCCGCGGCTAGCCGGAGCGGGGCAGGTTCCGAGCATCTACGACTCGGCCACTGACTCGCTGCGTGCGGCAACCCCCGCCGGTGTCGCCTCGATCTACGTCTGCGGCATCACGCCCTACGACGCCACCCACCTCGGCCATGCAGCCACGTATCTTGGTTTCGATACCCTGATCCGGGTCTGGCTGGACGCCGGGTTCGAGGTCGCGTACGCACAGAACACCACTGATGTCGACGACCCGCTTCTTGAGCGGGCTGAGCGAGATGGTGTGGATTGGCGGATGCTCGCAGCAGATCAGACCGACCTTTTCCGAAGCGACATGGAGCACCTGCGCATAGTTCCGCCAGACCACTACGTCGCGGTTACGGAGGTGGTCGAACAAATCGCAGGGGCGGTGCACGACCTGTTGGTGCGCGGCATTGCGTATCCGGTGCAGAGCGACGGCGCGGCTGACGATCTCTATTTCGACTCTGCCGCAGATTCCGCTCCGTGGTTTCTCGGCCAGGAGTCCCGGCTCGATCGGGCCGACATGCTCCAGTTCAGCGCGGAGCGCGGCGGTGACCCCAACCGGCCGGGAAAGCGCGACCCCCTCGATCCTTTGCTCTGGCGTTCTGAGCGTGATGGCGAGCCGGCCTGGGAGAGCGTGCTCGGCCGCGGAAGGCCCGGCTGGCACATCGAGTGTTCGGTGATCGCGTTGCGCTACCTGCCGTCACCGCTGACCGTCAACGGCGGGGGAGCTGACCTGGCATTCCCCCACCACGAATACAGTGCGGCCCACGCCGCTGCCCTCACTGGTGCGCCCCTTGCCGACATCTATGCCCACACCGGCATGGTCGCGTACGAGGGCGAGAAGATGAGCAAGTCTCTCGGCAACCTCGTGCTGGTCTCGAAGCTCGTCGATTCCGGGGTAGACCCTCGGGCGATCCGGCTGGCGCTGCTCGCAGAGCACTATCGATCCGACTGGGAGTGGACAGCGCACAAGCTCGACGAAGCCGAGCGGCGACTGGCGGCCTGGTCTGCCTGGTCCGCCGGGGCACAGCGTGACGGGACCACCGGAGATCCGCTCCTCGCAACTCTCCGGCACGCGCTCGCCCTCGACCTGGACACCCCTGGTGCCCTCGCCTCGGTCGATGCACGCACTTCGACGCCTGCGACACCGGCGGCCATCGCCGCAATAGACGCGCTGCTCGGTATCAGGCTGGAGTGAACGGCGCTGGGTTGGCCGGCAGCGCGCTGACAGGGTTCCATCGCCCACCGTCACGCCGCGTGACGAACCAGGTCACCACCTGGGCTGACCTGCGCAGCCCAGCCACGGCGTGGGCTGCGACGCGTTGCGCGTGATCGTCGTCATCGCCGGTAAAGCGCACGGTTACTCTCGCGCAGCCACCGACCACGGCCAAGTCTGAGGCTTCGACGGTTGCCAATTCACGCACGACTGCGGCGGCCGACGGCACGATGCGTGCGGGTGATACCCCCTGGGCGAGCATCCCAACCGTCATGGTTATTCGGTACGACGGCACTATTCTTTGGGGCGCCAGTCATCTGAGCCCGACGGCGCAGGGCCCTCTTTGCCCCCTGCCTTGCCATCGCGGCGGCGCAGGTAGCGTTCGAATTCCTGGGCGATGGCTTCGCCGCTTGCCTCCGGCGAGTCGACGGTGTCGCGTGCCTGCTCCAGCTGGGTGATGTAGGTCGCCATCTCTTCGTCCTCACTGGCGAGCACGTCGATTCCGCTCTCCCAGGCCGCAGATTCGTCGACCAGGTCGCCCCGGGGAATAACGACGTCGATGATCTCCTCGAGCTTGTCGATGATGGCCAGCGTGGCCTTCGGCGAGGGCGCATTGTGCACGTAGTGGGGAACAGATGCCCAGATCGTCACCGTGGGGATTCCGGCAGCCTCAGCAGCAGCACCGAGCACCGAGAGAATGCCGACCGGCCCCTCGTAGGTCGAGCGCTCGACGCCCAACTGGCTTCTGACTTCTGCATTCTCGCTGCCCACGAACACCGAGATAGGCCGGGTATGTGGAACGTCGGCGAGCATTGCTCCGAGCATGACGAGACCGGTGATCTCTGTCTCGCTAATGGTCTCCATGATCTCTTCCGTGAAGCTCCGCCAATTGCGGGACGGCTCGGTACCGAGCAGCAGGTAGACGTTCGAGGAGTTGGCACCGAGGTGGTTTAGATCGCCGTCACCCGCGCTGCGCAGGTCGCGCTGCGCAGAGACGGATGCTGGACCGTAGGTCGTCACGGTAGGCCAGGTGAGCAGTCGCTCACCGTCGTCGTCGATCGAGACCACCGGTCGGTTGAACTGGTAGTCGAAGTATTTCTCGGCGTCGATCTCTGCTATCGGGTAGAGGTCGAGCAGGTCTTTGAGGGTGCTGACCGCTCCGCTCGCTGCCTCGCCCGCGTCGTTCCAGCCTTCGAAAGCCACAACCAGGAGGCGGCCTTTGAGAAGTCCGGTATCCGATGCCATTCGTCAAGGATAGAACCCCCGCCCGTCTAAACTCGGTTTACGTGACCGAACCAATGCCAGCCGCCGTCCTGTGGGACATGGATGGAACCCTCGTCGATACCGAGCGCTACTGGCTCGCAGCGCAAGACGAACTCGTCCATTCCTACGGTGGAACCTGGACCCACGAAGATGGACTGTCGCTGGTGGGGTCCGGCCTCTGGCGCGCGGCCGGCATCATTCAGGCCAGGGGTGTCGCCCTAACCGAAGACCAGATCGTCGACACTCTCACCGCACGCGTGATGGAGAGCATCCAGACCAGCGTTCCCTGGCGCCCCGGCGCGCGTGAGCTGCTCACCTCACTCAAAGCAGCTGGCATTCCGACTGCTCTCGTGACGATGTCGATCAGAAGCATGGCGCTCCACGTGGCCTCCCTCGCTCCGGATGGCGCGTTCGACCAGGTAGTGGCCGGGGACGACGTGATTCACAGCAAACCGCACCCCGAGCCGTACCTGCGCGGCGCTGAGATTCTCGGCGTTGACGTCACAGAATGTGTCGCTATAGAAGACTCGACCACAGGCCTGACGGCAGCCGTCGCCTCAGGCGCGGTGGCGATCGGGGTTCCGCTTCATTCTGAACTCGATGCCAGTCTCGGCTACACGATCTGGCCGACACTCGACGGCAAGACCGTCGAAGACATTCGCTCGCTCTTCGCGTCGAAGAGGGCCCGGGCATGAGCGCCGAACGCAGGCAGAGCGGTCCTTTTCGCGCCGGTGACCGCGTGCAGCTCACTGGTCCGAAGGGCAGGCTCAACACGATCACCCTCGAAACCGGGAGTGTGTTCCACACCCATCGGGGCATGGTCGACCACGACTCCCTGATCGGCCTGGCCGACGCTTCTGTCGTCACAGCATCGAACGGTGACGAGTACTTGGCCCTGCGCCCACTACTCGGCGACTTCGTGATGTCGATGCCGCGGGGCGCCGCGATCATCTACCCGAAGGACGCCTCCCAGATTCTCAGCCTCGGCGACATCTTTCCCGGCGCACGAGTTGTTGAAGCGGGCGTCGGCTCTGGCGCCCTGAGCCTCTGGCTACTGCGCGGAATCGGACCAACCGGCACGCTCGCTTCCTTTGAGCGCCGCGAAGAGTTCGCCGACGTCGCGCGTGCCAATGTGGCAACTTTTCTCGGCTCAGATCCCGAGAATTGGAATGTCGTGGTCGGCGATCTCGTCGAGTCATTGCCGACAGCGGTCGAAGCGGGGAGTGTGGATCGGGTAGTGCTCGACATGCTCGCACCGTGGGAGTGCCTCGGAGTCGTTGCCGATGCTCTCACCCCTGGGGGCGTGCTGCTCTGCTACATCGCCACCGTGACGCAACTCTCGCGGGTGGCTGAGGCGATTCGTGGTACCGGGCTCTTCACCGACCCGGATTCGTCAGAGACCATGGTGCGCGGCTGGCACGTCGAGGGGCTTGCGGTGCGACCGGATCACCGGATGGTGGCCCACACGGGCTTTCTGCTCACCGCGCGTAGGCTCGCACCAGACACGGTGGTGCCGCAGCTGAAACGTCGGCCGTCGAAATCGGATTACAGCGACGAAGACGTCGAGGCGTGGACGCCAGGCGCGCTCGGAGAGCGAACATCCACCGACAAACGCCTGCGTCGTACCGCTCGCACGGCTCAGGTTGCAGCCGATCATGCACGGGCGGCTGCGGATGAGTCTCCGACCGAGTGACCCTAGAATTGCATTGCTTCGATTTGACCTGAAACGAGGATTCGTGCGCAAGACCACGGCACTCCTGGCCGCATTAGCCATTGTCGCGAGCCTGACGGCCTGCTCGGCATCGAACACTGTGGCCGACTGTTCCCCGACTCTTCAGTCTGGCGCTGCGTCACAGGCGATTACGGCGAAGGGCGCGATCGACACGGCTCCCAAGATCACTCTCCCAAAGCCCCTCTATACAAACACGACCCAGCGGTCCACACTCATCGCGGGTCACGGCGCTGCCATCGGCAGCGGCCAGCCTGTGATCGTCGAGGTCACGATAATCAACGCTCGTAACGATGTGGTGCTCCAAAAGACGTCATACACCTCCAATGGAGGCAGTCTCATCACTAGCGGAGAGTCGACATTCCCCGCAGTCAGCGAAGGGCTCGTCTGCGCCCAGGTCGGGTCGCGCATCGCGGTCATCGCTTCACCGAAAGATGGCCACAACGGCACGGCTGATTCGGCCAATGGGATCAAGAAGAACGACTCATTCGTGTACGTCATAGACGTGAAGGCTGCGTTTCTCGCGAAAGCAAACGGCGCGCTCCAGTCTCCGAAGGTCGGGGTTCCGTCTGTCGTGACCGCGGCGAACGGTGCGACCGGAATCACCCTTCCGACGACTCCCGCTCCGAACGCGCTGCAAACCACGGTTCTCAGACAGGGCTCCGGTAAAGCCCTCACTGACGGGCACTATGCGGTCGTGCAATACACCGGTGTCGGCTGGACCGACGTTCCAACCGTCTTCGATTCGACCTGGAAGGCGGGCCAGGCGAGCGTTCTCCAGCTCGGCGCTACCTCCGTTTCCCCTGGCCTTTCACAAGCGCTCACCGGCCAAAAGGTCGGCTCGCAGGTGCTCGTCGTCATCCCGGCGAAGCAGGCGGCAGCAGCAGACGGCAGCGGCACAGCCCCGGCAGGGGAGACCGTCGTCTACGTCGTCGACATCCTGGGTATCGCTGCGTAGACCGTGTCAGCCTCCAGCGCAGTGTCCGCCTCAAGCGTGAAGGTTCCGGTTGAGGAGAGACTCTTCAGCCTCGTGCTCGCATTGCTCGCGACTGAGACCGGTCTCACCAAGAACGAGATTCTGTCCACGGTGCAGGGGTATCGCCAGCGATACAGCACATCGGGTGACAACTCGAATCTGGAGCGGCAGTTCGAGCGCGACAAAGACGACATCAGAGACCTCGGTGTTCCACTGGAGACTCTCGACAGCCCTGGGCAGCCCGGAAATAACCAGAACCTGCGCTACCGCATCCCGCGCGGAACGTATGAGCTGCCAGAAGATATCACTTTCTCCGCAGAAGAGACCACGCTTCTCAACCTCGCTGCAATGGTGTGGCGGGAAGGCTCGATGTCTGCGGAGTCACGTCGAGCCGTCATGAAGCTCAGGGGCCTCGGACTCCTGTCTGACGAACCTGTGCTCGGCTATGCCCCGCGGCTACGGGTGCGGGATGCTGCGTTCGAGCCGCTGAGGGCCGCACTCGAGCGCAGCCAGGTGGTGCGCTTCGCCTACCTGAAGCCGGGTGAGGCAGAAGCGCGAGTGCGCGAAGTCGAGCCGCTCGCTCTCGTGCAGCACCAGGGCAGGTGGCACCTGCACGCCCTGGAACCGGGAACCGATATCACCAAGACATTTCTGCTCCGGCGAATCGTGAGCCAAATCACGACTACTGGCGCCACTTTCGCGGCACCGGTCGGTGACCAGACAGCTCGGGCACTCGCTGAACTCGACGAGGTGTGGAACTCACACACTGCGCAGGTCGAAGTTGTCCCTGAGTCGGATGCCGCGACCAGGCTCCATAAGCGACGGGGAACCGAAACGCTGCAGGACGGCATCTTGAAACTGCACTACTCCGATGCCAATATCTTCGCCGACGAGCTTGCGGGGTACGGACCTGAGGTTCTCGTGCTCTCGCCCCCGGTGCTCCGTGCTGCCGTGAAGGCGAGACTCCTCTCGACGGCGGCAGCTCATGGCTGAGCGACAGTCGCCGCTGCAGGCGCAAGACAAGCTCGCCTTCCTGCTGTCGCTTGTGCCATTCCTGATGGAGCACGAGAGCATCAGTGTGCAGGAGGCAGCAGATCACTTCGGAGTCAAGCCACAGGCGGTGCGAGAAGCCGTCGAGCTGATCGCGGTCTCTGGTATCCCCGGGGAGACCGGGCAATATCAGCACGGCGACCTGTTCGACCTGGCCTGGGATGATTTCGAAGAAAACGATCAGATAGTGCTGACCAATCTCGTGGCGATCGATGACGCGCCGCGATTCTCCGGGCGGGAAGCCGCAGCGCTCATCGCGGGACTCCAGTACCTCTCGGCACTGCCCGAGAATGCCGACAGGTCAGCCATCGCATCGCTGACCACGAAGCTCTCTCGCGGGGCTTCAGCGCTGCCGAGCCAGCTCGCAGTCGGGGGCACGGAGTCTGACTCAACTCTCGCGCTTATCCGCGAATCAGTGGCAGCCGGCCTTCAGCTCGAGTTCGACTATCTGAACGCGCGCGGCGAGCGGGAGCACCGTGAGGTCGACCCGCTGCGCGTCGAATCCGTCGATGCAGACTGGTATCTCCGGGGCTGGGATCATCTTCGCGAAGCTGTCCGTACGTTCCGGCTCGACCGGATCGAGCGACCGACAGTCACCTCGAAGCCAATTAATTTCAAGGCGAAAGACGTCATCCTGCCCGAGAAGCTCTTCGAAGGTTCAGCAGACGACCTCATCGTGACGATCGATGTGGCTCCCGCCGCCGTGCAACTTGTCGCCGACTACATTCCCGATGGCGCGGAGACGAGCCTGGTCGATGGGATGCAGCGAACTGCTGTGCGAGTGAGCCATTATCACGGTCTGAAGCGGCTCGTCGCAGGGCTGCCGGGGGTCGTCACCGTTGTGGAGCCTGAAGAAGCGCGCCGGGTCGTTGCAGAGTGGGCAGCAGCCGGCGCAGCAAGGTACGGCGACCAGTGATTCCGTGGTGGGGATGGCTGGTTATCTGGGTGTGCCTTGCGCTCGCCCTGCTCGCGGTTCTCGCAATCAGCGCGTTCCGGCTGTTTCGCAAAGGCATCGCAGTGCTCGACGAACTGGAAACCCTGGCGGAGAAAACCGACATTCTCGAGCAGGTCGCTGACGAGGCTGACGATACGCGTCACCAGTTGGCGATCCTTGCCGGAGCCGAAGAAACCCGCCGCAGAAGGTCACTGGTGCGTGACGCCGCCCTGGAGCGCAAGGCCGTCAGGCATGACTCGCGCATGGCCAGGGCCAGGAAGATCACACGGGTGGATACGAGCACTCGCGCGTGGTTCAAAGCCGACTGACAGCGAAATCACGTGAGCGGCGGTAAACTTGTTTCACTAGCAGTTCTTATGTGAAGGAAGTCCAGCAATGTTCAGTGGATTCACCGGATGGCACGCCCTCGTCCTGCTGGTCATCGTCGTCCTCATCTTCGGCGCTGCGAAGCTCCCGGGTCTTGCCAAGAGCGTCGGCCAGTCGATGAAGATCTTCAAGAACGAGGTCAAGTCGAATGAAGATCCGACGCCCACGGATACGACCGCTGGGCCGAGATTGAACGAGTCTTCGCCAGAGGTCAAGGCCCAGACTGACTCGAAGTCCTGAAGTACCCCCACTACCAATCATGGCAACCCGCACGGGGCGGGGCACCAACCGAGAAGGCCGAATGTCGCTCGGCCAGCACCTCCTCGAACTTCGTAAGCGCCTGTTCATCTCGGCGATCGCCGTCATTGTGCTGTCGATCGGTGGCTGGTTCGTGCAGCCATTTGTTCTCGCCGCGTTGAGACAGCCGGTCGCGATACTTGCAGGCAGCCATCACGCCGCCAACCTCAACTACACGAACATCAGCGAAGCCTTCGATGTTCGCATCCAGATCGCCTTCGTCGTCGGCATCGTCGCCTCAAGCCCGATCTGGCTTTACCAGGTGCTCGCCTTCCTCGTGCCGGGTCTCACCGGCCGCGAGAAGCGCTATACCTTCGGCTTTCTGTTCACCGCGATCCCGCTCTTCCTCGCCGGGTGCGCTGCCGGATGGTTCATCTTTCCCCACATTGTCGGGGTGCTCGGCTCGTTCGTTCCGGCCCAGGACACCGCGTTGATCAGCGCCCGGGACTACCTCGGCTTCGTACTCAAGTTAGTTCTTGCCGTCGGTGTCGCGTTCGTGCTGCCGGTGTTTCTCGTATTGCTCAACTTCATGGGCATCCTGTCTGGAGGCACCATAATCCGCAGCTGGCGCTGGGCCATTCTCCTCATTTTTGTCTTCTGTGCGCTAGCCACTCCCTCGGCCGACGTTGGATCGATGTTCATCCTCGCCATACCGATGATCGCGCTCTATCTCGCAGCAGCTCTCATCTCGTGGCTGCACGACCGCTCGATCGCAAAACGCGTGGACTCCCTGAGCGACAGCCTCGGCGGCGCGGCAGCTGCATGAGCACCGAACTTTCGCCAGCTGAGCGCTTCGCCCAGTCGAAATCCAGGCAGGGCACACCACGACTCGAGCGTTTTCGCAGCAGCCTGTCATTCGACCTAGACCCGTTCCAGATCGCATCATGCATAGCGCTTGAGAACGACGAAAGCGTGCTTGTCGCGGCCCCCACCGGAGCCGGCAAGACGATCGTCGCCGAGTTCGCCGTTTTCCTGGCGATGCAGGAGCCCAGGGCGAAGGTCTTCTATACCGCACCGATGAAGGCGCTCAGCAACCAGAAATTCCAGGAATTCGTAGCGGAGTACGGAGCGGCGGATGTCGGCCTCCTCACCGGGGACACAAATATCAATTCGGGTGCGCGCATCGTCGTCATGACGACCGAGGTTCTGCGGAATATGCTTTACGCCGATTCCGACCTGCTGAAAGACCTCGCCTTCGTGATCATGGACGAGGTGCACTACCTCGCCGACCGCTTCCGCGGCGCGGTGTGGGAGGAGGTCATCATCCACCTCCCACAGAGTGTTCGCCTGGTCTCTCTCAGCGCGACGGTGTCGAACGCCGAGGAGTTCGGCGACTGGTTGCAGGCCGTACGCGGTGAGACTGCCGTGATCGTCTCAGAGGAGCGACCGGTGCCGCTCGACCAGCACATTCTCGTCCGCTCGAAGTTGCTCGACCTTTTCGATGCATCCGGCACGCACAGGGTGAACCCTGAGCTCGTGCAACTGGTGCGGAGCGGGGGCGGCCGCGGTGGGCCGCCCAACGCCCGCCAGCGTCGCGGCCGCTACAACTCGGGTGGCGGCCACCACGAGGAGGGCCGGATGTCGCGGGCCCAGATCGTCGAGCTGCTCGGTGGCAGAAACCTGCTACCTGCAATTTTCTTCATCTTCAGTCGGGTGGGCTGCGACGCCGCCGTCACGCAGGTGCTTCGGGCCGGGGTGCGGTTGACCACGGCCGAGGAACGGGAAGAAATCCGGGCAATCGTCGACGACCGCTGCCGCACGATTCTCGATGAAGATCTCGCGGTGCTCGGCTATTGGCAGTGGCTCGATGGACTCTTGCGGGGTGTCGCAGCCCACCATGCCGGAATGCTCCCTGCTTTCAAAGAGGTGGTCGAAGAGCTCTTCCAAAAGAAGCTCGTAAAGGCAGTCTTCGCCACCGAGACACTCGCGCTCGGCATCAATATGCCTGCTCGCACCGTGGTGCTCGAGAAGCTCGAGAAGTTCAACGGTGAAGCGAGGGTGCCGATAACGCCGGGGGAGTACACCCAGCTGACCGGGCGCGCGGGTCGACGAGGTATCGACGTAGAGGGCCACTCCGTCATCCAGTGGCAGGATGGCCTCGATCCGCAGGCCGTCGCGTCGCTCGCATCCCGTCGTACCTACCCGCTCAACTCGAGCTTCACGCCCACCTATAACATGGCCGTCAACCTGATCGAACAGTTCTCTCGGGAGCGTGCCCGCGACATCCTCGAGTCATCTTTTGCCCAATTCCAGGCCGATCGAGCCGTCGTCGACATCGCGCGAAAAGTGCGCACCCAGGAGGAGTCGCTGGCGGGCTACGAGAAGTCGATGACCTGCCATCTCGGCGACTTCCGGGAGTACTCGAGCATTCGTCGGGAGCTCACCGACCTCGAGCGCAAAGGTGCCGCGCGCGCCGACACGCAGAGCAGGGCTGAACGCGACAAGCGACAGAACCAGCTGATTGCATTGCGCAAACGGCTGAAGCAACACCCCTGCCACACCTGTAATGACCGCGAGAACCATGCTCGCTGGGCCGAGCGCTGGTGGCGCCTGAAGCGTCAGACCGACGAGTTGAGCCAGCAGATCCGAAGCCGCACCGGTGCCGTTGCCCGCATCTTCGACCGGGTCACCGATGTGCTGCTCGAGCTCGGCTACCTGCTTCGCGACGAGTATGGCGCCGTGACAGCGTCAGTGCACGGTCGCACTCTTCGCCGCATCTACGGCGAGCGTGACCTCCTCATCGCTGAGTGCCTGCGCAGGGAAGTGTGGAATGGGCTCGACCCTGCAGGGCTGGCGGCGATGGCAGCATCGCTCGTGTACGAGCCGCGGAGGGACGAAGGTCAGCTCTCTGACCGATACCTGCCGAAAGGCGCCTTCCGCCCGGCGCTGGAGAAGACCACCGACCTGTGGAGCAAGCTCGACGACATCGAGCGTGAGCACAAACTGCCCGGCAGCAATCCAATCTCAACCGGCCTCGCCCTCGCGATGAATCGCTGGGCGCAGGGGGTGAGCCTCGACCAGGTGCTGCAGGATGCTGACCTCGCAGCCGGTGACTTCGTACGCATGACGAAGCAGACCATCGACCTGCTCGACCAGCTTTCCGTCGTCGCAGACGGCACGGTGGGTCGCACGGCACGAAAAGCCCTTGACGCGATCCGCCGCGGTATCGTCGCGTATTCTTCGGTCGCCTGATGCCCAGCAATCGCGATCTAGGCTGAAGCGGTGCACCCGAGGAGACAACCGGCGAACCTGCCGATCGCGTTACTTGCCGCCGCAATCGCGGGTATTGCCCTTGCTCTCGCCTTTCCCGCCACCGGGTGGTGGCCGCTTGCGTTCGTTGCGCCAGGTCTGATGATGTGGTCGCTTATCGGCCGGCGCTTCTGGGGCTCTTTTCTGGTCGGCATAGTCGGCGGATTCGCATTTTTCGGGTCCCACATATTTTGGCTGACGGTGTACCTCGGGCCCGTACCGTGGCTCGCCCTCGCCGGGCTTGAGGCCATTTTCTTCGCACTGGGAGCCGCGCTCATCGCGCTGGCCTGGCGGTTTGTGCCACGAATCTGGCGGGGGGCGGCTGGTCGACTACTCGCTCTCCCTGCGGTGCTCGCCGGGCTCTGGACGCTTCGCGAGGCAATCTCGAGCGTATGGCCATACGGAGGTTTCTCCTGGGGCAGGCTGGCGTTCTCGCAGTCTGACAGCCCGTTTGCTCCGCTCGTCGCGTGGGTCGGTGTCTCTGGACTGAGCTTCCTTGTCGCCTTCCTCTCCGCGGTCATCGTGCAGGCTGTCCGCGAGGTCTCCGTCGCCTGGACAGTGCGCGGGGTCGTTGCGGCTGCCGCGGTTCTGCTTCTGCTTGCGTTCCCGGCCTGGCCGGTGCAGGCCCACGGGTCGATTCGCGTCGCGGCGGTGCAGGGCAACTCCAACTCCGGGCTGCTCGCACACATCAACCCGGGAGATGCGCTAAACGAGCACCTGCAGGCGACAGTTCCGCTGATCGGCACATCGGTGGATGTGGTGGTCTGGCCCGAGAATGCTGCAGACATCGATCCCCAGCAGAACAGCTATGCGGCGAAGGTTCTCGACTATGTCTCCGGCGCGATGAAAGCTCCGCTGGTCACCGGCACCATCACAACCGACAGCAAGAATCGCGAGTTCAACAGCGTGCTGCTCTGGGAAAAGGGCAAGGGCACTGTCGACCAATATGACAAAATCCACCCGGTGCCATTTGCCGAGTACGTTCCTGACCGGGCATTTTGGTATCCCTTTGCCCCGAGCCTCATCGATATGGTGCCGCGCGGCTATTCGATCGGCACCCGCAATAACGTGTTCACCATCAAGAACACCATCGCCGGAATTGCGATTTGCTTCGATATCGTCGACGACGCGCTGATTAACAAGATGATCAACAGCGGCGCACAGTACATCCTCGCGCCAACCAACAATGCGGACTTCGGGCACAGCGATGAGAGCCAGCAACAGGTTGCCATCGCCAAGCTGCGAGCGATCGAGACCAGTCGCAGCGTGGTTAACGATTCGACAGTCGGAGTCAGCGCGATGTTCGCGCCAGACGGCTCGAAGCTCACCGGCTTGAAGCCGTTCACCAGGAGTGCGATGGTTGCCACGGTGCCGCTCAGCACTGTCACAACCCCCGCGGTACTCCTCGGTCGCGAGCTAGAATGGCTGGCAAGTGGGTTCGGCATCGCTGGCCTCGTGCTCGGCTTGCTCCTGCGCCGCCTGGGCCCAAGCTCGACTCGCTGAGAGCGCTCCCGTCCGTTAACGACAGAACGGCACCCTCCGAAGAGGATGCCGACGATGTCGGACAGAATGAAACCTGTTTGGGTCAGGCCCCGATCTTGTGCTGGCCTTTGCGTGCCCGAAGAAAGTCGAGGCGCTCCTGGAGGAGTTCTTCGAGCTCTGCGCGGGTGCGGCGCTCAAGCAGCATGTCCCAATGCGTACGCGGGATCTTGGCGTCTGATGGCTCTGGTTCGATCTGCTGGCCGTCGAGACCGATCAGCCGACCTTCCTGGCCACTCTTCGGTGATTCCCACACCGTCGGAATTTCAGCGTCGGCCGCGAAGGTGACCTCGAAGGTCGAGCCGTCAGCTGCCTGGTAAGTACTTTTTTTCCGCGGGGAGAAGGTGACGCCTTCTTCGCTCTGGAGGCTCTGGGATCCGAGCCTCATTCCGCGCAAACTGCGATCCGCCATTGTGTGGTCCTCTCTCGCGATGCATTCACATTTATAAACCCCGAAGCTGGACGAATCCTTTCACCGCAACGGCGTTCCCAGCCTGTTCTCAGAAATGTTAAGGGTTTCTCAAACCCGCCAGCACTCCGAGAGCAATGTCGGCACGGTCGGTAAAGACGCCGTCCACCCCCTGCGAGAACAAGCGAATCATTGATTTTGCGTCGTTAACCGTCCAGACGTGGATCTCTAACCCTGCCTCGTGAAAGATGCGAACAGTGCGGGGAGTGCAGGTGTGAAGAAATGCAATTTTCTCAGGAACCTGCACAGCTTCGACGTGCCTCAGAACTCGTGCGGCGAGTCGACCGAAGTTGAGGCGCGCAAGGGCGAAGGCGAGAACGAACGACGGGGCGGATGCAGAGCTCGCGACCCCGGGCATCCTGTCTGTCGCTGCCCGCCGTCGTTTGTCGTTGAACGATGTGATGAGCACCCGCGAAACGGCTCCGGCTGTGATAATCGCTGCAGCCGCTGGTGCGGCGGCAGCCTCGGACTTGATGTCGATGTTGAAGCGAGCCAGCGGAAAAGTGTCAAGCAATTCGGCCAGGGTAATGAAACCCTGGCCGTGACCGAGATCGATATTGCGAAGTTCAGCCATCGTCAGCTGGTCGACTCGAACGTTCCGGTTTGCCGTGCGCTTCAGGTCTGGATCGTGACTGATCACGGCAACGCCATCGAGCGTCGCATGCACGTCGGTCTCAAGATGCGTAATACCGAGAGCGACTGCTTTCGCGAACGCAAGCATAGTGTTCTCCGGGGCATCGACCTGAAGCCCGCGATGGGCAAGGATGCGCGGGGGAGCGGGGGTGAAGTAGGCAAGGGAAGAGGACCGGTCCGCTTCGGACCGATCCTCTTCGCCCGGGCTACTTGGCGTTCGGAGCGCCACTCACATTTTCGGCCGAAGCGGTGCCGAGGCCCTGGCTGCCCATAAACCCGGCGGTGATGCTCTTGATCGCTTCGGTGAGCTCAGACGGGATGATCCAGAGCTTGTTCGACTCGCCCTCGGCAATCTTCGGAAGCATCTGCAGGTATTGGTACGCCAGCAGTTTCGAGTCGGGGTCGCCCTCGTGGATTGCGGAGAAAACGGTGGTGATTGCCTTTGCTTCACCCTCTGCGCGGAGGATCTGGGACTTGGCCGAACCCTCCGCCTCGAGGATGGCTGCCTGCCGCGCACCCTCGGCCTGCAGGATGGCTGCCTGCTTGGTGCCCTCTGCAGTGAGGATCGCCGCGCGCTTGTCACGCTCGGCACGCATCTGCTTTTCCATCGAGTCTTGGATGGAGAGCGGCGGGTCGATCGCCTTGAGCTCAACGCGCCCGACCCTGATGCCCCACTTGCCGGTGGCCTCGTCGAGAACGACGCGGAGCTGGCCATTGATGTTGTCGCGACTGGTGAGCGCCTGCTCAAGGTTCAGCCCACCGACGACATTTCGCAGGGTCGTGGTTGTCAGCTGCTCGACAGCGCCGAGATAGTTGGCGATCTCGTAGGTTGCAGCCCGAGCATCCGTCACCTGAAAGTAGACGACTGTGTCGATTGAGACGACGAGGTTGTCTTCGGTGATGACCGGCTGTGGCGGGAACGAGACGACCTGCTCGCGCATATCGATGAGCGGCCGAACCCTGTCGATGAACGGCACCAGGATGTTGAGGCCGGGCAGCAATGTCTTGTGGTACTTGCCGAGCCGCTCGACTACGCCGGCACGAGCCTGCGGAATGATGCGGATCGAGCGGAACAGGATCACCAACACGAAGATCGCGACAATGATGATCACGATCACAAGAATGATCTGGCCGAACAGCGCGGAGGAACTCACGGTGTTTTCCTTTCAGCGGGTATAACCACAGCGGTCGCCCCATCGATTGCAGTGACGACCACGCGTTCGCCGGTCGCCACGGTGTCAGAGTCTGTCAGCCCCGAGAGCCTGGCCGTCCAGGTTTCGCCGTTTGCAAGCTTTACGTGCCCCTGGCCTTCAACGAACGGGCTCACGACAGTTGCGCCCAGACCGAGCAGTGCTTCGACGTTGGTCGGCGTCGGATCACCGCCGCGCCGGAGCGCTCGGTGCAGGGCGGGTCGCACCAGGAAGATAAGGATGAGCGCGAGCACGCCAGCGATCACGATCTGGGCCCACCACGGCAGGCCGAGAAGCTCTGCGACGAGGCCCCCTGCACTGCCAATCGCAAGCATCAGGAAAGTGAAGTCGACTGTCGATACTTCGACGATCACGAAAACGAGGATAAGCACCAACCAGAGAATCCAGGCGTATGTTGTTATGAATTCACCCATGATGAACGGCACTCCTCGTGCGTTATTTTGCTCAGCCAAAACTAGCACTATGCGCCTGTGACTGACCGGGTTATTGGTATTCTCGGGTGCCAGGCAGTTCTGCTCAGGCCTTTTCTCCCAGGAGCGTGCACCGTGTCGAACCCCCTCGCCCCCGGATCCCTCGACGGGTTTCGCGCCCTTGTAACCGGGTCGTCCCGCGGCATTGGCGCTGACACGGTGACCTATTTCGCCGAGGCCGGTGCCAGCGTTGTCGTGAACTTCCGAAACAAGGAAGCTCGGGCGCAGAAGCTGGTCGACAAGCTCGTGGCGGGGGGAGCCTCCGCTGTCGCGATCGGCGCCGACCTGACCGATCCCGCGTCGGTCGCAGCGATGTTCCAGCGCATCCAGAACGAGTTGGGCGGCCTCGACATCCTGGTGCTCAACGCGTCAGGCGGTATGGAATCGGGCATGGCCGCCGACTACGCGACCCAGCTCAACCGAGACGCGCAGGTTGACCTGCTCAATGCCGCGCTACCGCTTCTCCAGCCCGGCAGCCGGGTCGTCTTCGTCACCAGCCACCAAGCGCACTTCATCCACAGCACCGAGACGATGCCCGAGTATCTTCCCGTCGCGCTCAGCAAGAGGGCCGGCGAAGACGCGCTGCGGGCTATGATCCCACTGCTGGCGGGCGCTGGGATCGGGTTCGTCGTCGTGTCAGGCGACATGATTGAAGGCACCATTACCGCGACGCTGCTCGAGCGCGCGAACCCCGGAGCGATCTCCTCGCGCAAGGAGGCGGCAGGCAAGCTGTACAACGTGGCAGAGTTCGCGGCCGAGGTGGCTCACGCTGCGGTCGACCCTATTCCGGCAGACAACACCCGTCTGGTTGGCGACACGACCGGTTTCGCCACGCTGTGAGAGCCGCGCTGTGACCGGCGGCCTGCGCCTCACCTCTCGAATTCTCCTGTTCGACCGCGAAGACCGCGTGCTCCTGTTCCTCACCAAGGCGCCTGACACGAGCGGCATCGCACGCTGGCTCACACCCGGCGGGGGAGTGGACGCGGGTGAAAACCACCAGCAGGCAGCGGTTCGTGAACTGTTCGAAGAGACAGGTCTCGTCGTCGATTCGGTGGGCGCGCCGGTCTGGGCGCACGACTTTGACGTCACGTGGGATGCAGCAGACCACTCGTCTGGTCACGCTGAGTTCTATCGGCTGGTGGTCGACCGGTTCGAGCCTTCGGCACTGAACTGGACCGACGACGAGAAGATCGATGTTCTTGAGCATCGCTGGTGGTCGCTCGACGAACTTCGTACAACGGGGGAGCCGTACGAACCCGAGGAATTGCCGCAGCTCATCGCCGACACAATCGAGGAGAACAGATGACCGCCGAACTGCCCGTATTCACTATCCCCGAGCTCGAGCAACTGACGGGGCTCGACGTAGAGAACTTCGACAACGACGCGGCGGTCGACCTCGGGATCATCGCGGTGGAGGTCATCCGTGAGCGCGACGCCAACCTGTGTGTGCAGATAGTCATCGGCGACGAGGTGGCTTTTAGAGCGAACCTCAAGGCCACCGGCGCCCAGAACGACCCATGGCTGGCAGGGAAGGCTGCGGTCGCCAGACATTTCAGCGAGCCATCCCTGCTGGTCAAGCTCCGGCAGCAGTCGGCCGGCACGACCCTCGAGGAGCAAGGAATGGATTTTGAGACCTACCGGGCACACGGGGGGTCGATCCCGATTCGCGTCTCACGCGAAGTGGTCGGAACGATCACGATGTCTGGCGAACCGGATGTCGTCGACCACTCGGCAGCTGCAGAGTCAGTTCGACGTTATGTCAAGAAGCTGACTGACTAGTTTCTGAACAGGCCGAAGATACCCAGCCCGGGATGAATTGCGGCCCCGACTGCTCCAAGACCGTAGAGAACGACGAGAACTGCCATCAGGGCGACGAGCGCTAAACCGGCATATTTGACGAATCCGAAGAAAGCTGACACCTCACCAGTATCGTACATTCCGCAGGCTCGGTATCACGCTGATAATGCACATTATGTCAAGTAGCAATCCGACTATTCGCAAGATTTGCGACAGGTTACAAAACGGCTAACTCCCCCGGAGCCGTCAGATTCTGCCCCTGACCCGCATTTTGTGGAATCAGCATCGCGGGTCGAGTCAAGTTTCTACACCCGGAAAGCGGCCGTGGAAAGCCCTTGGAATTACTTCTGATCAGGACTTTTCGTCTCGTCTGTTGCATATTTCGCGACAATTGAGCAGTTACTGCGACAGACAATTGGGAGGTCGCGATGGTCGAGAAGACGACAAATCTCGCCTTCCTGCCCCGTCGGCGCTGGTGTTGTGGACGCCGATGTGCTCCTCAACGAGGTCCTCAATGGGTGGGCGCGATTGCACCAGGCCAACGCCTTCGGCGACGGTACGATTCGCTCGAGACGAAGCATCGTGATGAGGCTTGTGGACTTCTCCGGGCACTCACTGTGGCAGTGGACTCTCGGCGATGCGGATGAATTCTTTGCCCACGCTCGCGGCGTTAAGAATGTCTCCCACTTCACGGTCCGGACGTACCAGGGCGCGATCAGGCTGTTTTGTGATTTCGCGTGCAACCTGCAATACGACTGTAACGAGCACTGCGCCCGCCTGTTTGGAAGCGTCTTTGCTCAGGTCATCACCGAGCTCAATAGGATCCCGCACTCGCAACCGCACGAGGCGAGATCGGCGAAGCGACCGTTCACCCGGAGGGAGCTGCAACAGCTGTTCGATCTCACGGACCCACGACCCATTGGGTAGTTCTGGCGGTAAAATTGAGTGGCAACGAAAGCGGCAACGGGAGCGGTGATGACCAACGACACTCGGGCGATCACCTCAGATACCGAGATCGCTGTCCGACGTGATGCCCTCGCGCAAGCGGAACACAGCGGCGAGATGGAAGGCCGCCACGCCCGGAGAGAATTGACACGGACGAACTCGTCGCCCGCACTCGAGCACGATACGGACTGAAATAGCGACTCCGCTGGTCCAAAATTGGGAGGGAGCAGAGCGGGCTTGTTTTCAAGTGCAACTCACCGCCTCGAAGTGTCTCGATCTCAGCAAGCGCGTCGCGAGCTAGGCTCCGGTTTCATGTGCGGTGATGCGTTATGGCGGTGAACCGACGTGGCGTTCCGGGCGCCGCTCGGCGCCTCTCACGAGATAAGAGTCGGCTATTCGCCGTGGTGTTACTCGCGGTCGTGGCGCTCTCGGCCTCCGGAATCCAGAGCGCCGCTGCTGTCGTCCTTCAGCAGACCATCAATGCGAACTGGCGGGGCGCATATGAAATTCTGGTCACC
>JAYTRC010000066.1:0-5525 GCA_043746355.1 Lacisediminihabitans sp. | reverse complement strand
GTGCATCGCCGTGTCGATGCTCGGAGCCGCTCCCCCCGTGCCGAACAAGCAGTAGTCGAAGGCCGCGACCATCTCGTCCTCGCGCTCGACACCCGGGTAGACGTCGACGAGCGCGCGCATCCGGTCAAGGCGCAGCACCGCGAGACCCGACCCGGTCAGGGTGCCGAGATCGCCACCCGAGCCCTTGACCCACAGCAGCTCGACCGGCTCACCGGTCACCGGATCGGTCTCGGTGCCCTTCGCGGAGGTGTTGCCTCCCGCGTAGTTGGTGTTCTTCGGGTCGGCACCCAGCCGGTTGCTGCGAGCGACCAGTTCTGCGTCGATGGAGTCGGATGCGGTGCTCATGACATCCTCTGGTCTTGGGGCTGCACGGGTAGAGACCGCGGAGAGTATTGGTGATTGTCGCCGAGCAGGACGCGTCGCCGCAGCAGTTCATCGGGTCGAGTGTCTATTCGCTCCGCTTGTTCCTCAGCAAGGAAGCGCGGCCCTCCGAGCGCGACCGATCCCAGTATGACGCGAGCCGCTTTCACTGCCATCTCCGTGATCTGAAGAGCGTCAAGCGACGTGGCTCCCAGGGCGAACATTCCATGATTTGCCAGGAATATTGCCCGGGGCGCTTCGCCGTACTGGTCGAGGTGACGTGCGAGGTTGGTTCGAACGTATCGAGCGAGGGGAAGGCCTGGGTCAACATAGGGGACCAGCATCGGGTGGCGACCGAGTACAACCACTTGGTCGGGAAAGAGGCTTCCCTTCGTTAATAGCTCCGGCGTCGTTGAACACAATAACGAGTTGACTGCGGTCGGGTGAGAGTGAATGACGGCCGCGACGCCATCCAATTCGAGGCAAACGGCGTGGAGCAGCGACTCCACGGACGGACTCTTCTTGCCTCGGGTGACCGCGGCGAGAAGCGAGCTGGCGAGGCGGGCGTCGTCAATTGCGTGTCCCCCAAGGATTGCCCGGTACTGGGTGAGGTCCACTTCCACGAAATCGCTCGGTTGTGCATTGGCGAGGGTGGCGCCGGTGGCCTTTACGAGCATCCGATCCGCAGCGGTCTTCAACGAGGTGTTGCCCTCCGCCAAGATCACGAGATCGCGCTCGGGTCGCCCAACCTCTCGGGATAGCTGTACCAGCGCTGCGAGGTGACTCTCGTCGCCGATTAGGACTTCAGTCATCAGGAAACGTCACCGACATCGCCGCACAGGTGCACAGTTACACCAAGAGCGGAGAATGCGGCTGCCTTGGCAAGGAGTGCTTTGTCGGCCGTGTGGGCGTCTGGAGCGTAGACAACCTGGACATGATTCGCTTTGTGTCGACCCATGAGTTGGTCGCGGGTGACTCCATCCAGTACCGCGTGCATGATTGGCCATTCCGGATTGGTTGCGGTCCAACGAAGTTGCGTTTCTTGCTCGGGCAGGTCGATGGCCCGTCCGCGGCCGATGTCGTAGTGAAGCTGCCCACCCTCAATGTAAACGCGAGACCACACAAGCTCCCCCGCTTTCGAGACACCTCGGATCGTTCCCCCGCCAGCAGGAAAGTACACGGCCCCCTGTCGCCAGCTTTCTGCGTCGGCATAACCGTTGGCGAAGTGAGAGGGCGGAACGGATCCAGATATCTCGAATACCCAAACGAACTCGTCACCGTACTGACGGCCCCAGCGGATGTCATGCAGGGTGGTGGCCGGATCAAGGTTCATCGCGGTCCACACTCGGTTGGTAATCAGCGCATCAACGGCGACCCCTTCGTCTACTTCGTTGAAGTGAGGTAGTGCTTGGCCGGGGCGCAGCACCCGCGTCTCGTCGCGGCTGGTCACGGGAGGGCGGTCAACGTTATTTAGCAGTCCCTCTGCCAGATCAGAGGCGGGTACCAAGTCCCTGAGCCCTTGCTGGTATTGAATCCCGACGGCATCGAGGCCGAAGTCATCACTGATCCGCAGTGCTGCGATGTACATTTTGTACTGCTCGCGCAGCTGCGACGCCGTGAGCTCTGTGAGTTCGTCTTTGCCGAGATTGAAGGTCATCCCGCGCTCGAGAAGCCAGGTGTGCACTGCGTCAGCTTCTTCGTCCTTGATGGTTTTCATCTCGGCATAGAGGGCGCTCTGGGAGAGTCTTTCTTTGTAGATGCCGAGCGGATTCAGCAGTTCGTCCTCGATGATGGCGTTGTACATTCCCATACATCCTTCGTCAAAAACGCCGATGATCGCTTTTTCGGTTTGGAGTTGATGCGCGATGGCTTCACCGAGAGATCTTTCCGCGGAGTCCCGGGTGAGTGCCAAATCTCGAACGTGTGAGAAATCCTGCTGGATTTCACCGGTGTTGACCCAGCAGGCGATCGAATCGCGTGACCGCTGGTCCTTGAAGTCGACGCTCCAGACGGTTGAGTAGCGTCGTCCCATTTTGGTGAGGCACGCATTAAGGTTGAGCATGCCCACGAGTCCGGGGCGATCACCCGCGAAATTGGCGGCAGTCAGGATCGGGCCACGATGGGTTCGCAGACCAGCCAGCACGTGGTGGCTGTACTGCCAAATCGTTTCGGCGACGATCAGCGGAGCATCGACCGGAATGTTCTTGAAGACCTCCAACCCCATTCGTTGGCTGTGAATGAAGCCGTGCCCGACCTGGGGATCGAACTCATGCGCCCTGATCACCGACCAGCCCAATTCACCGAGCACCTCGGAGATCGCCCGCTCCGTCTCCACTTGGGTTGCCCAGCCCGCAACATTGGCCGGATGGCGCAGGTCTCCACTCGACACGAGATAGGCCGTTCGTGGCAGCGACTCCATGGGTACATGGAGCGTGGGCATCGCGTAAGCGGTCAATGGGTAACTCCTTCGTTACGACGAGCTGAAAAAACTAGCGTGAATCCGACCGCAAGTGCGGCTGGTTAGCCGCCCTAGAAAAAATGCTGAGGAACCGCAGCGCCGATAACAGGGTGCAGGTCCTTCCGACAAGTCAAACGACTCATGTCGTTACTTGCTCAATATAGCATCATGTTACATGGCATGAAAAAGGTAGCATGAAGACGTATTGCGGCCGTGACTGTGGGGAACCCGGGTTGGCAGGGAGGAGAGCACGATGGCAGTCGCCAGTTCGGTCGATGCTGAGGCTCGTCGCGGGGCGATTGTTCATGAGCTGAAACAGCGCGGCTCTCTTCACCTGATCGATGTTGCGGCTGAGTGGAACGTCCACCCCGCAACCATTCGGCGGGATTTCGACTCGTTTGTGCTCGCAGGAATCGGCCGACGAGTGCGTGGCGGCGTTGTCGCCGTCGGACAGGATGACTTCTCGCAACGGCAGCACCAAAATGCATCCGCGAAGCAGACGATTTCTTCGAAGTTGCTGGCGTTTGTCAGGCCGGATATGGCTATCGCGCTCGACTCATCAACCACTGTGTACGCATTCGCTCAGGCGCTGACTACGCCCGGTATATCAGCGATCACGAATGGTTTTAGTACCTTCCAGACTCTCTATCAAAGGCCCGGAATCAAGGTCTACCTCACTGGCGGGGAACATGAAGAAACCAACCTCAGCCTTGTGGGTTCACTCACTGTTCAGGCCATTCAACAGTTCACGCTCGACGTGTGTTTTCTCTCGACCATGAACATTGACCCGTTGTTCGGAACGAGCGAGCTCACCCTCGAGCAGGTCGGAGTCAAGCAAGCGATGGTCGAAGCGGCCCAGAAAGTCGTATTGGCAGTCGATTCCAGCAAGTTTGCCACCCGAGCTCGATTCCGGTCGCTGCCGCTCTCAAGCATCGATGTCCTTGTCACCGAACTCGACCCGGCCGATCCACGACTCGATACATACAGAGAGCGAATCCCCGAAATCTGGTGACGCGACGGCAACGACCCCGCCGACATTTTTCTATGAGGTATGATGTCACTTGGTGCTACTATTTGCACAACGTAACTCAACGGAGAGGTTTTGCAAGTGATCAACACGAAAAGAAACACGGTTTCCCGGAAGGCTGCTGTCCTGGCGACGGGAGCGGCGATGGTTGCGCTCACCCTGGCGGGTTGCTCGACAGCCTCATCGCCCGCGGCGACGTCAGCTAAAGCCGCGAAGTCGGTAATTTACGTCCAGGGCGTGAGCGGTAACGCCTTCTTCACTTCGGTCACCTGCGGAGCCCAAGCGGAGGCGAAGGCGGAAGGAGTCAACTTCTCCTTCCAGGGAGGCGCTGACTACAGCCCTCAAGCACAGACACCGATCTTGAATGGAGTGATCGCCAAGCATCCGGATGGCATCATCATCTCCCCGATGGCTGGCGCAGCAATGGTGCCGCCGCTAACCCAGGCCCAGCAGGCAGGGATCAAGATGGTGTTCGTCGACTCGACTGCCGCAGACTCGTCCCTCGCAAAGTCTTTCGTCAGCTCGGACAACGTCGCCGGCGGCGCTTTGGCTGCGCAGAAGATCGTCGCGCAGCTCGGGGGCAAGGGCACAGTTATGGTGATGGGCGCCACCCCCGGAATCTCAACCACCGATGCGCGCCAAAAGGGTTTTGAAACGGAGATCGCCAAAACTCCCGGAATCATCCTCCTTCCCACGCAGTACAGCGAAAGCACTCCCGCCACCGCGACTGCAAAACTCAGTGCCGTCATTGCAGCCCACCCCGAGTTGAATGCAGTGTTCGCGGTGAGCACTCAGGAAGTCGAGGGGGTGGCGGTCGCTGTCAAGTCAGCCGGACTTTCGGGGAAACTGGGGATCATCGGTTTCGACACGTCTGACCCGATTCTGGCCGATGTGCAGAGCGGGTTGGTGACCGGCCTTGTGGTGCAGGAGCCGCTGGCGATGGGCAAAATCGCGATGCAGCAAATGGCCAAAGCGATGAATGGAGACTCGACGACGCCGGTGGTCCACACGCCCTTCGTCTATTTGACGAAGGACAACATGAATGACCCGTCCATCAATCAGTTCATTTACAAAACTTCTTGCTGAGCTGAAGAACGCCAAATCTGCTGGTGCGGGGCGCAGTCTGACCTGAGGGCAGCTGTGCCCCCCACCGGCACTAAGCAAGGAGGACGGATTGGATACTGGTCGCAGTGGAGTAGCTGAAACGCTGCCTGATCTTCATGTGCCGTTGCTCGAGGCCCGTTCTTTAGGGAAAAAATTCGGGCATGTGGAGGCCCTCAGCGGCGCCAACTTTCAAGTGTTCCCAGGTGAAGTTGTCGCACTTATCGGGGACAACGGGGCGGGTAAGAGCACGCTCGTGAAACTGCTGTCAGGGGCCATTCAGCCAGATCAAGGCTCGTTATTCGTCGACGGATCCGAAGTGACTTTCGCGGAACCCTCCGATGCGCAACGACAGGGCATCGAAGTCGTGTACCAGGATCTCGCGCTCGCTCCAGACCTTGGACCTGCCTCAAATCTATTTCTTGGTCGCGAACCTTCCCGCCCAGGTTTTTTGGGCAAACTGGGATTTCTGGACACCCGTGGAATGCGAGATTCGGCAGTTCGAACGCTTTCGGATCTAGGAGTCGATCTCCGGGACGTCAACGCGCCCGTGGCGAATCTGTCCGGGGGGCAAAGGCA
>JAYTRC010000065.1:0-1906 GCA_043746355.1 Lacisediminihabitans sp. | reverse complement strand
GGCGGCACCATCCGTGTAGTCGAACGCGGCCTTCGGGGTGCGGGCCTTCGCGATCGTGCGCAGGTCGGCGATCGTCAACGCAGACTCCAGTCGACGCTGTGTCCCGTTGAAGTTCGGCTTCTTGAACTGCATCAACTCGAGAAGATCGCGAGGGTTCGGAAGCTGACGCTGCACCATTAGGTTCCTTCGTTTGGGAGTGAATCGGGTCGAATGAGCGTGGAGGCGACCACGGATGTTCGCGATGTGCGTTGGCCCGAGCCGCTGAGGGATCGATGTCGCGGATGACGTACTGTCACTTGCCTCCGCCTGGTACGTACAGACGCAGCTCGGAAGTTGCGGCGACGATGGATCGCAATCCTTCGAGCGTGCCACTCACCATGCCATGAGCGCGCGCTTGGATCATGATGTTGCCGATTGCCGTGGCCTCAACCGGTCCGGCGATCACGGGAAGGCCGCTGAGGTCCGACGTCAACTGGCAAAGCAATGCGTTCTGCGAACCGCCACCCACGATGTGGATCGTTTTGCAGCGCGAAACTGAGATCTCGACTGCCTCGCGAATACCGATTGCGAAAGCTGTCGCGAGGCTTTCGAGAATGCTCCTGACGTATTCGGCTGCAGTCCTTGGGGCCCGCTGGCCGTGTTCCTCACACCAGCTTGAGATCCGTCCGGGCATGTTCCCTGGCGCGAGAAATCGCGGGTCCCGCACGTCGAAGACAGCAACTCGACCTCGGATCCGCGCGGCAGCCTCGATCAGCTCCGTCAACTCGGCCGAGAATCCCGCTGCCTTCCAGGTGCGAATCGATTCGTTGAGAAGCCAGAGGCCCGTCGTGTTTTGTTGGAAGCGATTTCGGCCGTCGACGCCGGCTTCATTTGTGAATCCTGCCGCTCGACTCGAGTCCGTCACGATCGGGGAGGAAGTTTCGACACCGATCAGCGCCCATGTTCCGCAGGAAATATAAACGAAGTCGTTGGTCGTCGAGGGAACCGCGACTACGGCTGAGGCTGTGTCATGAGACCCGATGGAGGTTACGATCGGTGCGCTCTTGATTCCTAAGTTCGGCAACACTGGACCCAAGGAAGTACCGACCGGGACGAGTTCCGGAAATACGCGCTCCGGGAACCCCAGCATATTGATGAGGGGAAGGTCCCACTCGCCGAGGAAAGGGTCGAGCAAACCTGTAGTCGAGGCGATAGTTCTCTCGCCGAACCGGGTGCCAGATAGCCAATAGTTGAAGAGGTCGGGCGTCATCAACATCGTGTCAGCCGACTCCAGCCACCCGTCGTTGGCTTCGGACTGAAGTTGGTAGATCGTATTGATCGGGAGGCTCTGGATGCCGTTGCGCCGATAAAGAGCCGCTTCGTTCAACTTCGCGTGAACCTGCCCGATCGTTTCCTTCGTCCGGTCGTCGCGGTAGTGATGGGGGATTCCGAGAAGCCGATTCCCTTTCAAAAGGCCATAGTCCACGCCCCAACTGTCGACTCCGACACTGACTGCATCGGGCTCGACGTGCGTGGCGTCCACGAGTCCAGTCATCACCGACCTGAAGAGTTCGAGGGTGTTCCAGTGAAGGCCATCCAGGGTTGATACCGGCAAGTTGGGGATGCGAGAGATCTGGTGCAGGCGAAGACCGCTCCTGTCGACATAGCCGAGGATCACCCGGACGCTGGTTGCGCCCAGGTCGACAGCGATTACAGCGGTCACCGCAGGAATGCGGCGGCGACACCCGCGTCGACAGGGATGTGCAGGCCGGTGGTGTGGGACAGGTCGGGGCCGGTGAGCACGGAGACCGCGTTGGCGACGTTCTCGGGCAGCACCTCGCGCTTGAGGATGGTGCGCTGCGCGTAGAACTTTCCGAGCTCGCCCTCCTCGATGCCGTATGTCTTGGCGCGGTTGGCGCCCCAGCCG
>JAYTRC010000064.1:0-2605 GCA_043746355.1 Lacisediminihabitans sp. | reverse complement strand
ACCGGCCGCCCCCGTGCGGTGTGGCTGGGCCTCCTGCCCTTCCTGGTCTACGTCGTGCTGTTCCTCGCTGTCCCTGCGATCATCGCGGTCGCGAGCGGCTTCTTCGACAGCAACGGTGTGTTCACCTTCGCCAACCTGAAGGCGCTGACCCAGCCGCAGATCCTCAATCAGTTCATCGCCTCCTTCGGTGTCTCGGCCGTCACCGCGGTCGTCGGTGCCGTGGCCGGTTCGATCATCTGTTTCGCCCTGATGGGCACCAAACCGGATGGCGTGCTCCGATCCGTCGTCGACGCGGCAAGCAGCGTGCTCGCGCAGTTCGGCGGGGTGATGCTCGCCTTCGCCTTCATCGCGCTGATCGGGACGGAGGGTCTGCTCACCAAGCTCCTCGAGCAGGCGGGCTGGCTCCAGAACCCCCTCAACCACTTCGGCACGAACGGCACCCTGCTCTACCAGGTGCCGGGCTTGACGATCCCCTATCTCTATTTCCAGGTTCCGCTCATGGTGTTGACGTTCATGCCCGCGATGGAGGGTCTGAAGACGACATGGGGGGAAGCCAACGCCACTCTCGGTGGCACGCGGTTCACCTACTGGACCCGGATTGCGATGCCGATCCTCGCGCCCGCGTTCTTCGGCAGCATGATCTTGTTGTTCGCGAACGCCTTCTCGTCCTATGCCACGGCAGCCGCGCTGATCTCCCAAGGCGGCATCATCCCGTTGGCCATCAAGCAGGCCACCAGCAGTGAGACGGTCGTGGGAATCGCCAACGTCGCGGGCGTGCTCGCGCTGGGCATGGTGATCGTCATGGTCCTGCTCATGTCGGGCTACGGGCTGTTGCAGCGGCGAGCGTCGAGGTGGCAGCGATGAGCGAGGTTGCGGCCGTCGCGAATCCCGAAGCGCTGATCGACCGCCGGGCGCGAATGCGGCGGGCCACGCCGTTGCGCTTCGGTGCGGTCCCCAGCCGTGCGACCCGATCCGTCATCTTGGTCATCGCCGCGATTCTCTTCCTCGCGCCGATCGTGGCGCTGGTCGAGTTCTCGCTCCGAGTCGGCCAACCGAGGAACGGCGTCCAGGCTCACGGCTTTCTGCACTACCTCGCGATCTTCGATCCGGCGAGCAGCGGCACGTATCAGGACCTGTTCCAGGGCATCGTGAACTCCCTGATCATCTGTGTGATCACCGTGATCATCGTTCTCGTACTCCTGCTGCCGACGATGCTGCTGGTCGAGTTGCGGTTCCCGAAACTCCGCAGGGTGCTGGAGTTCATCTGCATCATCCCGATCACGATCCCCACCGTCGTGCTGGTGGTCGGGTTCGTCCCGGTTTATTCGGCCGTCGTCGGGATCTTCGGAAGCGCGCCATGGACCCTCGCCTTCGCGGTCGGCGTGATCGTGCTCCCGTACGCCTATCGCCCGATCGCCTCCAACATGGCCGCGCTGGATCTGATCGTGCTGAGTGAGGCTGCGCTGTCGCTCGGCGCGAGCTGGGGAAGCGTGCTGGGGCGGGTGATCCTGCCGAACCTGCGCCGTGGCATCTTCGCGGCCAGCTTCATCACGATTGCGGTGGTGCTCGGCGAGTACACGATCGCCACCTTCCTCAGCCGCAACGTGTTCCAGACGGCCCTCGTGCAACTGCAGCGCACCGACCCCTACGTGGGTGCGATCTTCGCCGTGTTCGCGCTCGTCTTCGCCTTCATCCTTCTTCTCATCATCGGTCGGGTCGGTTCCGTCGGCCGGTCGAACAAATCCTGAACGGGAAATCAGCATGAGTCTTCTCGAGACCTCCCCTCTCCCACTCGGCGCGCCCGGCGCGACCGTTGAACTCCATGGCGTCGTCAAGGACTACCCCGGAGGCAACCGGGCGCTGAAGGGCGTCGACCTCATGGTCCGGCCGGGCGAGTTCATCGCGCTGCTCGGCCCTTCGGGGTGCGGCAAGACCACGGCGCTGCGCGCCCTGGCCGGCCTGGAGCAGGTGACCGACGGTCACATCCTCATCGAAGGCACCGACGTCGTGGATGTCCCCGCCAACAAGCGCGACATCGGCATGGTCTTCCAGGCTTACTCTCTGTTCCCGCATATGACGGTGCGCGAGAACGTCGAGTTCGGATTGCGGATGCGGAAGGTCGACGCGGGCAAGCGCAAGGCGCGCGCCGAGGAGGCTCTCGAGCTCGTGGGACTCGAGCAGCTGAGCGCGCGCTACGCGCACCAGCTCTCCGGCGGTCAGCAGCAGCGCGTCGCCCTCGCCCGCGCACTGGTGACCCGGCCACGGGTGCTGCTGCTCGATGAGCCGCTGTCCGCCCTCGACGCGAAGGTGCGGGTGCAGCTGCGGGATGAGATCCGACGCATCCAGACCGAGCTCGGCATCACGACGCTGTTCGTGACGCACGATCAGGAGGAGGCGCTCGCCGTCGCCGACCGGGTCGCCGTCATGAAAGACGGCAACATCGAGCAGATCGGGACCCCCGAGGAGCTCTACACCTCGCCGATCTCGGCGTTCGTGGCGAACTTCATCGGACTGAGCAACCAGATTCCGGCCGACCTCGACGGCGGACTCGTCACGGTGCTCGGCAAGCGACTCGAGCTGATCAACGCTCCGATGCCCGACGGCC
>JAYTRC010000063.1:0-2928 GCA_043746355.1 Lacisediminihabitans sp. | reverse complement strand
GCGCGACGGGCAGCGCTGCGGATATTGCGGGGGAGCGGCGAACACCATCGACCACGTGCTGCCGCGGTCGCGCGGCGGGGAGGACAGCTGGGAGAACCTCGTGGCCTGCTGCCTGCGCTGCAACAACGTCAAGGGTGACCGCACTCCTTCCGAGATGAGCTGGACGCTGCGGGTGCGCCCGAAACCGCCGCACGCAACTTCGTGGATCGTGCGCGGGGTGGAGCGCGCCGAGGCGGAGTGGGAAGAATTTCTCGCCCCCGCCGCCTGACACTGGTGGTCGTGCCGAGACCCGCTCACTTCGCAGTTCGAGACCACCGTAACCTTTTGGGTAGTGCGGACGATTACAGAGGCAGGGGGCCCCTGCAGGATGCCGGGGCTGCGAAATCGTAAAGAGTTAGGAACTTGACTATGTCTTTCTTCACCGTGCTGGTCGGAAGCAAAATCGCCATGGGGGCGCTCACGATCGGAGCCGTTGCCGTTGGCGGCACAGCGGCGGTCGCCTACACGGGTAATCTGCCCGTGCCCACGCAGCAGGTGGCTCACGTGCTTATTGGGGCGCCGGCCCCGACGCAGGCTGAGATTGCTGCCGAGAGCGCGTCGTCGACTGACGCTCCGGCTTCTACACCGGCTCCCACCGCGACGGCCATCGGGCCGGATGCCACGGGTCCGGCTGCATTCGGGCTCTGCACCGCCTTCACCCACGGGGGTCTCGCCACCACGTCGACCGCTTACGCCTCACTGGTGACTGCGGCGAGCGGCTCCACCAACATTGCGGCCTATTGCGCCACCGTCGTGGTGCCGGGCAAGGCCGATTCCCACCGTCCCGCCGTCACTGACGGCTCGTCGAATTCGAAGTCGCACGACACCAGCTCGGACCCGACCGTCGCACCGTCAGCCCCGGTGCTGCCCACGCAGGCGACGACCGGTGCAGAGCACAAGAAGTCTCGTCCGTAGCATCGTCATGGAGCCGAACGGTCGTCTGGAACCAGATGGCCGTTCGGCGGCCCGTCACGGCTGACGGCAATGCGAGCGGCTGAAGGAGAATGGTGGCAGGAAATGGTGGATCGACACCCGACCTGCGTTTGTCGTTCACGGTCGCATACCAGCAGCACGCGGCCACAGTGAGCGGCTATCTGCGATCCCAGGGGATCGAGGATCCGGATGCCGTCACGCAGGACGTCTTTCTCGCTCTCTACCCTCGACTGGCAGATATCCGAGGCGGTGTCGAAGGCCTTCGGGCACTCGTCTTCAGCATCGCCCACGCCAGGGTTGTCGATCATCACCGGCGCCGAAGCAGATCGCCCACCTTCTCCGAGTACGACCCGGAACAGGACACGCGCACCACTGACTCGGCCGAAGACACCGCACTCATCGCCAGATCGGAGGCAGAGGAATTGCTGCAATCGCTGCCAGATGACTATCGCGAGGTGCTCGCGCTGAGGGTTATTGCCGACCTCTCGCTGGAGGCCACCGCCCAGATCATGTGCAAGACCACCGGAGCGGTCAAGCAACTCCAGCGCCGAGCGCTGACCACCCTTCGCACCAAACTGACGATGAACGGCGAGAGCACATCATGACCAGCGTGCACATCGAAGAACTACTGACGCAGTCGGGCATGGAAGACGATGCCCGTCTCCATGCGCTCCTCAGCGACATCGAGGTGCTCGGAGCAGGCGAGGCCCCAGCCCCGTCACCCGAGGTGCTCGCGCTGATGGCCCCGGCGGCGAGAGTACATCGTGCGCGCGTGCGGTCTGGGCATCGCAAGGCAATAATCATCACGCTGGCCGTGGCGGCATCGCTGGGGCTCGGTGCCACGGCTGCGGCAGCAGCGATTCCAGAGGTCAGGAGTGCCGCCCAGAACGTTGTAGCGGTGATCGTGCATGCTCTAGTTCCGGATCGGGGTGTGCCCGTTGCCCCATCGGGGGCGCCGTCGCGAAGCGGCATCCCTGCTTCCTCGCCGCATTCGGCTAAGCCCACGGATGCCCCAGGTCGCAGCGGCGAGACCAAGCCCACTTCGGCCCCCAGATCGACCGTCGTTCCGCGAGCAACGACGGTGCCGGCCAACCCACATGCCACCGCTGCACCCACCGTGCCGCCTGCCTTGAACCCACAGGGCGGCAACGTGCCGCCCGCTCGGTCGCACAGTCACTGATCCTGTTCGGCCTGGCTGTGAAGCGATGAACCCCACTCGGCTAAACTCGTTTCGCCAGCCTCTGTAGCTCAATGGAAGAGCAGTTCCGTCCTAAGGAAACGGTTGGGGGTTCGAGTCCCTCCAGGGGCACTGTGGGGACCGGGTACAACCCAGTGAACATATGGGTTTCACCGGTCGTTCGGTGTCACACGACATCGCTTGCTGTCACAGGTATGTGTGTACCTATGTGTGCACCTGAGGTAGCATTGAGCCATGCCGAAGCGACGTTCGCCAGGTGATGGCGGTCTTTTCTATATCCCTTCCCGTGACCTATGGCGGGGAGTGATCGATGCTGGCTTCAACCCAAATGGCACGCGCAAGCAGGTCTCCGTCACATCACGAACCCAACGTGGTGCGCGGGACAAACTCAACCTGCTCAAGAAGGAGATCGAAGAGTTCGGGTCTCCGCTCGATCGCCATAAGACGTTGGAGCAGTGGGCAGCGCATTGGCTCGAAACGGTCTGCCGCCCGAAGCTGAAGCCAAAGCCTTACTCCGTTTATCAGTCCGTCATGAAGACGTGGATCCTGCCCGAACTCGGCAAGAAGGCCATCGCACTGGTCAAACCCTCCGATGTGCGACTCGTTTACCGGGCGATTAGCTCAGCGGGGCGTTCTTCCTCGACCGCGCTGAAGGCGCACAACATCATGTCTGCGATGTTCGAGTCGGCACGTCGTGACGGGATCGTTGGGCGAAGCGTCATGACCGACGTTGACGCACCGCGAGCTGCTGCGTCCGA
>JAYTRC010000062.1:0-8455 GCA_043746355.1 Lacisediminihabitans sp. | reverse complement strand
CGCCTGAGCCTGGGCTTGGTCCGGGGTCGCGGTCGCCGCGGTCAGACGCTGGTCATTGCTGTTCCCGCTCGTTGCTTCTGGCTGTGGGCGAGACGGTAGGAGTCGGTGCCTGTTTCGATGATCGTTCCGTTGAACGTCAGCCGGTCAACGATCGCCGCGCAGAGCCTTGGGTCGGTGAAGGTCTTCGTCCAGCCGGAGAAGGACTCGTTCGAGGCGATCGCGATGGAGTTGTTCTCCTCTCTCTCGGTGAGGACTTGGAAGAGGAGTTCGGCGCCGCGGCGGTCGAGTTCCATGTAGCCGAGCTCGTCGATCATCAGCAGGTCGACCCGGCCGTAGCGGGCGATGGTGCGGGCGAGGTTCTTCTCATCGGCCGCTTCGACGAGTTCCTTCACGAGCCTGGTCGCGAGGGCGTATTTGACCCGGAACCCCTTCTCGGCCGCAGCAGTGCCGAGGGCAATGAGCAGGTGCGACTTGCCGGTGCCGGAGTCGCCGATGAGACAGAGCGGTTGCCCTCTTCGGACCCAGTCGCCGGTGGCGAGGGTGTTAATGGTCGCGGGGTTGATGTTCGGGTTCGCATCGAAATCGAAGTCCCCGAGCCATTTGTCCCTGGGGAACCCGGCCGCCTTGACCCGCCGGACCGAGGAACGCCGGTCGCGGTCGTCGCACTCGGCCAGAAGTAGTTCCGCGAGGAAACCCTGATAGGAGAGTTGCTCCTTTTGCGCCGTGGTGGTGGCTTCCTCGACGACAGCGCGGATCGTCGGTAACCGCAGCCGCCGGCAGGCCTGATCGATGGCTGCGTTCGCGGCCTCCTCGGTCAGGCCTCGCCGCCTCCGGAGGGTTGTGGTGATACTGGTCGTGGTCGTGGTCGTGGTCGTCATGATCCTGTTCCCTTCCTAACGTTGCGCTCCGTGTCAGGTATCGCTCGTTCGGGCAGACGCAGCAGCTGGTCGTAAGCGGCAACCGACGGCAGCGGCCTGGTGTCGGCCGGAAGGCCAGCGATCACCGCGGCCGGGTCTGCCAGGCGGCGCTGGGTAAGACTGACAACCCGTCGCTCGGGACCACGAGCATGCTCGACGCGAGGACGGTCCAACCGGGACCCACCCACTGCTTCGTGTCGACGAGCCTCAACCGCGACAACATCAGCGGTCACTGCGCCGACGGTGAGCGCTGCAATGATTCCGGCGATGACGTCCTCAGCAGCCATCGACCGGTGCAGCAGGAGAACGTCGATCAGCGCCCGGGTGCCGCCCGCGTCACCATCCGTCTTCCGTGCGGCCGCCCAAAACGCTTCGTGCGCTGCGGTGAACTCCCCAGACGCGCGGGCATGAGCGAGAGCGGTGGAACCAGGAAGGGCACCGGGCTTGTGGAGCAGCACCTCGAGGTAGTGATCGAGGTCAACGCTTTGCCCGTGTATCGCGACCACCCGAGGATGCCTGGCGATCTCGGCTCGGCCATCGAAGATGATCACCTCGGATGCGCGAAGCGAGACCCGCACCTGGCGACCGATGAAACGCGCCGGGACAGAATAGGACGCCATCCGCACCCGAACCAGACTCGACCTGCTCACTCGCGGCATCAACGACAGGCCCGGCTCGAAACGCTCCGCAATGATCGGCGCCAACATCTCCCGCTCCAGGGCGAAGTCCTGCGCGACCGTGCGGATGCGATCGCCGATCCTTCGGTTCTCGTCGTCGAGATCCCATTGCCTGATCTGGTTGTTTAGTTCGGCGAGGCTGTCGACGACAGGCATCGGCGAGAGGTGGGTGCGGCGGAACCGTCCGACGTCGCCCTCGATGCCGCCCTTCTCATGCGCGCCCTCGATCCCGGGGTGGCAGTAGAACGCGTCGAACCCGTAATGCGAACGGAACAGAACCCACCTTTGGTTCTCGGTCCGCTGCCTCCCGGAGCCGTAAATGACCTTCACGACCGCGTCGGTGAGGTTGTCGTAACGAATATGCCTTGTTGGTATGCCGCCGATGTCCTCGAACGCATCAATGTGGCCCTCGAGGAACGCCTCCTGCGCTTGCGTCGGATAGATCCGGTGGATCGCCTTCCCCGAGTGAGACAGGCGGAAGGCGAACATGTGGCACTTGGTCTTCACCCCGGCCAAGACGACCCAGACCTCGCCGAAGTCGACCTCGGCCTCCGCGCCCGGCGCGTGCTCCTGCGGGACGAATACCTCGGGCAGGCGGCCCGCCTCGACATCGATCTGCGGACGGCGACGGCGGACATAATCACGGACCGTCGAATACGACAGGTCTGTGGCGTCGTGTTCCTCGGCAAGGCGAGCGAAGACACGCCTCGCCGTATGGCGCTGCTTGCGAGGACCATCGAGGTCCTGGCGGAGCATCTCGTCTATCGCAAGCTTGAACACGTCCAACCGCGGTGCGGTCCGGACCCGCGGTTTCCGGACCGGTGGTTCCGCTTGAGCGAGTGCCTGCCGCACTGTCGGCCGGCCGACGCCGTGTCGTCGGGATAGCTCCCTGATCGAGAGGCCCTCCACCCGCGCATCACGTCGGATCCGCGCGAATAACTCCACCCGAGACTCCATCCGAACCCTCCACCTTGAGCAACGAAAACCTGTTGCAACAACGGTGAAGGTGGGTCTGGTTTAGATTGCCCCAGACACCCCGAAACAGCCGAAGTGGGTCCCGCTTAGATTGCCCTGGTGGGTCCGAATAACGCTGCCATAGTCAGATGGGACATCCCGAGAGATAGCGATCGAAAGCGAGCCGACGAGCCGGGCGGTCGAGGTCGAGGTCGACCATCGCGGTTGCCTGTTGCTGGTGGGTGACGAGCACGCATCGTCTGGCGTCTACCGACCCCGGTCCTACGAGCTAACGTTCCGGGGTGATGACGTTGCGCAGCATCACATGCTCCATTTACACGAAATTCACCACAAGGCGCTCAACGACGACACCGCGTGGGGATCGTTCATCCATTTCGTCGCCCGTCATCCCGGCTGGGATGATGAACTCCTTGACAGAATTGTGCGCAGCTGCCGACTCGTGCACGAGGCCTTTGCTAGTTTCATGGCCGTCTCACTGACAGGGCACAGACATCAGGACATCGACCGGGTGCTTGACGCCTATCCCGTCTACCTGCCACTGGTTCGACGAATGGAACGCCTGCTCCGGCCGGTGCCGGCGGGGCACCGCCAAGAACTCGCCGCAACCGCCGTCGCACGATTCTGCATGGGGCCACCAATATTCGATCTCCTGAAATCTTGCTACCCGAATATGGTTACGCTCTCGGAGATTCCTTCATCCTGGTTGCCCGACCAGCGTTTCAGCGTTTTCGGTGGGATCGGGGCTGCGGTTGTTGGCGCTGCTGTCATCGCGGCCGACGTCGGGTTCGCGCGAGCATACGGGCGTCCTTTCGAGACACTCGTCCTTGATGAGACTGACGAACGTCTCGACAGTGCGTGGTCAACCTGGGAGGCCGACTTCATCGCGAGTCTCGTCGACTCGGAGCCTCGCCTGCGAGGGTTAGCGAGCATCTCCGCTAACGCGCACTTGCCGCTTGTCGCCGAACTCGTCGAAACGGCGCGCGCTCGTGGCGTCCTAATTCAGCTGCCGCACCAGCTCGATGAACTCAACATGAGTGACGTCGAGTCCGTGCAGCGAATCTTCACCGCCACGGAGCTTCGCCTCCGACCAACCCCGTGGCCTTCCGCTCTCGCCGAAGTCGGCATCGAGGTTGCTGCATCAGATGTGTTGAGCCTCGCCTCAGGGGGCACACGACCGGCGCTAATTATTCACGGACGCACGCCAGCACATGTCCGCATCGGATTCGCATTCCCGCAGATTGATGCGACGGAGCTTGAGGCTCGAGGCGAACCGATTTTCGCTGTTCGGCTGCTTGTCGACGACGATGGGCGAGATCTCATCCTCAATGTCACCATTCCCACACCGGAGGCGTACAACGACCTGGTTGAGGCGTGGCCTACGGGACACCTCATCGCCAACTGCATTACGACGAGCTGCTACACCAGCACGAATTGGCAGAGCAGCTGGCTGCCGGCTTTGAATGCCAAACCGACCGTTCTCCTGGTAGACATGGGACTGATCGGGATGGTTGGTGAGGGCAGACTCCTCGGCAACACCGAACCCGTCTACGGGTCCTACATCGGGTTGGATGCGACTTCATTCACGGCCTTGGTTTGGCATGTTGAAGGCCACCCTCATGTGATGGTGGCGATAGCGGATGATTTGACCATTCAACTGTTCGCGGGACAACTCCAGGACCTGCTCGGCGATCGGCTCAGCATGCACGACGCGGACTGGTCAGAATGGGTGGCGGTCCTTTCCGCGGTGTGCGCGTCGGTCCTCGGCACCGAAGGATCACTGCGCTTCGACGGGATGGGCCGCACCTAGTGCGGCAAGTCTCCGGGCTTTACCATCGTCGCGGATGGCGGATCGATGTCGGCGATGACGCCGATGCGGACGAGGTGCTTGTTGCATCGATCCATGAGGCGATGCACGACCGGTTGCAGTCGACCACCATCTACGGTTGCGTGGTTGCGCTCCTAGAGGAACGCGCAACACGAGACCTGGACGAGTCGGGCCTCCAGAGTGCACTGACCATCCAACGCGGTTCAACTCGCGTGCATGAAGAGTTCGCAACGTGGATGTCTGCCGTGCCTGCTGGATGGACTGCGGAGACGTTGCGACAGACTTTCCCCGTGTACGCCCGCTATCTGGAGCGCGCAGAGTTGCGCGTCAGCGCCGTGCATGGACCGTACCTTGCCATGCACGCCACGCAAGCCATCGCGCGAGCGTGCATGCAACCAGCAGGGCTTGCGAGCCTATTTGACGACGTCGAGCACTCATCGATCCAGCCAGGAATGCTTGACCGGTCGATGCGACCCGACAGCCGGTTGCTCCGACTCGAGGAGGCGCTCAAGAAGCACGGCTGGGGGCCATTGGCGGACTGGTCGGGCGACACAGACGACCTGAGCCCCGAACGCTTCGCCGATGACAACGACCCGGAGTGGGGCGACCTCAACAGCCGCGCCTATAAATGGTGCCGCGAGCTACTCGAGCGGGAAGGCTGCACAACGCTCCCCTACGACGGGCATATCCCGACTGTGCGCCAACTACGCGACCGACTCGGCATCCCTGCCGGAGCCGATGAGATGCCATCTTCGTTCGTTGCATTGATGTCAGTCGAATCCGAGACGCTAGTCCTCGAGGATCCGCCACCCGCTGTTGTGCTGCCGCTCAGTACCCCGTTGGGTGAACTGCGAGCAGGCGACGAAGGACGCAGGCACCTCTTCCTCGCAATCCGACCCCGACAGAACCTGCTCGACCAATACAGTCTCATCAGCGGCAAATTCAGTACCGCGGCTCATCTCGCAGTCCTTCGCTGTCAACGTGAGGACGGCACCGTCGAGTTGCTCGAAGTAACCGAGTCCGATCCCGCGGCACTCACCGCCACAGCCCCCGTCGTCGTGAGCATCGCAATGTCCTCGCTCGCCGACGACACAGTGCACGAACAGTGGAAATCTCTGCTCGGACATCACCAGGCAGGCGTCCTTTGCGATTTGCGTCCCTCGGTCAATCTGCGCGGGTGGCTGAGCAAGCCAGACCTCACGCTTCGCTACTCGATCATCGGAGTCGAATCTCGCGTCGGAATGGTGCGGGTACTGCTATTCCGGCTCGACGCCGCTCAGACGTCACGTATCTATCTGGCGCCCGTCAGCCGCCTCTACGGCTCTGGGCTCTCGCTATGGTTCGCCGAATCACCAGAGCTTCAAGGTAAAATACGCCGCGACGATACCCTTGGCGATGAAGCACTCGTGCGATTCACCACAGCACATATCCTGTTGGAAGAACGCCTCTTCGCCTTCACCTCCGGGGACACTCAATGACTACCGCCACCGACCTAAAGGCCGACCTCGACGCGCTCACGATTCCAGACGAGATCGAACGTGACTGGTTGATCGACTCCCTTCTCCTCCCCCTCGGCATCGAATCCGGAAAGTACCTGGCAGATCTCTGCGAAGACATCTTCGTCGGTGCCGCGGAAAACAACCCGGGTGAACTCCATATGCGACCCGGCGGATGGCGCATCAATCTCAGCGCCTCGGTCGCCCGCACAGTCCTTGCCGCAGTGATCGTCGGGGGCGCCCTCGCGACGGTGGGAGCCGACCAAATCCCTTTACAACTGCTTCCGGTCGTTCTCCCGTTCCTCGTGGACATCGAACGAGTTCGCCTCAATCGAGCCGATCGTGAGCTGCTTATCCCGCTGCAGCAAGCCGCCTTCGGGATAGAAGGGCTCGCCCTCCACCCCGAAGTTCTCTACAACAGGCTTGATCCGGCCGTCCGAAACGATCTCAACTATCTTGACTTTTTGGGGTTCCTCGAACGCGTCATCGAGCTTGGCGAACTCGACAACGCCAGGGGTGGAGACGTCCGCGCCCGACTACCTGGCGAGCCCGCGTGGTTACGGATCACCTGGACGTAAAGCCCCCACCCGCAGCCATCCGCTCCACAAATCATCATCCCGAGTCACTGAGCCTGGAAACACGTAGATGGAAACGCTGGCAGATACACAAAGACCAAGACTTCGAGGCAACGACCGTTAGGCCTTCTGGGTCAGGTTCCAGCCGGTGCGGGTGCAATTTGCAATGTTGTTTCCTCGTCGCGCAGTAGAAAGTGCACCCCGGTTTGTTTCGTTTTAGCTCACAAGCCTAGGCGTCCCCGTAATGGAGGTTCCGAAGTGGGGAGGACAGGTCCAGCTTTGGAAGCGCCGTCCCGAACTTCGCCCAATGTCCGCTACATACGTGCATTCCCTCTACGACATCGCGATTCCCGTACTGGTACGGGAGCCAAAGATGAATGTCGCCAAGCGGCGGATTCAACTGCGGTAGCAATAGGTCGCCCGGATTCGACGGCGGCACATAGCGACTCAACGCTGCCGTCACATTCCCTGGCGGACCGAACGGGTACATCACGAGGTGCTGGTTTGGGTACCCGTTCAGCTTCTCGGCGAGGGCCTGAACGCCGCCATGTTGCTCCTTGTCGACGACGCGCAGCGATTTCCGAATCAACTTCCACGGATCATCAGGTGACGGCTCATGCCCCACAGACCACCTAATCTGATGAGGCTCAACCTCCGAATGCTCGCAGCGCTGAACACACAACACTCTGACCCCATCGTCGTAGGACCCAAGTCCGAGGATCGGCGCGGGATCGACCCCTTGGAGAAACCACCGCTCATCGCGCGATGACCAGTGATACTCGCACCCCGCCTCCACAGTCCACCAAAGGACGTCCGCTGTGATTTTGTTGCGCACATCTTTGGCGACACCGCCCAACCTCGTGTATGGAATTATCGCCCATACACAGTGGGGCAGTCTCGGCTCAGCCACCGGATCCAGGCGTTGTTCCGCTTCACGGACGGCAGGCAGAGTGGTCGTAATGACTTCCGCGACGTGCTTCCCGTCGACAGATACAAGGTCGGGCATGCTCGGCTTGGAGCCGTCGTCAGAGAGTCGAAACTCCACTCCGAGCTCCCCCGAGAGCATGCGTCTCGCGTGCTCTTCTTCAGCCCTAAACATCACCCTCCGCCTTTCCATGTGGACCACCGACGGTCGGGTGCATCGTTGGCCACAATCACTTCGTCACCGGTGAGTTCGAGGTCGGGGCCAAACGAGACCAGCGCGTCACTGAAGAGTGGCGATGCGACGCGATGAGTGTATCGCTCTGCGGCGGCTTCTAACCGCCGATCTACAGGATGGGCGAGGTCACGTACCCGTAGCGATCTGTCCGAGTCGAGCCGAGCGACCTCCGCCGGTCACAGGGCAGATCGCGTCGACAGCGGCAACCAGCGATATTGACAGGTCGGGGGGGGCTCGAGCACGAGCTGTCCCTCAATCTGGGAAGCGCTTCTGCCCATCCCGGGCAGCGGCGCCAGAGAGTCCAAGTGGTAATCGCTGCCATCCCA
Source organism: Lacisediminihabitans sp. (assembly GCA_043746355.1). Taxonomy (GTDB): domain Bacteria; phylum Actinomycetota; class Actinomycetes; order Actinomycetales; family Microbacteriaceae; genus Lacisediminihabitans. Next base: position 505 of record JAYTRC010000062.1, on the reverse strand, counting down.
TACACACTTCACTGGGCGTATCGCATGCGAGTCGTAAGATCGACCTTGGGAGCGCCCGGTGGCGCTGAGCACTCAGAGGTCGCGGAGTTCTCGCCAGGCTTGCCCGTCCCAAAACCAGCACCGTCGCGATTGTTCATGCACAACCCACAGGTTGGTGATCGCGGGATCCAGTGCCGGTGGCGTTGAGGGCAGGCCGAATCCTCTATCACGCCACGACGGCGCTTCGCGGCTGAGCGGACGCGCGATGTCGAAGCGGGTGTCGTCGTCGAGCCAGACGAACAGATGTCGCAGTTCGACACCGGAGGCCCTCAGCTTTGTCGCGTTGTCCTTCCTCTGACTGAGCGCCTCAGTAAGAAGGTCCAACGCTTCGTCGCTACCGCTGGTCGACCCAACGTTGCCAAGGGTCGGGATGACCCGATGGCTATGGGGTCTTTGCGCGTGGTTCGGCACCGCAGCAGATGCCCTCTCGACGCCAGCATTTAGCAGCGGCTGATAGATAGGCGAC